>JASBZA010000003.1 GCA_029983685.1 Oscillospiraceae bacterium | reverse complement strand
AAGTGCAACTATCTAATTCTAGAGAGTTGCCTTGCATTTACTTTTGGAATCTACCAATAAATAGAATCTAGATACCGACTGTTGTAATAGGCTCAATGAAATCCAGTTCTTCCATTTTGGATCGGAGCATCTTGAAATCATCCCAGAGCTTATCTTTCTGTGTATTGTTTCTTAGTATATAAGCGGGATGAAAGGTCGGTAAAATCCAGTAAGATCCCTTATGAATCCATTGACCTCTTACCTGGCTGATCTTCCCATCCAAGTCACCGGTAAAAAATTTATAGGCTGATGCACCCATCAGCATAATAACTTGAGGCTGTACGAACTGGAACTGCTTATTTAATAAGGGCCGACAGGCTCTGGCTTCCTCAACGCTGGGAGCTCTGTTACCGGGAGGTCTACACTTAACGACATTGGCAATATGGAATTTTTCTTCCGGTATTTGCAAAGCCTCTAATAAGTCATCTAACATCATGCCGGACCGGCCGACAAAAGGCTTGCCTTGCAGGTCTTCCTGCGCGCCGGGCCCCTCACCTAAAATCAACAAAGGAGCTTTGACGGAACCGCGCCAGATAACGGCTTGTTTTCTCTCTTTATACAAAGAGCAGGCCTTGCACTCCATGCAAGACCTGCAAAATTCTTGCCAAGGACTGGAAAAATCCGGACTCATAGCAGCACCACAGTAATCTTATCGTTGCTTTTGGCCCAATCCTGGTCATCGCGGAAGGAAGGCTCCATATGCACCATTTCTCTTCCCTGATTCTCGAAGGGACCGAAAAGTTCACCGGGGCAGAAGCCTTGAATCTTGTCTGCTCTGGCTTCCTCCAAGAGTTCGGCACGAACGGCCGAGCGGATTGAGTTTCCATCTTCAACCTTACCTATCCCATGGACAATCTTGACCTTTTTAACTCCGATATGGCGCAAAGTCATCATCTCCAGTTCCATTCGGTTCAGCGCCTGCTCTATCGAGGGTTCATCCATGAGTAAATTAATTTCGGGTGTGGATTTGCTATTCTGCATTCTATTCCTCCTAACGTCTTATCATATGGATGCACATGAAGAGGGTCGTTTTCTGTAACTTGACCCAATCTTGTAAGTTCGCTATCATGTGCCTTTTGTTATTATTGTAGCATAGGATAAAATTCTAACAAACACTAATCACGTGTGACTTGAGTAAACGGTCCGAGGCCTCTCGAGAGCTAATAAGGATAGGACCTTCATCCATATAATCTTCTTCTATTGGCGCATTAAGCAGACAATAATAAACGGGTATATTAAGAGTTTTCGCTTTCTCCCACTGTGCTTTACAAGGGTGATTCGGATCCAAGGCTTCACAGGCTTCTCCCATTAAGAGGAAAGAAACTTTATCTTCACCGGTAATTAAAAACTGCATAATAATATCTGCGAGTGCTTCTTGTGTTTCCGGACTGAGTGCATTGCCCAAATAAGACCGGCTAAGATAAATCAATGTATGAGGTCCGTTCACTTCTAAATCTATTGCCTTAAGTTCACAGGTCAAATCCAGGTCCCAAGCCATCGCTAAGTTTTCTTGTTTCGTTTTACAAGTGCTATTCATGTAAGTCGTCTCCGCTGATTCTATGGATAGCACGAGGCAAGGCATCCTTGGCATTCTTCCAGGGTGCATCTTGGTTTCGATAATCGAACTTCAAGGTAAACCATTCAACGTCACCGGCCAAAGTATCCAGAATCGGCTTATGGATGCGATATAGGTCTTCCATGAAAAGCTTAGCCTGGTCACGTTTAAGATAAAGAGAGGCTCCTTCCACCAAATAGGCTAGGTGGTCTAAGCAAAAGCCTTGGCCGGTCTGAAGGGTCCTACGGAAATCTTCATCGTAAACATACTGATAAAAAATCACCTCACGATAACGATTCATAGTCTCCTCTATACGATCGCATATCGTGCAGGATTGGGCACGGTCGGCTATGTGCTGTGCGGCCTTTTGTAAATTCGTCTTCCAATCGCTCTCTTTAGAAAAAAGCTTGCGCTTTTCATCTTTGGGCGTGGATGCTTCTAAAATCTTCTCAACATCCGGTCCTAAATCCAATAAATGCGTATGTAACATCAAGCCCAAGCCCAGACGATTTTTCTGAGAATCGTAAAGTTTAAGCAGGTGCTTGTGGCAAAAGCCTTTTTTGTTTGTAACCAAACGATGGTCAGCTTCCATCAAGGAAGGGCCCAAGTAAAAATCTATAAAATTATCTTCTAATTCTTTACGCAGTACACACAAAGGACAATGCTCTTTTTGGCTGAAAGCATCATTGACCGGTATCTGGTAAATCTGTTCTTGTTTAGCCATATTGTAATAATCGCTCCTTTTCAACAACCTTGCGGCACCTGACATGGACGGCCAAAATATTAATAGAAGTATAATGTTCTACCTTGTCGGCTATGATGTCTTGCACTTGAGCCATGATGGCCTGAGCTTCATAACCGTAATACAAGGAGAGCTCAATTAAAAAGACCGCACCATAGACTCTCTTATCGACCTCAATCGACAAAACATCACATAGGCCGTCGACGTCTTTTAAGAGGATACGGACCAGAGAAGCCAAAGCTTCATCCGTGATGGCGTAATTGCCTAAGGCGGAAAAAGTAGGCCTTACTACTGTCCTTGCCGTATCGTCCAAGTTGTAATTATAGCGTTCTCTTCTTCTTCTCAAACGGCTTAACGGTTCTTGGAAATAACCCGAAAATTCGTGCTTGATTTCCATACTGGGAACCGGAATGGTGTGTGACCCCATAGTCTTACGGGTGGTTGTCGCCTGATGCCGTTCCTCCGGACTGGATACGTCTTCGATACGTATAATTTCCAGGGGCTTACTAAGCCAAAGCCTCTCGCAAATCTTATCGATCATGCTGTCCGAGGTACCCAGAATCATGAGCTTCTCCGGCTTCTTTTCCAGGAGTGTTCGCCTCATATTACGAGCTCTGGAGTCATCCAGGAAAATAGCCTGCCTAACCGATTCAATCTTGGTATCGGCTCTTTTGGCCGAGGAACCCGCTACAATCTTGCCGCCCTCGATAAGAAGGCCGTCATCAATAAAGAAATCGATATTTCTCAGTGATGAAACCTGAATAGCCTTGGTCGACTTACCGGTTCCCGGACCTCCGACAAAGGATATAACCTTAATTTTGCTAAGCTCTTTTTTCTGTAAAGCCTTTTGAATTTCTTCTTCGGTGCTTTGCCTCTTGTCGACGGCCAAAGCCAGACGATCGATGGGGTTGATCACGGAAATGGAATCAAAGAACTCTTCTCGCCTGTAGTTTTTTGTAGCGGAACCGGGTTTACGATTGATTTCTGCTTCCCTTACAGGCGGCGTTGAAGGCGCTTTCGCTTCTTCTGTAGACTTCTCTTTATTAAAAGCTTTTACAATCGACCTGGGCTTGGTCTTAGACGTTTTTTCCTTCTTCTTTGACTCGATTTCGGAACCTTTGGCCTGACGAATCCGTTCACGCCGCTCTTGACCCTCATGGAGAGTCTTATTCACAGCTTGCTTGTTTCGATTTTCTCTATAAAAAAAAGAAAATGGATTGGCCAAGTCTATTCCTCTTCTGCCTCGTCGGACTCCCAGTTGTGGTAAACATGTTGGACATCGTCGCTGTCATCCAGCTGATCGATTAAATTCTGCATGATTTTTTCATCTTCGGGACTTAAGCGGACAAAGTTATTAGCTACAGGTCCGACACTGCCTTCGATGATTTCATAGTTTTGTTCTAACTGGTTACGCACTTCACGATAAGCATCGGGAGTCGTTGTTATAAGGTAGGCCTGGCCTATGTTCTCAACATCATCGGCACCGGCTTCCAAAGCTTCCATCATCAGTGTTTCTTCGTCTACGTCTTCACTATCAATATAGATTTCGCCCTTATCTTCAAACATAAAGGTGACAGAGCCGGTTGTTCCTAAATTCCCGCCATGTTTGTCAAAAGCATGTCTAATCTCACCTGCTGTCCGATTACGATTGTCGGTCAAGGCTTTTACAATAACCGCTACACCGGAGGGACCGTAACCTTCATAAGTGACCTCTTCCCAGTGTTCGGTATTGCCGGATCCGGCCGCCTTTTTAATCGAACGGGTGATGTTGTCGTTAGGCATGTTATTGTCTTTGGCATTCTGGATAGCATCACGAAGACGGCTGTTCATCTCAGGGTTAGGTCCGCCCTCTTTAACCGCTACTTGTATTTCACGTCCTATTTTAGAGAAAATTCTGCCGCGCTTCTCATCTGCAGCACCTTTACGCCTCTTAATATTATTCCATTTTGAATGTCCTGACATACTTGCTCCTCATTTTTCTATTGTCTATAATCCCTCAGGGATTCTTTCAAAAAATTCTCACTTTATTATAATACATTTGCACCTTGTGACCTACAAGTCGGCTGAAGTGAACATCCTAATAACGAGGAGATACTATAGATATGTCAAAGCATTTGAAACAAGAAATCGATAAGAGGCGTACTTTTGCCATCATATCCCACCCGGACGCCGGTAAGACAACCATTACCGAGAAGTTCCTGCTCTACGGTGGCGCTATTCGTGAAGCCGGATCTGTAAGGGCCAGGAAGGCTTCTCGCCATGCGACGTCGGACTGGATGGAAATCGAAAAGCAAAGGGGCATTTCGGTCACCTCCTCTGCCATGCAATTTAATTACGAAGGCTATACCATCAACATTTTGGATACGCCCGGACACCAGGACTTCTCCGAAGATACGTACAGAACTCTGGTTGCCGCAGACGCCGCCGTCATGCTGATTGACGGGGCCAAAGGTGTGGAGCCTCAGACCATCAAGCTTTTCCAAGTCTGTCGCTTACGTAAAATTCCCATCTTCACTTTTGTTAACAAGATGGACCGAGCTTCTCGTAATCCCTTTGACCTCATGGACGAAATTGAGAAAGTCTTGGGCATCCGAGCCATACCGTTTAACTGGCCCATTGGTATCTTCGGTGACTTTAAAGGCGTCTACAACCGTAGAAATCAGACGGTCGAGCGTTTCGATCCAACCGAACAGGACCACGGTGCTTCCAAGGTCCAGGTCAGTGTTAAGTCTATCGATGATCCTGAATTGGATTCCTTAATCGGAACGTCTTACCGAGAAGACCTCCAAGATGATATTGAACTTCTGGACATAGCCGGAGATGACTTTGACATGGATTTAGTGCTTAGAGGTGAATTGACGCCCATGTTCTTCGGGTCGGCTATTACGAACTTCGGTGTAGAAACCTTCTTACAAGCCTTCCTCAAGATGGCACCGCCACCCTCCGGCCGAAACAGCGACCACGGTATGGTCAATCCATACGATGATGTCTTCAGAGGTTTTGTCTTTAAAATCCAGGCCAATATGAACCCCGGCCACCGTGACCGTTTGGCTTTCTTGCGAATTGTCTCGGGTGCCTTCGAAAAAGATATGACCGTTATTAACAGCAGAACCGGTAAGCCTGTAAAACTTCAACAGCCCCAACAATTTATGGCTCAAGAGCATAAATCCGTAGACCGGGCTTTTGCCGGTGACATTATCGGTCTTTTCGATCCGGGTATTTTCCGCCTAGGGGATTCCTTATGTGAAGCCGAAGCACCGGTCAGCTTTGATTCCATTCCTACTTTTGCTCCCGAACATTTTGCCCGTATTCAGGCCAAAGATTCACTTAAGCGTAAGCAATTCCTCAAGGGTATGGAACAGTTGGCGCAAGAAGGTACCATTCAAATGTATAAAGAATTTGATATCGGTACAGAGACCTTTGTAGTCGGCGTTGTAGGTGTTTTGCAATTTGACGTTTTGGAACAACGTTTAAAAGATGAATATAAGGTGGAAATCTTAAAAACCAATCTCCCCTACCGTTTTGCTCGTTGGATTGAAGTAACCGATCCCGCTAAGGCACCGGACTTAGATAGTCTCAACTTAACCTCTACGTCCCTGCTGGTACATGACCATTACGGTGATCCGGTCCTTTTGGCCGAATCCGATTGGGCTTTAGATTGGGCTTTGGAAAAGAACAAGGGCATCGGACTATTGGAAATAAACGATCGCCACTAAGCCTTGGCCTTGGGCCGATGTTTGATATGACTTATGACGGCCGATAAAAGTAAAAGCAAGACGCTCAGTACGACAATGGACCCTCCCGGCGGAAGGTTCAGATAGTAGGATGCCGTTATACCTAAGCCTGAGTTTAGGATGGATAGGCCGATAGCCAGAAGCAAGGTACCCCGATAGGATTTTTGCCAAAGCATGGCGGATGCGTAAGGTAAAACCAGAAGCGACGAGATGACCAGGGTTCCTACACTGCGAGAAGAAATTCCTACCGTAAGAGCAATTAAAAGGGTAAAAAGACCTTCCACCAGAGAAATGGGAACGCCGCTTAGCCTTGCCTGATTCTTATCAAAGTTTATGAAGAAAATTTCTTTGTAGAAAAGTAAGGTCACCAAGATAACCACAAGTGAAATACCGATGCTGAGATTTCTTTCCAGGTCACTGATGGCCACAATAGAGCCGAACAGATAGGATTGGAAACTTTGGCCGGAGCCGGCAAAACTCGAGAAAATAGCAGCCAGGCCGACAGCCAGGGCCATAACGATGGCAGTGGATATTTCCTGATAACGAGGAAAGAGCCGTCGCAAAAGTTCTAGTACCAGAGCCGCCAAAAGTGTTCCTAAGAGGGACCCCAGCGTCGGATTAATATTCATCACCACACCTAAGGCTACACCGGCCAGAGCCGAATGGGACAAGGCATCGCCTAAGTTGGCTTGACGCCTCAATACGACAACATGGCCGATACAAGTAGCCGCAACACTGACAAAAATTGCTACGATAAAAGCATTACGCATAAATTGATAGGCAAACATAAGACTTACAGATCCTCCCAGGCAAAACCGAAAAGCTGTTCTAAAAATTTTCTATCTAAGTTTGTTCCGGTATCTTTAATAAAGAAGTCCCGGTCGGCCAAGCATAAGAGGCGATCGGCCATCCGGTTTACCGTTGCCAAGTCATGGGATACCATGAGGATAGAGATGCCGTAAGCATGATTCAGCTTTTCTAAAAGTTCATAAAACTGCTTTTGCTGGTATTGGTCCACTGCGGACGTGGCTTCATCTAAAATCAGAAGCTTGGGCCGGCTCACCAGGGCACGAGCCAAAAACACGCGCTGCTTCTCCCCTCCCGACAAGTCACCTATGCGTCTATGCCTTAGATGTACTACACCGGTGAGAGCCAGGGCTTCCTCGGTTCTTTCTTTTTCCTTACGGCCAAAGGGTTTAAAAAGGCCGACAGACTTGTAAAGATTGGCTCGGACCACTTCCGTGACACTGGCGGGGAAAGCTTTATTAATATCGTCATAACTTTGTGCGATGTAACCGATCTTTTCCCAGTCCTTGAAGTCTTCAATATCTTTTCCCAGCAGTCTAATACTGCCTTGGGTTGCTTTAATTGAATGCAACAAAAGTTTTATCAAGGTGGATTTACCGGAACCGTTGGGTCCTACCAAGCCCAGAATTTCCCCCTGGTCCATAGCAAAATTAATATCTTCCAAAAGGATATCGTCTCCGTAACTGAAAGATAAATGCTCTACTTCAATACACTTGTTTTCCTGTGTCATGCTTTCCTAAATTCCTGCCAATAATTTGTCACGTCTTGTCGATTAGCTTTATAATTGGTTCTGTCTATTTTATAAATAATCCTAACCTTTTACCGTACAAATCGCTATAGAAAATCAGACTTTCTATGAGCCTTGTGCCGTAATACTATATAATAGGGAGAACTAAGGAGGGCTTATGCAGCATTTGTTTTTATTAGTCGGTTTGCCATCGTTATTTTGGCTCTTTTTGTTACTCCTATCAGTCTTTATTGTAGGGGCCGGTATCTTCCTCATGACCAAGCATCGTAAGTTTATCAGAGAGTCCGTTCAAGCCTTGGCGCAGATGATAGACGAGTTAAACGAACTGGAATATTGCACCATCGATAACCTGGACGATGTTGTAAAAATCTTCACCAAGCAGGGCCAGACCTTACTCCAACAGATTGGCGATAAAATGAAGTCTCAATCCGACCGTCTCTACCAAGGTAAGTGGATTTCCGAACCTGCTACTTTGCTTAAAACCGACCGTATTCTAACCAAAGCCCAATACCGCATGATCACATCGGAAACGTCTCTTCAGCTTCTCTCTTTATCCATTGTAGCGACCTCGGTCTTTCTGATTTTTGCTATCAGCCAGAGCGGGGATCGATCCATCGCTTTAGCCCTTTCCTTTATACCGCTCATTTTGGGCGCTATTTTCTCTTTTTTGCTGTATTTTCAGTCGGCCAAAGGTAAACAAGAGATTAGCCGCAGCCTCAATCTCTTAGCTGAGACCATACAGGAAAAGCTGCCGGTCTTCCGTGAATTGGCCGGAACCGCCGCGTTAATTGAATCCTTCTTCCAATACGACAGACAGATGTCGGACTCCATAACGACTTTAAGTCAAACGGTAGAGGACTTAACGCATTATCGTTTAGCCGAATACCTGGCTTCTAATGTTAAAGAGGCTATGGAGAAAGAAGTCTTACCTCCTCTGCTGGACGCTGTAGCGTCTTTGGAAAATACCAGCCGAATGATAGCTGAGAGACAAGAACACGGCATGGAGGATTTGACTCAGAAGTTTACCGGTTCTTTGACCCGAAGCTTAGACCAGAACTTAAGACCCTTCTATCAAGAACTAACCGGTTTCTCTCAAGAGATTCACAACTCCAATCAGGCCTTGGACCATGCCCTGGAAACAATGGAGAATTATAAAGCTCAGAGTGTAGAGATTCAGTCTAAGGTCAACGAGTCTTTAGAAAAGCTTGCCCAGAGCCGTATCGATTGGCAAGACGATATGGGTAAGCAAACGGAATCGCTGGCTTCTTTGGCCAGGAGCACAGAGAGCTTATCGAAGTTGCAGCAAGGTAGTGAAGAAAACTTGGCCTCTGAAATTAAAGCCCTTCGTAAGAGCGGCGAGGACATGCAAGATGCCCTCTATCGTGTTACACAAGGTCTTCATCTGGAGAGTCAGCAATCTGCCGAAACGGTCCGGGAATTATCGGACAGCTCCAATAAGACTTTGGCCGATATGCGCCAGCTAAGTTCTCTCTTGGTCGATCAGGCCGATTACATGCTTCAGCAAAGTCAGAGCCTAAAGGCCAGCAGTGCCGCTATAGACGAAGCCTTACAGTCTTCTATTCAGAGCTTTGCAGGCCAAATGCAGGTCGGAGTTAAGCAAACCTTGGGTGAATTTGATGACGGTCTGGCTGAAATTTCCGACCGCTTATCCAACACCACATCGGAAATCAGAGATACCGTAGGCCAATGGGCCTCTGATGTACGTTGGGCCCAGGAATACCGCTACCGAAATCAACGCGATGATGATTTGGCCGTTAACGAAAAACAAGAAGAATTGTTGCGTATATTAGACGCAAAGAAGAGTCCGAAACAGGATATCCCCCCGGCTCGTGATAATGATACAAATGTTGAGGGAAAGGAAGACGATAGCCTTGGATACCAATGATAAGATGCCCCATAGAGAGAAACTCCCCATGGAACTTGCCCTAGAGGAAGCACAAGAAAAGGCCAGGGCGGCTTCTTTGGCCAAAGAATTATCCGCTTCGACCACTCCCGATGCCGCACCTACTACAGATACCGGTAAAACGACTTATGAACAGCCGGAAAAAGAGCCACAAGACGACAATAAGCCGGTCTTGGGGCCAAAACTCTTTGACCCTAAACAGCGTAGGGATAACCCACCACCGGATTTTTTGAGGTCTACCCCGCCCAGCCGTGAGAAATCGACCTTCTTGCCCAAGCCGGATTTAAGTCAAAAAGATTCCGACACAGGCTATGGTTACCAGAACAGGATGGCGCCTATTAATTCATCGAACAATGAAGTGATGGCCGGTATGGCCAGAGCCGACAGAGCTTCTTCCAAGGCCTATTCCACTACGCCACGCGCTACGCGTACGGGAAGAGCGGCATCCAGTGCAGGCCTGGACTTGACTGAGGAATATAGGAATAAAGGCAAATTCCGCCAGAGCCTCCAGAATGTACGAAAAAAACATCCCTATCTTCTGGAAAGGCCTCTTACCATTAGCGACGACGATGCCAGAAATCTGATTGATAAGATTCGTCAGGTTCCACTCTATAAAATCCAAGAGCTATCCATTGATTTGAACTCGGAAGAAACCAAGATGCTCTTTCACTGCTTGCTCCTCATTAACAATCAGCAAACCTATAGAGCCATCCAGCAACTGGCGGTACAAAGGGCTTCCTGGTCGCTTTACACGGTGGGCTGGTCTACACTCCAGAGAAACTTCCCCCATCGCTGGATTCAGCAGACCTTGGAATTGGTTTTTAATACTCTGGAGTCGGACCCTTCCAGGAGGGAGGTGCGTCCGTCTTATATGCCCAAGTGCATAGGTGATATCGTTAACCTGGGTAAGTCGGACGACGGTTTCGTATCGGATATTGTCCGCAATATGAACCAGGCTTATAACCTCTCCCCTGACGAAGGTTTGGAAACTTTTATCAGCGATTACCAGATTTTGGTAGAAACCAGCTTAGGCGGAGCTATTTTCGGGGAGTTTTTCCGTAAGGCCGACTTGCCGGTTCTCTACAAAAAAGCAGACATCTTGGGTCAATCCATGGGATACATGCATCCGGCTTTGGCCGCTGAAGTGATCTCCAGAATTATCGCATCCAGAGACCCTATCGAAGACGAGAAAAAAGCCTTATATAAGCGCATAGCCGATGTTTTCATTCACAGTGAGCCCAACCACCCGATTTGGCCTTACATGAGTGCCGACTTGGACAGGGCCTATAAGCGTTGGTACATTAACGACCGGATTGATAATCAAACGGTCATGTATCCGGGTAAACGTGAATTCTTGCAGACTTATCTGGATGACATCGAAGATGTGGCCATGATCAGTAATGACATTATGGCTATACGCTTTGACCAGTTCATCCTGATTGACGATCGTAAGCGCGGTGACGGTGTAACGTATTACGACAATCAAACGGTCAAGGAAATGCTTCTTAAGGGCTTGGACGAAAGGGATCTGGGTTCACCCAATATCCCCTCCAGGGACGTTAAGGATGCTATTCAGTCTAAACGGCTTAGCGGTGTGATCCGTCTGTCGGCAAGTCAGGGCCGACTGCAATATTCCAGACAATTCATGGACCTTTGCCTGGGTCATTCCAAACAAAGGGAAAAGAACATACTCAAAAACTGGTTTAAATAAAAGAAAGGAGTTTTTATGCAAACAGTTATTTTTATGGCGAACGGTGTTGAGGAGTGTGAAGCGCTTCTGGTCGTTGACCTCTTAAGAAGGGCCGGTCTCTCCATTGATATGGTATCCGTCCACGAGACTAAACAAATTGAAAGTGCGCATAATGTCAAAATTGAGTGCGATAAGACACTGGACCAAGTAGACGGTTCCGCGGTAGACCTTTACGTCGTCCCGGGCGGTTTAAAAGGTGTGGATAATCTAAAGGCTAATGAGAAGGTCAGCCAAATTCTATTGGACCAACACAACAATAAGAAACTGCTGGCAGCCATCTGTGCCGGTCCTACAGTATTAAGCGAATTAGGCATATTGGATGATATGAACGCTACAGTCTATCCGGGCATGAAAGAAGATTTAGGTTCTAAGGTGCATTTTAAGGACAAAAACGTCATTCAGGACGGTCATGTCATCACCTCCCATGGTTTGGGAGCTGCTATCCCCTTTGCGCTTCACTTAGTTTCTCTTTTGAAAGATCAAGAGACAGCGGATAAGGTGTCCAAAACTATTGTTTATAAATAAACTATTCTAAAAAAAAATCAAATAAGATTAAGAGAAGGCCCCGCATGATTCGGAGCCTTTTCTTTAAGCTTTAGTTCTTATGATTCTCAGGTTCCATCTGTGATTTTTTAAAAGCTTTTGGCAAAAGATCACCAAATAGATATGTAGAAGGCTGCCCCTCTTCATCTAATAATAGGACAAGCATATCTGAGTCTGCGAACTCACTTAAAAACTGCAGGCAAATGCCGCAAGGATAAGTTAAAGGCGTATTAGCTACTACAGCAAGCGCCTTAAAATGCCTCTCTCCTGCTTTCACTGCAGACAATGCCGCATTTTTTTCCGCACAGATGGAAGCACCGTAGGAGGCATTCTCGACGTTACAACCGGTATAGATTTTTCCGGAAGCTGCCAAGAGTGCCGCACCTACCTTAAAATCGGAATAAGGAGCGTAAGCGGCTTTTCGGACTTCGATTGCCTGATTTAACAGAGTTTGAACATTTGCTAGGTCTTTAAATTTGTTTACATGATTATGATTCATAATTTTCTTTCTATCTATTGTGCAAAAGAAATCTTCATATGATACAAATCATTCTGTAATGCACCTTTTAATTTGTCAATATAAGCAGATTTTTTCTCCTCACATCTTGACTTGTGTTAGTCTTCATATATAATCAAGTAACGTGCTTAGGAGCTAAAGTACATGCCAGTAGATTTGGAGAAGTACCCAAGAGGCTGAAGGGGACGGTTTGCTAAATCGTTAGACGTGTAAGCGTGCGAGGGTTCGAATCCCTCCTTCTCCGCCAAGATAAGAAGACCCTTGATAGTTCAGGGGTCTTTTTTTATACAAAAAAGACCGGCTCCTTACGAAACCGGTCTCCTCATTCTTAATACAATTTATGCTTAAGGTTTATAGTTGATGGTTACATACTGCAGACTTCCGTCTTGTGCATTAAAGTCAAAGCGGTAACCCGAATCACCTATATATTTCTCGGCCTCAGCCTTATACTCTACGGTATTGTTCTTTTCGGAGCTGGGCTCTCCTGCCTTCTCAATTAATTGATCCCTGGTCATATCAAGAGGGAATGCGAATTGCATTTGGCCTTCATCCTTGTCCAGGTGAATCGGCAAATATACCCAAGAGATAGGTGCCGTCTTCGTTACTACGTTTTCATCCGTAAAGTTACCAACCGAAACTTGAGCCGTATAATACTCGGCAAGTTGAATCTTGAAAGGAGGCGAGGTTGAGTTCTTCCCTAAATTATTATCGGCATTGGCAATATCATCTTCATCAAAAGGTACACCGTCATCAATCATCTCTTGCAAGGTTGTTTTGCCTAAAGTATACACTTTGCCGTTGATGGCGAAACTTCTCTGCTCCATATTAACATATTGATCGCCTAATTCAACTTTACCGGAAGCCTCGGAACCTTTAGGAGCGCTACTCTCCGAACTGCTTTGATCGGGTGTAGTACTTGCTTGGGATGTGGTTTCTTTGCTTGTCGTAGCCTCACTTGTCGGATCAGTCGTCGTACTTACTACAGGAGTACTTTCCGTATTCGTAGCTTCCGAGCTGCTCATCTCGCTAGTCTTACTTTCACTAGCGGAAGATTCGGACGGCTTATCCTTAGAACCGCAAGCAGAGACATTCGCTACTAAAAATAGTGTAACGAACAGCAAAATAATTTTCTTACGCATAATTCCTCTCCTTAATTTTTGGCCAAAGCCAAATCACTTGCATTACCCTTTAAATTTTAGTTTAGCCGGCACAACAATTCAACATTGAAGCCTTAAATTTTGTTAAATATCGGCAAATAAAGAAGACAAAAGGCTCTTGAAGTCCCATAATAAAGAGTATAAAGATAATGTATAGAGGTAAACCATGACAACTTGGAGTTCATCACAGACTGTTAAAACCTGGCTTAATCAATTAGAAAATCATTCAGATTTAAAGCAAGAGCTACAAGGACTTATAGACCGTAATGACGAATCGGCTTTAAACGATCGTTTTTATAAAAATCTTAGCTTTGGAACCGGAGGCTTAAGAGGAAAAATAAGTGTCGGAACCAATCGCATGAACATCTATACAGTGCGTAAAGCTTCTCAAGGTTTGGCCAATTGGCTAAAGTCCCAAGACTTACCTCAAAAGATTGCCATCGCATACGACAGCCGAATCAAGTCCGATGTCTTCGCCCGAGAAGCTGCCCTGGTCTTTGCCGCAAACGGTATAGAAGCATGGATATATCCCACGCTTATGCCTACCCCCTCGCTTAGTTTTGCCGTTAGGGCCTTGGAATGCGGTGCGGGTATCTGCATTACGGCATCCCACAATCCGGCTGAATATAACGGCTATAAGGTCTACGGACCGGACGGTTGCCAGATTACTACAGAAATAGCCGGTGCTATACTGAATCACATAGAAGTCTTAGATATTTTTGACGATATCAAGCAAGCATCCGATCAGGCAACTCAACGTATTCACACCATTCCAAAGTCCATTACAGATGCGTATCTGGATCATGTCTATCAAGAACGTTTAGAAAAGACAGCGCCTTATCCCGATTTAAATATCGTCTACAGTCCCCTTAACGGTGCCGGTAAGACTTGTGTTTTATCAATTCTGGACCGAGCGGGCTATAAAAATATTCATATGGTAGACGAACAAGCCGATCCGGACGGCCACTTCCCTACTTGCCCTTATCCCAATCCAGAGATGAAGGAGGCTATGACTCTAAGTCTTACTTTGGCCAAAGATAAAGCTGCCGATTTAGTTCTGGCTACCGATCCTGATTCAGACCGCGTCGGCGTAGGTGTCCGTGATAAGCAAGGGGACTATCAACTCCTGACCGGCAATCAAGTCGGCGTATTATTACTTAATTATATCTGCCGGAGGCGTAATGAATTAAAAACCATGCCGGAAGCCCCCATAGCGGTTAAAACCATCGTAACGTCCCGCATGGCGGAAGCTATTGCCTCGGCTCACGATGTACGCGTGATAAACGTTTTAACGGGCTTTAAATTCATCGGCGAAAAAATCGGCATCTTAGAAAAGATCAATCAAGCCAAACGCTATATATTCGGCTTTGAAGAGTCCTGCGGTTACCTATCCGGAAGTTACGTAAGAGATAAAGACGCGATCAATGCTGTCCTGCTCATCACGGATATGGCCGCCTACTATAAGGCACAAGGCAATAACTTATTAGAAGTATTAGAGAATCTCTATGAAACATACGGCTACTATCTGGCAAGTCTGGATTCCTATACCTTTGAAGGCCAAGAAGGAGCCAAACACATGGCTGACCTTATGCAAAACTTCCGTGATAAGAGACCCGAAAAAATAGCTTCTGTGGCCGTCAAAGAAAGCAAAGATTATCTAATGGATCAGCTTGGGTCCGACCCCAATAGCCATGAGAATACTACAGAAAAAGCTTTGGCATATATCCCAAAGGCGGATGTATTATGCTGGACCTTGGAAGATGATTCCACTATTACATTAAGACCTTCCGGAACCGAGCCTAAACTTAAGGTCTATATTTCGGTTCGAGGTAAAAATAAAGCGGATGCCCAAAGTAAACTTCAGGCATTCCGCTCCTATTTCAGCAAACTAAGTGACTTTTAATAGAAGTCTAACTAGTGACTGATGTCCAGAATGGAGGCTTTACCGTCTAGGCTAAAGCCCAAGCAGCTTGCGGGAATGAAGAGGCAATCCCCCTTCTCACAGACCATGGTATTGTCTCCGTCTCTTAGAGTTGCTTCGCCATCCAAGAAGAGTAAGGCTCTAAAACCCTCATGGCCCAAGCCCTTAGACTCGAAATTACCATGGAGGTCTAATTTGGCGACGCGAAAGTAAGGACAGTCAATAAAACGTCCGGTCTCGTTCTCTTTTAGAGGGGATTTGACTTCTACCGGTTTAAGTTCGGTGACATCAATAGCTTTGTCAATGTGAAGAGGTCTTAAATTACCGTCTTTATCTCGCCTACCGAAGTCATATACCCGATAGGTACTATTGGAGCTTTGCTGAATTTCTGCCAGAACAATGCCTTTTCCTATAGCATGAATGGTACCGGCCGGAATAAAGTAGGCCTCACCGGCTTTAACCGGTTGACGATGTAAGACCTCGGTTAAGGTATCATTTTTAATACGTTCAGCGAACTCTTCACGGCCGATTTCGTGCTCAAAGCCATAGTATAAGAAGGCATCCGGCTCTGCTTCCAAGATATACCACATCTCGGTCTTGCCGAACTCACCCTCATGCTCCATAGCATAAGAATCGTTGGGATGGACTTGAATGGACAAGCTATTTTGGGCATCAATAAACTTAACCAGAATGGGAAAATTCGGGTTGGCGCCCTCAGCCTTATCCTCATCTCTCTTCCACTCTCCGGGATAGTTATTTACAAAGTCTATAAATGACATCCCTTTTAAAGGTCCTGTTTTAATCTTGGCCGGTCCGTCCGGATGAGCCGACAGCTCCCAGGATTCGGCCATTTTGTCTGCCTTTAAAGTCTTACCAAAGCGCACTAAATTTTGTCCGCCCCAGATATAGGCTTTAGGGAAAGGTTCCAGTAAAAAAGGCTTCATACACACTCCGTTTCTTTGGGTCTTTTTTGGCCTTTTAGGCCAAAGTCAGACGATAGGTTTTTATCTCGTAAGGTTTGATCTCGAAGTCGAAAGCCGAGCCTTCTCCCTCGTCTCTTAGCTTAAAGTCGGCTTGGTCTTCCAAATCTTCTTCCATCAAGTTACATTCTACCACTCGACTTACACGCTCGCCCCAGCTCAATCTGGCCTTGGTTTTGGCATTGTCGGACTCATAAAGACGAACAATGATATCTTCATCATCTACGGCATATTTGATGGTTTCGATGACTACGTTAGCTTTGTTAACGGATGCCAAAGAGAAGGACTCTAAATTCTTTTGCTGGTCTAAAGCGACTGGACGACTAAAGGTCTCCTGGTTAAAGAAATAGGATTCTTTAACCGTTTGGCCTTGACGCCAATCACCGGCATGGGGATACAAGCTGTAGGAGAAGTAATGCATCTCCTGGTCGGTTACCGGGTTAGGTACAATACCGGATTTAATCAAGGTAAGTCCGATGTTGGAATCATGGACCGAGTGTCCGTACTTACAATCGTTCAAAAGGCTAATCCCATAGTGGCCTTCGGACAAGTCTACCCACTTTTGGCCGCAGGACTCAAATCGGGCAACATCCCAGCTGGTATTGGTATGGGTTTTACGCTTGAGGTTACCGAACTGAATATCGAAGGTTGCTTCATCGGTATGGATATCAACAGGGAAATGTACCTTCAATAAGTGCTGGGCTTCCTTCCAATCGACCTTGGTAACAAAATCGATACGTCTCTTGTCTTTATAGAAATGAATGTCTTGACTTAGGGTCGATTTGGAAAGCGACTTCTCAATGTGCAAGGTTGCTCTGACCGGGCCTTTTTCAGTCCATTCGAATGCATCATAGCTATCCCAATCCCAGAACTTCTCAACATAATAATTCTCGATATCCCAGTTGTCGTAGTCCAGAGGTTTATCTTCATACATTCTAAAGATATTACCAGCCTGACCTTCCTGAAGAATTTCGCGATCGTTTTCTTTGTCATATACGGAAGCTAATTCACCCTTTTCGTTGAAGCGAACTGAATAGAAAGGTGTTTCCAAATTGAAGTCATCACTAAAGCTGAAAGCCGATTCAGATTCCACGTTCTCTTCCGCTAAGGCAAAAGTCTCGTAACCTTTGGCCGGAAGATTCTCAACATAAGCGATGGCGCCACCTTGGGCTGTGTTCTGAACCGGCCAAAGTTTCCCTTGGAAGTCTACTAAAGCCTTGGCTTTTACCTCACCTAAGTCTACGATATCAGACCTTTCGAAACCGGTCGTATTTAAAACCACAAGGCCGGAACCAGCTTCCTTATTATCGGTATTCAGAGTATCCGTTAAGTCATCTAAGCGCTCATCTTGAATAGTCTCCAGAGTCTCTTTGACTTCTTGATATTCTTGATTGGTCACTTCATAAACTTCGTGAATACTGGTTCCGGGCAAGATATCATGGAATTGATTTACGAGCACCGTTTTCCATAGCGGATCTAATTTCTCGTTGATATTTTCGTGGGTTAAGACCGACAAGAACTCGGTATCCATGAGCCCTAGTTCCGATTTGCGGTTCGACCTCTTATTTCTGGCCATAGACGTTAGTGTGCCTCTATGGTATTCGAAGTAAAGTTCACCTTCCCAGGTATCTAATCTGGGGTCGTCTTTAACTCTGTCATGGAGTTCGTCAAAATATTGGCGGGCAAAGACTTGGCGCACCTTAGGAATACCCATGACGCCTTTATCCATTCTTTCGGAGGTTTCCAGCATCTTACGGGTAGGACCGCCGCCACCGTCACCGAAACCGTAACTGATAAGAATATCGTTATTAATGGCTTTTTCCTGATAACGCTCCCAGCCGCCCATAATAGCATCCGGATGGAGTTCGCCGTTATAGGTCGTAAAGAAGTTCTCAACAGGCTGGCCTACGCCGAGCGTTGTAATCATGTGGGTGAACACTTCACTGCCATCAATACCGCGCCAGTTAAAGGTGTCATGAGGAATCTTATTAAGTTGATTCCAGGCCAGTTTGGTTGTCATAAAGTAATCGATGCCGGATTTTTTCATAATCTGAGGCAGAGCACCCGAATAACCGAAAACATCCGGAAGCCATAAAATAACATTATCCACGCCGAATTCATCGCGGAAGAAACGCTTACCGTGAAGGAACTGGCGGACTAAGGATTCACCGGATGTGACATTACAGTCGGCTTCTACCCACATACCACCTTCGGGCTCCCAACGCTTCTCGGCAATTCGCTCTTTTACCTGGCTATAGAGATCGGGATAACGTTCCTTTAAGAAGGAATATAGGACGGCCTGACTGGACATAAAATGATAGTCAGGGTATTCATCCATGAGTTTTAAAACCGTAGAGAAACTTCTAACCACTTTTTCACGGGTTTGTTCAACGGTCCACCACCAAGCCACATCAATATGGGTATGGCCGATACAAGAAGCAATGACCTCGTCATGGCCGGCCAAATCTTCATAGACTGTTTTTTCTATAAAGTCGAGTGCGTGATCCAAAGATGCATAAAATGTATCGGAGTAAGGTGTTCTCAAATCTAAAAGATTAATGGTATCATCCAAGGCTTTTAATAAGCTTAGATAGGCTCGGCTTTCCTTGTCCATTCTGGAAAAAGCTTCAAGTGGAACTTGGATATCGTAGTAAAGCTTGGCAATCTTAGGATCCAGCTCATATACAGAGGTGGTCAGGTGCAAATCATCTGCTACATTACCCGTCCAAGCTTGCAGGTCAAACCGATAAGTCTCCCCTGCTTTGGCCGATTCCGTAATCAAGACTTCTCTATGATTCGTATCCATGCCCTGAATAGGTTTGCCGTTTAAGAAGAAAACAAACTGAGGATTTCTGGCATCCCAGCCGTCCAAGGAACCGGCTCTGAACCACATTTGCTTGCCGTCCAAAGTCTCCGGTACTTCAAAGGTCGTTTTGAACCAATAATGCCTATCCATACCGTGCCAGTACATAGTCTTAGTATCAAAGTTCTCGTAGGATACGGAACTTTGGTCTGCCTCTTCGGGACGAAAGTATCTTCCCTCCTTGTACTGCCATTGCAAAATAGGAAAAGACTGTTTAATACAAAGGTCTTTTAACTCTTTGGCGATGACATTAATTCTCTTATCCAATAAAAACATAGGTTACCTCGCTAAAATGAGTTCTTTTTAGTGTACGCAACAAGTTCATCTACAGTTGTAAAGGCAATGCCGGTTACCGTATCGGCTGCACCGTAATAGATAGCAATACGTCCCGTGGCCGAATCTTGAATGGTTGCACAAGGGAAAACAACATTGGAGACATCGCCTAATTGCTCATAGGGGACGTCAGGCGCCATAATGTAGTCTCTGGTCCTGTATAAGACTTTCCAAGGCTCGTCAATATCCAGCAGGGCTGATCCCATACGATAGACAAAACCGTTACAAGTTGTAATAACACCATGATAAATAATCAGCCAGCCTTCGTCGGTTTCAATCGGAACAGGGCCGGGGCCGATTTTGGTGGATTGCCAAGCTGAATAGTCGCCTTTTTCCGCGCCCATAACAAAACGGTGTTTGCCCCAATAAGTGAGGTCAGGGCTGCGGCTTATAAAGATATCACCGAAAGGTGTATGACCGTTATCACTGGGCCTGCTAAGCATCATGTACTCGCCGTTAATCTTACGAGGAAATAAAACACCGTTTCGATTAAAGGGTAAGAATGCATTTTCCATTTGGACAAAAGTTTTAAAATCTTTGGTCCAACCTAGGCCTATAGTAGGGCCATGATAACCGTTACACCAGGTGATATAGTATTTATCATCAATTAAAATAACTCGAGGATCGTAACGGAATTCGCGATTTAGAATTTCCGGGTCATCCCCCTCGAATCGGATAGGTTCATCTTCAATGTGCCAGTGGATACCGTCGTCACTAAAACCGGCAAAAATGTCCATGCTGATGGAACGGCTGTCACAGCGGAAAACACCGGCATAGCCATCCTTGTAAGGGACAATAGCACTGTTAAATACACTATTTGAGACTTTATTACCGTCTCGCCCGATAATAGGATTTTGGTCAAAACGCCATAAGGGTAAGGGTCCTTCGGTTTTGCGCTCTTGCCAGGGCATATTTGTCAAATTTGTCCCGATAATCTTGGTCATAGAATGTATCCTTCTTCTTATTTTATTTTTTTCATTATGCCATAAGTATGCATATAGAAAGGGCGAAAAGACGATACTTTACATAAGGTCTTCTCGCCCCCAAGCTCTTAATTAATTAAGCTTTTATTTCTTTAAGAATTCGTCTACCTGCTTTTGGGCGCCTTCAATAACGTCGTTCAAGCCGGCTTTTTCCATTTCGGCCTTCATCTGAGGAACAGCTTCTTCAGGATCAGATGTACCGGTCAGAAGTTCTGCTTGATAACGGGTGTAGATTTCGGCACAGTTGGTTAACTGGTCACGGAAGGGATCAACATCCAAGGTGAAACCTAAGAGGACGGAAGGTGTAGCCTTTTCGTTCAGCTCTTTAACTTCATCCCACTCGTTGAAATCGATAGCGTCTTGCTGTGTAACGGTGAAGAAAGTACCTTGCGTATAACCGGCCATAGTCCAGTCCATGTTGTTCTTGTGAACACGACGTGCATCGCCTTCACCGACATATTCGAAGTTATCGCCTTCAACACCGTAGTAGAATGCATCACGTACGTGGCTGTCCAAGTTTACTAACTGTAAGAACTCCAAAGCCTTCTCGGGATTCTTGCTGTTGGCATTGATACAGTTCATAGAACCGCGAACAGTTTCGTTAGACATAACGGTAGGACCCCATTGGAAAGCCTCAGCGTTCTCGGTACCGATGTTACGACCCCAAGTAGTTTTGGCAGCGCCGGACCAGCCTTGAGCGATAATTACGGGCTTGTAGCCTTCGTCATCAGCCTTAACAGCAGCGTCAGAGTTGATAATACCGTCCAAGAACCATTGATGGAGAGTCTTCAGGTTTGACATGACGTCATCTTGCTCGTAAGCAAAGACAACCTTGCCTTCGGGATCGTCATAACGGACACCTAAACCGGGAAGGCCGGCACCCATGCCGTCATAAAGATAGGTAATATAGTTGGCGCCTTCTTTTTTCTGAACAAAAGAAGCTTCGCCGGTGGTTTCTTTGATAGCTTTCAGGGCCGGAGTCATCTTCTCGAAAGAATCAATCGTGGAAGGATCGATACCGGCTTTTTCTGCCATATCCATATCCCATACGATATATTCAGTCTGGGAAGAATCTTTATAGGTAGGAACACCGTAAAGTTTGCCGTTAATCTTGCAGGCTTCCCAATAGTCAGCCGGAATATAGGGAACCAAATCACTCATGCTGGTATTAACCATGTCGGTAATATCCATGAATACACCGGTCTTTACATCATTCATGTAGGTACCGCCGTTGGTGAACATAATATCGTAATCGTCACCGCCTGTGGATACCATGGTTGCACGACGGGCGTCCCAGTCGCCCCAGCCGACAATTTCCATGTCAATGTTGACACCGATTTTCTCGGCCAAATAAGGATCAATGTTTTCTTTCCAGGTATCGTAGTTCTTAGGCATACCAGAACCGACGGCTACCCATTTCAGGTTAACAACTTCACCGCTGGGTGCTGTAGATTCAGCAGTCTCGGACTCGGACGATTGAGCATCCGCTGACTGCGTCGTCGAAGGCGCTTCGGACTTGCCCGACTCTGATTCGGATGGCTTGGATCCGTCATTGTTACAAGCGGCAACAGACATAGCCATCGTAGCGGCCAATAAGACACTTGCTAATTTCTTCATTTTTTTCTTCCTTTCTTACTACTGTTCAGCTTAAGCCCTACCCGGCCGAAGTAAGGCTTAGGCCAAACAAATTTGTTTTTATCCTTTTACCGCACCTATCGTCAAACCGGTAATAAAGTATTTCTGGAAAAACGGATAGGCACAGGCAATAGGTATAACAATAACTACGGCAATAGCCATGCGGACGGTTTCCGAAGGCATTTGCATCTTATATTCTGTAAGGGATAAACCGGCTGTGGGGTTATTGGCGATGTACTCAATAGCACCCATCATATTGTTTAAGAGGGCCTGGAGAGAAACCAGGTTGCGCTTCGTAATATATAAGGATGATAAGAACCAGTCATTCCAATAGCCAAAGGTCAGGAAAAGTGCGATGGTTGCAAAGACCGGTTTGGAAATCGGGACGACAATACTGAGATAAGTTCTGAACTGTGAGGCCCCGTCAATTCGAGCCGATTCGATGACGGATTCGGGAATGGTCGTCTGGAAAAAAGTTTTGGCAATGATGATGTTAAAGGAGCTCACCAGCAAGGGTAAGATCAGGACCCAGATGTTATCTTTCAGCTGTAATACATTTACGTTAATGATATAAGAAGCAACCATACCGCCGTTAAAAATCATGGGAATAAAAACCAACCAAGTATAAAACGTCTTGGTCTTAAAATGCGGTCTGGACAAAACGTAACCCATGGTAGTGGTCAAAACAACGCCCAATGCCGTGCCGACAGCGGTTACAAAGACCGAAACCAAGAAAGAATTAAAGATGGTATCCCTTTCACCCCAGAGAAACTTATATGCACTGGTTGAGAATTCCTGAGGGATTACTCTGTAACCGAATTCTCTAATGGATTGCTCTGAAGAAATCGAGAGCATGAAGACAAAGATAAAAGGAAAAATACAAAGAAAAGCAACCAGAATAAATATGATATTAAAAACCACATTGGTGCCGGACTTAATGGCATTAGGATTCCACTTCATCTTATTTTTAATATCGTCTTGAAGAATGATCGAGGAATTTACAGTGTTTGAATTTGAAATATTGTTATTAGTCACGATTCTTTCCTCCTTAGATAATGGCGCTGTCTTCATCAATCTTCTTAACGATCCAGTTCGCTACCAACACAGTGATACAGCAGCAAACGGATTGGAACATGGAAGCTGCGGCCGTCTGACCTATAGAAACATTGGGGTTTCTTAATGCCTGATAGATATAGGTATCAAAGGTCGAAACCGCGTTATAAATAGACCCCGGTATACCTCTGGTCACTTGATAGAACAGGCCGAAATCCGAGTAGAATATGTGCCCGATATTCAAGATAAAAATCATGATGATAATAGGCTTAATAGATGGAATGGTAATGTAAAGTGCTTGCTGGAAGCGTGTGGCACCGTCCAAGTTGGCCGCTTCATACATACTCTGGTCAATACCCGTAATAGAGGCCAGATAGACAACCATGCTGTAACCTACTGTCTTCCAGACCTGCATGATGACTAAGATAAAAGGCCAGTACTTAGATTGACTATACCACCGGATAGGCTTGGATCCTGTAGCCATACGAATGACGTTAATAATACCCTTATCCGGGCTAAGGAAGGCAAAAACGAAGTAGCTGATGACAACCCAGGACAGGAAGTGCGGGAAAAACATGAGGGTCTGATAGACTTTGGCCAAGCGTTTCTGATAGAGCTCATTAATAATTATGGCCAAAGTAACCGGAATAACAATTCCCAGAATAATAAAGACGACATTATAAAGAAGCGTATTTCTCAACAACATCGTAAAGGTATTGGATTTAAGGAAGAACTTAAAGTTATCAAAGCCTGCCCACTCGCTCTTATACAAACTGACAAAAAAGCCCGAACCCTGATGAATCCTAAATTTCTTAAAAGCAAGGATGAGTCCGAACATAGGTAAATAAGAAAAAACAAAAAACCAAATAGCGGTCGGAAACCCCAATAGCGTTAACTGAAGGTCATCTTTTGTCCACTTTGAACTTTTTTTGCGTTTTTGTAATTCTTTACTTGGCATTGGCAGTTCCTTTCTGCTCTATGTAAAGCCATGCTTTACAGGCAATTACGAAACATAACGTAACGCAGGAATTTCTCTTTATTGTTTAATAGTAACATATAAAGTGTATTTGTCAAACATTTATTGTGATACAAGTTAGACAATTTTAAAGAATTCTTTAGTCTCCTCTTACTATATGGGCAACTTTATTTTCACGAAGCTAAAATTCCTCTTAACAAGCATTGCTTTTGTTACGTAATAAGTGTATCCTTGAAATACTATAAAAAGCACTTATTATTAGAATATTGCTTATAGAAAAGGAGTTTTATTATGGCCGGTCAGAATAAAGTCAGCATGCAAGATATAGCCGACAATCTCTCCATCTCCAGAATAAGTGTTTGGCGTGCTTTAACGAACCGCCCCGGTGTTTCCGATGAGCTCAGACAGGTAATTAGGGAGGAAGCTAAACGATTAGGCTATCCTCTTCCCGACTCGCAAAACCATCCGTCCCACGGCAAACTCTATAGCCAGTCTCCGGAAGTCTTTAATCGTACGGTTTCCGTTATCGTGTCGAGGCCTACCTCTTCTACCTTTTGGATGAAAATCATTCATGAGATGGCTAAAGAACTGAGTCAGAATCATTTTAACCTCATGTATACCTATTTACCGCCCATGGTAGACGCCGATTACAGACTACCCGAAAGTCTTCAAAATGGCCAAATTTCCGGCATTATCGTTTTGAATATATACGATGAAAACATGTTGAGGCTCTTAGCCGATTTGAAGATGCCTAAAATCTTTCTTGATACTATTCCCAGCATGCCCTTTAGATCTTTGAACGCCAGTTTGGTCCTATTGGAAGGCTATAACCTGATTAACGAGATTACAGGGCGCTTACTTGATCGAGGTTATAAGAGACTGGGTTTTGTCGGAGACATAAACTACGCCATGACCAATATGGACCGATATAGAGGTTTCTTAGAAGCACACAGAGTACGTGGTTTAGAACCCGATTCTGTTTTTTCTTATACCGAATCTTTAGACATCAGCCATCACAGCGAACAAATTGAAAGCTTTTTGGCCAATTTAGATGCTTTTCCCGATGCCTTTGTTTGTCCCAGTGATTTCATCGCTCACTTTATAAGAGATTATTTGGACAAAATGCAGGTTAAGGATAAAATCATTTTGACCGGTTTTGACAATACGGGCGAATATACCAATTTGGCCAATGAAATTACCACCGTAGACGTTCAAACCAGGTCTTTGGGCTATCGTTTAGCTAAAAAGATTATGCTGGAGATTGACCATCCGGGTATTTCGAATGAATTATCCTATATAGAATCCAAGATAATTTGGAAAGATCCGCTCAATTAAGTCATTTTTAGAAAGGTGTAATAAGATGACAGTAAAATTAGGTGCCAGAGAAGCACGTATGGTGGAATTATTATCGGACTATCAAAAGTTGACCTTACCCGCGAATCTGGAAATTCGCTATGAGGGACAGGGTATCGGCATTGATAAAGAAGGCGATAAGCTTATCTTAAGCTTAAAGAATGACCGCTTCTTTCCCAGAGCCTTGTCACTCATCCAAGTCTTAGACGATTTCGATCTGCCCTATTACGAAGAAGCAAAATGTCCAGACTTAGGCTTTATGCCGGACTTGGCCCGCAATGGTGTCGCCAAACCAGAGACCCTTAAACGTCTTTTGACGCAATTGGCATTGATGGGTTATCAATCAGTCCAACTTTACTTGGAAGATATCTTGGAAGTACCGGGTTATCCTTATATGGGCTATCTTCGAGGTCGCTATACAGCAGAAGACTTAAAAGCTCTGGATGACTTTGCTTATGATTTAGGTATCGAACTTTTTGCTTCGGTTCAAACTTTGGCCCACTTAGACCGTTTCTTACGTTGGTCCCACATGCATGAGATCCGTGATATCGACGGTATTTTGCTGGTTAAAGAGCCTAAAACATACGAATACCTGGATGCCATGTTGACCCAGGTCAGCGAGATTTTCCGTTCACGTCGCGTTAACCTAGGTATGGATGAGGCTCATATGTTAGGTCTGGGACGTTATCTTATTAATAACGGTTATGAAGACCCCACCCAATTGATGTTAGATCATGTCTTACGCGTCTATGATTTGGTCAAAGCCCACGACATGGAACCCATGATCTGGTCCGATATGTTCTTCCGTCTGGCAACCGGCGGGCAATACGACAGTGAGAACATCTCTGAAGAACACTTTGCCGAAGTCCGTAAGGTCCTCCCCGAAGATTTACAGTTGATATACTGGAATTATTATTCCAGCAAAGAAAAAATCTACGATGAAATGTTAGAAGCGCATCTGCTCATGACACCTAATATCGGTTTTGCAGGCGGTGCTTGGAAGTGGACCGGCTATAACCCCGCCAACGCCTATTCTTTCTTCGTTGCAGATTTGGCTTTCTCGGCCTGTCAAAAGCATAATATTCCTTATATTGTGGTTACGGCCTGGGGCGATAACGGTGCCGAAGCCTCTTTCTTCTCTATTCTTCCGGCCTTACAGTATTGGGCAGAGTTGAACTACGGTCATATCAAACCTGATGATGCTTGGCTGGAACAACGTTTTTATACTTGTACCAATGCCTCTTGGAAGCACTTCCTCGCTTTAGATGAACCTGTCTTTACACCGGGCAATCCTTCACCCGGCAAGATTGGCGTCAACCCGCCTAAACTCTTACTTTATCAAGATATTTTAGCCGGCCTGGTAGATTATCATTTTGACGGGGATGCCATGGCCGAACATTTCAGCCTTATGACCCGTGAACTGGATGATCTGATTCAAAATGATATCCCTGAAGACAGCTGGTATCGTCCTATTCTAGAGGCCAACTTGGCCTTATGCCGTGCCTTGGCTATTAAAACACGAGCCGGACAGGATTTAAGAAAGGCTTATAAGGCGGATGACAAGGATACACTCAAGCGTTACAAAGACCACGCCCTTCCCGAATTGATTAAATATTTGGAAGCATTCGTCACCGCCTATCACAAGCAATGGCTTGCCGAAAACAAAGCCTTTGGCCTGGACCAATTTGATATAAAATTAGGAGGTGTCATTCAAAGGGTAAAAACTGCCATTGCCTACTTAGACGCCTATCTAAAAGGAGAAATAACGGAAATTGCCGAGTTAGGTGAGAGCCTTCTCCCCTTTGATAATCGCGACTTCGATGCTCCTCATGCGGTTTTCGATGTTGAACATGCCTTCTGGCATAACGTCGTAAGTCCGGGGCTTATCGATATGATTTAATGAAATCTTTTGTTTATAGTTTTATAGTTTGAAAAACTAGAGTATATTTTCTATTATTAATAAACAAAAGGTGCGCTATATGGATAATTCAGACCCCTATCGAAGTTGTTACTTAACGCATAGTCCTTCGGCAACCCAATGTAGCTTGCGGAATCGATGCTCATACATTTGAGACATACTGCAATCTTTCATATACTTTTGCCGCAGAGACTTAATCTTAACGGCTTTTTTATTTAAAGGAGTATATGAAATGGAACAAAAAAAATACAATACCGACGAATTAAAAGAATTGCAGAGTCGAATTAATAAGATGGACCCTGTCGATTTGGCCGAGGACTTTCAGAATCTTTCCAAAACCGATACTGCCATATGGATGAAACTATTAAAAAAAGACCTCTTGGCAGATACCTTTGCTCTTCTTCCCAAGGACAAGAAGCTGGAAATTATCGAATCACTCCCCGATGAAAATATCATGACGCTTATCCAAGAATTGGATGAAGACGAATTAGTGGACTCCCTACAGGAATTGCCGGCCAACATCGTCCGAAAAATTATGACCTATTTCGTAGACGAAGAGCGCCGTCCGGTCATCAATAAACTCCTGGGCTATCCTGAAGAAAGTGTCGGGTCCATCATGTCTATCAACTTTATCTCCATCAAGATAGACACGCCTCCAAAAACTGCACTTAATAAAATTATCAACTCCGATTTAGATGCCAATCGATTGGAACAGATTTGGGTCACAAATGAATCTTTGGTACTGATTGGCTTTGTTTATTTAGCCGACTTACTACGTAACCAGGATCAAAGCATCAGTTCCTTTCTTAATTCTATAACAGCCAGCGTCAAGGCCACCGATGACCAGGAAGTTGCAGCTAAATTAGCC
Organism: Oscillospiraceae bacterium; assembly: GCA_029983685.1. Lineage (GTDB taxonomy): Bacteria > Bacillota > Clostridia > Saccharofermentanales > Fastidiosipilaceae > JASBZA01. The sequence continues at coordinate 149,336 of JASBZA010000003.1, read as the reverse complement.
CAACGATATGATATAGCGGAAATTCCGGTAACGGATTCCGAAGGCCGTCTTATCGGTTTCATCCCGGCAGAGTGGGCTATCGACATCTTGCACGAAGAGTACGAAGAGGACTTGGCTAACATTCACGGTATTCAAGAATCTGATACCGAAGTCATGCCCTATTTAGAAAAATCCAGTTTACGTATGGCCAAAGATCGAACGATATGGCTAATCATATGTTTAATCACGGCAACCTTTACGGGCTTTATTATCCATCACTATGAAAGTCTACTCTCGGCGACGGTCGTTCTAACGGCTTATATCCCCATGCTCATGGACTCCGGTGGTAATGCCGGTACGCAGGCCTCCACTACTATAATAAGAGCTCTATATGCCAAAGAGGTGGGTTTTAAGGATACTTTAAAAGTAATCTTAAAAGAAGCAAGAGTCGGTTTAATTACGGGAACTGCACTGGTTCTAGTCAACACAGTCCGAATGATTTTGTTGGATACCAGAGATATTGCAATCAATTTAACGGTAGGTATAACACTTCTCTTGACAGTTATCTTATCAAAAGTCGTTGGTGGGCTCATGCCTCTTTTGGGCGATCGCTTAAATATTGACCCTACGGTCATGGCAGGTCCTCTGATTACAACTGCTGTCGATACAATGGTTTTGCTTATTTATTTTGAAGTAGCCTCGATGCTTTTGGGACTCTAACTTTAGACTCTATAACGCCAAGAATTATATCTATTATATCTGCACAGTACGGCAAAAAAGCAGCTATTGAACTTAATCAATAGCTGCTTTCCTACTTGGTTGCGGAGGCGGGATTCGAACCTCGCGACCTCCGGGTTATGAGCCCGACAAGCTACCAGCTGCTCTACTCCGCGGTATTTATATGGTGCTCACGGCCGGACTTGAACCGGCACAGATTTTACTCTGGTGGATTTTAAATCCACTGCGTCTGCCTATTCCGCCACGCGAGCAATTACATCCTGTAATTAGTGCACGAGCTATATTAACAAGCCCCCCATCAACTGTCAAGGAATTCTAAGAATAAATTCGATATTTAGTGAATATGTCTAACTTTATATTGGTGAATACATATGCTATTCTACTACTAGTCCTGGCTGAACCTGATTTAACCAAGAGCAGAATCTGCCGGCAAGGCTTAGAAAGAAGGAAGATATGGATTACAACGCAAAAAGCCCTTTTAATTTTAAATTCAATACAGGTGAGAACATTAGATTTACGAGTTTCAAGGATTTTTTTGACCGTATATTTAATATAGGAAATCCCAATAAAGTCAATAAAAAAGGAAAATTTAGACGAAAACCATGGTGGTTTGTTCTCCTTATGACACTTATCATCATGTTTGTTTATTTTTTCTTTGCCCTCCCCTCCTTAAGTCCTATGGGTATGGAGCTTTATTTCACAATTATTATAGGCATTGTTCTATTCTGGTTCCTCATGGCTCTCTTTGGCCGTAAGCCCAAAACCGCCAAGAGTTTTCTAGTCTCTCTGGGTGTAATTGCTGTCTGTATTCTCTTCCCGGCTATTATGCGCTTTATTGGGTCTCCCATCTTCATGGCTTCTCAATATAAGAATCTTATTGAAGTACGTGAAGGCGTCTTTGATGAAGAGATTGACCAAATTCACATAAGCCAAGTGCCTGTGGTGGATAGGGAAGCCGCCTCCGTCATCGGCGAAAAGGAAATGGGTGCCGTGGGTGATTTGGTTTCACAGTTTGATATTTCCGCCTACTACTCTCAGATTAATATTGCTGGAAAACCTTACAGAGTATCACCTCTATTTTATAACGATTTTTTCAAATATCTGTGGAACTTTCGAGAGGGAATCCAGTACTACGTAAGCGTAGATATGAACACACAAGAAGGTGATCTAATAAAGTTGGACGAGTCTATCATGTATTCTAATAGTGACTATCTCATGAGAGACTTTGACCGCCACTTGCGTTTTCAATATCCTTTTGCTCTCTTCGGCGAAACGAACTTCGAGATTGATGATAATGGTAAGGCATGGTATGTAACGCCTAAGCTGACCAAAAGAATTGCTCTTTTCTCGGCTACAGATACACAAGGCATATATTTAACCGATGCGCACACGGGTGAGTCAACTTATTATGATAAGGCTGATATACCGGAATGGGTGGATCGAGCCTACCCTGCCGAGAACATCCTAGACCAACTTAATTGGCACGGTCGTTTTGTAAAAGGCTTCTGGAACTCTATCTTTGGCCAAAGAAATGTCACCTCTACAACCGAAGGTTATAATTACATTTCAATCGGTACGGATCTGCACCTGATTACCGGTGTAACTTCGGTCAGGTCTGACACATCGAACCTGGGATTCTATTATGTAAACCTCAGAACTAAGGAAGCCACCTTCTATCCTCAACCTTCTTCGACTGAATATGCAGCTATGAGCTCTGCCAGAGGTAAAGTTCAAGAAAAAGGCTATAATCCAACCTTCCCAGTTATTCTCAATATCCAAGGAAGACCTGTTTATTTCATGTCTCTTAAGGACCAGTCCCTAACGGCCAAAATGTTCGCCCTGGTTGATGCTGAACAATTCACTAATGTTGTGGTAGGTGATACGGTACCCCAAGTGATGGCCAAATACTACGAGACCAATCCTAACCAAAACGGTCCTGCAGAAATTGAGGGAGATTTGACTGAATTGACCCTAACACAAGTGGCAGGTATGGTTGAGGATGGGAATACAGTCTTCTACTTCCAAACAAAGGAAGATTCCAAGGTCTACCGAGCAGATCCTGAAACACTGGGGCCTGTTCTTGCCTTCCTAAAGCCCGGCCAAAAGATTAAGGTCATTGCTCAAGAAGGCGAAGATTACAACAATATTCTACAAATTGAATTTAATAACTAAGGACAAGAGGACCTTAATCCTCGCGGTAAACCGCCCTCTCTCCTCCAATCTTCTTCATTCGGCAACGGGCTGCCGTGACGTGTGCATAACCGATGGAGCGAATTTGAAGGCGAACCGGAACCACAACGGGCACTAGATGCATGCCAATAAAGGAATCACCGATATCGAGACCGGCCTTGGCTTGAACAGATTCAACCAGGGTCGGTTTTTCTAATAAATTCCAGTAAGCTACGGCAAAAGAACCGCCTGCATGGGGCTGAGGAATTGCATTCACCTGTATATGATTCATGTGTTCGGCATAGGTTTCCGGAACTACCAAGGCCCTATTGAGGTGCTCACAACATTGAACCGCCAGGACAATTCCTTTCTCGCTAAGTCTTTGGTAAAGGACTTCTATTATAGCCCTACCTACTTCAGCCGAGGACGCATGACCTATTTCACCACCCCGGACCTCACTGGACGACCCGCCCACAACAAAAAGGTCACCTGCTTTTAAGTTCGCTACACCCAGAAGCTCATCTATAGCTAAGGTGGTTTCTTTTTTTATTTGATCCGGATCGACAGTTTGTGTGTTCTTAAGTAAATCCTTATTCATTAACTTGACACCTTTCAAATTATCTTACCTTTATATGTATTATAGACTATAGACCCCTTATGCTCATTTCTAAAAAAAGCTGGTCATGAAACAAATTTTACTGCATAATCAATTGTAAATATTTTTTTAAGGAAGTCATATATGGATAAACAAAGCAAATTATCTGTAAAACAGCTTTTGGGTCTGGGGACCCTCCTTTTTGGTCTCTTCTTCGGCGCAGGAAACGTCATTTTCCCAGTCAAGATGGGTCAGGATGCCGGAGCCTATTGTCTTCCGGCATCAATCGGTTTCATCCTGACAGCTGTGGGACTTCCAATTTTGGGTATTATCAGCTCCGCTTTAAGCAAAGAAAAAAGTATTGTCGGCTTCACAATGCCTTGCGGTAAAAAGTTTGCTTATTTTTACAGTATTCTTCTTTATCTGACCATAGGACCTTTTTTCGCTATTCCTAGAACAGCCACGGTCGCTTTTGAAGTCGGTATTAGGACTTATACCGGTGAAAAAAGCGGTATCTTTCTTTTTATTTATTCTCTGGTCTTTTTTATCTTGGTGTGGATTTTCTCCATGAAAGCCAACCGTATAATGGATGTAGTCGGTCGTTTTATGACGCCCTTGTTCATTATTCTGTGTGCCATCTTAGTGATTGCGGTATTTGTCTCACCGGCTTCTAGACCATCCGAAAATATTCCCGCTGTGCCTTATGATACGCAAGCTTTAAGCCAAGGGATGCTAGATGGCTACAACACAATGGATGCTTTGGCCTCTCTGGTTTTTGCCGGTGTCATTATGACTTCTCTTAACCGGATGGGTGTAACCGAAGAACGTGAAGTCGCTATTTCGACACTTAAGGCCAGTCTTTTTACGATACTCTTCTTTATCTTACTCTATGGTTCTTTCGTTTATCTAGGTGCCAGCAGCAGGACACTTACGCCGGAGGGGCAAAATGGCGGTGTCATCATGGCCTATGTCAGTCGCCATTATTTTGGTTTTGCCGGCCAAATATTATTAGCCTTAATCATTGGCGTCGCCTGCCTGAAAACCGCTATAGGCTTAATTGTTTCACTATCTCAAGCCTTTCATGAACTCTTCCCTGCTGTATCTTACACAAGCTTCCAAATCGTCTTTATCCTGGTTGCCTTTCTCATTGCAAACTTCGGCCTGGACCAAATTATTCAGTGGTCAGTTCCGGTCCTAATGTTCTTATATCCATTGGCCATAGTGCTCATCTTCTTAAGATTTCTGAAAACGGCTTTTCCTACTAAAATCAGCAATTTACACTTTCAATTAAGCTGCCTTATGGCCGGCATTGTGGGAATTTTTGATTTAATGAAAGCCCTACCCAAATTCACTAGGTCTTGGGCACCCATTACAAAATTAACTCATTGGGCAGACAGCTCGATTCCGTTCTTTGAGTCGGGTCTAGGTTTCTTCATTCCGGCAATTCTGGGCTTTATTTTGGCTACTACTATCGTCAGCGCAAAAAAACTCCGGTCAAAGTGAAGCAACATTAATTCCATCCAGTCTCGTTCTTTTCTAGCTTAAGAGACAGATAACTAAAAATCGGCCATCCGGTATTTCAATTTAATGCATGACGCTAAAAGCTTAACAATTTCACCTATTGGAACTTCAGGATCATCTCTATGTAAGATATAAATGTCTATGGAGTCTATCTTAAGCTCTTCACTAGAGAGCTTAAAATCTTACCTGATCTATTTTCCACTGATGCACTTATATCCTTAGGGGCCGGGATGCCCGGCTTTGAAAGGATTACCGCTTATCTCTGTTGTGCCGATTCTCCATCCATTTTCCTAGGGAAGCTTCAGAGTCTTTATAAACTCTAGCTGTATCATATGTGTGCGACCAAAGACATGGCGCCTCCCTTCAAAGTCCGTTCGTCTCACTTCGGGATAGCGATGAAACATCCAAGCGGGCAAGGCGGCCGTGGACGTGTCCAGGATAATCTAAAAGCCATGTTCCGTTAGTAAATTGATGATTTCATCTAACTCGGTAAAATTGTATTCATCTTCCGACGGCTGAAGTTTGGCCCCAAAAAAACATTAATGGTAAGCGTATTAATATGGGCTTTTTTTGAAATACATCCTATGTTCTTGCCAGATATGCCTCGGGCATTATTCGGGAATGTAATCACTGCCATAGAGAATACAGTTCAAATCTTTAGTAACATTCTCATGTATCACTACTAAGTCTTCCGATAAAAAAGCCCTCCAAAAAGGAGGGCTTCTCTTGGTGACTCGTGAGAGGCTCGAACTCTCGACCCCCTGATTAAAAGTCAGGTGCTCTACCGACTGAGCTAACGAATCTGGCTGGGATGGCAGGATTTGAACCTACGAATGCGGGAGTCAAAGTCCCGTGCCTTACCACTTGGCGACACCCCAATATTATGTAAATAAATTTGAAAAATGGGGTGGGATATCGGATTCGAACCGACGACCTCCAGAGCCACAATCTGGCGCGCTAACCAACTGTGCTAATCCCACCGTTTTTTCAAAGCACGGGCTATTATACTAATGAGTTTTAAGGATGTCAACGGTCCTTAGGCTTAAAACCCATTACCTCCATAGCAAGCAGCCAATCCTTCTTTTTTACCCCGTAAGCATAGCCTTGAAGCTTACCGTCTTTGGCAATAACTCTATGGCAGGGAATTATTATGCCGATGGCATTGGCACCGCATGCGGCTCCCACCGCACGTGTAAGATTTCTGGCTCTTTCTTCGTCTCTATCCGTAATGCGAAGTGCGATTTCCTCGTAAGAAACGGCATCTCCGTAAGGGATTTCTTTTATGGCTTGCCATACCGCCTTTTGTAAAGGTGTCCCTTCCTGATCCAAAAGAGGCAAGTCAAAGCTTTTCCTCTCTCCTCTTATGTATTGAAAAAGCTGAGTTTGAGCTTCTTTTAATAGGGGAAATAGTAATCGTTCGGAGACTTTCCGGGTAGAATCAAATAGGTCATGCGCTTCTTTTTTTCCCAGTAAATAACCTTTGGCATCGACATAACCGTCAGAGGCAGCCAAATCCTTAATTTCCGGATTCTCAATCTTTTTCCGATAATCCAACCATTCCACTTGCAGAATTTTTTCTGTGTCCGCTTTAACGGCAATTAAGCCAACCGGACTGGGTACAAAAGCCCAGCTCTGAGGCCAGCTATTAATTTTAGTAAATGTAATAGCATCTCTCTCAGCGTCTAAAGCCACAGGGTTCCATGGACTAAAATCCGATGTATAGACTTCTAATGTATTCCAGAATAATTTGCTTTGCCTGGCACAGGCCAAAACAATGCCCTTAATTTCTCCTTCTATCGAAGCTTGCAAAAAGAGATTCTTTATAATCTCCTTATAGTCAGCCTGGTCCGGTATTGAAGATGAGGCCGGATTAAAGTAAATATCCAAGAGTTGTAAACCTTGGCCGGAAAGGGACTTTTGGCCCATAATCAAGGCTAAAACCTTTTCCGTACCGTCAGGATTATCCTTATAAAACACAGATGTCCACACGTTGTCTGACGCTTTGGCCCGGCGAATATAAGACTCTAATGAGTTAAGACTCATTCTCTTCGTCTTAGGGTTCAAAGCAGCGGCAGGATAGGACGGACTTAAGAATTTCTTGAGCGTTTTAACATCCTGTATAAAGAGTGGGCGCATCTTAACCGGCACAATATGGACCTCTTTTCTTTTTATAAATTATAGCACGAAGCCCGGCCAAATATGCTAAACTCACATGGAATCGGAAAGGAGAACGATACCTTGAAGTTCAATAATTTTTTGAATCGTTTAGGCATGAAGAAGATTTATGCCTTTTTAATTATATGTCTCTTAATTTTAGTCCTGGCTATTTATTTGATCGTTCGGACGGTCTTTTATGTGGCACCGGCAGATAAGGTCTTAGCAAACTATATAGATAGTCTACAGAAGCAGAACTTCCACCAAGCCAGTCGCTTAGTCCTGGAAGAGCAACAAGACGAATGGTCGGACCTTTACGAAGCTATGGCCCAGGATGACTCAGCTCTCCAGACTTTGTATTTTTACCTCTGGTCCAAGTCATCGATTGAATTCGTATCCCAGTCTAATATGGATCCCAAACACAAGGTTTTGCGTATCCAGGTGGAAGCCCCCGATGCCTATAAGATTCTTGAGGAAGTGCGCACTGAAGCCGAACAAGGCCAAATCGACTTATCGGACCCGGACGTCGTCAGACCGGCTGTAGACCAGAAATCCGCCCTCTACTACTATCTTATTGACCATTACGACATGCTGGAAACACCTCTCAGGCAAGAAGAAGTTGTTGTCAATATGTATCTGGAAGGTAACTTCAATGCACGAGCTTGGAGAATCGACACATCCCAAGAGTTGCATGATATTTTGGCCGGTAATGTAAAAGAGGCCGGGCAAAAAGTCTTTGCCAAGCCTCTAGATGTTCCTAAATCTTAAGTTTTATGCTTACCGTATTTTAACTTACAAGCTGAGCATCCGATCGAAGACATCTTGAGATGCTTTTACCTTGTCACTGTTTCCAATGACACAGATGAGTTTCTCTTCCATGGCCTTATCCAGGAGGTCTGCATAGGCCATAATGGAGTCTTCTGTAGTCGCCATAGCTTGCTCCAGGTAGGCTTTCTGGTCCTCTACCGTCTTACCGGTCAGATAACGGACATAAGCCAATTTACCCAAAGCAGCAGGGGTTACAGGCGGGTCAAAGCGGTTAACCGAACCGATGATGTATTGGTCTATTTCATCCTGGCTCAAGTTCTGATCTCTTAACCATTGCCCCATACGGTCATAGACTTCGAGACTTCTTTCTAAGTGAGGGTCTCTATAAGACGTGGCACCGATTCCGCCATTAGACCTTATGCTTAAACTGTTGCCATAAGCACCGCCGGCTGCACGAATCTGGTTGTGGAGGAAGTCTCGGCCTAAGATAAGAGACAGAACTTCAAATTGACCATTATAGTCGTAGCCCAGCTTTTCGTAATCAAAAGCCTTAACAACATACTGAACATTGGAAGACGCTTTTATACCTTCAGAAACTTTCAAAGCCTCAAATGTTCTTTCTACAGGCTTTTTCTCGGCCCATTCAAGTTTCGTGAGAAGCTGACTTGTCAATTTTTCTAATTGATCCAGGCTCTCCCCTTCCGTAGTAAGTGACGCCACCACACCGCCACGGCTGAAGATATGCTGATAGATAGCCGTCAACTTGCGAATAAAGTTTTCTTTCTCCGTCTCAAAATTATCCCTTAGCTGCTTTAGTCTCAGATAGTAGGCTACACCGCCCATGGCATCGGACATGGCATAGGAAAGCGACACATGAGACAAGGCTCTGGTAAAGGCATAATTATCACCGCGGCCTAAAATCGTCTGCTCCAGGTTTACAACCTGCATACGGATAAGGTCCAGAAGTCTCTTCTCATCCGTGAATTTGGACCCGGCAATAATTTCATAGACCAGATCAGGCCAGCTTGCTTCTTCTTCCGGAAGTGTTTTCCAGCTTACTTCCATGACTGCCTTAAGTTGCTTTTCCTTATCTCTATAAAGTGCCGGACTGACCTTTATGCCGCCGCTGGCCAGATATACCGCTACACCCAAGTCTTTGTAAGAGTAGTTTTCCGTATCCACAAGGCCCAAACTGTCGGCCAAAAACTGAACATAGAAGAAATCTTCTAAATCGATGTGGTCCAGAGGGAAAGATAAAAGGCCGTAAGAAATATCCGATGTAAAGATAGGGTGCCGTAAAATCAAATCATCGCCCTCTTGCTTTAGCTCACAAGGAGGATTAGGCAAGTCTTGATTAATATCTTCCAGACTCAATTGAGGAATCGTCGCCTTCGCTTCGGCCGTGTCTGTTTGACTCTGCCAGGCAGCCAAATCAAGATTTTTCTGAATCAATTGTTCCAATTCCTCATCGGTTAACGAAGCCTTATAGGCTTGGAGCTTATCCAAGACTTTTTGGTCTTTTTCGGCATTAAGGCCGGGCTTGGCTTCCAAGTGCAGGAGCAATTTATGAGGATTCTTGAAGAATTTCTCTTCAATGAAGTTCTCCCACAAGTCGGTCTCAAGGCTCTCCCTTGTCCGGGCTAAAATATCCTCATAACGCAGAGAGTCCAAAGGATCGGCTCCGTAGTTCCAAGATTCAAAGACCTTAATAAAATACAAAATCCCTTTGGTCGAGAAAGAGCCGCCTTCTCTTAAGCTATACTCGATACGGTTTAAGGAGGCTTCTAAAAGCTTACGGTCGATTTTATGATCTACCAATTCCTGTAACGTTTTTTCAACCAAGGGAACCAGCTTGTCTACGGTGCCGCTGCCGGTGTTTTGCAAAAGTAAAGCCATGTAGCCTTGGTTAATGTGATCGGAAAATGCCGAAACATCTTGAGCCAGGCCTGCTTCTTCCAAAGCCAGGCGGACCGGCGCCGTCGGAGAATCAAACAAAGCGTCTACAACGACATCCAGCATGAGACTTTCTTTAAGATTCGTGTAATCCGTTACAACGTAGCCCAAGCCCAGGTAATCTTTATCGGTGGGGTCCTCGTCTTTGGATAAAGAATAATAATCGTGGACCTTCCGTAAGCCCTCGAAGGGGGCTTGTGTCTTAATGCTTGTGTCCACATCAATCCTATCAAAGTGGGATAAATAATCATCGTTTAAATAGGATAGGTAATAATCCAAATCCAAGTCACCATAGAAGAAAATTTTGGCATTGGAAGGCGAGTAATAGCGCTTATGGAAGTTCTTAAAACCCTCGTAGGTCAATTCGGGAATGACATAAGGATCGCCGCCCGAATCATTGGCGTAGTGGGTATCGGGAAAGAGATTTTTCTCCATACTGCGGTATAAGACATCTAAAGGTGACGAATAGGCACCGCGCATTTCGTTATAGACCACACCACTGTAAGTCATGGGGTCGTCTTTGGACGTAATCTGATAGCGCCACCCTTCCTGACGGAATACACGCTCATCCTCGTAAAGGCCGGGATAGAAAACCGCATCCAGATAGACGTCCATAAGGTTTCTATAATCTTGCTCATTACGCGAGGCAATGGGATAAATGGTCTTATCGGAGAAGGTCATGGCATTTAGGAATGTGGCCAAAGAAGACCTGGCCAAATCCATGAAGGGCTCCTTGGTCTTGTACTTACGAGAACCGTTAAGGACGCAGTGTTCAATGATGTGGGGGACACCGGTAGAATTGTCTTGCGGGGTCGTAAAGCCGATGCCGAAGACGCGATTCTTGTCCTCATTTTGAATAAACAGGACGTCTGCTCCCGTCTTCTCGTGCGTCAGACGGTAGGTCTTGGCTTTTAATTCCGGAAGATTCGTTTCTTCTTCTAAAATAAAGCCATGTACGTTTTTCTTTTCCATTAACTTAGCTTCCTTTCATGCTCCAATACTGCTGAGGCTTCTTGGCTGCGCAACTTGTCCTCATCACTTTTTAAATTATCCAAGCCTAAAGGCTCATTTAACTTAGCAGTGGAAATCATCAGCTTAATACGATTGAGCTGATTGACTTCACTGGCCCCGGGGTCGTAATCGATAGGGGTAATGTTGGCCTGGGGGAACTTCTCACGTATGGCCTTGACCATGCCTTTACCGGTTACGTGATTGGGTAGGCAGGCAAAGGGCTGACACATAATAATATTAGGTGTCCCGGAACTGATTAGCTCAATCATCTCAGCCGTCAAGAACCAGCCTTCGCCCGTGGCGTTCCCAACACTTAAGATGGTCGAGGCATATTCGGCTAACTGGTCAATGGGAACGGGTACCGGGAATTTTTCCGACTCTTCCAGGCGTTTGGTGATGCGTCTCCTATACATTTCCATGATATTAATGGCTGCTCTACCGCCCAAGGCCGCTGTCTTACTCATACCGAAGGTCCTGGCCTTGAAGCCTGGGTTATAAGAACAATATAAGAAGAAGTCCAAGAGCCCGGGCAAAACAGCCTCACAGCCTTCGTCTTCAATGACGCCCACCACATTGTTATTGGCATCCGGCTGGAACTTAACCAAAATCTCTCCAACCACACCTACTCTGGGCTTTCGGGGAATATCTTTCATGGGGAATTCATCGAAAGTCCTTACGATATGGTCAACCAACTGGTTAAAGCCGTAGGTCTTGTCTTCGCCGGACAGGTAGGCTTTGGACCGATCCATCCAGTCTCTATAGACCTTATTAGCGGCACCTTCCACCATTTCATAAGGTCTGACTCTCAGAAGAACCGTCGTTAGAAGGTCTCCCAAGACTATGGCCTGCATAGCATGGTGGAGCATGGGAATACTGAAGGTCATACCGGGATTTTCTTCAATGCCCGTAGCCGAGATGGCAATGACCGGTACTTGACTGAGATTGGCATCTTTAAGCGCCTTCCTGATAAAGGCAACATAGTTGGTTGCTCGGCAACCGCCACCGGTCTGGGTAATAAAGACAGCGGTCTTATTAACATCGTATTCGCCGCTTAGTAAGGCGTTCATGAGTTGGCCTACCACCAAAATGGTGGGATAGCAGGCGTCGTTATTGACGTATTTAAGACCGACTTCGACGTCTTTGGCCGTAGCCTTCTCTAAGACCTTGACATTATAGTCATAGCGGTTCAGGACAGTCTCAATCATTTCGAATGCCGGCGGGGCCATCTGCGGTGCCAAGATGGTGTAGTCTTTTCGCATCTCTTTCGTAAAGACGACACGGTCCTGGACATAGGAAGCGACTTCCTTTTCTGCCGCATCCTTAGCTTGGTGGAGCTCCTGACGACGCTTAGCCTGGCGTTCTCTCTCATCCATGGCAACCTTCAAGGATCTTAATCTTATACGGGCCGCACCTAAGTTGGAGACTTCGTCAATCTTAAGGCAGGTATAAATCTTATCCTTGGCCTCCAGAATTTCTTGCACCTGGTCGGTTGTAACAGCATCGACACCGCAACCGAAGGAAAAGAGCTGGACCAATTCCAGTCTGGGGTTCTCCCCTACTTGTGCCGCCGCTTCGTAGAGCCTGGTATGGTACATCCATTGGTCTACAACACGAATGGGCCGCTGTAAGAAGCCCGGTCTGGCGATGGCCTCTTCCGATATAACAGCCATGCCCAAAGAGTTAATTAACTCCGGAATGCCGTGGTTGATTTCCGGATCGATATGATAGGGTCTGCCGGCCAAAACAATGGCCTTCTTGTCATTATCCTCAATCCATTGTAGGACTCTTTCGCCTTCTTGCAGTATGTCTTCCTTGTATCTGGCGTATTCTTCAAAAGCCGCTTCCACAGCCTGGTCCATCTCATTGGCCGTAATATCTTCAAAGCCGGCTTCTTTTAAAGCATCAAGGAGCATCTTTGCCAAGTACTTGGGATTGTTGAGGCTGACGAAGGGATTTATATAAGTCACCTGCCCTTCAATAATGGCATCAACATTGTTCTTAATAACCTCGGGATAGGACGTTACGATGGGGCAGTTAAAGTGGTTATTTGAGTTTTCGTTTTCTCTTTGCTCATAAGCCACGTCCGGATAGAAAATCACGTTCACGCCCTTTTCTATCAAATCCATGATATGGCCGTGACTTAATTTGGCCGGATAACATACACTCTCTGAAGGAATGGAATCGATACCCTTATCGTAGGTCTTATGACTGGTACGGCCCGAAAGCTGAACTCTGAAACCCAAGTGTGTAAAAATGCTGTACCACAAGGGATAATTCTCATAAATGTTAAGCGCCCGGGGAATACCGATAACGCCTCTCTTGGACTCATGGGAAGGCAGAGGCTTATAGTAGTTGAACGTACGCTTATACTTCCAGTCATACATGTTAGGCAGAGACTCACGTGACTTGCTGATGCCGGCCCCTCTCTCGCAACGGTTACCGGAAACATGACGTTCACCGTTTTGGAAGGTGTTGATGGTCAGCTTACAGTGGTTGGGGCAGAACTTACAATTGGTCGTTTCCTGGTCCATCGTGAAGCTGTCCAGTTCCTCTTCCTGAATTATAGAAGACTTGGAAACACCGTCCCAGTTATTCTGGGCCAAAAGGGCACATCCGAAAGCCCCCATCAAGCCGGCTATATTAGGCCTGATGACTTCGCGCCCCGTAATCTTCTCAAAGCAACGCAAGATAGAATCGTTGAGAAAGGTACCGCCTTGGACAACAATCTTCTCGCCCATTTGCTCGGGGTCTCTGATTTTAATAACTTTATAAAGGGCGTTACGAACGACGGAATAGGACAATCCCGCAGAAATATCCCCTACGGTAGCCCCTTCTTTTTGGGCCTGTTTGACTCTGGAATTCATAAAGACCGTACACCTGGTCCCCAGGTCTACCGGATTTTTCGCCGTGATAGCCATTTTGGCAAAGGTCGGCACGTCCATGTTCAGTCCGTGCGCAAAGGTCTGTATAAAAGACCCGCAGCCCGATGAACAGGCTTCGTTCAACATAATATTATCGATAATGCCGTCATGGACGCGCATGCACTTCATGTCCTGGCCTCCAATATCGACGATAAAGTCTACACCGGGCAGGAAATGTTCGGCCGCCTTGTAATGGGCCATGGTTTCAATCTCACCATCTTCCAGACTGAGGGCGGTCTTAAGCAAGGACTCACCGTAGCCTGTGGCACAGGATCTGGCAATATAGGCGTCTTCGGGGAGCTTATTGTAAATCTCCTGCATAATCTTCAACGAAGATTTCACCGGAGACCCCTTATTACTGTCATAATAGGAGAATACGATATTTTGATCTTGGTCCAGAAGAACAGCCTTAGTTGTGGTAGAGCCGGCATCTAAACCGAAAAATAAGGGGCCTTGGGCCTCGCTTAAATCCAGCTCGGGGATAGAGGCTTTACTATGGCGTTCAACGAAAGCATCGTAATCGGCTTGGTCCTTGAATAAAGGCGTGATATGGCTGATATCTTCACCCAAATTCTCGGCCCGATTAAAGGCGTCTTTAATTTCGGCCAAAGAAGTTTTTCTGGAATTATCCGACAAGAGGGCCGCACCTATGGCGACAAAGAGCTGGGCCTTGTCGGGTAAGGTAAAGGAATCTACCTGACCTTCCAGAGTTCTTTCGAAAGACTTCCTTAACTCTGAAAGGAAGAACAAAGGACCGCCTAAGAAAATGACATTCCCCTTTATCTTACGGCCTTGTGAAAGGCCCGCTATGGTCTGAATGACTACAGCCTGCAGGACGGAAGCCGCCAAGTCTTCCTTAGACACACCGTCATTAAGCAAGGGCTGAATATCCGACTTGGCAAAAACACCGCAGCGAGAAGCAATAGGATAAAGCTCCGAATAAGACTTGGCCAGTGTGTTCAGACCTTCGGCATCGGTCTGCAAAAGCTGGGCCATCTGATCGATAAAAGAACCTGTACCGCCCGCACAAGTACCGTTCATACGTTGCTCCGGACTGGGCTTAAGGAAAGTCAGCTTAGCGTCTTCTCCGCCCAGCTCAATAATGACATCCGCATCCGGATGGTATTTCTGAATGGCAAAAGTCTGGGCAATAACTTCCTGAACAAAGGGAACGCCCAACCACTGGGCAACCAGAACACCGCCCGAACCGGTTATGGAAATCTGCATCTCTAAATCGGGGAATTTTCCTTCCAAATCATCGATTATAGAAAGCAGGGTTCCCTTAATGTCCGAACTATGTCGCTTATATGTCTCATAAACAATCTCTTCACCGTGAAACAAGACTACCTTAATTGTGGTAGATCCAATATCTAAACCCATGTGGTAGGAATCCGGTGCCAACTTAATGACCTTATTTTTTTCAATCAATTTCGGGGCCAATTTACACCTCACAATTATATTTCTAAAATCGGATTAAAATTCCAAACTATAAACTTAACTAGTGTCGCATTATATCAGGAAAAAGGGACACTCCTGTCACCTAAGTTTCACAAATTTGTTAACGCCGCCCCCGAATCGTGCTTTGTGTGATTAGGCGCATAGCTTCGGACAGTAAAAAACCGGCCAAGCTAACGCCTGTCCGGTCCTACCGTAAAAAATGAATAAATCTAATGAATTCCTGATTACTCTTCATCTGATCCGAATAAGTTAAGACGGAACAGCAAGGATTCATCTTCGGGATTCTCGCAGTAAATTCTGGCCTGGACTAAGTTACCGCCTTCAATCAGCTTCACCAAACCGGTAATCTGGCTGAGTTTACTCTTCAGGTTAAAACGGTCACCCTCATCAGTTACCAGGTAGACATTACCCTTACACATATCCAAAGCTTTCATGAATTTCTTAACATCAACTTGGTTCATTTCGAATGCTCTGGAAGAAAAGTTTTCATTCATTAAATTGTCCATACGTTCCTCCTTGATATAGGTTAGGTATTTACCCGGATTATAGCAGTTAACTTGTTATCGGTCCAGGTCTGCCTGCTGTGCAATAAGCCTTAAAAGAATAACGGCAAAGGCCACTAGTAATTCCACGCCCAAAATAATCAGGAAGACATCCAGGCGATTGCGACTAAAGAGAATATTAAGCAAGATGATAAGAACCGTAATGAGTGAAAATACTAGAAACTTGCCGCCTCTTGAGCCCATAAACATACGAAACATGGCCTTACCGGATGACGTCTTATGACCATCCGTCACTCTGGGTTTTGTCTTTCTCTGGTTCTTTGAGCTAGACCGATTGGTCGTTGTTGTCCTTCTGGTTGCCATGCTTACACCTATCCTCTTTTCTTTACAGGATACCATTAAAGAGGCTAAAATGAACAGCCAAGTTAAAGGCGTTAGGGGGATTTTTCATATGGCCATGGATGGTATCAGCTTACACTTTTTAATACCTGAACTTAAAGACAGGCTAGTCGGCTCGAACCTGGATAAAATCCAGCAACCCTATAAGCATGATCTATTATTAACTTTCAGAGCACCGGGATCTCCCAAGCTTCTCTTATCGGCCAATCCCTCCGGTCCTTACGTAAACCTCACCGAGGAAAAAAATATAAATCCCGTCATCGCCCCAAACTTTTGCATGTTCTTAAGAAAACATTTACAGAGGGCTCGCCTTATCGATATAAAAGCTGCACCCTTTGACCGAACCCTTTATTTTAAATTTCAAGTAAGAGATGCTTTCTCAGACCTGGTTGAACGAACCCTGGTGATGGAGTTGGTCGGACGCCAGAGTAATCTAATTTTATTAAACGAGAACCAAGTCATTATGGATTGCCTGGTTCATGTCGACCAAAGCAAGTCCAAAACAAGAGAAATACTTCCGGCGCATCCTTATCAGCCCATGGCGCTCCTGGAAAAGCCTTCGCCCTCTGACGTATTACGAAATTTAAAAGAGCAAGGTCAGACCTATCTGGAAGCTTTTTTAACCGGCAAAAAGCTCTCCGGAAGCCTCATAGGCTTAGCCCAGGGATTATCACCTTTAACGGTTCGTGAAATTATTTTCAGGGCCGGTTTGGACGAAGATACCCGTGGTGACAATCTTCATGACGAAGATATAAAGGCTCTCTATGACGCATCCCTATCGTTCTTCGAAGAGTTAGTGGATAAAGATTGTAAAATCTCGGATAATCGAAAAATCCAAGCCTACTTCTTCCCTGAAGCCTCTAAAGGCCGATCGGACTGCCATCCGCTTTGTTTAAACTATTTGGGACCTCATCGTACTATGCCGGGCTTAATTGAAGCGTTGGCCAAAGTACATAGGCTCCAAAGGACACAGGATGTATTACTTAACCGTCAAAATCAGCTCCAAAGGAAGATTCGCCAGGACCTGGACAAGAAGCTGAAGTTACTTCATATTTACCAAGACGATATAAAAAGAAGTCAGGACTACGACCAATACCGTTATCAGGCTGAACTCATTTTAAGCCAGCTTTATCAGCTGCCCAAGAGGGTTCCGGACAATGGCAAAATAGACGTAATTGACTATTACGATCCCGAACAGAAAACGATAGAAGTTGAATTGAATCCCAGATATTCCGTCTCTCATAATGCTCAGCTTTTCTTTAAAAACCATGACCGTCTGAGAGACACCTATAACTATGCCGAAGCGCATCTTGAGCAATTAGAAGAAGACATCGCTTACAGCCAAAACCTCTTGGCCCTAATTGACGGTGCCCAGGATGAAGAGGATCTGGATTCTTTAGAACGTGAAGTTAACCGCATGTTGCCCAAGACAACTTCCGGTAAAAGAAAAGCCGAAAAGAACACTAAGAATCGTGGCCGGAAGAATCCCGAAGAACGTCCGGTCCCGCCCAGAAAATACCGTTCAAGCGATGGCTTTATTATTTTGGCCGGCAGAAACAATCTACAAAACGATCAGCTTACTTTTAGGCAAAATCAGAAACACGATTTATGGTTCCATGCCAAAGACAGGCCCGGCTGCCACGTCATATTAAAAACAGAAGGCAAAGAGGTTCCGGAAAGTTCTATCCTGGAAGCAGCCGAAATCGCTTCCTACCTGTCTCAATCAAGCTCCGAACGCCTTAACCAGAACCTGGTTTCAATTCCGGTAGACTACTGTCCTTTAAGTCACGTGCGAAAGCCTAAAGGCGCCAAGCCCGGTTTTACACTCTATGATAATTATGAGACACTCCTGGCCCGGCCCTTGAGCCATGAAGACTTAAGAGAATCCTAGGGCGCGACCTAGGCCAGGTCGTCTATCCTTTCAGGAAGGCTTGCGGGGTCTATACCTAACTCCTCGCAAATCTTGTCGGTGAATTTGGTTTCTCGCAAAGAGTAGATACATCCGCAATACTTTTGCCTGTATAGGCCGTCTTCCCTGGCCATGTTTTGGCCTTCTCTGTAGCCGGATCGAAAATCAAAATACTTAAACAAGACCCCATGATGCTCTGCGGCTCTTTGGCCTGCTCTGATAATGGCTTCATGGTCCTGCCACAAAGATACCGTCAGACTAGTTGTAAAGGCCGGGTAACCCTCTTCTTTACATCGCTTGGCGACTTGCTCCATCCTCATACCGTAACAGGCTTCACAGTGTTTAGACCGCAATGAACTGGGGAAAGACCTCCATAAGGCTTCCTCTGACTTACCTTCGTAAAGCATGGGGACAGCATGACGTTCGGAAAAAAGTTTGACTCCTTCTTCCCGTCTTGCATATTCTTCTGCCGGTTGAATATTCGGATTATAAAAATAGCCCTGAATCCGGTAGCCTTCTCCCCTTAATACCTTCACCGGATACTCGGCACAAGGACCACAACATACATGTAAAAAGATTGCCTGATCCACCATTACTTATCCTCATTTTCTTTAGGAGCATTAGGATTCAGTAAACCCAAATGCTGATAGGCCAGGTCGGTAATAATCCGACCTCTGGGGGTTTTAGCCAAGTAACCGATTTGCATTAAATAGGGTTCATAGACATCCTCCAGAGTCCTGGCGTCTTCGTTAATCATAGCGGCCAGCGTATCCAGGCCGACCGGACCGCCATTAAAAACCGTTGCAATATGTTCCAAAATGGCATTGTCGGTCTTATTTAAGCCTTGTTCGTCAATTTCCAAAGCCTCCAGCCCCTGTCTGGCTATGTCCAAAGTCAGGATACCCTCTCCGTGCACCTGAGCAAAGTCTCTGAGCCGCTTTAACAAGCGGATTGCAATACGAGGTGTCCCCCTGGATCTACGGGCAATTTCTGTCAAAGCATCGGGCTGGGCTCCAATATTCAAAATAGCCGCATCACGCTCTAGTATTTTGACCAAGGCTTCCTCGTCATAAAGTTCCAAACGGAAAACCACACCGAAACGATCACGCAAAGGCGCGGACAAAAGTCCGGCTCTGGTGGTTGCTCCCACCAGGGTAAAAGGCGGCAAATCAATACGAATGGCCCTGGCTCCAGCGCCTTTACCGATCATAATATCCAGTGCAAAATCCTCCATGGCCGAATAAAGTACCTCTTCTACCGTATGATTTAAGCGATGAATTTCATCAATAAATAAAACATCATGCGGTTCCAAGTTGGTCAGGATGGCCGACAGGTCACCGGCCTTTTCGATGGCAGGACCCGAGGAAAGACGTAGTTTTACGCCCATCTCATTCGCGATGATACCGGCCAAAGTGGTCTTACCTAAGCCGGGAGGCCCATATAAGAGCACATGGTCCAAGGACTCTTGTCGCTGCAAGGCCGCTTCAATATAGACCTGTAAATTTTCCTTCAGCTTTGTCTGGCCAAAGTAATCACGTAGCCAAAGAGGACGAATCTGCCTTTCATCACCGTCTTCCGGCCGACTCTCTCGACTCAGTAAGGCATCATCTCCGCCAAAATCTTCATCATAACTGTCGTCCGTAATATAGGAGGAAGCAATATCAAAATTAAAATGTTCTATGCTAAATTCGTCTTCTTCAGGTTGATTGAAAGGATTTTCGGGTCTCTTTACCAAATCTATCCCTCCTTACACGATTCTGGCCGACGCCATGGCCCGGCGCAGATTTTCTTCTATGGATTTTTCCGGATCAAAAGATTTCTTAACCAGTTCTTTGGCCTCGTGAGGAGGATAGCCCAGAAAAATCAAGCCCTCTACTATATCAAGCTTATCTTGTTCGGTCTGTGTGGTGGGCGTATCTTCCGTTTCACTCACATTCGATTCAAAGTGTTCGTCTTCTTTGACCCATCCGGACTTCTTCACCTTGTCTTTCAGATCCACAATTATACGTTCGGCGCCCTTCTTGCCGATGCCTTTGGCATTCGTCAATGCCTTCCAATCCCCTTGCATAACATGGAAGGCAAAGCTCCACGGAGTATATTCTTCCAAAATAGCCTGGGCAGCCTTGGGGCCTATGGAATTCACCGTGATAAGAAGCTCAAAAAGTCTCTTGGACTCCCTGTCGGGAAAACCGAACAATTGCTGACGGTCCTGACTGAAATGAAGATAGGCATAAACCATGGCTTCTTCCCCCAGAGCGGGCAAGTTAGAGGATAGGCCGGGGCCCATCTGCAAAACATAACCGACCCCTGCGCACTCGATGACAACGAACTCCTCCGTCCTCTCGGTCAGGGTGCCTTTAAAATAAGAATAAATCACTGATAGCCTCCTTTGAGCTTTTGGCCATAACTGCCTAAGCCACGATTAGCCTGGGCAATGGCTACGGCCAAAGCATCTGCTGCGTCATCAGGCTGAGGTATTTCAGGCAGATTCAATAGTACCTGGACCATTTTCTGCACTTGTTTCTTGTCGGCTCTACCGTAACCGGTCACCGCGTTTTTTACCTGAGACGGCTTATATTCATAAATTGGGATATTGGCTTGGGCCATGGTCAATACGATTACGCCCCTCGCCTGGGCTGTTCCCATCGCCGTTGTGGTGTTATGGTTAAAGAAAAGTTCTTCTATGGCCAAGACTTCAGGATGATAGCGATTCAACAGTGCCTTCATGCCGTCATGTATGGCCAAAAGTCTTTGTTCGAAAGGGACTCTGGCTTGGGTCTGGATGACCCCGTAATCAATGGGCTTAAAGCGATTATGCCTGACCTCAATTAGGCCGTAGCCGCAAATGGCGTAGCCCGGGTCAACTCCCATAATAAGCATGAGTAAGCTTGTCTCCTTTCTTTCCTTGCCACATGTAAGACTGATTCTAACACAAGATAAGGTATAATAGGCACATTACTTACGGGAGGGGTACCCATGCAACTAGCAGAATCCGGTGAAAACTACTTAGAAAACATCCTTATCTTACAGGCCAGAAACGGCCAAGTACGATCCAGCGATATTTCCACGAGCATGGGCTTTAGCAAGCCCAGTGTTAGCAGAGCCGTCCATCTTCTGAAGGATAACGGCTACCTAACCATGGATGCATCCAACCTGATTGAGCTGACCGAACAGGGTTTGGCTGTGGCAACCGATGTCTACGAAAAGCACATTTTTCTTCGAGAATTTCTCATCCGGCTTGGGGTGAGCGAAGAAAATGCCGCTATGGATGCCTGTAAAATTGAGCACGTCATTTCAGACGAAACATTTGAAAAACTAAAAGGCGTCTTCCCCGACATCTACGCCCACATTAAGGAAAACGCCTTTGATGATGAATTTATCTTGGCCTTCCACAGGGAAAACCAATACAAACAGGACAAAGATTAAGAAAGTCTTTCTGAGTTCTCAGAGGCACATTCAGGACATAGGCCTTTAACCAGAACCTGTTCATCCAGGACTTCAAAACCCGGAGGCAGGTTCTTTTCCACCTCCGGATCATAAGGAATATTCCAAATCTTGCCGCAGTGTACGCAGTGGAAGTGTCCGTGCCGGTCCATATCCACATCGTAATGGCAGTAGGCCTCACCTACATCCAAAGCCTTCAAAAGCCCGTGTTTTTCAAACAAGTTAACCGTATTATAAACCGTGGCCTTAGAAATTTTTTCCGGCCGATCGGCCAGGGCTTCATAGACTTCTTCGATTCCCGGATGCACCTTATGCTCTAGGAAATACTCCAAAATCGTTATACGTTGCCTGGTGGCTTGAATGTGTTTTTCCTTTAAGATTTGCTCAGCTTCTTGCTGATTCATCTAATCAACTCCTCTTTAAGACTTATAGGTCCACTTGCTCCAATAAGGTCTGAGAACGCTTCAAGAAATGAAGCAGATCATCTCCTAGTAAGGATCCGTGACTTAACCTGGCCAAGTCATAAATCTCTTCGGCCAAAGTCAGGCTGGTCTCTTCTTTACCGCTTGTTTCATCCAAAAGGCACAATTTGGTGATCAGAGATTGGTCTGTATTTAATACCAACGTGTGCTTAGGCGGAATCAGGCTGTCCAAATCCTGGCCCATGTCCTGACCCATACGCTCGTATAAGTCTCGCATGGCCCTGGTTTCTTCATCCTCGGTTAAGATAGCGGCCTCGGCATCGGGACCTAAGCCCTTGACCTCAATTTCTAATTTATCATTGCCTGTAGCCTTACGGAAAATTCTTTCCAACTGCTCCTTGCGGTCTTCATTACCGGATTCGCCTGCGACTTCAGCATCCACTCTTACGAAGTGGAGCTGATCATGCATATCCAAATTTTGCATGAAGGGTAAGTCCAGTTCATGCTCCATTAAAAAGACCCACTCGTCTTTGGCCGTCAGACGTTTAATATAAGCAATTTGAGCCTTGGGATCGGTCGTGTAATAGAATTTTTCTTTACCCGATTCCTTCAACTCAGCAAAAGATCTATAAGTGCCGTCCTCGCTCTCGAAAAGGAAAGCCTCCTTGGCCCTGTCGTAGAACTTATGATCGCACAAAGAGCCGTACCGGACAAACAAAGATAAATCTTTCCAATAGGACTCGTATTTCTCCCGCTCGTTTTTGGCCAAATCCTTTAACTGATCGGCAACCTTACGCACGATATGGTTACTGAGCTTTTCCAGATTAGAATCATATTGGAGATTGGATCTCGACACATTCAGAGGTAAGTCGGGGCTGTCCAGGCAACCTCTTAACAAGAAGAGATAATCCGGAATCAGCTCTTTCACGTCATCGGCTACAAAGACCTGGTTGTAATAAACCTTGAGGCGGCCGGCCAAAGTATCCATGTGTTCCTCGGCTTTTGGGAAATACAAAATGCCT
This sequence comes from Oscillospiraceae bacterium, assembly GCA_029983685.1. Taxonomy (GTDB): domain Bacteria; phylum Bacillota; class Clostridia; order Saccharofermentanales; family Fastidiosipilaceae; genus JASBZA01. Next base: position 126,370 of record JASBZA010000003.1, on the reverse strand, counting down.
TGGAGGCGGAAGGGATAGTCCATATTAAGGTGAATCCAGAACAATGGATCCCGATAATCTTGGAAGAGCTCATGGTAAAAGCTGATATACTCTTCATCGCTGATTTCGGACGGTGATTTGGTCCAAAGCGGGTTAGGATTATTGATGGGCTTGGGCTCAGTGGAAACAGCCTCTTCTTTGGACTCTTCATCCTGAGATTCGCCATTCTCAAGGGCTTCTTGAGCCTTCTTCTCTTCTTCTTCAATATCATGGAAGTAGATGGGATAAGGCATAAACTGGGCGTATTTCGTGAGAATCTGCCTTAATTTAAAGGCATCGAAATCCTCCTTGGCCTCATCCGACAGGTACATACTGATCTTGGTGCCCCAAGTGTCTCGGTCACCGTCTCCCATAGTGTAATCGGTACCTGTATCGGATTCCCAAAAGCAGGCCTTAGCTCCTTCTTGCCAGGATAAAGTATCAATACGTACTTTAGACGAAACCATAAAGGACGAATAAAAGCCCAAACCGAAATGTCCGATAACACCGGAGCCGGCGTCCGACTGGTCTTGATATTTTTCAATGAAGGCCATGGCTCCCGAATAGGCAATATTATTGATATAGTTATCCAGTTCTTCCTCGGTCATACCCAGGCCGTTATCTTCTACCGTGATGAGGTTTTGGCCCTTGTCATAGCTTACATCAATCCTATAAGCGGGTTTTTCTTCCTCATCCCACTGGCCCATTGTACGAAGGCGCTCCAGTTTGGTAATAGCGTCTGCCGCATTCGAGACAATTTCTCTTAGAAATATGTCCTTATCCGTATAAAGCCATTGTCTGATAACCGGAAAAATATTTTCCGTGGAAACCTTGATACTACCTTTTCTTTCTGCCATTTAATCCTCCTAGTTCTCCTCTACTGCGTCTACTTCATCTAAATTACTGTTAATCTTGGCCAAAATACGACTTACGCTCTGAAGCTCCTCAGCGCTGATACCGCGGAAGACTTTGCCGAAGAAAGTATCGACATCCGCCCTGGTATCTTCCATTAATTTGTCATAATTGGCGCGGTTGAGCTTCAATCTAATCTTACGACGGTCCTTGCTGTCTTTACGGATGCTTAAATAACCGTCTTTCTCCAACTGCAGAGCCATACGTTTTACATTCTGATAAGAAGATCCGAAAATATAAGCCAGCTCTTGTAAACTCGGATCATAGTCGCCGAAAGCCTCCAGGCCGACTAATAAGAACAACTGACGCATGGTCATGGCCTCAATTTCTTTATCACTTTCGGCCTGCATCTTGTTGGTTACGGTAAAGAAATAACCGTATGTCTGCAAAGTTTCTTCAATCTGTTCGTAAACCTGATTTAAGTCTGAATTTTCCATTTCCATCCTCTTTTCTTGTCACAAAGTTCACCAATTGTGTCATTTTTTCATAATAGCACATAGCTAACTTAGTATACAAGTAATGATATAACAATTAACCTTTCCTTCATGGTTCGGACAAAGATGGTCTAATGCATTAGTTCTTACTTTCGGTATCCACCAATTTTGCATACACTAAAATACGTTGTTCCCATGTGGGCCTAGGGTAACAAGAAACCAACATGATTTCGGAATCCACATCGGAATCCGTCAGATAGTAACCTAATTCATCTGCCGGAATATAATCGATTTTATAAATATCATAATGGAGTGTTCTATTATCTTGGACGATGCGGATTTTATCTCCTACTTCCAACTTAGGCAGGTTCGTAAAGAAGCGTCTGTTATAGGAGGAGGCATGGCCCAGAATAGTTGCCCTGCCTCTTTCTCCAATCGGACTGGATGCCTCGTACCAGCCCGCTCCGTATCTTAGAGGAACCACTTTAGCCCCGACTAATAAAGGAAGATCTAAATTGATGGAATCAATCTGCAGTAAACCCAAAAGTTCAAGATAAACTTGATCCGGTAAATCATAAGAATTGGCATCCACGATGCTTCTTTCATAGCCGTCGCCGTCTACGGTAAAACGTTCAATCTTCTCACCGGCAACCGCATTGGCTCCGGAATCAACCCAGATACCGGGCAAGGTCGATGACGTATCCTCTCCCTCGGTACTTTTTGGCTCATCTGTCCGGACCAGATTACGCAGATCTTCCATTTTCTGGTCTTGTTTATAGGCCACATAATAGGGCTTGGCCAAAAAATAAATTCCCAAGGCAAAGAGTACAACGATGGCAATATCTAATACGATAATGAGGGGCTTTCGTTTCTTAGATTTTTTAGATTTTTTAGTTTCTGTAGTTTTTATAGAAACGTCATCCGTCTTCGTCAGGTCTTTTTGCTCCGCGGAAGGTATGGAATGGTTATCATTTATTTTATTGTTTTTCTTCATAACTAGACCTCATCTATCAAATGTACTCGTAAGTATAAAATTTTCATATATACTCCATTTTATATGAAAGATACCAAAAAAACATTAAGAAACCGTCAAAATACTTTGCTCTCCGGCTTAAGTTCGGGTGAGCTAAATCAAGAAGTGGAAAGCATAAGCCGCCACTTACTTGATTTTGTCTTGGCCTATCCGGAACCCTTTTCGCTTTTTTGCTTCCTATCCACACCTCTGGAGTTTCCGACCTGGAGCCTCTTGGAAGACATTCACCGTAGAAAAAAATATCAAAAGATCTATGTGCCCAGGGTGATGAGTTCGGTCAAGCATGGGGCAAAAATGGACTTCTTTCCTCTACATTTTGGAGACGGTGTGATTGATAAAAACTACATGGACCAAAATAACTGGGGTATTTGGCAGCCTCTTCCGGATAAAGACGACGCCAGAGTATTAGAAAAAGAAGAAACCGGGCTTATTATCTTACCCGGTCTCCTCTTTGACTTAAAAGGCACGCGCTTGGGTTACGGAGGCGGCTATTATGACCGCTATTTGGCAGGCCTGGCCGGAAAAGCCATCCTCATCAGTCCGGTCCGTTCCATAAGCCTTAGCCCTATCCCTTTGCCCCAAGAAGCACATGATATTAAACTCAACTACTTGGCCCTAGACGACGGCATTTATTCAATCGGTTGAGCTTTGACATGCCAAATCTCTTCGGCATAGTCATTGATGGTTCTGTCTGAACTAAAGAAACCGGAATTACAGATATTAAGCCAGCACTTTTTATTCCAGTTCAGCTTATCTTGATAGTCACGGGCCACCTGGTCTTTTCTTTCTCTATAGGATGCAAAGTCACCTAACACATAGAAGACATCGGGTTTCTCCCAGCTAGATCCCTTCATCAGAGAATTGTACAAGTCTTGGAAAATGCCGGTATTATCGTCATTGAAAGTACCGTTTACCAAACTATCCACCACTCTTTGTAATCCGGGAACGCCATGATAGGGCTCATAAGGATTATAAGAGGAGTACGATTCTTGAATCTGATCCACGGTAGCGCCGAAGATATAAATATTGTCCTCTCCTACTCGGTTGGCAATCTCGATATTGGCTCCATCCAGTGTCCCCAGGGTTACGGCACCGTTCATCATGAACTTCATGTTGCCGGTTCCCGAAGCTTCTTTACCCGCGGTCGAAATTTGTAAGGATACATCTGCGGCCGGGAAAAGCATTTCCGCCTTGGAGACATTGTAGTTTTCAATAAAGACAACCTTAATAATGTCATTCACTACAGGATCATTATTGACTAAGTTAGCAATCTCATTAATAAACTTGATGATAGTCTTGGCGCGCACATAGCCGGGTGCGGATTTAGCACCGAAAATAAAGACAGCGGGATTCCAGTCTCCTTCGGGATTTTCTTTAATCCTATAATAAAGATCTAAGACATAGAAGGCGTCTAAGAGCTGACGCTTGTACTCATGAAGTCTTTTAATCATGACATAGAACTGAGCTTCGGGATTAATCTCTATGCCCTGATTTTTATAAATGAAGTCGGCCAAAGCTTTCTTTCTGGCAAACTTAACTTCAGCAAAACGCTCCAGAACGTTCGCATCATCCTGATATTTTTCCAACTGCTTCAGTTGGTCCAGATCTTTGACCCAGGAATCATCCCCCAGAAGATCCGTAATAAGTTCGGACAGCTCGGGGTTACAGTTTCTAAGCCAGCGTCTGGGCGTTACACCGTTGGTTTTATTAGAAAACTTCTCAGGGTAGAGATTGTACCAGTCGTGCAAAGTGTCAGACATCAGGATATCCGTATGAAGCTGGGCCACACCGTTAATAGAATAGGCGGCATAGCAGGCAATCCAAGCCATATGGACCTGGCCGTCTCTGATGGGCGATAAATAATCAATTAAACCCTGGTCGGCATTTCTCTGACGCATCTCCGTAATGAAGCAATGGCTAATCTTCTCGATGATCCGCATAATGTCGGGAAAGAGATATTCGAAGATGGAGATGTCCCATTTCTCTAAGGCCTCGGCCAAAATCGTATGGTTGGTATAGGCGAAGGCCTTCTGACAGATTTCCCATGACTTCTCAAAAGTAAGGCCTTCTGCCTGTAGGAGTCGGACCAATTCGGGAACGGCCAAAACCGGATGCGTGTCATTTAACTGAATCGAATTATATTCCGCAAAACTTAAAATATTACCGTCATGGGCTACTTTATGGCGACGCAAAAGATCTTGCAGCGATGCCGATACAAAGAAATATTGCTGACGGACTCTGAGCACCTTGCCATCATAAGTCGTATCGTTGGGATATAAGACACGCCAAATATCGTCAACGCGGTTACGCTCTCTGACAGCATCATCGAAGCGCTGGCTATTAAAAAGGTTATAGTCAAACTCTTCCAAGGGCTCCGCCTTCCACAGGCGCAGCGTGTTGATGTTGGACGTTTTGTAGCCCGTAATAGGCAAATCATGAGGAACGGCGTAGACATCCATATCATCGAAGTGGACCTTCACCTTAAGGTCATCTCTTTCGATCATATTGAAATAGCCGTCTTCCATCCAGGAATCCGGATACTCAACCTGATAACCGTTTTGGATTTTTTGCCGGAAGAGACCGTAGCGATACAAGAGGCCATAACCGGTCACAGGTAAGTTCAAGGTCGCAGTAGAGTCCATGAAACAAGCTGCCAACCGGCCCAGACCACCGTTACCTAAAGCGGCATCGGTCTCTTCTTCTAAAACATCGTTAATATCAACCCCGATTTCATCCAAGGCTTCCTTTACGACATCATAAATATTTAAGTTGATAAGATTATTCAAAGTCGAACGCCCTACCAAGAACTCCGCACTGAAGTAATGCTGCTGGCGATTCTGGTTATAGGTTTCTCTGGTTTTGGCCCAATCTTCGGCCACAAGTTCATGAATCGTTCTGTCTAAGGCGGTCCAAATATCCCAAGAAGTCGCTTCATCTAAGACTTTGCCTCCATTAGCTTTAACATGGGATAAGATCATGGACTGGATTTGCTCTTTAGTTATCATAATACAATCTCCTTATACATTCTTACATAGCTATCATACGACATTATATTTATTCAAAAAAAGGGGAAACCACACATAGATGTGATAGTTCCCCCTTCTATCAAGTATACATACTAAGACTTGTGCCTATAGATTAGGCCTCGGTCTCTTCTTCACTTGTATTGGCCTGACCGGCATCTGCTTCTTCCACGCCTACACCGGATTCTCCGGCCTGTTGAGCCTTAGCAGCGGCAAAGGCCAACTCCATGTCCGAAGGCTCATGCTTGCCGGAAGACGAATCAAGATAAGAGCTGGGTGCTCTGCCTGCATTCTTCTTGCCGATTTTCTCTAAACGTGCCTTCTCTTTCTCGGCAGCTTCACCGATAAGCTCGTCATATGGCTGGACGTCACGGATGCTGACGGAAATCTTACGTTCTTCGTTCGATACATCCAAGACTCTGGCATCGACTTCCTGACCTAAAGTCAAGACATCACCGGGCTTCTCCAGATGACGGTTGGAAATCTGAGAGATATGGCAGAGTGCATCTACACCCTCGTCAATCTCGATAAAGGCACCGAAGTTGAACATACGAACCACTTTACCGTGAACCAAAGAGCCCACAGGGAAGCGTTCTTCAATATTGTTATACGGATCATCCTCGATACGCTTGTAACCCAGAGAGATACGTTTCTTCTCTTTATCGAAGTCCTTAACATAAACCTGGATGACATCGCCAATTTTAATGACTTCGGAAGGATGCTTGATACGATCCCAAGACAATTCGCTGATGTGTACTAAGCCGTCTACACCACCGATGTCTACAAAGGCACCGAAGTTTGTAAGATTACGTACAACACCTTCATAAATGTCACCGACTGCAATGTTATCCCACAGAACCTTGGCCTTCTGACGACGATCTCTATTAAGCAGTGATCTTCTGGAACCGGAAACTCTGAGTCTTCTGCGGCTGGTGTCAAACTGAGTAACCATAATCGTAATGGTCTGACCCAGATAAGCATCAAGGTCTTCCACGGTTTGGAAATCCAACTGTGTACGGTGGATATAAATCTCAACACCGCCGTAAGAACCGATGATACCGTCCTTAACCACACGGATGACCTTAACTTCGATAGGCTCTTTATTGTTGAAAGCCTCTTCGACCTTGTCTCTATGCTTGATGAAGTCCACTCTGGCCTTGCTCAGAAGAATTTCCTTTCCGGTATCGGTATTACGGATGTTCTTTACGTAAACTTCGATAGGTTCTTTAGTCTCAATGACCTTGTCTAAATCAAAATCTTCATCCTGTTCGAATTCACGACGCAGAATCTTACCTTCAGACTTGTCACGGACGTCCACATAAACGTTCTCGTCGTCGTAGCGAACAATTACACCCTTAACAGTTGCTCCACGTCTCAGTTGAGGAATATTATCGATATAATCCTCAAAGTTAATATCACCCATGCTCATCGGATGATCATCCGAATCCTCTTCTTCGTCTTGAACCATGAGGTCATCATCGTCTTCAGACGCATCTTGCTCGGTTGAGTCTTGGGTTTCTACTTCTTCGCTTGGAGTATCCTCTTCAACTGCTACCTCTACTGTTGGATCGGATGTGACTTCTTCATGCTCGGTTTCTTGAGCTTCTTGTACTTCCTTGTCTGCAACATCTTGGGTGGGATCAGCTGAGGTTACTCCTGCAACAGCCTCCTCTTGCGATTCCTCTGTTACCTGCTCCTGCTTAATAGCAAAATCTTCTTCCATCATGTAAGTGAATAACCTCCAAAAAATAAGCTTCTAGGGTATTTTATCATTCTTTATGTACTTTGCAATGAAATCGGGCGATTTAAGGCGTTCTTAACTAAATCTCTCCGGTTTCGATGTAGGACTCACGATTTTCCAAAGGATACTCCTTATCCATCAGGGCAAAAATGCGGTCCATCAGGTCCAAAGCATGGATACGCAGCTCCCTGTCCGACAAACGTTTTTTCCCATTTGTATCAATTTTATAGGGCTCTCCGATAATTAAGCGTGTTTTTCTGAACAGCTTAAACTCACCGTCAACGGCAGCCGGAATAATATAAGCGTCGTTTCGAATCGCAAAAGAAATAGCACCGGACTTTGGGGGAGTCTTTTTTAACTTTTCCATATTGCCGCAACGGGTACCCTGGGGGAAAATCCCCAGCATTTTCCCGTCTCTTAGATGTTGCATGATCAGTTTAACCGAACTGGGACTGGGATTTTTGACATCTAAAGGTACACCACCCCACCAAGGAATAAAATGCGACGTGAAGCGGAATCTAAACAGCGACTCTCTGGCTACCCACCAGGTCCAACGATTTATCGTAAGATGAATCAGGGGAATGTCTAAGAAACTCGTATGGTTGGCACATAAAAGTGCCGGACCCTCAGACGGAATATGCTCGGCTCCGATGGTTTCAACACGAAAAAGCCGCATTAAAAAGCGCACCACCACCCAGACGACCTTTCGCATGCCGCGCTTCATTTCGTATTCCGACGGATAGGTTCTGCCCTCGTAAGATTTCTTAACCCTGGCATCCTGCTCCGGTGTCAGCATGCTCATGCCTAGGCTCCTCTCACATAGTCCAAAACGGCCTGAACAACCTCATCGATCGTGAGACCGGTTGTGTCCAATTCGTAGGCATCATCGGACTTCTTCAAAGGCGCAAAATCTCTCTCGGCATCCTGCTTATCTCTGAACTTCATATCAGCCATCACTTGATCAAAGCTTAAAGAATCCGCCTGAGACGGATCTCTTTCTAGAAGTTCTTCATAACGTCTTCTGGCTCTTTCTTCCACATCGGCCGTAAGGAAAATCTTATATTCGGCGTCCGGGAGCACATAAGTTCCGATGTCACGACCGTCCATAATGATTGACTGATTTTCAGCCATCTGGCGCTGCAAGTCTACCATGCGAAGTCTGACTTGCTTCAGCTTGCTGACATTAGAGGCCCAGACGCCCATGTCGCCTTCACGAATCGCACGACTGACATCCTCGCCGTTTAGATAAACATGCTGATTACCGTCTTCATAGCGAATATCAATATTGAGTTCTTGGACCAAGTCCTCAATGGCAGCCTTGTCCTCCATGGTCAAATCCTGTCTCTTACAGGCCAAACCGCACGCCCTATACATAGCACCCGTATCCAGATAGGTAATGTCCAAAATTTCGGCCACCTTTTTGGCAATCGTGCTTTTACCGGCACCCGAAGGACCGTCAATGGCAATTGTCCACTTATTCAAAACTTTACCCTCCTTGAAGGCTTGGTCTTCGGCCTCTTCTTCTTTGGCCAAAGCCTCTGTCTGTTTATACGACTTTTCAAAATCCTGCACCGTATCATACATAAGCATGTCCATGGGTTCTAACTCGTCCAAAGACCTAATCCCGTACAAACGCAAAAACAAAGGCGTTGTCGCAAAAATCGAAGGTCTTCCGGGAAGCTCCAGATTACCGACCATTTCCACCAAACCTTTTTCAATAAGTCGATTCAAGGCACCATCGGAATTGACCCCTCTTACACTTTCAATCTGTGCTCGGGTTACAGGTTCGTTATAGGCTACTACGGCCAAAGTCTCATAAGCCGCTTGACTCAAGTTAAGCTGTCTGGGTTTTTCTTGGAAGAAACTTTCTAAATAGTCACGCATGGAAGGCTTGGTCGCCAGACTTAAGGCATCGCCCATGACCCGAAGTTCAATGCCGCTGGCACGTTTTTCTAAATTATTCTCCAAAACTTCGGCCAACTTTTTAACTTCTTCTATTTCCATGTCCAATACCTGACTCAAACGCTCCAGGCTGACCGGGTCGCCCGAAGCGAACAGCACCGCCTCTAAAACCGCTACCTGATCCATTTTATTTTCTATTCGTTCATTCACCGGGCTTAACCTCCAGTGGTTTAATTTCTATATCTTGAAAAGGACCGTCCTGTTTGGCCGTTACTTGATTCTGTTTAACCAACTCCAAAAGAGCTAAAAAGCCCGTTAGGCGTTTCTTAGGCCCCAAATCAAAGGGAAAGACTTCATTAAATTTCAGTTTTGTCTTACGCTTCAAAAGTCTCCACAAATCTTGAATCCACTTTTTCAGATTCCATTGGTCTCTGCTGACTATGTAATTCATCTTCTCCGTTATATCTTGAAAACGAGCCCCGTTACGCGTAGACAAGGATTCAACTGCCCGATTGAATCGTTCAGAAGAAAATTCGCTTTCGTCGGCATAGTAATAATCGGCCGGCAAGGGATTTAGGCCCAGTTCTTGCGGCCTGGCGGGTAAACGAAAGGCTACACCTTGATAGGTCTTTTCTCTTAGCTCTAAATCTTTGGCAATATATTTACATCGCCTATAGGCCAAAAGTCTTAACACCAATTCGTCTCTGGGGTCCCCGCTGTCCTCCACCTCTTCACGAGGTAACATCATACGGGATTTAAGTTCCATGAGGCTGGCCCCCATTACTAAAAAGTCTGAGGCTACATCTATGTCCAAGTCTTCCAATCCCGTCAAATGCTCCATATACTGGTCGGTCAGAGATGCGATAGGAATATCAAATAAATCAATTTCGTTTTTTTCTATAAGATATATTAAAAGATCTAAAGGACCTTCAAAATCACCGATTTTAAATTGCATGGCATTCAAGTTCTAGATGAAAAATCTTAAAAGCAAATTAAATAGCGTCTTCCAGGGCCATTGTAAGATAAATAAGAAAGGCTTGGCCAAAACGTTCAGAACAATGCCAAAACCGCGATTAAAAAATACGATAATAATTAAAATAGCGATATTGATGTAATGGGCGTGGTTCAAAATCCAGGATACCCACTTAGCGGGCATAAAGCGGCTCCAAAGTTCAAAACCGTCCAATTGCGGAATGGGCAAAAGATTAAAGATGGCCAGGAAAACATTGGTCAAGAGCATCATCAAACCGAATGTCTTAATCACATTAAGTCCGGCCCAAAGTACAGCACCGGGGCCTAGCATGACCATAATAAAGCTAATAAAGTAATAGAGAAAAGATCCTATAAAAGCCAAGATAAAATTACAGGCAATACCGGAAAGGGCTACTACTAAAGTAGCCTTGGCATAATTCACATGGGGGTGGAATTTTCTGGTATTAACCGGGACCGGCTTAGCCCAGGCAATAGGCGCACCGAATAGAATTAACATCAAACCGATGGGCTCAAAATGCACGAGAGGATTCAGGGTCATCCTTCCCTGTCTGGCCGCTGTGTCGTCACCGTAACGGAAGGCCGAATAAGCATGTGCCCACTCATGGACACTAATGCTCAAGAAAAGCACCAGTATCCGAATGAGATAGGAATGTATGTCAAAATTTCTAAAAAAAGGCATCTTATTGTCTCTCTACAGCCAAATAGGTTTCGTGACCGTTGATGTCCCATACCTGACTGCTGTCATTTTTCGCAAAGACCAAATCATCCGCCAAGACCTCATCTTTAATTAAATCCGAGGCATCCGAAATAGCCTTGTTTAACGCTTCGCTTCCTTCAACGAACAGGATAATACGGTCGGTCACCTCAAAGCCTGCCTGCTTACGCATATTCTGAACTTTGGAGATGACTTCTCTGACCAGTCCGCGATTGATGAGCTCAGGCGTCAATGTCAAATCCAAAGCAATGGTAGCTTCTTCATCCTGCATGGTCTCATAACCTTCACGGCTAACCTGGCTGATTAATAAATCTTCCTTATCTAAAACAACGCTTTCGCCGTCTACATCCAGTGTTAAGCTTCCGGTCTGCTCCAACTCGGCCCAGGCCTTATCACCGTCAATGGTTTCCAAGAGCGTCTTAACCTTAGGAATCTTAGGTCCTAATTTCTTACCCAAGGTCTTCAGCTGCGGCTTGAAACGGTGAGACATAAGTCCATCGTCGCTCACGCTGTATTCAATTTCGTCAATATTAAGTTCATCCTTGAGCACCTGGCTAAGCTCGTCCGATAAGGGCTGAAGGCTGACCACGATGGCTTTGGCCAAAGGTTGGCGGTTCTTAACATTGGAGTTATTTCTGGCCGCTCTGCCTAACTGGACCAGGTCAATTAAATAATCCATCTCCTCTAAGAGGTCTTCGTCTCTCCATTCGGCCGGAGCTTCGGGGAAAGACGTAAGGTGGACACTTAACGGTGCCCCTTCGTTCGTTGTCTTAACCAAGGTCTGATAGACGTACTCACTAATGAAAGGTACAAAGGGAGCCGACAAACGTGCCAAGGTTTCCATTGCGGTATAAAGCGTCATGAAAGCATTAATCTTATCCTGCTCCATGCCTGATGCCCAGAAACGTTCTCTGGATCTACGGACATACCAATTGGAAAGCGTCTCGGTAAAGTCCTGAATAGATCGGGCTGCTCCGGTAGCATCAAAGTGCTCCAAGTAATTATCAACGGTATGAATGAGCTTATAAAGCTCAGCCAAGAGCCACCGATCCATGACGTTCAGGACTTCATAGTCCAAGCTGTACTGAGTCGGATCAAAGGCGTCAATATCAGCGTAAAGCACATAGAAGGCTAGGGTATTCCACAACGTAGCCATAAACTTACGCTGACCTTCCAAGACCGCCTCATGCGAGAATCTGGCGGGCAACCAGGGCTGGGAATTGTGGTAGAAATACCAACGTACCGCGTCGGCACCTTGCTTATTCAAAATATCCCAGGGGTCTACAACATTGCCCAAGTGCTTACTCATCTTCTTGCCGTCTTTATCCTGGACCAAGCCCATAACAATGACATTCTCGAATGAAGCTTGATCAAAGAGTAAGGTGGAAATAGCCAAAAGCGAGTAGAACCAACCTCTGGTCTGGTCTTGTGCTTCTGAAATAAAGTTAGCCGGGAAATGCTCCTCGAAAAACTCTTTATTTTCAAAAGGATAGTGGTATTGGGCAAAAGGCATGGAGCCGGAATCGTACCAGCCGTCAATAACCTCTTTTACCCTGTGCATTTGGCTGCCACACTCGGGGCAGGCAATATGGACTCGATCAATATAAGGTTTGTGAAGGTCAAGATCCTCGGGGCAGTTATCGGACATAGATCGAAGCTCTTCAACAGAACCGATGCAATGCTCGTGCCCACAGTCCGGACATTGCCAAATAGGAAGTGGTGTTCCCCAATAGCGTGCTCTGCAAAGACCCCAAACCACCACATTGCAAATTAAATTACCGAAACGACCGGTCTTAACAGTCTCTGGAATCCAATTAATCGTATCGTTATTGGCCAAAAGACGGTCTCTTAGCTTAGTCATAGCGATAAACCAGGTATTTCTGGCATAGTAAATCAAGGGCGTATCACAGCGCCAGCAATGCGGATAGGAGTGCTCATAAGGCTGACGGATTAAGAGCTTATTCTCTTTTTCTAAAAGCTCCATAATGCCTTGGTCGGCGTCCTTGACGAAAAGGCCTGCAAATTCTCCGGTTTCGGAAGTCATCTTGCCTTCCGTATCCACCAACTGAACGAAGGGCAGGTTATTGGCTTGACCGACTCGGGCGTCATCTTCACCGAAAGCAGGAGCCATGTGGACGATGCCGGTACCATCATCCATGGTTACGTAGTTATCGGATAAAACGTAAAGAGCATCTTTCCTACTCTTCTCGATAGCCTCGTTGGCATAGGGCAAAAGCGGTTCATAATGAAGCCCTACCAAATCCTGTCCTTTACAGGTTTTCAAAACATCGTAGTTGCCTTCACCGAAAACGGTATCCGCCAATTGTGTCGCTACATAATATTTGAGGCCTTCTTGGAAAACCTCTGCCAATTCGGGACTGACTCCTTCTTTGGCCTGATCATTCAGTTCAATCAAAGCGTATTCATCTTTAGGATTAACACAAAGGGCAACGTTTGAAGGCAGGGTCCAGGGAGTCGTCGTCCAGACCGCAAAATAAGCATCTTCGTCCTTTACTTTAAAACGCACATAGACGGATGTATCGACAACGTCTTTATAACCCTGGGCAACTTCGTGGCTGGACAAGGCCGTGCCGCACCTGGGGCAATAGGGGACGACTTTAAATCCGTTATAAAGAAGGTCCTTGTCCCAGACTTGCTTCAAAGACCACCAAACAGACTCTATATAGGAATTCTCATAGGTAACATAGGGGTGTTCCATATCAGCGGAAAAGGCTAAACGGTCCGATAAATCTTCCCATTCACCCTTATACTTCCATACGCTTTCGCGGCATTTCTGAATAAAGGCTTCAACGCCGTAGGATTCAATCTGTTCTTTGCCATCGATACCCAGGCTCTTCTCCACCTCTAATTCAACGGGAAGCCCGTGCGTATCCCAACCGGCCTTAAACACAACATGCTGGCCCTTCATTCTGCGATAACGCGGGAAAAGATCTTTAATAGACCTGGTCAGAACATGGCCGATATGGGGTTTACCGTTAGCAGTGGGAGGACCGTCGTAAATTGTGAAATTCTCCTGACCTTCGTTGGCTTCTTCCAACTTATGCTGGAGATCGATAGACTTCCAGAACTCCAGAATCTCGAGCTCCCTATCTTTAAAATTCATGTCGGAATCAATTTTACGATACATGGTCTCTCCTTCTCAAAGAACTATGAAAATAAAATGGTCGGAGTGACAAGACTTGAACTTGCGGCCTCTTGTTCCCGAAACAAGCGCTCTACCACCTGAGCTACACCCCGATAAACTTCAGTTAAAAATTGTATCGTTAAAGACGCATTTGGTCAATGAACGAAAGAAAGACTTCTTTTGTACCGATACTTTTACCACTCTTTTGCTATTTTGACCATATTTTCTGCCAAAATTTAGCTTTATTGTCTTTGGACACCGATTTCGCTATTATAAAGAAAATCATTTAAGGATGAAACATTAGTGATCAATAATTTAAAAAACCGATTCAATCAACATAAGGACAAGCTGCAGGATAATCTGGACAAGAAGCCACTTTATCGAAAAATCCTGGACGAAGTGCAAGCCTTCAACAAAATGGATTTTGGTAATGTTGCTGCTGCTTCCAGCTTCTACTTTATCTTCTCGCTCTTCCCGTTGATTCTATTCTTTATCAGTTTAATCAACCTGATTGATCCTAATATGGCGGGGCAAATTGAAGAACTCATGCCCGACCTGTCATTAATCGTGCCCGAACCCATACTAACCTTGCTGAAAGAATTCGTACACTCGGCTAATTTTTCCAGATCCATACCGCTTTTATCTATTAGTGCTCTGGGTTCTTTATGGGCAGCCGGCAGAGGTGTGGGAAACATAGTTAATAGCCTTAATCGGATTTACCAAAGCCGCAATCATTCCAACTTCTTAATTTTGCGCTTTTTCGGTATCATCGGCATTCTCTTTTTGAGCGTGGTCCTGGCCGGTATCATCATTGTCCTCAGCTTCAACCGCCTGGTCATTAATTACCTGAGCCAATTTTTAAAGATTCCGGACTTTCTTACCCTGGAGCATTTTAATACGACCACTTATCTTTTAGCCTTAACCATTCTGGTCTTTATATTTATGCTGATTTTCCAGGTTTTGTCCCGTAACAAGTCCAAAATTCGCTATAGTTTTGTTGCCGGCCTGATTAGTGCCTTAGGCTGGATGATTATCTCCCAGTTCCTGCAGCACTTTCTCCAGACCTCCTCTACATTCAATACACGCTACGGATCGATTTCCGTTATCATCATGCTCTTGTTATGGATTTATATTGCCATTTACATCATTATGATCAGCTCTTATATCCATAAGTGGCTTATGGACAAAGACAAGACTGATTCTCATATCGAACAAAGTGATAAGTAAAGGGTTCTTTTTTACCCGCTTCCTTGGTCTCGGATCGCCAGACTTCGGTCCAATTTTCCATCTGACGTAAGTCCCGGAAATAGGCATCAGCCGATTCATAAGCCTTATCGAGCTCGGTTATCTCTGCAAAGCGGCAATAAGGTAACAATTGCTTGTAAACCGAGCTGCCTCCTATCACAAAGACCTTTTCACCTCTGTCCTCTGCCCTCTTGACCTCTTCCAACAGACTGTCCAAATCAGAAAAGACCCGGGCTCCTTCCGGCTTGTAATCTTCCTGTCGGCTCAAGATCCAATTCGTCCGTCCTTCCAAAGGCTCCATCCCGGGAAAGGTTTCCAGAGTTTTCCTACCCAGAATTACCGTATGACCCATAGTAAGGTCTCGAAAACGCCTCATATCTTCTTTAATCCGTACCAGGAGCCGGTCTTGATTTCCAATGGCCCAGTTCTTATCCACTAAAACAATCAAGTCCATCTTTACACCGCCACCGGAATACGACGGACCAGGGGCCCATGTTGGTAGTCTTCCAGAGAGAAAGAATCCACCGTGAAGCTGTAGAAATCCTTGATATCCGGATCTATAACGAGTTTGGGTGCCGGATAGGTCGGCTTCTTTATAAGTTCTTCTACAATAGGAATATGGCGATCATAAATGTGGGCATCGGCAATTACATGAACCAACTCACCTACTTCTAAGCCGCTGACTTGCGCAAACATGTGAACCAGGACCGCATACTGGGTAACGTTCCAAGCATTGGCTACCAACATATCTTGCGATCTTTGATTCAAAATGGCATTAAGTTTGTTGCCGGTTACATTAAAAGTCATGGAATAAGCACAAGGGTAAAGATTCATCTCATTAAGATCTTGATGCACATAAATATTGGTCATAATACGTCTGCTGTAAGGGGTGTGTTCCAGGTCATATAAGACCCTATCCACCTGGTCAAACATACCTTCCTTATACTTATGCTTTACTCCCAACTGATAGCCGTAGGCTTTACCGATACTGCCTTTCTCATCAGCCCAGCTGTTCCAAATCTTGCTGTTTAAGTCGTTAATATTATTGGACTTTTTCTGCCATATCCATAAAAGCTCATCTACTGCCGCCTTAAAATTAATTTTTCTAAGTGTCTGAATGGGGAATTCCCGGCTCAAATCATAACGGTTTACAATGCCGAAAGCCTTTATTGTATGGGCAGGCACCTGATCATCCGCCCACATGGCACGGACTTCGTGGCCTTCCGAACTATAGCCATAGTCTATTATTTGTCTACAATTATCTATAAAAATGTCATCTGCTTTTGCCATTATCAGGACCTCCTCGTAATTGGCTAATAGTCTACTAGATATCCCAATTTAAAGCCGTGCCCAGAGTTAGGTTACATAAATCGAATCTTTGATAGCAGAGAATTTATTCTCTTTAATGCCCGGCACTTCCATTATGGCTTCTATGCTGGAAAAAGGCCCGTTGGCCTCCCTGTACTCAACTATAGCCCGGGCTGTTTTCTCTCCTATACCGGCCAAGCTTTCTAATTCGTTAGGGGCCGCCTTATTTATATCGACCTTACCGGAATGGGCCTCTGACGAATCCGCTAAGGCGTCAGACCCATAAAGAGCATTGGGCTTTCCTGCCGGGCCCGGTCCCATATCGGCTAAATCTTCTTCACTCGGAATGTGGACGTGCGATTCTCTTTCTAAGCGACAAGCTAAATTAACTGCCGTTTCAGCGGCATTATCCGTAAGGCCTCCCGCCTTATTAACCAAGTCATAGAGATAGGAACCTTCTTCCATATGGTAAACACCGGGCTTACGGACTTCTCCCGTAATATAAACCGGAAAATAGGATACTTCGGAAGGCGTACTTTCCGCACCGGATGCAGTAAATTCAGTAGTAGGAGATACAGAGGATGAGGACGAAACTCCAACATTTTCCGACAGCTTAATGCCGTCTTCCTCATTAGCAAAAAGATAAATTTCGGAAGGTAGGGCTCTGGACCTGAAAACGATATAAAGCACAATACCTAAAACGGACGCAAAGGCGAACATAGTCGTCTTATGTAAAAGCTTAAAGGGCTTCTTCTCTCTCATGCTAACTCCTCTCTAAGACCAAGTGTCAAAGCAAAAGTCTTCTAGGACGAGTATAAGAGCGAAAGCTCACCGGTTAAGCTATAGCACGACAACAAAAAGCCACAAAATGTGGCTTAGTTTAAACTTTTAAACTAGAGATCACGCCTCCACAAACGCTCAATAGCGTAATACTGACGTTCCTCTTCCATCAAGATATGGACGACCACATCCATATAGTCCAGTACGACCCAACGCTTGGTATCGAAACCTTCCGAATATTGCGCATGCATGTGGTACTTCTCTAAGACTTTTTCTTCCACTTCTCGAACTAAAGCATTAACCTGAGGCGCGGAAGTCGCCGAGCAAATGACAAAATAATCTGCCAAAGAAGATCTATTCCCGATAGGCAGGACTTCTACATCCTGTCCCTTATTGTCCTCCAGAACAGAGGCTATAAAATTGGCTAATTCTTCAATCTCTAAAGCACTTTTCTTTTCCATAAAACTCCTGTCAAGTTTTTGTATGATTCTATCATGAATCCGACGGCAAAGCTTGCCGATCCTTATTTTTCAGAATATAGTCTCTGGCCTTCAGCGTGTCCGGGTGAATATTTTTACGGTTGGACCTTAGACTGCGGCTTGTCCCTTCGATGGTCAAAAGAACAGCCTTATCCAGGTCATAAAGAGCAGCTTCTCTAATAGGCCCCAGGTCTTGATAGTCCCTGGCCGGCTCAATCTTATCCGCCAAATAAATAACCTTTTCCAACTGGGTCGGGACGGGACTCAGTGTGGAATGATAATAAATCGCATCACGTATGGCAGGGTCCTTGATACCGAACATAGTTTGGATAAAGCTGGCACCTACGGGCCCGTGAATAATTGAAATATTAGCCAGAGTATCTTTATCTAAACGTTCTAAGACCTCCGGATGTGCATGATAATCCTGCTCTTTGGCCACATCATGTAAGAGTCCGGCCAAAGCCGCTTTCCATGGGTCCACACCGAAACGCTTAGCCAGCCTCACAGCCTCATACATAACATTTAGAGAATGAATCAAACGCATTGTTCCCATCAAACGCATGAGCTGCCTCTCGTAAGAGCGAAGCGTTTGAACCTGCTCATGAGTAAAATCTTCCAAAGGCGTATCACGATACAAGTGGTTTCGGACAATAAAATCTTTTACCTTACCGGGTACGGCAATCTCGTCCGTCATGCCCGCCTTTATTTGTTCCCGAATCATAGTAGATGAAATCGGCATGGGCTTAAGGTCGAAAAACTCCACCCTGGCTCCGTAGCGCTCTTCTAAATGCGTCTTATGCTTATCCAAGCTAAGCTCCGGTCCTTGGCCGGGTCTTTTGGCCACATAAAGTGTAGCCTCGTTCATCAGGACCTGAGGTTTATGCCAGGATTCAATCTGCAAAAGGGAGTCCGACCCCATCACCAGATAGATGGGGGTTCGGTCATCCAATATTTGCTCTCTAAGATAGGCCAAGGTATCAACCGTATAAGATATTTGGTCTTGCTGCATTTCCCAATCCAGGATTTTCACCTGAGGATACTTGGCCAAAGCCAGCCGGGTCATCTCCAATCGGTAAGTCGAAAAAGATATTTTATCCGACACCTTATGGGTGACCAGGCCGGTCGGAATAACATAAATCTCCGAGAAAAGGTTC
This sequence comes from Oscillospiraceae bacterium, assembly GCA_029983685.1. Taxonomy (GTDB): domain Bacteria; phylum Bacillota; class Clostridia; order Saccharofermentanales; family Fastidiosipilaceae; genus JASBZA01. Next base: position 107,488 of record JASBZA010000003.1, on the reverse strand, counting down.
TGGTTTACCAAGGTCTTCACAATATTTTTATGCGCCTTATGGAAAGGATCAAAGGTACCGCCAAATACTGCTACAGCCATTAAAAGTTCCCTTCTCTAGTGCTTAAAGTGTCTTTGGCCGGTAAAGATCATGCAAATGCCTAATTCATCACAGGCCTTGATAGAGTCTTCATCGCGAATGGAGCCGCCCGGCTGAACAATCAACCTTATACCTGCTTCTGCGGCATAGCGTACACAATCGTCGAAGGGGAAGAAAGCATCAGAGGCTAAAATAGCGCCTTTGGCCTTATCACCCGCGTGCTTAACGGCCAATTCAACAGAAGTAATACGATTGGGCTGACCGGGGCCGATACCTACAGTTTGGAAATCCCGGGTCAAGCAGACCGCGTTAGATTTGACATGCTTGACGGCCTTCATGGCAAATTCGATTTTCTCCCAATCCCCTTCTTCGGGTTGGACCTCGGTAACCACTTTGAGATCGTCTTTATCTAAGACCGTACGATCCTGGTCTTGGACTAATATACCGCCGTAAACGGCACGAATCGCTTCCTGACCCTCACGGAAAGGCTTAGCCAAATCTGGCAGGAGCAATAAGCGCATGTTCTTTTTCTTACTTAAGATTTCCATGGCATCCTCGTCCACGGCCGGAGCCAGAACGACTTCCAGGAATACCTTCTTCATGGACTTAGCCATGGCCTTATTGATAGGTCTGTTACAGGCTACGATACCACCGTATATAGAAACCGAGTCGGCTTCATAGGCCAATTCCCAGGCTTCTTCTATGGTAGCAGCCGATCCGATACCGCAAGGGTTGGCATGCTTAAGACCGACTACGGTAGGCTCGGTAAATTCCTTTATAATCTCCAAAGCCGCATTGGTATCCATAATATTGTTGTAGCTTAATTCCTTGCCTTGAACTTGCTCGGCCTGCGACAAGCTGTCTTCTAAAGGCAAGGCATTTTGATAGAAAGCGGCTTTTTGGTGGGGGTTTTCGCCGTAACGCAAATCTTGTACTTTGTCATAGGCCAAGGTCAGTGTATGGCCCATGTCGCCTGCCTCTTGGCTTAAATAATTGGAGATTAAAGAATCATAATAGGCCGTATGACGGAAGGCTTTGGCCTGCATCTTCTTGCGGAATTCCAGGAAGATCTGATCCGAATCCTCCTTAGCCTCGTCCAGAACCTGAATATAGTCTTCATAATCGGCCGGGTCGGACAAGACCGTCACAAATGTAGCATTCTTGGCCGCTGCTCTAATGAGCGTAGGACCGCCGATATCAATATTTTCGATTGCTTCCTCCAAGCTTACGCCCGGAGTCAAAATGGTTTTCTTAAAAGGATAGAGATTCACAACGACCAAATCGATGGGCTTGATATTTTCTTCTTGTAGGAAGTTCATATCCTCTTCCACATCTCTTCTGGCCAAAAGTCCCGCATGTACTCTGGGGTGGAGGGTTTTAACTCTGCCGGACAAGCACTCCGGAAAACCCGTTACTTCGGATACGTCCGTAACGGCAACACCCGCCTCGCGCAAAACAGCCGCACTGCCTCCGGTAGATAAAATTTCAAAGTCTCTTTCTACTAAGGCCTTGCCCAGTTCTGCCAGGCCGGTCTTATCCGATACACTCAGTAATGCTCTTCTCATTATCCTTTTCTCCTCTTCTTCTAAAATACTTTCTATAGGTCTTCGTTCTGGGCCATGGAGAGATAGGCGTTTATAAATCCGTCTAAACCTCCGTCCATAACGTAGTCGACGTCTCCTTCTTCGTAGCCTGTCCGGTGATCCTTAACCAGGCGATAAGGCTGGAAAACATAGGATCGGATTTGCGACCCCCAAGCAATTTCCATTTGCTCACCTTTGAGGTCTTCGATGCGGTCCTTTTGTTGGGCTTTGGCCAAAGCATAAAGCTTGGACTTAAGCTGGTTCATAGCGGTTTCTCTATTCTGAATCTGGCTTCGCTCCGACTGACAGGTCACAACGATATTAGTCGGTAAATGGGTAATCCGGACAGCCGATGAGGTCTTGTTGACGTGCTGACCGCCGGCGCCGGAGGACCTGTAAGTGTCAACTCGAAGGTCTTCGGGTCTAATAAATATTTCTATAGAATCGTCTAATTCGGGTATGACCTCCAAGGACGCGAAAGAAGTGTGGCGCCTGCCCGACGAATCAAAGGGACTTATGCGTACCAAGCGATGGACCCCCATCTCTCCTCTTAAATAACCATAGGCATTGTCGCCTCGGATGGTAAATTCAACACTTTTAAGGCCGGCTTCTTCACCGTCCAGAAAGTCCGTAACCTGGACTTCAAATCCGTGTTGCTCGGCCCAACGCATATACATACGGTGGAGCATTTCAGTCCAGTCCATGGCTTCGGTGCCGCCTGCTCCGGCGTGGAGGGTCAAGATGGCATTGAGGCTGTCATGCTCACCTGTAAGCAGGGTCTCTAGGCGCAAAGATTCAAATTGTTCGGAAAATTGCTTCAAGTCATCCTGAATTTCTTTGGCCATGTCCGGATCATTCTCTTCTCTGCCCAATTCCAACATAAGGCCCAAGTCTTCATAATGTGTCTTCAATTTCTTAAAACGGGTTAAACGTTTCTCGATGTGACTCATCTTAGTCTGAATGTCTTTGGCCCGATTGGGATCTTCCCAAAAATCCGGTTCTTGAACCTTGCGGCTCAGCTCTTGGTAGCGATCCTCCTGCTCTCGGATGGATAAGGCACTTTCCAAATCTGCCAAAGTTTTTTCCAAAGCTCGCCATTCAGATAAGAGAAGACTGTAATCTGCCATCCTTACTCCTTAATATTCTTCGTCATCGTCGTTATCGGAATCTCCGTTGTCGATCTGAGATTTTCGGTTAATTTCGCTTAAAAAATGCACCATATCTTCCGCTCCATCTCGCCCCCAGGGCCCCGGGTTGAAGCCCAGCATGCGGGTGCGGTAGGTATAAAAAAGTCCGTATAAACGCCCGGCCATCATGACCTGGAGCGCTTGAAAAAAGCTCTTAATTAAGGCGCCTGAAATCCTATTGCCGTTTGAACCTAAAAGGCTGAATAAAAGATTGGAGGGCAAAGAAATCATAAAATTCAAAATAATAAAAGCCACAACCATCTGAAATTTCAATCCGTAGGTCTTAGTCAGGCTCAAGTCCATGGCCTGGCTCATATTAAGTCCTCTGTCTATCAAGAACAAAGGCGTGAAAGCCAAAAAGGACAACAGGATATAGAAGGGTAGTTGAATGAAGTAAAAGCTGAAGATATAGGGAACGACCAGTAAGAGGAAGAATAAAATCATAGACGGAAGCTTTTTAAAATAGTTTCTGATCCCGTCTTCTCTGGGATAGTCGGCCACCCGGACTTGCATCAAGGTCGCATAAAAAACAACCATGAGACCGTTCAACAGGGTCCGAATCCCCAAGCCCAACAAAAACAAGAGATTCTGAAAAGTTAAGATACCTGTTGCGTTCTCGGCAGGTAGGAGCCTCGACGGCTTCATTAAGAGTTCAGGTTGGCGCACCAGGGCCATGGCGTAGTTTAATAAGTTGCTAAAATCCCGGTCTCCCATAGGAAAAGCTATGAGCAAGAAATTAAGGGCAAAGGCAAGTAAAAACAAACCCTGAACCAGGCGGGTGTCTTTTAATTTATAAAATTTAAATGACTCAATTACAAACGTTAGGCTCAAACTATTTACTCCTCTATAAAAGGACCCCGAGAGGTTCTTTTACCATGCTCTTTATAATAACATCAACGCCTATTTTAACACAGCAAGCGAAAAAATCTTTATCCCTTTAAGAAGCTTTCAAAGCTGTAATTCTTCTCTTGTTTAAAGAATCGGAGAGTGCTACTATCCAGCAAGTAAGGTTCCTCTCTTAATTGGGTCCTTAACTATTAAAGAAGGAGAAAAACCAATGCCAGATAAAACATTGACATGTAAGGACTGCGGTGCTGAATTCATCTTCAGCGAAGGCGAGCAGAATTTCTTTGCAGAAAAAGGTTTCGATTCTGATCCGGTCCGCTGTCCCCAGTGTCGCAAGGCCCGCAAAGCTCAGAGACAGAACCATAACCACAGAAACTACGATCGTTAACGCCTATATTACGACCGAATTAAAAACCCCGGATTTCCTTATGGATTTCCGGGGTGTTTTTGTTTAATCCAGTAATCTTAAGACTCTAATGAAGTATTCTTCAGGGAGTTCCGATATAGCCGATTCCAATCGGCCTTCCCTCAGTTTGGGGTTGGTTGTTAAGATGAGCTCCTCGCCTTCCAAGGGAGACTCCAAGAGTTCAAAACCTCCTAAATCACGTAAGTGACTGCTTAAATCACCGCTAGAAAGGCCGGATTTTATGCGGATAAGAGCCCGTACCTCCTGGTCACCGTAGGCAATGAGCCGGTCTTCTTTTAAATCCGTCCATTGCTCTCCTCTTTCTTCCGTCCATTCATGGTTGCAAACTTCAATCATGTCGCCCAAAACCGCACTGGCTGTAGGAAGAGCCCCCGCTCCGGGGCCGTAAAGCAAGATATCTTCTACCGGATCGGCAGTAATCTGCACCGCATTGTAGACACCTTGGGCAATAGATAAGTTGTGTTCACTATCGATTAGAACCGGTGCGACTAAAAGTCCGTACTGGGTCTTGTCGCCACTTTTCTTTGTGCGCAGCATGGAGACTAATTTAAGCTCCTTACCCAAGGAAGCGGCTACTTCGGCATCTTCACGATCTATATGAGAAATACCCTCTATGTGAATTTTTTCGGGATGAACCCATTCACCGGATACCATCGAGGCCAAAATTGCCAATTTGCGACCGGCGTCCAGTCCCTCGACATCGGCTTCCGGATTACGCTCGGCATAGCCCAGCCTTTGTGCCTGGGTCAAGGCCTCATCAAAGCGCATATCTTCATAGCTGAGTTTGGTTAGAATATAGTTGCACGTTCCGTTCAAAATACCGTCCAGTCGTAAGATATCGTTAGCGGCCAAAGCCTCTCTCAGGGTCACTAGAAGCGGTATGCCCCCACCCACTGCTGCTTCATAACGATAATAAACACCTTGGCGATAGGCCAAATCCAAAAGCTCTTTACCGTGATGCGAGACCAACTCTTTATTCGAGGTCACGACATGTTTTTTGGCCAAAAGGGCGCGCTTGGTATATTCATAAGCGGCTGTAATACCGCCCATGGTCTCGACCACCAAGGACACCTCCGGATCTTCGAAAATGCTATCCGGGTCCGTAACAATACGGTCGGCCCAAGGGTCTCCGGGGAAGGCTTTCTGGTCTAAAATATATTTAACAGAAAAAGAAAGACCGGATTTACGCTCCAGACTTTCCCTCTTCTCTCTACATAAATAAGCCACACCGCCACCCACGACGCCATAACCCATAATGGCAATCTTAATCATTCACCTATACCTCCTAGTCATCCTCGTTTGCCAAAAAGTCGACATGCCTGACACCGGCGATCCGGCTAATCTGCCGTCTCAATCGGACACGGTCAATCTCCGCATCCGAAAAGTCAACACTAAGCATTAAATCAACAAAACCGTGTCTAGGCAAGCTTTGTGAAATATTGAGAAGCTTTGCGCCCTCGTCATTTAATAAGAGAAGAATGGACGATAGGGCATCAGACTCCAGGAGAAAACTAGCAATGATAGTAACCGGATTGGATTCATGGGGATCTTGATAAGATCTGACAAAATCTCTGTACTTATAAAAAGCAGATCGACTCATACCTACAAGCTGGACTGCTTCATTCACCGAATCCACGTCACCGGACTGTAATAAGGCCTTGACACGCATGACATTGGTATAGACATCGGGTAAGACTTCGGTCTTAATAACCAAATATTGGCTAACCGGAATATCTTCCACACGGATGCCGTATTTTGAGCCTGATTTCGCCATGTATGTGCCTCTCCAAAGCCGTAAAAGCCGTTTTTTACAGTGTCCACACCCGGTAGAAAAGACTGTCCGCCAGTCATGTACATGTAATCTTTCTGTAATATAGCGTAATAATGTGCACTGGTCAAGGACACATAGCTATTTTGAGGCAAAAAAGTCCCCCCTGTCGAAACAGAGGGGGCGTTTTTATAATGTATTAAGATAAGCTTCTAACTGGGCCAAAGCATTAGCTCGGTGACTTATTTTATTTTTCAGGTCCGGACTGATTTCTGCTGATGTCTTACCGTATTGGGGCAAGAAAAACAAAGGATCATAGCCGAAGCCGTTCTCCCCTCGCCTTTCCGGAATTACCAATCCCTCCATAGCTCCTTCAAAAGTCTTGGGTTCCTCCTTGACTTTTTCCCAAAAACATATGGCACAGCGAAAACGTGCCGTCCAGTCTTCGGGCTTCAGGCCGGTTTTACGAAGTTCCTCCCAAAGCAGTTTGCTTTTATCTTCATAAGACCAATCAACACCGCCATAGCGTGCGGAATAAATACCCGGGCGTCCGTCTAAAGGGTCCACTTCCAATCCCGAATCATCCGCCAAAATATAGGCATCCGGATACAAGTCATGATATGCCTTTGCTTTTAAATAGGCATTCTCGGCGAAGGTCGTTCCGTCTTCTACAACATCTAGTACAGGTCCCACGTCCATGGCTCTCTTGACTTCAAAATGCCGGTCACGGAATATCTGCTGTATTTCGCGCATCTTATCTTTGTTACCGCTGGCAATAATTACTAATGCTTTATCCATATATTTCTCCTAATCTACCCAGCTAGGCGGGAACAAATTCTTTACGGTCGATCCCTGCCTCTTGCCCCAGGCCAAAGGATAGCCTTCACACAATATGGGCACATAAGCTCCCGGAGCAATTTTATCAACTTCGTCCTCTTTTAATACCAGAGTTCCGCCTTTGAAAACCGCTCTGGTTCCGGAATCTGTCTGACCTAAATTTAAGCCCGCCTTCCACATGTCCCCCGGCATAGCCAAAAGCCAGGCATGGCTGGGCACTAAAGTGTAACTTTTGTCTTTCTTTTGCTGTTTAAGTTCGCCTAAAAACAGTCCGGTTTTAAGGGGCTTAAGGCAATCCAGTCCCGGCAGAGCCTCTTTTTCTAAAAAAGCATATTTTCCGGATAAGCTTAATTTACCCTTTTCCATTAAACCGGTAAAAAGATCGGACGCCTCTTTGGTCATATGCTCTATGGCAAAATTTCTTATGGCCAAAGTCGCTACCGACAAGGTCGGACCTTCCGCCTTACGTGCTTTTTTCATCTTGTTTTTACCGGCAGAAGAGAAACCAGGCAAATAGGTTTTGGCCACGGGACCTTCGGCCACTTTTCTTAAAAGAATTTGAAATTGACCCTCACCTTTTCCGTCCTGGGGCCAGACCCTAAGTGCCGCCCTGCTGACCTCAGGCAAGATACCTTCTCCCTCTAAACCGCTTCTAAGACCGATACAATTTTCCAAGCTCTCTTCTTCCTCTGCCGTAAACTCCGGATGCGTCGAAAGAAATTTCGTAATAAGCTCCTCATTCTCATAGGTATTAAAGGTGCAGGTAGAATACACCAAACAGCCTTTGACCTTGAGCAAAGACGCTGCGACTTCCAGCAGATTCTCTTGGACCGGTCTTATGCTCTTAGGACCATAATCCGACCAACTGCGTACAGCTTTTGGGTCTCTTCTAAACATGCCCTCACCGGAACAAGGCGCATCCAACTGCACCTTATCAAAGAAGCCTTCCCAGGCTTGGGGTATTCCCTTCACCGGATCGAAACTCGTAATATAGGCCCAGGACAGGCCTTGTTGTTCAAAGTTTCTCTGTAAAATCCTGGCTCTGGAACGGCTGATATCATTGGATACTAAGATACCCTCTCCTTGCATGGCCGAAGCCAGCTGCAGACTTTTCCCCCCCGGTGCGGCACATAAATCAATCACCCTGTCTCCGGGTTTTGCTTTTAGGAGCCTTGCCGGTACCATGGCAGATGCCTCTTGAATATAGATAAGGCCCAGACGATGAGCTGTGCTAAGGCCCGGCCTAAAATTCGGTGGAATATAGTAGGCGTCAGAAGCCCAAGGTATGGGCTTAAGATAGTCTTCCGGACCATAAGGCAATTCTGGAAAATCCCTGCAAAAGGATTGGGCCAAAAACACCCTGTCCGTCTTTGACGGATCATGACGCCAGGATCCAACCGCCTTACCGTCAAAGGCTTGCAAAAACAAGTCCCAAGAAGACGGGTCATAGGTATCGAACCGGGGTCTCATACTGTCTATAAATGCTTGAGGTAAGTTCATGCCTGCTCCAAAATTCCCACCATACGATAGGCGATTTCTTTGGCCGTACCTACGGCGAAAGGATCGGGAAAGTGTGCCCTGGCCAGTGTTCTCAGGAATGTTTCATCCAAAGCCAGGCTGCAAAAATCGTCATAGAGTTGGTAAGCCTCTTCCTGATCTTTGTGACTCAAGCCAATAAGATAAAGCGCCATAAAATCAGGTAAGACCCGAGTCAAAGACCGGCAAGGATAGTCAACCAGGGCTCGGCAGGCCTTGCTATCCATCCAAAACAGACTTTCCGTGAAATATTCCATGTGGTAGGTCTTCCGTAACTCCTGCCAGCAATTAATACGTTCTAACATCTGCATAGCAGGGTTTTGGTAAACAGCTTCTTCAAATTCGTCAAGCATGCATGCGAAAAGAATCTTTCGAACCATTCGATTCATTCGGTCTTTGAGATAAAGCGGGCCGTCATCCAAAAAAAAGAGATCCATTTTCCTTAAGGTCAAAGCTTCCATACCCAAACCCCACATACGTCTGTGTCCGTAAGGAATGCCCAAGCTGTAAGAAACGGACTTAAGTGACGACGTAGCGGGATTTTTCAAATACGCGTAGAGTTCGCCGGTCTTCTGAATAAAGTCTACGGTAAAGGCCGATGTCTCCTTATAAGTTCCGGTCAGAAGCGGCCTATCCGGTCCGGCTAAATAATCGACACTGAGCGGATGGCTAAAGGCCAAAGGATAAGCATCCAGGCGGATAAAACCTTTCTGGCCCAAATCATACAAAAAGCCCTTATCGGATCGGTCTAAAGAATCATCTATAACCAGGCAAGCTTTTTCAAAAAAGGCCTTGGGTCCTTCCGTAAAAGCAAAAGTAGGGCTCGAAGGGTACACACTCTTTCTCCCCTTCTTCATATCTTCTGGGAAAATCTCTTCTAAATGTCTTAACTCCCAGTCTTCGTCTCCGTAGTAGGTTTCGTAATAATGAATAACATTATCTTCTATGGTCTCATAAGACCGCATGTATTCCTGCGTTGTCGGCTCTTTGTAGACTTGGCCCTTGTCTTGGTCCTGACCCATGCCCAGACTTTCCATTTTATGAATATGGAGAGGTAGAAAATAACGCTTGAGATGGCCTCTTAAAGTTCTTATAGCCTCCGTTGTGGTATCGATATAGGCGTTTTCTAAAAAAACCCATTCATTAAAGCTATTTAATTCGAGTCCTTGACTGATTTTCAAACGTGTTTTAATTAACTGGTCAAATAGGATGTCCGTTTGGCGCACCATAAGTTTATCAAGTTTAAGAGGTGCTAATTTGGCACGTTCTGCAAAAAATTTATCCTCTAATTTAGAGGCTTCTTCTCGCTCCTTCTTTAAACTCAGACTCTTGGTCATATAGGATGCGTTGACTTTAAGAAAAAAGTTTTTGCCCGTTACCAGACTAAGTTCTTCTAATAAAGGAGAGTCCAAAAGCCTTTCAAAGGCTCTTGCCGTTTGCTCTTCAACCTCGGGTAAATACAGCTTCACCTTCTGATAGTCTGCAAGATACTTATCTCTGTCGGGACCGATTTGCAGGCTTAAAGTAGAAAGCACATGGTAGCGATCCAAAAAGAGGTAGTGAATCCTGTTTATTTTTTCAATCAGGGCCAAAAGCCGTTCAATATCTTTGATACCGACAAGTGACCGGGAATAGGACTTAAGCTTAAGGAGCAAACTAGGATAGTCCGGAGCTTCCGGATTAAAATCCTCAAACCGGGCGCTATTATGAGCAAAATCTTGCGTTGCTACCGGGCCTATTCCACCTCCGGGCTCCACTCCTAAAGGCCAGATGCCGGACAAGGGCTTCTGGCCGGAGGAGACCGGTGCATGATCGGAGTTTATGGCAGGTAAAGGACTGTTTTTCTTCATTTCGCTTTATATTTTTAAGCTACTTCTGTCAGTGCTCGAAACAGAATTCTACATGCGCTCTACGGTCTTTATACCTAAGAGATTAAGAGAAGTCTTCACAACATTGGCAGAAGCCAAACATAAGCTCAGGCGTGCTTTTTTATCCTCTTCATCAGGCGCCGCCAGGATGGGCATTTGATTATAAAAGCGGCTGAAGTTTCTGCAGACCGTCATGACTTGCCTGGCGAAAATCGAAGGTTCATAGGACTTAACAGCCTGTTTCAGACTCTCTTCCAATTGAGCTATCGATTTGGCCAAAACAAAGGAGGCATGCTCACCTAAACGAACGGGTTCAAAAGCCATGATTTCTTCTTCTGTATAACCGCTCTTACGAATTATACTTTTGGCCCTGGCATAGGCGTATTGCATGTAGGGGGACGAATCCCCTTCAAAGTCCAAGATATCCTCCCAGCGGAAAATGATGTCCTTCTCACGTCCGTTTCTAAGGAACGTGTAACGGATAGCACCCAAGCCGATAGCCTGCGAAGTCTCCTCGATTTCCTGTTCGGTCATGACTTCATCACGGGTTTTGTTATTTTCTAAAATAATGTCCTTGGTCTTCTTAACTGCCTCATCCAGCAAGTCTTCCAGATAGACCACATCACCGCTTCTTGTCGATAAGAGCGCTCCTTCGGGGAATTTCACTAAGCCGAAACCGACGTGGACACAATTGTCGACCCAGTCATAACCCGCCTTTTTCAAGACAGCGAAGACCTGTCTGAAGTGAAGACTCTGTGGCAAACCGACAACGTAGACATTTTTATAAAATTTATAGGTGTCGTAGCGGTATTTTGCAGCGGCCAAATCCCTTGTTGCGTAGATGGTAGATCCGTCCGACTTGACAACAATACAAGGCGGTAAGCCTTCATCGTCCAACATGACGACCTTGGCACCTTCCGAATCCACCAAAATACCCTTCTCTTCCAGCTCCTCTACCAAAGGAGGAATGAGGTCGGAGTAAGCAGATTCGCCGCGATAGGAATCAAAGCTAACATCTAAGCGATCATAAATTCTGTCGAACTCTCGGATGCTGAGTTCCCTGAAATCCTTCCAAAGCGCATACTCACGCGGCTGTCCTTCTTCTAAAGCCTTAAAACGCGCTCTGGCCTGGTCTTCGAGTTCCGGATTGTCCTTAACTTCTTGATGGAATTTAACATAGATGCGCAAGAGCTCCTTAATCGGATTCTCATCCAAAGCTTCCTGGTCGCCCCAATTCTCATAAGCCACAATAAGCTTACCGAATTGGGTACCATAGTCTCCTAAGTGATTAATTCTTTCTAAATCGTAGCCTAGGTGACCGTACATTCTGGCCAAAGCATCACCTAAGAAGGTCGTGAAGGCATGGCCGACGTGGAAGGGTTTGGCGATATTGGGCGAAGAGAACTCTATGCAGACCGTCTTACCGTTCCCTTCATCCGAAGAAGCAAAACGCTCTTGCTTCTCCAACACATAGCGGATGAGGTCCGCAGTGTAGCGGTCTTTGTTTAGAAAAATATTTAAATAAGGACCCTGTGCCTCAATGCGGTCCATCCGGTCATTCAAACCTTTTTCTTTTGCTTTATCTGCCAGGTCCTGGGCGATGGCCTGCGGTGCTTTGCGGTAGGCTTTGGCCAGGCGAAAACATGGCAGGGCAAAATCTCCCATATCTTCTCTGGGAGGCACCTCTAAAACATCTTCTACAAAACTCCGGTCTAAATCCAGTTCATCACTTAAATAGTCAATAATAGTCAGCTTATAATCCATAAGAATTCTCCGTTTGATTAGTACTCCACATTATAAGTATAGTCGGAAACTTTCGCAATTTGCCCCATACCGCTATAATGATAAGGATATTAGGCCGATGGGCCTCTTAGCGGAGGGCATGAATATAAAATGATTGTTTGTAAAAATTGCGGTGCTAAAAACCCCAACGACCGCTCGGTTTGCGTGAAGTGCGGAGCTTTCTTATACGAGAAAAATCCTCAATTCGAAAAAGATCCCAAAGTACTACGCAAGATGCGTTGGACCAGGATTTGGAATACTATTAAATCCATGGGGCTGATGATTATTGTTTTACTGGTCTCTTTTATTGTCTTGTCTGTATTAATGTTTTTTGTTATCCGTTTTGTTAGTTCTAGAATGGACTGGCCTACGGAAGAAGAACTCCAACAGGAAATGGAAGAGTTTCAAAAGGCACAAGAGTCTTATGGAGCTGAACAAAGCAAAAATAATACCGAATCGGATACCACCAGGTCTGCTTTGCCGGATCAGCCCGATCCCGACACGCCTCAGGGTAATTTGATGATAGAGTTTTCTCTGCCCGAATAAACCGAACTGAAAAGCTACTAAAGCAACAAGAAATCCTAGTGCATGTAAAAGAGCTGACTTCCTAATGACGGGAAATCAGCTCTTTTCTTTAGCTTATTGTATAGTGTTTACGAAGACGCTATTGATATAAAGCTTCGTAGAGCTCTAAGTACTTTTTGGCCGAAGTCTCCCAGGAGAAATCTTCTTCCATGCCGTGATGGACCAAGATATCCCAATCTTCCGGACTCTCCTGATAAAGCTTCATAGCATCCTTCAACAAAAACAGCATGTCATGGGCATTAATATTAGGGAAGCTAAAGCCGTTACCTTCTTTGGTCTCCGGATTGTAGGCATGGACCGTGTCTCTCAGACCACCCGTTTCTCTTACCAGAGGGACATTACCGTAACGCATGGCAATCATTTGCGACAGGCCACAAGGTTCAAAGAGTGATGGCATAAGGAAGATATCCCCCGCTGCATAAAGCTGTCTGCCCAACTCGTTACTGTACATGACCAAAGACCTCATATTGGCATGATGGCGATTTTCGACCTCTCTTAGAGAGTTTTCGTAATCCGGGTCACCGGTACCTAAAATCAAAACCTGACAGTTTTCCATCAAGAGTTCATCAATGACCCTCAAGATAAGGTCCAAACCCTTTTGATCCACCAAACGCGTAACCATAGTAATCATGGGGATATCGGTATTACGTTCCAAGTCCATAGCCTCCTGTAAGGCGGCTTTGTTGGCCTTCTTCCCTTCCCTATAATTCTCGACGCCGTAGTTCTTAGCTAAGCAGCCATCTATTTGAGGATTCCAGTCGTCGTGGTCAATACCATTCAGGATACCGCTTACTTTATAAGAGAAGGTTCTTAAAACACCGTCCAAACCTTCACCGTAATAGGGCATGAAGATTTCTTTGGCATAAGAAGGTGAAACGGTTGTAACCTGATCACTATAGACAATACCGGCCTTCATGAAATTGGGTAAGCCGTCCTTCAGAATACCATAGTCATTGAAGTATTTTTCAGGTAAATCCATGAGGTCGGCGACTTGCTCTACACCGTGGATCCCCTGATACTTCAGATTATGGATGGTAAAAACCGTCTTAACATCCGTTAGATAACCGTAGGGTCTATAGTGCGCATCAATTAGACAAGGGATCATACCGGCCTGCCAGTCATGGCAATGGATGATGTCCGGCATAAAATCGATAGGTTCACCCAAAGTCTCCAGGCAAGCTCTCTGGAAGAAACTGAAACGCTCAATATCGTAACTGTATTCCGTATAAATCTCAGGGCTGTTGAAATAGAACTCATTATCGATGAAGTAGTAAGTAATGCCCTTGTACTCCATCCGGAAAACACCGCTGTAAACAGACCTCCAGCCCATCTTAAGAGTAGTCCAGCGCATGAATTCCATCTGCTTAATATACTGCTCTTTAATCTGACGATAGAGGGGCATCATCACCCGGCACTCCATGCCTAAATTATTTAGCTGTTCAGGCAAGGTTCCGACAATGTCTGCCAGCCCTCCGGTTTTAGCAAATGGTGTACACTCACTTGCTATCATCAAAACTTTTCTTTTACTCATACTACTGCTCCCTTTCCAATCACTACAGGATATTCCTTTTGGCCGATAAGTCGGGTGCCGTCACGTATGATGACATCCTTGTCCACAATAACATACTCTAATTCGACATTGTTTCCTATCTGTGTATTTTGGAAAATGATGGAGTTCTTGACTTCACTGTTCTTTCCGGTGTTGACTCCTCTGAACAATATGGAGTCACTGACTTGGCCGTAAATATGGCAGCCGTCGGCAAGCAAACTGTTATGGACCTTGGACCGATTCTCGATGTAAGCAGGTGCTTCGTCTTTTACCTTGGTATAAACGGGATCCTTACTCCAGAAGATGGCTTCATTAACTTCGGGATTCAGGAGCGTCATGGAGGCCTCGAAGTAATCTTGAATATCTCCGATACGTAAAACCGGGTCATTATACTCATATGTATCGATATTAATCTTATGACACTTACGTAAAATCAGTTCCATGCTGAGATTTGACACCCCCAGCGAGACCGCATCCGAAATCAGTTCCATCATAAGATTCTTAGAAAGAATCATGACACCCAAGAAGTTCTTGTCACTGACGGGCTTCTCGGGATTGGAATATACATCGATAACCCGACCTTTATCGTCAGTTTCCAGAATAATATCGGTCTCTTTGCCCCTGGCACCATCATGGTTACACATGACAGTAATCTCGGCGTCGGAATTTTCATGTGCATTATAAAGATCTTCAAAGTCCGAACTGAAAACCACGGTTGAATTTCCGATAATGACATATTTATGACGACTGCCGGATATGAAATCCAAAAGCCCCTTTAAATCATCCGACTCATTGTAGTAATTCTCGGAAGTCAGATAGGGCGGTAAGATATGAAGTCCCTGGAGTTTTCTGTCCAAATCATAAGCCGATCCGGTTCCCAGGTGGTCCATAAGGGACTTGTATTTATTAAAAGTGGAGACGCCGACCAAAGTAATACCGGAATTGGCCATGTTGGAAAGCATGAAATCAATGATTCTATACCTTCCTGCAAAAGGCACGGCGGCCAGTGCTCTGGGTCTGGACAACTCACTTAAATGAACTCTTTTATCGTCGGCTACAATAATTCCCGTTGCATCTACAAACATTTTGCTCCTCCTAGTTGACCATTTTGTATTCCCTGATTGCACTGTCTTCTTCGGACATGTCGGGAAGCACTTCTACAATACAATTTCCGGGAATCTTGATATTGTCTTTCATCACCACACCCGAAGCTATGACGCTGATATCATCTGATGCGTATTTGTTGCTGTAAGGATTCTCTTTATCGGCCGGTCCGCCAATCTCACAATTCTGACCGACTTCGGCGTACATACCGATAATGGCTTTTCTGACAACGGCACCTTTACGTACAACAGCACCGGGCATGAGGACCGAGTCATAGACCTCGGCACCCTCTTCGATGTAAACCGAGTGGGATAAAACACAATGTTCAACCTTGCCGAAAATCCTGCAACCGTCTGTGAAAGCGGATCGGTTGACTTCCGCACCGGAGGCAACATAGGCAGCCGGCTTGACCGGGTTTTTGGAGAACACTCTCCAGCTGGCATCTCTTAAATCGATTTCATCCGGACTATCCAGAATATCCATATTACCTTGCCACAAGGAAGCAATGGTTCCTACATCTTTCCAATAACCTTTGAAGCGATAGGCAAAGAGTTTTTTCTTCTCATTGAGATACTTCGGGATGATATTCTTACCGAAGTCGTGCTGAGAGGCATCGTCATCATTGTCTTCCAACAAGGCTTGTCTCAGGCAGTCCCAATTAAATATGTAAATACCCATGGAGGCTAAATTGGACTTGGGTTCTGAAGGCTTCTCTTCAAATTCAATGATATTATCATTTTCATCCACATTCATAATGCCGAAGCGCGAGGCCTCAGACCAATCGACTTCCAAGACGGCTATGGTGACATCGGCTTCTTGTTCCATATGTATCTTAAGCATCTTGGAATAGTCCATTTTATAAATGTGGTCACCTGATAAAACAATGACATACTTGGGATCAAAGCTGTCTACAAAACTGATGTTCTGGTAAATGGCGTTAGCCGTATTTTTAAACCAGGCCATACCTTCGTTATGCTGGTAGGGTGGCAGGATATATGCACCGCCGTTATTACGATCCAAATCCCAGGAATGGCCGTTGCCTACATAGGTGTTTAAGGCCAAAGGCTCGTACTGGGTCAAAACACCTGCCGTATCGATACCTGAATTCGTACAATTACTTAGTGTAAAGTCGATTATCCTGTACCTGGACCCGAAAGGGACCGCAGGTTTGGCCATAGTATTGGTTAAAGCCCCTAATCTGGAGCCCTGGCCTCCTGCCAAAATCATTGCTATCAAATCTTTCTTTGCCATGTGTTGCCTCCATTTTTTCTATACACAGTCAAAAATCGCCTTACATTTGACTTGAGTTGTTGTCGTTGTCGTCCAATTGAATTACCTGTCCGTTCTTTCCGTTAACCTGTTTGCTATCGTCTTCAGGTAGCGGAACTTCCGGATCGAAGTAGGTCACACCGTTTAAAGGAAACTCTTCTTCCAAAGAAAAAACCAGACAGGATAAGGGCGGCAAATTAAGCTTCATAGACTGATTGTAGCCTTTTAACTGAATGGCTCTGGATTGGAAATTCCCGCCTTCTGCGGACGGCAGAAGATTCGGTACATCTTGCTTAATTTCTTCTTCTGTATCCCAGGTGTAGAGACCTTTAATCTCTTTATTGGCATCGGCAATAAGAGTATTTTCTCTCGGTAACATCACTTCGTAATCCGAGCCGCCCCATTTGGCCGCGTCCGAATTCATAATCAGTTTGTACTGCCCGTGCCTGGGCATGGGTAATTTATAGTTATTAACCGGTGCCGGCGTCATGTTGTAGACAAAGACCAGAATTCGACCGGACTTGTCTTTGCGATACCAGCTATATACGGAGTTTTGCTGGTCATCAGCGTTAAGCCACTGAAAGCCTTCCCAGGTCTTATCGTCTTCCCAGAAAGCAGGTATATCAAAGTACATATGATTTAAAGTCTTCACATATTCGTGCAACTTGTGGTGCATGTCATAATCCAAAAGGAACCATTCCAGCTCTTCATAAAACCGCCATTCAATAAACTGGCCGAATTCCGAACCCATGAAGATTAATTTGGCCCCCGGATGCCCCATCATATAGGCGAAAAAAATTCTAACCGAAGCAAACTGCCGCCAAAAATCTCCTGGCATTCTCGAGATAAGCGAACCCTTCCCATGTACCACTTCGTCATGAGAAATAGAAAGGAGAAAACGCTCATGGAAGTTATAAAGCATGGAGAAAGTAATCTTATTATGGTGATAGGATCTGTAAATATAATCCAATTGAAAATATTCCAGGGTATCGTGCATCCAGCCCATATCCCACTTGAAATCGAAGCCTAAACCGCCTTCTATAGGATTATGGGTAACCTTAGGCCAGGAGGTCGACTCTTCGGCAAAACTTAAAACACCCGGATAATAATTGTGAATGTAAGTATTGAGCTCTTGCAAAAAGCTTATGGCCTCAAAATTCTCTGTACCGCCTTCGGCATTGGGCGTGTAGTCATTACGGCTATAATTTCTATAAAGCATGGAGGAAACAGCATCCACTCTTATGCCGTCAGCATGGCATTCTTCCAGCCAATAGACAGCGCTGGAAAATAAAAAGGATCTCACTTCCGCCTTGCCGTAATCAAACACTAAGGTCCCCCAGTCTTGGTGTTCGGCCATGAGCTTGTCTTGATATTCAAAGCAAGGACTGCCGTCAAAATAGACCAGACCGAATTCATCTCTGGGGAAGTGCGCCGGAACCCAATCCAAAATGACGCCTATATTCTTCTCATGCAGATGGTTCATAAAGAACTTAAAATCATCTAAACCGCCGAGTCGTCTAGTCACAGAGAAATAGCCCGATAATTGGTAGCCCCAGGATCCGTCATAGGGATACTCCATAATGGGCATGAGTTCCACATGGGTGTAACCCATGTCCGATACGTAGTCAGCTAAAATGGGCGCAATTTCACGGAAAGTATATGGACTGCCGTCTTCCTTGGTTCTCCAAGAAGGTAAATGGACCTCATAGATATTAATGGGACTGCCCATCCTATCCAGCTTGGCTCGCTTAGCCAAATAGTCCTCATCATTCCAGCTAAATTCTTCCGGTACATAAAGGACCGATGCCTCATTGGGTCTAAGCTCGGACTTTAAAGCAAAGGGGTCGGCCTTGTATCGTCCTTCCCCGTCTTGTCCTACTACATAAAATTTATAACACTGGTCCTCCTTGGCGCCGGGGACAAAAGCTTCCCAAATACCGGTCGTTTCTAACTTACGCATAGGTGCCTGACCGGGACTCCATTGATTAAAATCACCCACAACCGAAACATCGCGGGCATTAGGAGCCCAAACACTGAAGAAAAAGCCAGCTTCACCATCTACTGTTGAAGGTTTTGCCCCTAGACACTTATAGGCTTGAAAGTTCTTACCTATATTAAAGAGATAGTATGACTTCTCCATAATGTCCTCCCGTCATTCATGTGTTACCTGTATTATACCTAACCTTCTTTCTTTTTACAGCTTTAAACAATTTTCTTTTAGTTTTTCAAAAATTATAGGGCTAATTGAACAAACGCTATAGACTTATAATCTCAATAAGGGTAAAATAATGAATACTTTTAACGAGATTACTTATGTTAAAAGTAAGTAAGATTGCCTGATTATGTAACAGCGGTTTTTAACAAAGGTAGATTCCAAAAGTAAAATCGGTCTTGACAAGACCCGACACAATCTTTATGATATCCGTTGTCTTCAGGACATGTGCCATTAGCTCAGTTGGTAGAGCAACTGACTCTTAATCAGTGGGCCTAGGGTTCGAGTCCCTAATGGCGCACCAGAAAAGCTCCCTTGTTAGGGAGCTTTATTTTTGCTCTTTTCGAAGCAGTTTTATTCATATTTATTTCAAATTAATTATGGGACTAAAAAGGCAAACAAAAAGCCTCTGCAAATCTCGCGGATTCACAAAGGCTTCATTCTGGAGCCACAGGTGGGAATTGAACCCACGACCTATTCATTACGAGTGAATTGCTCTACCCCTGAGCCACTGTGGCGCTAGCATTTAAAGATAATATCAGAAGAAACGATATTCATCAAATCTTTTCGAACAAAAGCTCGTAAAATTTTCAGAGCCGAAAATCCTAGTTATTCTGATAAGAGAACAGCTTCTCCTGGGCCACTCCGGCTTCTCTTAAAATCAAATTTTCATCGGCTCTTGTATTCTTATAATCCCACATTACAGTTTCTCCATTGACCACGAGACCTTCCACACCCCTGGGGCTTCCCGAATAGACCAAAACCGAATAGGGATCCGATTTAGAGCCATAAGGACCCGATCCCGGAACATTAGGATTATAGATTAGGAAATCTGCCTTCTCCCCTATTTTGAAGTAAGCACTATAGCCGAAGCCCAAGGCTTCATATCCTTTAACTGTAGCCCTGTATAACCAGGTCTCGGCATCGCCTGCCAAAGGATTTTCCTCGGAAAGTTTCTCATAGAAAGAAGCCAGACGCAGGTCATGGAAAAAGTTTAACTGATCGTTACTGCCGGCTCCGTCTGTTCCCAAGGTTAGATTCAAATTCCGATCTGCCATAGGCTTAGCCTTAAGCATGCCGGACGCTAATTTGGCATTAGAGGCCGGATTGTGAGCCAGGTAGACTTCTTTATCTTTAAGAAGATCCAAGTCTTTCTCGGTCAGGTGTACGCAATGCGCATAAATTGCACCGGCTTGTACAAGGTCTAAAGCCATAAGAGCTTTGACAGGAGACATACCGAATTTTTCTTCAATACCTACAACTTCTGTCTTTGTTTCCGCCAAATGCATCTGTATGGGCAAATTAAATTCTTTGGCAGTCAAAGCCAAAGCCTTATAAAATTCTTTAGGATAGAGGTAAAGTGAGTGGACTTCCAAAGAAGTTTTAATCTGTTCCTCATAGACCTTTACCCGGCTCAAAAAATCTTTAGCCCTCTCTTCATCAAAATAGTGATGACCCTTTTCATCCGTTTCCTTCATACCCAAAGCTATATTGGCTCTTAAACCTGATTCTAAAACGGATTCTACAACGGCATCTTCAAAAAAATACATATCCGCTATCGCACCTACACCGGACTGGGCCAGCTCGGTTAAAGATAGGGCTGTCGCTATATGTACAATTTCATAGTCCAAGTGCTTTTCCAGAGGGAAAATCCACTTATTAAGCCAATCCTCTAAAGAATATCTCGACGGGCTATTACGAAAGATACTCATCCCCAAATGGCAATGGGTATTGGCAAAGGGTGGGAGAATCAATCGTCCCGAGTAATCATAACTCTCGATATCTTGATCTCTTAAATCCAGGGACCTCTTATAGTCTTCGTAAGGTCTGCCGGCCGGCCCCACATAAGAAAATCGGCCGTCTTCCAGCAGAATTCGACCGTTTTCGATAGGGGTAAAACGCTCTTGATTTCTCTCAGGAAGGAAGAGCGTAGCCCCTATAAGTTCAATGTACTTTTTGCCGCTATCATAATCAGCCATCTAGATACTCCTAATTTTTACAGGTTTTTCCCGTGGCAGTTCTTATACTTTTTCCCACTCCCGCAAGGACAGGGGTCGTTACGTCCGACCTTCTCCTGGCGGACCGCAGGTCTTTGATTTTGTTCCTGGCCGTTTTGCACCTGGCCTTGTCTGGGGGCAAAAGGTTGACCTTTCCCCTGGGCTTGCTTGGCAAAGGCTCTGGCCTTCTGAGCTTGAGCGGCCTGATCCTCTTGTCTGGCCTGGGTTTCTTTAGCCTGTTCTTTTCGTTCCGGCGCCCTGTTAGAAGTAAACTGAGCTCTTAAAATAAGCTTGGCACAATCTTCGGCAATCGACTGCGTCATCTCTTCAAACATCTCGAACCCTTCTTTGCGGTACTCGATAACAGGATCATGCTGGGCCAAAGAACGCATACCTATGGTGTTCTTCAAGGTATCCATGGCGTCAATATGGTCCATCCACTTATTGTCGACCGTACGAAGCATAACCACACGCTCAGCTTCACGCATAATTTCAGGTCCGCCCAACTCGGCTTCTCGTCCGTGATACTTGTCGAGTGCCTGGTCTTGTACATCTACAATAAGTTCGGCTTCATCAATACCGTCTTGAATCTTCTCGTCTAAGTCTTCGTAGATTGGCAGCTCACCCGTAACATCCAAAAGTCTGGCCTTTAAACCTGCCGTATCCCACTGATCCGAGCTGGTCCAGCCATGCGAGAAGTCCCTTATCACGGTCTCGATAGTGGATTTAATATAATCTTCAAAGACATTTTGTAAATCCATACCTTCAAGAACTTCACGGCGTTGCTTGTAGATGACTTCTCTTTGCTGGTTCATGACGTCGTCATATTCCAAAACATTCTTACGTATACCGAAGTTTCTGCCCTCAACTTTTTTCTGAGCCGATTCAATCGCATTTGACAGCATCTTGTGTTGGATTTCGGTATTTTCGTCGACGCCCAAAGTGGAGAATAAAGAATGCATCCTTTCTCCGCCGAACTGACGCATCAGGTCATCTTCCAATGATAAGAAGAATTTGCTCTTACCGATATCGCCTTGACGACCGGCACGACCTCTTAACTGGTTATCGATACGTCTGGATTCATGACGCTCGGTACCAACGATGTAAAGACCACCCGCTGCAATAACCTTTTCTTTCTCGACTTCGGTTTCTTCCTTAAATTCGGCATTAAGCTTTTGGAAGTGCTCTCTGGCTTCCAGTATTTGTTCGTCATCGGTTTCGTTAAAAGCCATCGATGCCTCAATCATTTCATCGGAATAACCTTCTTGACGCATCTTTTGTCTGGCCATGAATTCGGAGTTACCACCCAGGATAATGTCCGTACCACGACCGGCCATGTTGGTGGCAATGGTGACTGCACCGTAGCGTCCGGCCTGGGCTACAATCTCGGCTTCTCTGGCATGCTGCTTGGCATTTAAAACATTATGTTTTATACCGTTTCGTTTAAATAACTCACTTAAGATCTCCGAGTGCTCTACCGATACCGTACCGACCAGGACCGGCTGACCTTTTTCGTGTGCTTCCTTAACGGTTTCAATAATGGCATTGAGCTTACCTTTTTCGGTCTTGTAAACTGCATCCGCCTCGTCTTCTCTAACCAAAGGTTTATTGGTCGGAATAACGATAACATCCAATTGGTAGATGCTCCTGAACTCTTCTTCTTCAGTTAAGGCTGTACCGGTCATACCGGAGAGTTTATGGTACATACGGAAGTAGTTTTGGAAGGTAATGGTGGCCAAAGTTTTACTTTCGCTTTCGACCTTGACACCTTCTTTGGCCTCAATAGCCTGGTGAAGACCGTCCGAATAACGACGTCCGATCATTAAGCGTCCGGTAAAGTCATCAACAATGATAACCTCACCGTCCTTAACAATATATTGTTCATCCAAGTGCATGGTACCGTGGGCCTTAAGAGCGTTGTTGATATAGTGCTGAAGTGAGAAGTTATTCTCATCGGCCAAGTTTTCTACGCCGAAATAGCGTTCGGCCTTATAAACACCGTTCTTGGTTAAAACAGCGGTTTTGGCCTTCTCATCAACGATGTAGTCGGCATTACCGGCAATTTCATCTTTATCTTCTTTGGCATCTAATTCGGCTACCACAAAAGGAATCAGTGAGCGAACAAAAGCATCCGCTCTTACATACATATCACTGGATTCTTCACCCTGACCGGAAATAATCAAAGGCGTCCTGGCCTCATCGATTAAAATCGAGTCTACCTCGTCCACGATGGCGTACTGCAATTCACGCTGTACCATTTGTTCCTTAAAGATGACCATGTTGTCTCTGAGGTAATCGAAGCCGAATTCGTTATTGGTACCGTAAGTAATATCGGCTGCATAGGCCTTTCTTCTCTGGTCCTTGTCCAAACCCGAAACAATCAAGCCAACACTTAAGCCTAAGAAACGATAAATCTTACCCATCCACGCACTGTCACGTTGGGCCAAGTAATCGTTGACCGTGACCACGTGGACACCCTTGCCGGTCAAAGCATTCAGATATACCGGTAAGGTAGCCACCAGGGTCTTACCTTCACCGGTCTTCATCTCGGCAATACGACCTTGATGAAGAACAATACCACCTATAATCTGCACCGGATAATGCTTCATATCCAAGACACGCCAGGCGGCTTCTCTCACGGTAGCAAATGCTTCGGGTAATAAATCATCCAAAGTCTCTCCGTTCTGATAACGCTCTTTAAGATAAGGCGTCATATCTTTTAGCTCCTGGTCAGTCTTTTGACTAAAAGTTTCGTCCAGGGCCAAGACCTGATCCTTAATTGGGTTAATCCTTTTAATTTCGCGATCAGAATAGCTTCCAAAAATTCTATCAAATAATCCCATATGTGGTCTCCATGATGTTTATAGTTTTAGTTACCATACCAAAGAGATATATTATAGCATTTATTGCAATTTGTCCTTAATTCCTTGTGAATTTTCCTCGTATTATTAAAATATAGCTTTTAACATGTTTATGCATCCGGATTTTGATAGTTCCGACTAACCCCCGACTGAACCAAACGAAAATCAATACCTCGTCCGGCCAGAATTGTCTTTTGCTTTTCTAATAGATCTATCTGTGAAGCCGAGGCATTTTCCGGCACTACAACTTCCAAAACACGACTTTTAATCATAGACGGGTGAATACTGATCTTCTCCTTCCCCCAAGCCTGGGTACCTTCAAAACTTTCCAAATCTCGGGCAAACGAATCTATTTTCTTAAGAAGCTTCTCATCGTCGCTGTAAGTCGGTGCTGTCAAATCAATGGACTTGATACACTTAGCCTCGCCATCGTTAAAAGATGTTAGGACCGGATAAGAAGGTGGGAGATTTCGCCCTCTATTTTCCTGAAAATAGCGTCCCCTATTAAGCTGAGGCAAATCCCAAGCCTTGCTATCTGTCTCCTTATCTTCTTTTTTCCATTGCTCCTTAAGTTTATCAACGGTTTCCAAACTATAGCCGCCCCAGTATGGCAAAGGATAGCTGTAACACCTAAGCTTATCTTCTATATGAAACGGAACTTCATAGGAAAAATGATACTCTAAAACATTATTCTCGCTTCTTTCTATATAAGCGAATGCATTTTGGATGAATAAATCCAAGTAGGGTGTGTAGCTGGGATTATGCGTGAAATAATGCCGCTGCCTCCTCCCTATAAAATTCACATTAAATTGGTCTAATAAAAAATCGACCCCTTGTTCTTTTAACGAAAGAAAATTTTTCTCTTTGTTATAAGCGTGGTCTAATAAAAGTGCCGAGCTAAGCTCAGCCTCTTCTATAGCCGAACGTGCAGCTTCCTGCCATAAAATATCCGCCTGAACAGACAAGAGCATGGCCACCAGAAGACCCATATAAAGAAGAAATAGCGGTAGGACGATACCGGCTTCTAACGTAAGAGATCCTTCCGTATTATCAACCAATGTTGCAGATTTCGTCTTAGCTGTGGGTAAAGCTACTTTCAAGATAAGATACTTCTTTTTCATATGCTCCTCCGTTCTTTACACTCAAGATAAAAGAGGCTGTACAATAATACGATTTACCCATATTCTTTTTTATATATTGACTAGTCATGTCCAGCTTCCTTTTATGAGGGGTTAAGAAGGCAAAAACACGCAAATGATCTATGTAATTCACTTTCAACTTAGCCAAAGAATGCCCCGGTACCGGATAAAGGGAAACCTCTTCACCTTGTAGGAGCTTTTTAACATCCATTGCCGCACGCGGAATGGCCGGAAAAATGGCCACGATATAGGCCAAAGCTTCCGGTTCTATAACGATATAGCCCAGTGTTAAGACCGCGATAGCTTGCGACAAAAGTGCAGCACTGGCCTTATGAATTGCAAAGCGATCTTCTTCCATAATTTCAGGCAAATAACGAAAGACCAAGCGGGTTGAAAAAAGCATTTGAATTAGCCTGCTTAAAGTTATAAAACTGTTATCGAATCCCAAAAGAATCTTCTCGGCCTCCAGCATCTCGCTGTAATCATAATCACTCAGTTTACGACCATTGAGACCTATATAGTCTTTTCCCTTTTCATGAATAGCCTTGGACCTCTTGCCAGTGAATGAAATTGAGATAGGACATACTCATGGAATATAAAGCTTTCCGTTCCCTTGCCTACATTAAATTGCATTAAATGAATGCCTCGATTCAAATAGTTCAATAGCTCTTCAAGAATTTCCTTGGGTGAATCGGCTGAAAATAAGTCTCCTTCAGGTAATAAATCCTGACTATACTTGCCGGCATCCAAGACCTGATTTTGCATCTTATCAATCTGATTCAAAGCTTTTTCCTTTTCTTCATCTTCCGCCTCTTTACTGTCATCATCTTCTTTTCCGCTAGCACCGGTTTCGCTCAGCATGGTAGCTAAAAAATGCGCCTTATTTAAATAGGCTTGTGGCTTGACGGAAGGATTCAAGTCTAAAAGTTCTCGCATCGATTCAATCCTAGGCCTTAGGCCCGAATCTCTGACCAGTTCACCGGCCTCCTCTATTCCTTTGAGCCTTATAAACAACTCACTTAAAACTTCCGTAAGCACTCGACTTTTCGCGAAAGTTAGTATTTGTTCATTTAGAACCTTGTCTTCCAATTGATCACAAGCTTTATAATCAAAAGACTCTAATAAATAGCTTTGATTTAAGCTAGTCTCAAAAAAAGAATTCTTAATTAGATCCTCTTCCAGACCCCACAATCCATAGCGCTCTAAGAGTTCTCTATCATAGGAAGCCATAGCCTGCTTTAAACTTAGGTCCAACAGACGATTTAATTTAGACTCTTCCGCACGTATATAGGCATAGCGATAAGAAAACACGGCTATAGTAGAGATCCAAAAAATCGTAATGGCCAGAATCAGGCTGATTCCTCCCTCTGTAGCCTTTATCCATTTCCCTTTCATGGCCTTATCTCCTCAAGCAATTCTTCGAGCGACACAATCTGGTCATCTGACCACATTAAAACTTCTATTAACCTTTTGGGATTAGAAGAAGCCAGATAAATTTTATCGGCTCGGTAAGTCTTATAAATCGCCTCTTGTTCGGGTGCAAACTCAATAAATTCTCTGGCCACTGATTCGACTTCAACATATAACTTGGGCAAAGCAACAATACCGGTACAAAGTAAGATTAGGGTCAAAGGGATATGAATACTTGCTTCAAATGCATACGCCATAAAAAATCCTCCTGTCTTGAGATAAGAAAATCATAAGACAGGAGGCCACTAAAAAGGGCCCACAAAAGGCCACAATCTTCTACAAATTTAATACACTATTTCTTCTTATCCGAACTATCTATCAAAATAGTAACCGGACCATCATTAATAAGGCTAATCTGCATATCCGCTCCGAACTCACCGGTCGAAACAGGAATGTCATAGGTCTTAAGTTTAGAAATCATGGCTTCATAAAGCGGAATAGCCAAGTCAGGTCCGGCCGCATTGGAAAAACCCGGCCTATTGCCGCGTCTGGTGTCGGCGTAAAGCGTAAACTGCGAGACCAGAAGAATCTCTCCACCGACCTGACTGAGACTTAGGTTCATCTTCCCTTCATCGTCTTCAAAAACCCGTAAGCCGGAAATCTTCTTGGCTAAATACTCCACATCTTCCGGACCGTCTTCCTTGCCGATTCCCAATAAAATAAGAAAGCCATGTTGTATACCGGCTTTCAATTCTCCGTCTATAGAGACGGAGGCCTTAGAAACTCTTTGAATTAAAGCACGCATTAGTGTACCAAATCTCTCCAGTCCAAGTCTCCGCGATCAATAGCCAAAATAAGAAGTTCAGCACTGGCCAAGTTACTGGCGTAGGGGATGTTGTTGGTATCACATGCGCGCATAATTAATGTCTTGTCGGCATAGGAATCGCTCTTGGGGTCATGAAGATATATAACGGCATCTACTTCATTATATTCCGCTCTGGCCGCAATCTGATTGGTTCCGGCGGTCACGTCTGTAGCAATACCGTTAACCTGAAGGCCAGCCTGAGTCTCAATAGTCTTCTGAACCTGACTTACCGAAAGAATCTCATGACGGGCTAAAATCTGCTTATAAGCTATACATAAGTTAACTAAGAGCTCATTCTTACGGTTATCTGCTAATAATACAATCTTCATTCGCGTCCTCCGTCATCTATCCAAAACGTCTAATCCGTAAATTAGTGCATAATCACCTTGTAAACACAATTATTCTACTAATTATCTGTGCTAGTTACAAGTGTCATTTAGCCTAAAATCAGGTCTCAAAATTAGCCGGTCTGCAATTACTTAAACAACTTGCTGTATTCCGGATTAGAAAACAGACTTACATAAGACCCTTTTCCGATGATGATATGGTCTACTAAGGCAATTCCGATCATCTTGCCGATTTCGGCAAAGCGCATGGTAGAATCCAAATCTTCCACCGAAGGGTTGGGGTCTCCGCTGGGATGATTATGAACCAGAATAATGGATTGCGCATTAGCTCTGATGGCCTCGCGGAAAATATCTTTGGCCGATAAGGTCATCCCTGTCGAGCTGCCGGTAGAAAGTTTTAAATCTCTAATGAAACATTTTCTTTGGTCCAAAAAAATCAGATGAAGTTCTTCATGGTCTAAATCTTCTAATTTAGGTCCCATATGGTCGTATACTAAATCCGGACGGTTCAATCTTATCTTAGCTTCATTCAGAACGCGGTGCGCTCTTTTGCCTATTTCCAATGAAGCTTTAATCTTAATAGCCTTACTCTTACCAATACCGGAAAGGTCGGTCAATTCCTCAATACTGACTTCCCTTAAGTCCGGTATGCCGCGTTTGGATCCGAAGCGGTTTAGGATGGCGGAAGCAAGGTCCAAGGCAGATTGGCCCCTTGAGCCATTCCCTAAAATAATGGCCAAAAGTTCTTGGTCACTCAGGCTGTCTGCTCCCTGATAGTAAAAGCGCTCGTAAGGTCTTTGCTTTTTAGGCAAGTCTTGAATGCGGATGTTTTCCATATGGTCCTCCTAAATAAAAAAGGCTAACCCCTTAAAGAGTTAGCCTTAAAATCTGTCTCTGATATGTGTAATGTATGTTCGCTATTTAAATGTTAGAAATTAGCCTGACCCGTAGTTCTGGGGAAAGGTAGGACGTCTCTGATATTAGAGACACCGGTAAGGTACATGATGAGTCTTTCGAAGCCCAGACCGTAACCACCGTGATGCGTGGTACCGTACTTACGAAGCTCAACATACCAATCGTAAGCGGGACCGCCCACGCCCTTTTCTTCCATCATTTTCAAAAGATAGTCCAAACGCTCTTCACGCTGGCTTCCTCCGATGATTTCACCGATGAGAGGTACCAAGCAATCAACGGCCGCAACGGTCTTACCGTCATCATTAAGTCGCATATAGAACGCCTTAACATCCTTAGGATAATCCGTAACAAAAACCGGTCCTTTAAAGACCTCTTCGGTCAAATAGCGCTCGTGCTCGGTCTGTAATTCCACACCCCAGGAAACCGGAAATTGGAACTTCTTGCCGGATTTTTCCAAAATCTCAATGGCTTCCGTATAGCTAATCCTCTTAAAATCCGTATCGGCAACCAGCTTCAGTCGCTCGATTAAATCCGGATCATTTTGCTTATTGCAAAACTCCAGCTCTTCGGCACAATTTTCCAGCACATAGTGAATGACATAGCGGAGCATATCTTCCGCCAAGTCCATAACATCGTCCAAATCAGCAAAGGCAATTTCCGGCTCAATCATCCAGAATTCCGCAGCATGGCGAGGTGTGTTGGAGTGTTCCGCCCTAAAAGTCGGTCCGAAAGTATAAATCTTCCCCAAGGCCTGGGCGAAGCTTTCACCGTTCAGCTGACCCGACACACTAAGGAAAGTAGATTTACCGAAGAAGTCTTTGCTGTAATCGACTTTACCATCCTCTGTTAAGGGAAGATTTTCCTGGTCCAAAGTGGTTACTCTGAACATTTCACCCGCACCTTCCGCATCGGAAGCTGTAATGATAGGTGTATGAACGTAGACAAAATTCCTGTCGTGGAAGAATTTATGGATAGCGAAAGAAGCTTCTGACCGAATCTTAAAGACAGCGGAGAAAAGATTGGTACGAGGTCTAAGATGGGCAATACTTCTTAAATACTCAGGCGTATGCGTCTTAGGCTGCAAAGGATAATCCGAAGGGCAGGCTCCTTCAATCTCAATACGCTCAGCATTAATCTCGTAGGGCTGACGTGCATCGGGCGTCAGAAGGAAGGTACCTTCTACGATGATAGCCGCACCGGTCCCCAGAGAAGATACCTCGGGAAAATTCTCCAACTTTTCTCTTTCAGCCACAATCTGAATGGGCGTAAAGAAGCTTCCGTCCGTTATCTTGATAAAAGAAAAGCGTTTCTGTCCCCTAATCTGTTTAATCCAACCGTTAACTCTTACCTTCTGGTCTTGGTAGGTCTCGGGATCTTTGGCCAAAGTATGGATACTCAGAGTCTGAATACTCATGTCTTACTCCTCTTATTTGCCGCAGCAGTTCTTATATTTCTTACCGGATCCGCAAGGACAAGGATCGTTACGGCCTACAATTTTCTTGCTGACTGCAATGTGATCGGTCCTATAGCGTTTACCGATTTCTTCAATCTTCTCTTCACTAAAAACATTAGTCCAGGAGTCCAACTTAAAAAGCCAAGGCGCCTGGGCTTCATGCATATTATAAAGAAGCTTTTCATAATCAATATCCAAGTTAATCCGGGTATCGTCTTCGATTTCATCCAGGTTCAAAGGTGTCTTTAAGCTTTCGTTAATCCCGTCTAAGAAACCTAAGAATGACACCATATCGTCATCCTCATATTCAAGGGCTTTGGCCAATTCTTTTGCCGTAGAATTCAAGGGAAATTTCGGGTAGCCTTGTAAAATCAAATCATAAGCATGTTGCTCGGTCTCATAATAATGCTCGACAAAATCGCTAAAAGCTTTCTCATTCGAGTTGTCTTCTATTTTCTTATTCCATTCTGCGAAGTAGGTCATAGTTTTCACCTTTTCCTTATATTTTCATTAAGTAGTAAGGGCTAATTTACCACTTTAGACGGACCTTGTCATCTGAGAAGGCTCCAAGGCTTGCAACAAAAGAAGCTCCATACCCATGGCTTCCGGAATTTGTCCGCTCTTAATCTTATAGTCTGTATCGGCTACCAGAAGATATATTGCTTCCACCTGTTCTTTGCTAAAAGTTCTCTTTTGCTGCCAAAGTTTGCGGGCTACAAAATCCACTACGTTTAATTTCGTTTTAACGTCTTCAACATTCCTACAATTTAAGGCGACGGCCAACTGACGAAAATGGCGTCCTACCATAAACAATATATACTGAGGACTTTGCCTTTGTTCTATCAAATTATGATAAAGCATGAGTGCATTTTGAGCATTTTTAGCGGCAATGTTATCGGTCAAATTGAAAATGGTCCCCTGGATATCAGGCAAAGCAATTTGGTTTAAAAGCTCTAAATTAATCACAGTATTTTGACCTTTAAAGGCCAGAGCAATTTTCTCCAGTTCAGACCTTAATAAGAGCATGTCATTGTCGCATCGACTTATAAGGCTATCCAAAGCATCTCCTGTTATCTTAATACCTTCTCTACCAAGGAAAGCCGCACCCCATCTTTTAAGACTATCGGATTTTTCTTTGGAAAACTCGACCAACAGCCCCTTCTCCTGTACGGCTTGGAGATTTTTCTTTCGTCTCTTATCAATCTTATCTTCCACAAAAATAAGGACTGCATAAGGGTTTGTCGCATCAACCAGATGTATCAAGTTGTCCAGCATATCGTCCGAAAGCGTCTTATCGAATAAAGCGGTCCGCCGTAAAATAATAAGACGTTTAGAGGCAATAAAGGCGGGCGTCATCAGGCTGAAAGCCAAGTCATTAAAAGGAATCCGGTCAATCTTGTTTGCGTAATCTTCGTCTTGTTTATCAATCTGGCCGGCAGCATCAGTTCCCAAGACCTGTTCAATTGCCTTAAGGGCATGATTCAAGAGGTAAGTCTCCTCACCGTAGAACAGGTAAAGAGGCCTAATCTTCTCCTCTTTTATTTCTTGCATCAGCTTAAGATAGTTTGCCATCTAGTCCTCCTGGTCCAATATTCTAGCATAGGCATAAGGTAAGTAGGGAGACGGACTCTCCGATATTTGCCAACGACCGGCCAAAGTCTTACGGACCTTAATAGTTCCCGTTAATTCTACTCTCCTAAAGTCTCCTAGCTTAGTTGCTCTTTCTTTTACCTCCGCCGAAGGATGGCCATAGCGGTTCGTCAAAGAGGCACTATTAATAATAAGTTCGGGGCTTATTTTTTCTATAAATGCCTGACTATTGGATCCTTTAGAACCATGATGGGCCAAGAGGAAGATATGTGACTTAGGAATTAAATCCGATTCAAGGTATATTTTTTCCTCCTCAATCCCGATGTCTCCCGGAAAAAATGTCTTGAGGCCCTTATAGTTCAAAACAAGAACCAGGCTGTCCTTATTGCCCCTCTTGTCTGTACCTTTAGATAAATGCATGCTTTCGCCCGGTATAGGACCTATGACATCAACACTATAGGACGCTCCCTTATATGAACCGGGGCTTACAAACTCGACCAAACTGCCTCTCTTATCCGCCCAAGCTAAGAGTTCATCTAATTTATAGGTGTCGTGACAAGCCGGAGCTGCCAAGACAATATTTCGAATAACTAAAAGATTATCTTCCAAAATCTCCATGACTCCTGCATAGTGGTCCATATCTAAATGGCTAATAAAGAAATAATCTATTTTGTATTTTTCTTGAAAGTTCAAAAACGCTTTTAGCTTCTTCCCTGTTCCCACCGGTCCTCCATCAAAAACCAAAACCTCTTTATCGATTAACACGCTACAATTCCCTTGCCCCACATCCAAAAAATAGAGTCCCTTGCTTCTATATAAAAACATTTGTAGTAATGCCATAACGAATAGCAAGAAAGCCAAAGCGATAGGCAGAATTTTCTTATAAGCCCAATGCCCCCAATGCCTTAATATAGGAACTATTAAGACAGGAATAAAAAGGAAATAAAATCTCGATAAGGTAAAGTTGGGGCCTAAGTTTCGCCGGCTTAAAAAGCCAAAGACCGGATCAAGGCCCAATAATAAAGTCTTCATAGCCTGCATAAGCCAATAGGAGGGGGCTTCTAAGGGCAAAGTAAGTAACAATAGAAAGGCCCAACGTAGGAAAAGATATAGCATAGGTAAAATAAGAAGATTCGCCAACAGAATATTGATTGTCCAACTTGTTCCCGGCCTGTAAAGAAAAGGTATTAAAAAGAGCTGGATAATAAAATATAAAGTAAGCTTTTGCCTCAGGCGAAATCCCAAGCTCTGAGGTTTTTCTCCGAGAAGATCGATTTCTCTTCTTTGCTGTCTTCTTAAGTTTATATAAATAGCCTGTGTGGCCAAACAAGACATTTGAAAACCCTTATCTAAAAGCACATGGGGTCTTATAAAAGAAAGAATAAGAATCGAAGCATAAAGATAGTTATCACCTAGAGAAGACCTTGCTTTTTTCTGATTAATAACCTGTAAGATTTTCATCAGCGAAGCCCTGATAAGAGCCGGTTCTCCCATGCTGAGGCAGGCAAAAAAGACTAAAATACCTATGCGACTATATAGTCTTCTACTACGTTCCTGCCCAAAGAAAGACTGAAAGGGGACCGCTACAGACAGTAACAAACTTACGGAGTTTCCCGAGGCGACCAAAACATGACTTAAGCCCAAATGCTTGAACTTATCTTGCACATCTTTTCTTAAATAACTCTTGTCTCCGTATAGCATAGCCGTAACCAGGCCCGTAAAATCCTCGCCCGACAAGTCCGCCATTCTGTCTCTTATGGCCATCCTAAGCCTATACATAAAGCGTCTAAAAATGGGAGTCGGATAGAAAGTCCTTGTATCTGAAATTCTTACCGCAGAATTATCCGTAATAAAGGCACTGAAATAAAACCCCTTCTTAATAGGATAATCTCCCAAGTTCCCAAGTCCCGGGATCCTGTCGCGCGCTAAATTGGAAGGTTTAACTTCTGACATATAATGCTCTCCCAAGTTAAGAGGACAAGGTGTTTTACCGTAAAGCATGACCCTCAGACCCGAAGCCGGTCCGTCTGAAATTGTCCCCTGAAGACTGTAGCTTGCTTCCGCATAATTTATATCGAGTTTATCTACCCTGAACGTAATAACAGACTTCGCCTTATGGTCCATAAAATGCCACAACTTAACCTGTCCTGTCTGATAGAGAAAAAAGAAAAGAAAAACCCATAGAAAAGCAATCTCCGTCACTTTCCTAATCAAAAAATCACCGGGACGATATAGTCTCTTAAGAAACCTAAAAAGTGCCCAGCCCAGTAGCATACGAAAAAAACTTATCCGCCTTACGACAAGTTCAGCCAAGACAAATAGGACAAGAACGCCCGGCAAGAGAGGTCTGTCTTTTATAAGATGTCGGAAATAAACGATAAGCTTTTGCATTAGGGACTCTTTCTCTTTTGGTTAATAACATTTTAGAGAAAGAGGACCTTAAAATGGGGCAACAAAACACCTCAAAAACCCACATTGAGATTTTGAGTAAATGCTTTAGTCTAAAGCTTATTTATAAAATCACTGATATAAATTCTTAACTCTTCCAAACCGATTTTTTTAGAAGAAGATATGGCAATATAAGGAACGTGGTCGGGCAAGCGTCCCTCTTTTTCCCAGGTAAAAACCTGTGTGTTCATCTGTGACTTGCTGAGCTTATCGGCCTTGGAAAAGACTATCAGATAAGGCATGCCCTGATGTATGAGCCAATCGATAAGGGCCAAGTCTGCCTCCTCGGGTCCTCTTCTAGAGTCAATAAGCACCAAGACCAAGGCGATGGGCCGATCAGTATTCAAATAATCATCCGCCAAGCTGTTAAACTGAGCGATTTCCGACTTAGACGCTTTGGCAAAACCGTAGCCCGGCAAGTCAGTCAGATAAAAGGCCTTATCCACTTCAAAATATAGAATCAGTCGGGTTTTTCCGGGGCTTTGGCTGACACGTGCCAGCTTCTTTTGGCCGGTGAGGGCATTGACCAGACTGGACTTACCCACATTGGATTTTCCGGCCAAAATAATTTCCCATTTCCCGTCTTCGGGGCACTGGTCCAAACGTCCGGCCGTGTAAGCATGTTTGGTATTTTCAAAATTAAATTTCGCCATGTCTTGATGCCTGTCCTTTTCGATGATTTCGTTTATAATAGCACGTATTAGGACTTTTCAATAGCAACGGAGGCTTATTCGCATGAATGAATTAGACACAGGCAGTAGGAGTCACTACTACGCCTATGACCAGTACGGGGCCAATCTCATGACCCCCATAGGGCCGATAGGTATAGTACCGATGGCAGGTTCCGCCGAATTCACGACCAAAGTCAATCGCCATTTGGTAGACAGAAGAGAGGCCTATACAACCCCTGACACAGACCAATATCCCGGATTTAAACGTTCGGACTTCAGACTGGAAGCAGAGAGCTCACGCTACGCAACCGGTGAGGGACGGGCGCTTTTTAATGATTCGGTAAGAGGGCATGATTTATTCATCATTTGTGACGTGATGAACTACCATGTTACCTATGATTTCTACGGCAAGCCTAAGCCCATGACCCCCGACGAACATTTCCAGGACTTGAAGCGTATTATTTTGGCCGCTAACGGTAAGCCCAGACGTATTAACGTTATCATGCCTTTCTTATACGAAAGCCGACAGCACCGCAGGTCTTCACGCGAATCTTTAGACTGTGCCTATATGCTGGATGAACTGAATTATCTGGGTGTAGATAATCTTATTACTTTTGACGCCCATGACCCCAGAGTATCCAACGCCACGCCTATCTCCGGTTTCGAATCCATTCCGGTTTCCTATCAGACTTTAAAGGCCATTAAGAATAAGGTAGAAGACTTAGATTTATTATCCAATAACCTGATTCTCATCAGTCCCGATGAAGGCGCTATTAACAGGGTTATGTACTTCTCCTCTATCTTGAAGGCTCCCCTGGGCACCTTCTACAAACTTAGAGACTACACCAGGGTGGTCGATGGCCGTAATCCTATTTTGGCCCATGAGTTTTTGGGTGATGACGTCGAAGACAAGGACGTTCTCATTATAGATGACATGATTTCCTCCGGCGATTCCATGCTGGATATTGCCCAAAACATGAAAGAGCGTAAGGCCAGGTCCGTTTACTGTGCGGCTTCTTTTGCTCTTTTTACCTCCGGCCTGGACCACTTTAATAAGGCTTATGAGGAAGGCTATATTAACGGCGTATTAGGATCGAACCTAGTGTATATTCCGCAAGAAGTTAAAGACGCCCCCTGGTTTATCGAAGTCGATTGTTCCAAGTTCGTAGCCCTCATTATCGACGCCATTAACCACGACTCTTCCCTCACGTCTCTGGTCGACCAGACCCACAAGATTAAGAAACTTTTGGATCTTCATTAATTAGAGTAGGAGCAAGACATGTCAGATATTCCAATGCGTTATAGTCAACCCTATACCTATCAGGACGAAGCTTATTATGCTTATCGGCCGGACGGGGCCAACTTTATGGAGACTAACGGCCCTATAGGCCTGATTGCCCTGCCCGGTACGGAAGAGTTCGTCAATAGAATTAACCAGGAACTTTATACGATTCGCTTTAATTCGCTTCAACGTTATGCCGCAGGACCTATGAAGGTCGAGCCGGGCTTCATCCGCCACAACTACGTTATAAACGCTTCGATTAACCGTTTTTCTTCGGGTGAGGCCAAAGCCACCTTGCACGACACGGTTCGAGGCCATGACGTCTACATTTTCTGTGACGTGACCAACCGCTTCGTCTCCTATCCTATGTTCGGTATGGATATCCCATATAGTCCCGACGACCACTTCCAAAATATTAAGCGTATCATTTTGGCCTCCAGCGGTAAGAGCAGAAACATCTCGGTTGTTATGCCCTTCCTTTATGAAGGACGCCAAGACTATTCTTCTTCCAGAGAATCCATGGATGCGGCCAATATGCTTAAGGAATTAAACCGCATGGGCGTCAAAAACATCATTACCTTTGATCCCCATGATGCCAGAGTCGAAAATGCCATCCCGCTTTACGGTATCGAGAACATCCCGACCTCTTATTCTCTGCTTAAGGCTCTTCTATCCGACTTCCCCGACGAGCCTTTCTCCGATCCTAATTACGCCATGATTATCAGTCCCGACGAAAACGGCTTGAAACGCGCAACCTACTATGCTTCTATGTTAGGCCTTCAACTGGGCACCTTCTATAGAGAAAGAGACTACGTCCATTCCGACGAAGGTTACACCATGAGCGCCAACTATAAGTTCTTAGGTGAAGATATCGAAGGCAAAGTAGCCATTCTGATCGACGATATGATTAATTCCGGCGACACCCTAATCTCTACGGCCAAACGCTTGAAAGACGCACACGGTGCTTCCAGAGTCATCATGCTGGTAACATATCCTATCTTTACCAGTGGTATGGATGACGTCCATAAGGCCTATCAAGACGGTTATATCGATAAGATTTACGGCACCAACTTGTCCGCTCATTCACCGGAACTCCAAGAAGCCCCCTGGTACAGAGACGTTGATATGTCCGTGATGACAGCAGAGCTTATCGACGCCTTAAACCACCAGGCATCTATCTCCGGTATTCTGGATCAGTCCGCTCAAATTGCCGACATGATAAAAAGAAATGCCGACCAGATGAAGTAAATTCAGTATTGATTTTATCTACAGGATTAGGAAAGCCAGTAAGAATCCCAGTCCTGTAAAGATTGCTAAGAATAAAAGCCAAGACAGGAAAACCAAGAAAGGGTTGGAACGTCTTGGCTTTTCTTCTCTTACGGATACCGGCTCTTCCGTTCGTGCCTCAGTTTGTGCATCTCTATAGACCGGCCTTCTTTCCTGAACTCTCTTTTCGGACCTGGATGGCTTATCAGCATAGCGCTGATCATAGTAACGCTCTTTTTCTTCGCGGCTTAAGATTCTGTATTCTTCAAGTTTCTCATCTTCTCCTGTCTGTGGCACACTTTCAGGCGCAGCTGCCGTTGGATTTGAAGAAAGATTCGACATTCCAGCACTTTGTGAAGGAACGCGTTTCACTTCCAGGCGCTCACGACGCAGCTTGTTTTGCCTTAAAACGGCCTCTTTCCTGGCGCGGTTAAATTGCTCCTCTTCTTGCGGGCTTAAAGCAGAACTTTGGCCGTGAGATAAATCATCCGGCTCTTTTTCAGCGGGAATCTCTATTAAGATTAGACTGATGTTATCCTCGGAACCGGCATCTAAGGCGGCATCAATAAGCATGTCGGCTTTCACCTCCAGAGGCTTTGCCGAGGCCAAAATCTCTCTAATCACTGTCCTTTTTACATAGGCATTGATGCCGTCCGAACTCAAAAGAAAAGTATCTCCGGGGCTAAAAGGAATATCTTCTACGCAAAAATAAGAGAAATTGTCTTCTTTATATTCCATGCCCAGATAATTATTGAGCACATGGCGGAAGGGATGGTGTTGCTCTTCTTCCTTAGTGATATAACCCAAAGATCTAAGCCGCGCCGCATGAGAATCGTCACGGGACAGTTGGATTAGGTCTCCCTCATGATAGTGGTAGCAGGCCGAATCCCCGATGTTGGCCAAAAGCGCCCCGGATTCTTCCAGCATTAACAAGCAGAGTGTAGCCCCCATGTGTTCATGGATATCATCGTAAGAACTATTGCGGTCCCAGAGGAATTGTGCCCTATCTCTGATATAGGCATCTATGGCAGACCTTCTTTGCTCCTGAGGCAAGCGATTCAACTGATATTCTAAAGACTCCAAGTCCTGAACAGCCAGCCTGGAAGCGATTTCACCTTTGGCCATGCCGCCCATACCATCAGACAATGCATAAAGCTGCAAAGGATCTTTGGCCCTAGCCTTGGCATGAAAGCTGGATCTTAGTTGATAAGCCTGTTGGAAATGGCCTCGCCAATACACATTATCCTGGTTTAAATCCTTAACCGGTCCCTTGTCCGAATATACTAAAGTTCTGACGTCTAACATATAAGTTCCTTATCCTTGCTTCTTGTAAATGAAATCATGGAGCGCCGGCACCTGCACATCGGGATCAAAAATCATGTTCCAGTTGGACTCATCGGTCCAGTACATATCCGGCTGGGGAACATAATACTGATGGAGGGAGTTTAGGCCGGGCAAGGCTCCCAGTCCTAGCTTTACCATTTCATCTCTTTTTAGATTGGTCTCTAGTTCAGGTAACACATCCAGACAAAAGCGTACCTGAGCCAGATAATTCTTAGTTTTGAACTCTTTTAAAATTGTCTCCATAAGAGTCCTTTGGCGAGAGGTCCGGCCAAAATCCGAATCCACAGCTCTTACCCTGGCCCAGGAAATGGCCTGGATTCCGTTAAGCTTCTGTTTGCCGCCTTGAGATAAGTAGTAGTCTTCTGCCTTAACCTGGTGGTGGCCGGCCATATCTCTAATTACGTCATTGGTCGCCTTAAGCTCTTCTTCGGGAACGTCAATCGTAACGCCTCCTAAGGCATCCACAAAGTAAACCGAAGACCAAAAATCAAACATGACAAAACGGTCGATATCCAAATCAAAATTATAATTTAATGTATTCACCAGCATGCCCACACCGCCATAGGCATAGGCCGCATTGACTTTGCCGCTGGAACCGTTGCCGCTATTATACTGTACCTCGGTATCACGCAGGATTGAGCTCATCTTAATCTCTTTATTTTTCCGGTCGATGGAAAGTACAATGATGGAGTCGGCTCTGGACACCTCTTCTCCCCTGGAGTCCACACCGAATACAAGTATATTGCTGACTTCTTTGGATTTTGGCTCGACCCGGCGGATGGGATAATAGGAATCGACATAGGCTTTTACCTTGTGCTGACTTTGCTTATTTTCGTCATATTCATAATATTTTAAAGCCTTCTCGCTCAGGCCCTTCTTAGACTCCGACTCAATGCCGGCATCCAAAGCATCTTCCTCTTGGGAGGTCAGCGCCTCTATATCGATGGTCTTTATTTCACCCAGTTTGGTCCAGAAAAAGATACCGAAACCTAATGTAAGACCAAGGACAACTGCTATGATTCTGCTGAATATATGTAAAAAGCCTTTTTTCTTTCGCATGCTTACCTTCTTTCTTGCGAGGCCTAAGGCCTTGTGCCATTATACCAAGGAAGTGATAAAATATATCACAAACTTATTTTAAAGAAAGCACATTATTATGACCATTCAATTGACAGAAGATAAAAGTAATATAGACCGCTATTCCATCAATGATTTAGAGCCGGGCGCCAAGATTTACTTCATCGGCATTGCCGGTATCAGCATGTGCGGATTGGCAGAAATTTCGTATCACTTGGGCTTTGATGTAATAGGGTCGGACTTAAGAAAATCGCACCAGACTCTGAAGCTGGAAGAAGAAGGCATTAAGGTTTTTCTGGGCCAAAAAGCCGACAATATCATCGAAAGCAAACCCGATGTAGTCGTATATACCTTAGCCATTCCCGAAGATAATCCCGAACTTGTTGAAGCAAAAAAACAAGGCCTACTTTGCCTCAGCCGGGCTCAGTTTTTAGGTCTTATTACCCGGTCCTATAAGTCCGTTATTAATATTGCCGGTACACACGGCAAGACGACAACGACGGCTATGACGTCTATGATTTTAATTGAATCCGGCACCAATCCCACGGTACACCTGGGAGCGGACTTGGATGAGTTTGATTCGGGTACGGTACACCTAGGTGATACGTCTAAACTAATGGTATCCGAAGCCTGTGAATACAAAAACTCCTTCCTTAACTTCTATTCCACAACGGCCGCTATCTTAAACATCGATAACGATCACTTAGATTTTTTCGGCAATATGGATAATATTATCGAAACCTTTGTCCACTTTGCTTCCGACCTTCCTTCCGAAGGCAATCTCATTATCCCTTATGAAGGCGACCATATCGGCACCTTTATGGAGGGTTTTAGAAAAAGACGTTTGGACAAAAACCTGACCTTACCCAATATTGTCACCTTCGGACCCTACAGCCCCGACAAGGCCGTACAAGCTACTTTCTACTATAAAAATCTCCACTATGAAGCCGGCTGCCCGAAATTTGCAGTCTATTATAACGACTCACTGTATCGTTACATTAAGCTCTCTATCCCCGGCCAACACAATGTTTTAAATGCCTTGGCTGCCATTGCCTGTGCACACTTTAACGGCGGGACACCCGAAGCGGCCCAAAAGGCCCTGGCTAGCTTCAAGGGGGCCGGTGGTCGATTCCAGAAGGTAGGAACCTATAGAGGTGCTACCGTTATTGCCGACTATGCCCACCACCCAACCGAAATTGAGGCAACCTTGGAAGCAGCCAAACAAGTACCCCATCGGAAAATTTGGCCCGTATGCCAAATTCTGAATTATTCCAGGGCCAAAGAGCAATACAATCGCTTTATCAGTGTCTTTGATGATTTTGAAGATGTCACCTTCTTTAAAATTTATACAACCAGAGAGAACGATACCTTGGGCATGAGCGCTGAGCGTTTTGCAGAAGAAATCCGAGCCAGAGGCAAGTCTGCACATTCCGCCAATACACTCGAAGAGCTTATGGCCATCTTGGATAAGGAAGTCAAAGCCGACGATATCATTCTCTTCTTAGGTCCGGATGGTATCAGAGAAATCTCCAACGAACTCTGCCAGAGTGAGAACGGTGTTTTCATGCACTTCTAAGAGCGCAAGTCTGAGCTTCCTATTAATAATTTAAATATGGCAAAAAAAAAGCCAAGTCTTCAAAAGAAGGACTTGGCTTTTTTGTATCCTATAAATTTGTTCTAAAGTTATTCTTGAGTCTTATCCTCAACGTCTGCTGAGTCAGTGCCGGAAGAGCCTTCTGTGGCATCGGAATGCTCATCCGAAACTTCTGTATCCTTTATTTTCGGACTCTCCGATACTTCGGCCGTTGGCTGCTCGGAAGGCGAAACATCTACAGGCTGTTTCATGCCGTAAATCTCCAGAATACCCTCGTTCTTAGCATCATTGGCTCTTTGCTCTTCGGTAGTATTAGCCAGGTAGAGTGCTTCGAATTCATCGCCTTCGATCTTTTCTTTCTCTAACAAGGCATTAGCCAAGGCATCCAAAGCTCCGCGTTTTTCTTGCAGGATAGACAGAACATGCTGGTAGGCCTCTTCAACGATTCTGGCAACTTCTTCATCGATAACCTTCGCTACGTCATCCGAATACGACTGAACCTGACCATAGTCACGGCCCAAGAAGACTTCGTCGGAATCCGACCCAAAAACCAGGTTCGGGAGCTTCTCACTCATACCGTACTGGGTAACAATCTCTCTGGCAGTCTGGTTGAGGCTGTTCAGGTCACCGGAGGCCCCCGTAGAAACTTCACCGAAAATAAGTTGCTCGGCTGCCCTTCCGCCCAAGGCGACTTCAATATCGGCAATAAGCTGAGACTTAGTCTGGAAGTAAATATCCTCATGAGGCTTGTGCGCCGTATAACCGCCCGCTCCGCCGGCCGGGATAATAGAGACCCTCTCCACTCTGTCTGTTTCGGAAACGGTACGAAGGACCAGTGCATGTCCGGCTTCATGATAAGCGGTAAGTAGTCTTTCCTTCTTATTGATCATCCTAGACTTCTTTTCAGGTCCCAACATAACTTTAAAGACCGATTCGGAGATATCTTCATAGGTAATAGCCGTCTGATTATTACGGGCTGCCATAAGAGCCGATTCGTTCAGAAGGTTAGCCAAGTCGGCACCGGTAAAGCCCGGCGTTACTCTGGCGATTTCTTTGAAGTCAACATCGTCAGCCATGGGTTTATTTCTGGCGTGAACCTTAAGAATCTCCTCACGGCCCTTAATATCCGGCCTTTGCACCGTAACACGTCGATCAAAACGTCCGGGCCTTAACAAGGCCGGGTCTAAAATATCGGCACGGTTGGTGGCCGCAATAATAATTGAATCTTCATTAGGACCAAAACCGTCCATCTCCACCAGAAGCTGATTTAAGGTCTGTTCTCGTTCATCATGAGAACCTCCCATACCGGCACCGCGTCTGCGACCGACCGCATCAATCTCATCGATAAAGATAATGGAGGGCGCGTTTTTCTTAGCGGTTTCAAAGAGGTCTCTCACTCGAGAAGCACCGACACCGACATACATCTCAACGAAGTCGGAACCGCTTATAGAATAAAAAGGTACACCGGCTTCACCGGCTACGGCTTTGGCCAGCAAGGTTTTACCGGTTCCCGGTGGACCTACCAATAGAATACCCCTGGGGATGGTTGCGCCCAAGCGCTCATATCGCTGCGGATTTTTTAGAAAATCCACGACTTCTTGTAGTTCGGCCTTCTCTTCATCAGCTCCGGCGACGTCTTTAAAGGTGACCTGGTTCTTACCCGGATCGGCGACTTTGGCCCGACTCTTACCGAAACTAAAGGCTCCTCCTCTGCCGCCATCCATACCTTGTCTGGAAAAAGTCAGCCAGATTATAAAGGCCATAGAACCGAACATGAGCACTAGCAAAATCAGGTTAAGCCACATGGAGAAATTGACCGGCTCTACATAGTCGTACTTAAGACCGGTAGAAGCCTCGGCCTGCTTCAGTTCATTAAGCAGGTCCTCCATCCAATAAGGGGAGATTTTCTTCGTAGCCTGCAGTGATTTATCAACCGGGTTTTTAAAGGTAACTTCCAGCGTACCGCCCGCTATCGTAGCTTCCTTCACATTACCGACTTGAATCTGCTCCAACAGCTCGGAGTATGCCAGGTTGGCTCCTCTTTTGCTGCTGTTTTGGAACATGGCGAAAATAATGACGATGACCAACAAAATAATGTAAAAGGAAAGGCCACTGGGTCTTTTATGTTTTGCGTTCATCTAGTCTCCTTCAACTCTAGCTATATAGTAACTATTATTTATATATCTTCCATGTAGCGAATATCTTTATAGTTACGATAAAGACCTGCATAGTCCAAACCGTAACCTACGATAAACTCATCGGGAATCTGCATGCCGACGTAGTCTACCTTAAGATCTACCTCACGCCTCTCGGGCTTGTCAAAGGCCGCTACAATCTTCAAGCTGGCGGGATTTCTCGTTTGCAGAAGTTCTACCAAACGAAGTAAGGTCCTGCCGGAATCAATTATATCCTCGACAATCAAAACATGTCGTCCGGAAATAGACTCTTCTAAGTCTTGTATGATCCGCAACTCACCGGGCGTCATGCCTGTCCCGTAGCTGGACACCTTCATAAAGTCCACACGACAATCCAGGTCTAATCTGCGAATTAAATCAGCCATAAAAACAAAAGAGCCTTTCAACACTCCTACAAGGAGTACTTCTTTGCCCTTATAGTCTCGGCTAATCTGTTCGCCCAGACGATCACACATCGATTCAATTTCATCCGATGAAATCATTACATCACTAACTTGCAGTACCATCTTAAAATCCTCTTACCTAAAGATATGAAAGAAATTATACCATAGGGACAGCTTGCATAAAGTCCCTTCTGCCGGAAAATTCCTGCTAATAGAGACGTATTGGTCGGTCACAAAGGCCAAGACGTCTTTACCGTGAACTAAAAGCGGAATCTTGTGGCGAATAGCGATAGGCACTCCCCTTAAAGCAAAATAATCTTTCAACAAGTCATCGGTTCCGAAGACCTTATCACCGCTTTTATAAGTCCTAATCCTTAGGCCTTTAATCATAGTCACAGGAATAAGCGTTTCGGCCAGAAGCTTATAAGCCGGACCGGGACTTTGGTCCGCGGAGTTTTCTTCTAAATTCTGACTGTAAGTGAAAAGATACTGACCTTCTAAATCCATGAAGGCGAAGGGGTCATAACTTTCGGGACAAAAATAAAAATAATGTTTATTACACGTAAAGCGAACGCCTCCGGGTAAGCTCAAATGTTTCTCACCTGCTGCCGTTTCCAAGAGTTCTCGTATCTTAAAAATATGGTCACTGCCATAATTTTTATCGACACCGTTGGCCTTAAGTAGATAAACAAGGAATTGATTTTTTAGATAAGAATTAAAATTATTAAATTGTGCCGTTCTATAAAAAGCCAGGTCCGGATCCATGAAAAAATCCTTGGAGGTCAAGGTCATCTGCTCTATACTATAGGCAAAGTAATCTTCTACGAAGTAATAGAGGTCTTGAAGATTTTCCGCCGAACGGGCCAAAGACAGGCTTAAATTTTTCTCTTCTCTTTCTTGCCACAGAGGAAGCAACTCATGTCGAAGAAAATTTCGTCTGTAATCGGTATCTAAGTTCGTTTCATCCTCTCGCCAAGCCAGTTTTCTTTCTTCGGCATAAGCATAAAGCTGTTCTTTCGTGGCAAAAAGTAAGGG
Organism: Oscillospiraceae bacterium; assembly: GCA_029983685.1. Classification (GTDB taxonomy): domain Bacteria; phylum Bacillota; class Clostridia; order Saccharofermentanales; family Fastidiosipilaceae; genus JASBZA01. Next base: position 62,985 of record JASBZA010000003.1, on the reverse strand, counting down.
CCTGATAAAGCAATCCCGCTTAGGCAAAATGCCTTTAAGGCCGTCCAAACCCGCTCCATAGGCCAAATGTAGTAGGAGCGTTTCGGCTTGATCCGATGCATGATGAGCCGTAGCGATCCCAAAGGTCTTACAAGCCTTATAGTCCGAATCATCTTGTAGTTCTTCTAAGAGCTTACGCCAATTTTGATAGCGGACCTGCCTGGCCTGGTCTTCCAAATTTTTCTTATTAGTATCTGCCAGTAAAGGGACATCATCAATATCCACAAAGCAAGGAATCAGGTGGTTCTTGGCCCACTCTTGAACCAGTAAGCGATCTTTTTCGGCTGTCAAATCTCTGATACGATGGTCTTGGTGGTGGATAACAAGAGATAAGTCCTGTCTAAAGTCTTTACGATAACGACAAAATAAATCCAGCAGGCAGGCTGAATCAACCCCGGCTGACAAACCCAGGATTAAAAGTACCGGTTCTTTCGGCAATAATTTTTTTTGTTTGATATAGGAGGCAAAAGCATCTAATAAGTCTGCCATAACTTAGCCTCGTCTCTCCTGCTCTAAAAGGGTAAGGGCCCCGGATCCAGTTGAATACCAGGATCAAAAGCTTGTTCGGGAGGCGCTTCCCTATAATCGATTTCTTCCTTTTCTCTGAAGGTCACAATTTCTGGGAACCAATGTAAGGTAATCGGTCCGGTCTTACCGGCACGGTTCTTGGCAATAATAAGTTCGGCTTCTTCAGGCCCCGGTTGTTTGTTCTCGGGGTGATAATAAGCATCACGATACAAGAATAAAACGGCGTCCGCATCCTGCTCAATAGAGCCGGACTCACGAAGGTCGGACAACATAGGTTTTTTGCTCTCTCTGGATTCGACCCCGCGGCTTAACTGTGACAAGGCGATAACCGGCACATCCAGGTCTTTGGCCATGATCTTCAAGGCACGTGAAATCTCGGAAATCTCTTGCTGACGGTTTTGCGGCTTGCCATCCGAACCCATAAGTTGCAAATAGTCGATAATAATAAGGTCAAGTTTTCTAGTCTCGCTATAAAGCTTCTGACACTTTGACCTTATATCCGCAGGCGTCGTAGCGGCCTGGTCATCGATATATAAATTCGTTCCTACCAAAGTACGAACCGCACGGGCAATGTCCTCCATGTTATCGGATTCCAGACGGGATTTTATAGCATCGGACGGAACCGTCGAAGCTGAACTGAGGATTCTCAAGCCGACTTCACTTCGGGACATCTCCAAACTGAAAATGGCAACGTAATTACCCTTGAGTGCAACATTAAGGCCGATATTAAGGGCTAATGCCGACTTACCCATAGCAGGTCTGGCAGCAATAATATTAAGTGTCTGCCTTCTAAGCCGCCCTAAATACTCGTTTAACCTGGGGAAGCCGGAATCGATAGAAAGTTTATCCGAATCTTGCTTCTTCAGATCATTAAGCGTTTCATTCAAAATAGAATTAATATGGACCAGGTCCTTGCTGTCGATACCTTCTCTAATGCGAACAATATAGTCCGACATATAATTCAGAAGATTATCCGCTGTCTCTTGCCCCTTATAACAAGCGGTCTCTAAGTCCTGGGATAGGCGAAGAATTTTACGTAAGAGACTCTTCTCCTTAATCATTTCTATGTATTCGCTTGTATTATTAAGGTAGAGGGTCTTATCCGCCAAAGAGGCCAGATAAGTGGTCCCCCCTACCATATGTAAATTACCTTGATGCTCCAGTTCGTCGGCCACACTCAAGATATCAATGGGCTTACCGAAACTGTGCATGCGGCGTATGGCTTCATAAATTACGCCGTTACGCGGGCTATAAAAGTCCTCTTCTTCCAAGAGGCCCATCTGAGCCCTGGCATGTTCATTCGTCAGCAAGGTCCCCAAAAGAGATTCTTCCGCCTCAAGGTTCTGCGGAATAACCTTTTCTACCAAATTGGGATTGGAGGGAACTTGTCTGTTATCGAATGCCATGACTTCTCCTTAAAAATTACAGAGCTTCTACCTGAACTGTGATCTTAACCTTAACGTCATTATGCAGCTTCAATTCCGCACCGGTAGAACCGACGTTCTTAAGTTCTGTATCCAGATTAATATTACGCTTGTTTACCTTGTAACCTTCTTGGGCCAAAACTTCTTCTACGTCCATAGAAGTCAGCGTACCGTAAAGTCTGCCCTTGTCACCGGCTTTTTTCTTAACGGTGAAGGTTTGACCATCTAATTTTTCGCCCACGGCTTGAGCTTCTTCCAGCTCACGCTTCTCTTGAGCCTTACGTGCTCCGGCCTTTTGCTTCAATTCATGAAGCTTATCGGAATTGGCAGGTACAGCCAAGCCCTTCTTAAAAAGGAAGTTATTGGCATAGCCGGACTTTACGTCTACCACGTCGTCCGCCTTGCCCAGATTCTTAACATCTTCCAGTAAAACTACTTTCATCTTAAATCTCCTTAAAATACATACTAAAGTAAAAAAACCTCAACCCATGGTGAGCCGAGGTTTCACATGTCAATCTGACTTAGGCTTCAGTGTAAGGAAGCAGGGCCATCTGTCTGGCTCTCTTGATGGCCGTCGTCAACTTGCGTTGGTGCTTGGCACAGGTGCCGGTCATCCTTCTGGGTAAAATCTTGCCGTTCTCAGAAACAAACTTCTTTAACTTAGCGGCATCTTTATAATCGATGTTGTCGATATGGTCGGCACAAAAGGCACAAACCTTACGACGCGGCCTTCTTCTGTTAAAACTTCTGTTATCAGCCATGTTTATATCCTTTCTATAAAATTATAGGTCGAAAGGAAGAGCTGTATCGTCGTCAGGTGCTTCAAAGAAACCGTCGGAAAAATCCGATCCGGACTCCTTAGCAGAAGAACCCGAAGAATAAGCATTCTGGTAGTTGTTCGACTGATTGGAGTAGTTGGAAGACTCCTGCTTGCTGTCGGCGAAATAGACTTCATCGGCAATAACCTCGGTCATATAGCGCCTGTTGCCCTGCTCGTCATCCCAGTGTCTTACCTGAATAGAGCCGACGAGTGCAATTCTCTGGCCCTTTTGGAAATATCTGGCGACAAATTCTGCTGTCTGTCTCCAGCAAACTACGGGGATAAAATCCGCTTCTCTCTCTCCTTGGGCGTTTTTAAAACGTCTGTCTACCGCAACGGTAAAAGAACAGACACTTACGCCGCCGTTGGTACTCCGAAGCTCGGGGTCCTTGGTCAATCGTCCCATCAAAATCGCTTTATTCATCTACTAGTCTCTCGCTTTCTTTGTTCGGCCGAGCTCAAAAGACTCGACTACTCTTCTTCTACATTTACGATCATGAAACGCATGACGCCTTCAGTTATCTTCAGCTGATTCTCTAAGATAGCCGGAACTTCGGGGTCAGCCGTGAATAATACTACGCAGTAATCACCCTCGGTCTGGTCGTCAATCTCGTATGCAAAACGCTTGCGTCCCCAGTGGTCAACGGAGTCAACAGTACCGTTAGCCGCAATAAGGTCCTGAACCCTAGTGTGGAGAGCTTGATTCTCTTCCTCCTCTAATGTGGGGGAAAGAATGTACATAATTTCATACTTCTTGGACATAACTAAACTTCACCTCCTTCTGGACTCTACGATCTTGTACGGTCGTACAAGATAAGGATTTGCTTCTTAATAAGCAGTGACCATATTAGCAAATAGACCCTATTAATTCAAGCGAATAACTTACACAAAAATCCACAAAACACTACAAATGCGGACCTTGGGAAGGATCTCTTAACGTTTTACAGGCCGCTTTTTCCAAACGATTCATATAAGCTTGACCCAAGCCGTTAAAATCCAGATTTTCCACCCAGATATCCGAACATGCTTCCCTATCCAGTTCTCTGAAGGCAGTGAATAAATAATGGCTGCCTGCATGGTGGTCGGCCGTATCTTCAAAGGTCAAGACCGGCCACGGATTGTCGGAAAGTCTTTTATTAAGCTCGATCGAGATATAAAAACCGGGTTTAAGACCTATGCTACCTTGATCTATATGTTCTTTTATATAAGACAATTTATCTTCTAAATTATCTCCTTTAATAATATGAACGTTGGCTCGGGGTGCATAGTGCCTATATTTCATCCCCGGGGCTCTGGGTTTAGATTCTTTTTCATAGTCTTCCATGGAGAATACTTTAAAACCCAAGTCCAAAGGATCTATACCGGCCTTAATCAGCGCATCACCGATTTGTTTGGCCGAAATACCGCCGGGTCTTAAGAGTTCCAGCTTTCCTCCGACCCAGGATACAATTGTAGATTCCAAGCCCACACGAGACGGGTCCGCTACGACAATATAGGGTACTTTTCCTGCCAAATCCTCATAGGCATCCGACCCGTTGGTAGGAGAAGGTCTGCCGCTTATATTAGCGGAAGGGGCCGCTATAGCCCTCCCCAAGTATTTAATCAAGGCATGCGCTACAGGATGATCCGGTATACGCAACCCTATGGTATTAAGGCCTGCAGAAGCTACGGTTTTCAAATCATCCGCCTTTTCCATAATCAAGGTAAAAGGGCCCGGACAAAAAGCCGCCGTCAGAGTTTCCGCTACCTTATCCCAGTCTTTATAATAGGCCGCCATCCGTTCCACGGATGATTCGTGCAGGATTAAAGGATTATCTTGGGGCCTGCCTTTAACTCGGAAAATCTCCTTTACAGCCTCATCCAAATCATAACGGGCCCCCAAACCGTAAACGGTTTCGGTCGGGAAACAGACCACCTGTCCCTTGTCCATGGCCCGTGCTATAGGTTCAAGTTCATCGAGATTCGATAAATCTTCTTTGATATAAAGTAGTTTAGTGTTCATTATCCATCAGATCCTGGGCTTGCTTAGCCGCCGTTAAAGGATCGACCAGAGCATCTAATTGGCCGCCCAAAATATCATCCAACTTATATAAAGTTAAATTAATCCTGTGGTCGGTCACCCGGCCTTGAGGGAAATTATAGGTCCTAATGCGTTCGGAACGATCACCGGTACCGATTTGAGACTTACGGTCACCGGCAATTTGCGCCGACCTCTTCTCTTCTTCCATCTCCAGAAGCCTGGCTCTCAAGACTTGCATGGCCCTGTCCTTATTTTTGTGCTGAGATCTCTGATCCTGACAGGTAACTACCACACCGGTAGGAAGGTGGGTAATACGGATAGCCGATGAGGTCTTATTAACGTGCTGACCGCCCGCTCCCGAAGCTCTATAGGTATCAATCTTGAGGTCCTTAGGATCAATAGCAAAATCCACTTCGTCAACTTCAGGCATCACCGCCACCGTGACGGTCGAAGTATGGATACGGCCGCCGGACTCGGTCTCCGGTACTCTCTGAACACGGTGGACACCGCTTTCAAACTTAAATTTACTGAATGTCCCCTTACCGGAAACTATAAAAGAAATTTCCTTATAACCACCGATTTCGGTTGCACTCTCGTCAACCGGTTCTACCTTGAAGCCCTGACTTTCGGCATAGGAGCAATACATGGCATATAGATCCGAAGCAAAAAGCGCAGCTTCTTCACCGCCGGCACCAGCCCTTATTTCCATAATAATGTCTTTTTCATCTCGTGGGTCTTTGGGTTGAAGGAGACGAATCAACTCATTTTCTAATTCAATCTCCTTATCTTTGGCCTCATCCAACTCCATCTGGGCCAAATCATGCATGTCCTGATCTGCCGAGGAATCCTCTAAAATGGCCAGACAATCTTCCTTGTTTTGCAAGGTTTTTTTATAGCGGTCGAAACACTGAATCAAATCCGTCAAGTCCGCCGACTCTTTGACCACTTCCAAATATCGGTTCTGGTCATTCATAATATCCGGATCCGCCATCTGGGTCTGCAGCTCTTCGTAGCGATCTTCCAACTGTTGTAATTTATGTAAAGTACTTTCTTGCATATGCTTTATCCTTATCTTTTTAATTTAATAAAAAACGAGATACGCGGTCACGTCCGGCCAAATCTTCGATTACGCCCAAGTCCTTCCAACCATATCGCACGGCCAAAGGTCTAATCAATTCGGCCTGGTCCGGTCCGTGTTCTATGTAAACTTCGGTCCCCTTTGTCAGATAATGGGCTCCTTCGGCCAAAATTCTCTTGATAATGTCCAAGCCTTTGGCCCCCCCATCCAAAGCTAAACCGGGTTCGTATAAGTCCAAGTCGCTCGACACGAATTCATCGTGCCTAAGATAAGGGGGGTTAGAATAAAGCAAATCGCACGTCCATACTCCTTCTTTCATATCAAGTGGCCAAAGGTCCGCTTGCGTAATTTCAATATAGTCCTCTAGGCCATGATAGTTTCGGTTACATAAAGCGGTCTCTACAGCCGCTTCACTGATATCCGTACCATATAGTTTAAAGTTATTATAACCTTTTTCTAAAAGTAATTTGGCCAAAGCCAGCAAAAGCGCTCCGGTTCCGCAGCCCAGTTCCGTAATCCGAAGAAGCTTCTTATCCGAAGCATTCTCTAAAAGGTCCGAAGCCTTGTTTAATACAGCTTCAACTAAGACCTCCGAATCCGGCCTGGGAATTAAGACGTCGGGGTGGTTAAAAATCTTAAAGCCGTAAAAATAGGTGCACGGCAAAACCCTCCCCATAGGGTAACCTTGGGCCAGCTTATCTAAAGCTTCGTCCCATTGATCAAGAGCCTTTTCTTCAGTCAACGTTCTATATAGTTCTTCTAAATTCGACCGAATCCAAAACTCTTCCAAGTCATGATAGTGGGGGGATTTTCTTAAAATTTCTAAACCTGATTTTATCAGGGTATTTTTACTTCGCCCGGTATTCAAGATTTTTTCATCAAAAAAAGGACTGCCTTAAGCAATCCTTTTTTCCATTAAATTTTCAAACAGACTATTGACCCTTGTTTCTACGCTTGTTGAACTTATCAACACGGCCACCGGTATCAACCAGCTTCTGCTTGCCTGTATAGAAAGGATGGCATTTGCTGCAGATGTCTACGTTGATGGTGGGTACGGTCGAGCGCGTTTCAAAAGTCTCGCCGCAAGCACAGGTCACAATACACTTCTGGTAATTAGGATGTATTTCTTCTTTCATATTCTCATCTCCTCACAGAAATCCGACGCGTAAGTTTAGGGCCTACGTATGTCGGCTCGGTTTATTAGCTTGGATATTATAGCAGATTTCTTATCCATGTCAAATGACTTAGCTGAAACGACTCACCGTCCGGCCGTTACCGTTAAAATTATTCCGGCCGTTACTGTCCTGGTTGCCGTTTGTGGCCACATTGGCATGCATCTGCGACATAATGCTTTGATCCTTCAAAGACAGATTCAGCGACTCTACCAAATGCTCGTTATCTTTCGTCTTAAGAAGCAGGCTGATAATGAGCTCGGTTACATCGGCAGTGTCCAACTGGCCAAAAGCCTTCCTGACCCCCCAGACCGCTTCCAATTCTTTTTGACTCAAAAGAAGCTCCTCTCTTCTGGTCGAAGAGGCATTGATATTGATAGCAGGGAAAATACGCTTTTCGGATAATTTCCTGTCCAAGGCCACTTCCATGTTACCGGTTCCCTTAAATTCTTCGAAAATGACCTCATCCATCCTAGAGCCTGTATCAACCAAGGCCGTGGCGACTATGGTTAAAGAACCGCCGTTTTCAATCTTACGAGCTGCACCGAAGAAACGCTTGGGGTGGTGGAGGGCACCGGGATCTAAACCGCCGGACAGGGTTCTACCGGTAGGTGTGATGGTAAGGTTATAGGCCCTGGCCATACGGGTCATGGAGTCTAGGAGGATGACCACATCTTGGCCTAACTCGACTAATCTTTTGGCTCGTTCTAAAACCAGCTCCGTAATCTTAACATGGTTTTCCGGAGTCTTATCAAAGGTGGAATAGACAACTTCTCCTTTAATCCGGCGCTGCATATCGGTAACTTCTTCGGGGCGCTCGTCAATCAGAAGGACAATTAATTTGGCTTCCGGATTATTGATAGATATGGCATTGGCAATTTTTTGCAGAAGAATGGTCTTACCTGCCTTAGGCGGCGAAACAATCATACCTCTTTGGCCTTTGCCGATAGGGCTGAATAAGTCAATAATTCGGGTCGACAGTTCCTGACGCTTGGTCTCTAACACATAGCGCTCATTGGGATAGATTGGTGTAAGACGATCGAAGTGAGGCCTCTTGGCCATCTTTTCGGGCTCCTCACCGTTAATTTCCGTAACATAGCTGAGCGCCTGATAACGGTCTTGGTCTCTTTTATTTCGAACCGTACCCTTAATATAGTCACCGGCTCTGAGATTTAATTTTTTAATTAATTGGGCCGATACGTAAACATCATTGGGTCCCTGGATATAATTTTCAAAACGTAAAAAGCCGTAGCCATCCGGCATAAGTTCCAAAACACCCTCACCGGTCTCCTGGCCTTGTTCCTTCTTATCTTTTTCCTGATTTTTATTTCTGGGGCGTGGCCTGGCCACAAAGTTATCGACTTCTAAAGTCTCTTTTTCGGAAGATTCCTCTGTTTCGGTTTCGGTCTCTTGAGCCTTAGTGTCTTCCGCTGTATTTTCTTTCGATAAGTCCTCTAGACTGATTTGTTCATCCTCATCTTGAACTTGGATCCTATCGATTTTTGCTTCTTCCTTGGAATTGTCTTCTGCAGCCTTCTTGCGTCGTCTTTTGGCGGTCGTTTTTTTCGAACTTGTTTTTTCAGATTGTTCAGAAGCAGCTACTTTGGGTTTTCTGCCTCTTCTCTTAGCTGCCGGCTTCTCTTCTAAAGAAGTTTCAGAAGTTTCGCTTTTAGTTGAAGCCTCTTTCTTGTCACCGTTTTTTTCTACATCGGAAGAAAGATTTCCCGCAGTTTCTTCATTTTGCATCTTTTCAAAAAGGAAGTCCGCCAACTCCTTTTTTTTCATACGTTGAGCTTGGCCGATGGGCAAAATCCCGGATACTCGGACAATCTGCATGAGATCGGCCTTCTTTTTTGACGCAAAAATATTTTCTTCCATGTAAACCCCTTTTTCTCTTGAAAAGATAGGCTCTTAAAAGCCTTCAAAAAATCATAAAATTAAATTGCTTGTCGGAAAAAGCCAAGAAAAGATGGCTCAATCGCTTAATGGCTACATTCTATCACTAAATTTTTATCTTGCCACAAAATTTATACTTTTCCTCAAAATTCGGCAAGGCTCACAAAGCCCTGACCAGCGGGCCGGACTGAAATTCATTTTATTTTCGTCGTCGGACTTGGTACAATTTCATTTAAGAGAAAGGAAGCCCGTCATGTTCAAACTCATCGCAATTTTACTAATGCTTTTAGATCATGTGTCGTGGATTTTTGCCGATGTCTGGGGTCAGGAAATTTATTATATAGCCAGGTCCATCGGGCGCTTGTCCTTTCCTTTGTTCTGCTATGCCTTAGCCAGAGGCTACAATAGGACGTCCAATTTTTTAAATTATTTCCTTCGCATAACCATTATGGCCATAGGCACCCAAGTAGCTTTTGAAACGGCCTTTTATATTTTTGATTTTCCCCAATACCGTTTCTACAATGTCCTTATTACCTTTTCTTTGAGCCTGGTCGTTTTGGCCGGTATGGACCTTATAGAAAATTCCTCTCTGGACATGATGATTAACCTCCGCCCCCTAAGCTCCGAGGGCGAAGTGACCAAGCATTTCAGCCCGGGCGGCATCCGCATCCCTCGTTGGACGGGACAAGTTCTGGGCATGATTTTTATTCTTTTGGCCCTCTTTTTAACGCGTTTTATTCAGCCGGATTATAATTTCTACGGCATTGCCACTATCGTTTTATTCCAAAGAATCGACCAAAATGAAGTCAAATATGAAAAAACCTTAAGAAAAGACCTCAAAAAAAGACGCTGGAATAAATACTTTCTGGGCTTTTTACTTTTAAACGTCCTAAATGTTTTGCCGGCTTATAAAGATTTGAACCATTATGGCACCTGGATACAAATGTGGTCGGTCTTAGCCGTTTTTCTCTTTCCTTTATACGAAAAGGAAGCTAAACCCAGTCAGGCTAAAAGAATATTTTTCTATCTCTTCTATCCCGTTCATTTTGTACTTTTACTGTGGATAAAATATATCCTGAAGATCTGACGACCTCCAGGATACTCTCTCTTGTCTTAACTATATTGGTTTACTTAACTGATCAACCAGCTGTTCGAACTCTTCTACATAAGGTAAGAATGCTTCCAAACTTTCTTCCCAGAAAGCCTTATCTTGGAAATCAAAACCGACTCTTTGGCCGACTTCTTCTACCGTCGAAATGGTTGTGTCGGTCAGCATAGCATCGTATTTCTCCATAAAGGAAGGGCCTTCTTCTTGAACTTTCTTATAAAGTCCCATGGCAAAAAGTGCACCAAATGCATAGGGGAAATTATAAAAGCTCAGTCCGGCCGAATAATAATGGCCCTTACAAGCCCACATATAGGGATTGAGACTGTCTTCCTCTAAGCCTTGCCCGTAAGCGGTCACTTGGGCTCTGTGCATGATGTCTTGCAGGTCTTGGCTATTCAGATTTTCTTTGCCGACCCGGTCAAAGACTTCGGATTCAAACAAGAATCTCGATAAGATGTCGTTAATAACCTGACTAGTATTCATCAAAAAGCCGTCCAAGAGCCCCAGTTTTTCTTCCGAATCTTGGGTTTTTTCCAAAGATTCCAACAAGAAATGTGTTTCGTTAAAGGTCGAAGCGGTCTCGGCCACCGGCATACTGTAGGAACGATTCAGAATCTCGTGGTCTTCAATTCTGGAACCATGATAGGCATGACCTAATTCATGGGCCAAAGTATCAATCGCCGAGAAAGATCCGTCGAAATTGGTTAATACATAAGACTGCTTTAATTCTCCTTGATTAGAGCAAAAGGCGCCTCCGACCTTACCTTGTTTGGGGTAGAAATCGATCCAATTTTCATCGAAAGCACGCGCAATAATATGCGCAATAGGCGGATGAAGATCATTAAAAGACTTCACCAGCATGTCTCTTGCATCTTCCACGCTGTATCCCGAAGGCATCTTTCCTATAGGTGCAAATAAATCGGCCCAGTGAAGCTTCTCGTCTCCCAGATATTTGGCTTTGGCCAAAAAGTAGCGAACAAAAACATCCTTTTGTTCTTCCATAGCGCCGATTAAGGCCTCCAAAGTCGGACGGGTCATACGGGATTTAAAGAGACTCTCATCCAAAGGACTCTCATAGCCTCTCTTCTTCCCCATATAAACAACATAGCCTTTGATAGAGTTAAGGGCCGGTGCCAAAGAATCTTCAATCTTAGGGTACATGGATAATTCGGTTTCATAGGCCTCGTGGCGGACCGTTTTATCGGGATCATAGGCCAAATTTCGAATCTGTGTCAGACTCTTTTCTTCGCCTCTGAACGTACCGGTAACGCTGCTAGTAAGGCCGGACTGAAGATTGGACCAAGCAGATACACCGTAAAGATTCACATTGGCTAAGAGTTCTTCCATCTCAGGGGCCAAGCTGAAGCGGGCTTCAGACCTCACTTCTTCTAACCAAAAGGCATAAGGTTCAAGGGCCGGTGTTTTCTTTATCTCATCTGCTATCTGGGCCCGGACTAAGGTCTGGATCTCTACCATCAAGGCATCTAAAGGTGCCCATGCCTGGCCTAAGCGCATCTCCCCGGCCAATGCCCAGGAAGCTTTGGTATCGGTCGAACCGGATAAGCCGTAGTAGGCCGATAAGCGATTAGCGACACGTAGAAGATCACTTAATTTTTCGATTACTTCTGCCAGCTCTTTGCCTCGTCCGGCTTCTACAGGTGTGTCTTCTAATAATTTGGCCAAATCCTTTATAGATTCATCCAAAGTTTTAAAATCTTCTTCTATCCGAGGGTCCTCAGGGCTCTCATAAAGCGGGCTTAAATCCCAGCTGCCGTCCTCTCTGAGCTTTCGTTTATCATCATTCATATCCTAATAGTCTCCTTCCTTCGCAAAGCTTTGGCCAACATTATAATGCCAAAACATGTATAATGCAGTTAGCTATTTTTCATCATATAAGAAAGGACCTCTATGTCTAATACAAACAGGGGCAAGGAGTCTCATGCTCCATCCGACAAGCCCAGACGAACGAAGAATTTTAAAGAGAGAATGCAAGAATACAATCAGAACAATAACAGCAGCAACTTCAGCGCCAAACCCAGGTCTAAGAACACCAACGGCAAAAAAAGCTATTCCGGCTCTAACAAGGCTAATCACAAAGCAGCTAACGGCACTTCTAATTCGAATAAGAATAAGTCTTATAACCGCAATAATAAGAACCGTACGCGAAAGGCAGAAAGTTCCGGCGGCCCTACTTGGGCCAGGAACCGTACCGATAATGCCAAGCATAAGACCGGTCGTGAAAACCATAGTCCCAGCGGCAAGACCGAACCCGTCATGAGTCCACAATTGCAGTTTCCCAGTTTCAGACCGGGGGCCATACGCGGAACTAATATCAGAAGAGCCCAAGACCATCTGAAAGAAAACACCAAGAATTTATCATCCGATACCTTGAAGGTTATCCCCTTGGGCGGCCTCATGGAAATCGGCAAAAATATGACGGTCTTTGAATACGGCAATGACATGATTATTGTCGACTGCGGTGTACTCTTCCCCGAAGAAAGCCAGCCCGGTATTGATGCAGTTATCCCCGACTTTAACTATGTCTTAGACAATGTCGACAAGCTCAGAGCTATCTTTATTACCCATGGTCATGAGGATCATATCGGATCTTTGCCTTATCTCATGCCCAAGATTAAGAAAAACGTGCCTATTTATGCCGGTAAACTAGCCGCTGAGCTTATCAAGACCAAGTTTGAAGACCGGGGCATTCGCCAATACAGCAGGCAAGTCTATGCCGTAAAACCCGGCCAAAGCAGACGAGCCGGTGTCTTCGAGATTGAGTTTATCAATGTAAACCACTCCATAGCCGATGCCTTCTGCCTGGCTATCAAGAGCCCGGCCGGCATAGCCGTGGCGTCGGGTGACTTTAAAGTCGACTACACACCGGTTAACGGCGAATCCATTGACCTGGCCAGGCTGGCTCAACTGGGCCAAGAAGGCGTACTCCTCTACTTAGGGGAATCGACCAACGTCAACCGTCCCGGTTTTACAATGTCCGAAAAGACAGTAGGTCAGACTTTTGCCCAGCAATTTGCCTTGGCCGAGGGAAGAATTTTTGTTGCCACCTTCTCCTCCAACGTCAGCCGCGTTCAACAAATCATCTCGGCAGCCGAAGAAGTCGGCCGTAAGGTCGCCTTGGTCGGCCGGTCTATGCTGAACGTCTTTAATGCCGCCAATAAACTGGGCTATATCCATATGAAGGCCAATACGCTGATAGAACTTCAAGAGGTCAATAATTTCCGTCCGGACGAAATCTGTATTATCTCGACCGGGTCGCAGGGTGAACCCATGTCGGCTTTGACCAGGATGGCTTATGCCGAACATAGGTCCGTAGAAATTCAGGACGGAGACACCGTAATCATCTCAGCTACCCCTATCCCCGGCAATGAGAAGCCAATCTTCCGCGTGATTGATGAGCTTTATAAGCGCGGTGCCAAGGTCGTCTATTCGGATATTGCGGCCATCCATGTCTCAGGCCACGCCAACCGTGAAGAGCATAAGCTCATGCACCACCTCTTGAAACCGCAGTACTTTATTCCCATCCACGGAGAATACCGCATGCTCTATAACCACGGCGCTCTGGCTCATGAATTAGGTATGGATTGGGGAAATATCTTTATCTTGAATAACGGAGATATCTTCGAGTGTAACCCGAATCATGCCCGAATCGGCGGTTACACTTCGGCCGAAGCGGTCTTGATTGACGGTACACAGGTAACAAGTCAAGATTCTTTGGCCCTGCAGCAAAGAAAAGACTTAAGTTCGGACGGTGTGGTTTCTGTTTCCATTGTCTTAGATAAGAACAGCAATTTAGTGTCTAAGCCTTCTATTTTATCTTACGGTGCCATCTTGGACACCGACAGAGATTTCTCGGATATCAATGACCAGATAGCCTCTTTCGTCGAATCCTATGTCAAAAAGAACCGGCAAAATTCCAATAAGCTGGTCTCAAGCCTCAGATCTCGCCACTTTAGAAATGATCTGCAAAATTATTTCTACGGTAAAACCGGTCGCCGGCCCGTGACCCTGGTGTCAGTAACCGAAATCTAAGACCTGTTTTCAACTAAATTAGGCATAAAAAAGCGACATCCATAAAGAGATGTCGCTTTTTTTATGCCCGGTTTTCACACCGGGCTTAGGCTTTTATTTTATAGGTCTATCAGGAGCAACCGGTTGTGGTACCGCAATCAAGGCAGACCTTACAAGTACCGTTTTGGACCATACGGGTGGATGAGCACGTGGGGCAAACCGATCCATCATAGAGGCGGGTTCCGTGTGTAGCCGCTTCTCTGGCCGACTCGTGGATGAAACTCTGTGTAAAGGAGTCTGCATCATCGTAAGCCTCATTATCATCGTCCATCAATTCCTGTGTCTTCTCCTCTACAATACGGTTGAAGTTTTCTCTGCACTTAGCATCTTCCTCATCCGTGAAGAGATTATCGCCTTGAAGCTCAGCGGATTCTTCAGGATCGGGCAGAGCTTTGACGTTGGTCTTGCCGTCCGGCTTCACCTGGACTCTACTGTAGTCTCCTAACTCAATATCGATAATCTTGGAAATCAAATCCGAGATAGACGATACGTACTTAATATTAGGGTGGCGTTGGACGAAGCCGTAGGGCTCGTACTTTTGGCCACGAAGCATCTTGGAAACCTTCTCGGCGGGGATGTGATATTGGAGCATAACCGAGATGGTCTTGGACAGGGAGTTCAGCAGGCCCATGATCGTGGTACCTTCACGGTCTGTCGTAATGTAAATCTCGGAGATATTACCCTCATCATCACGATTTACCGTAGTGTAGATTTTGATATTATCAATCTGAGCCGGGTGGGTTCTGCCGGAGCGAATACCCTTAATCTTAGTCCGGATGGAGGGATTGTGTTCTCTCATCTGGATAGTCTTCTGGGCTTCTTTGGCATAGGCTAATAAGTCCTGATAATTCAGATTGTCTAAGTCCTGCTTAGAATCTTCTAAGTCCACCGTGTTATTTAAAGGCTGGGCATTCTTAGAGCCGTCACGATACAGGGTTATACCTTTGACACCGGTTCTCCAGGCCAAATTATGAACATCCTTGAAGTCTTCGACCGTAGCATGCTTGGGCAGGTTTACAGTCTTGGAAATAGCACCGGAGACCAAAGGTGTTAAAGCGGCTACCATGAGAACATGGCCCTTGGGCGCAATATAACGCTTACCGGTTCCGCAGACATTGGCGGTATCAAAGATAGGCAGATGCTCATCTTTGAGGTGGGGAGCACCTTCGATCTTGCCGTCAATAATCATGCCGTTTTCATCCTTGCGGCCGACATAGTCAACAATATCCTTCACTTCTTCGGGGCTGTAGCCTAAGTTCTTAAGTGCATCGGCAATGACGGGGTTGGTAATAACCATGGCGCCGCCACCTACCAGCTTCTTATAGCTAATATGGGAGAAGAAAGGCTCAATACTGGTAGCACCGCAGTCCATGGCAAAAGAGATGGTACCGGTAGGTGCCATAACGGAGACCTGGGCATTACGGAAACCGTAAGATTCACCCAATTTAAGCGCTTCTTTCCAAACCTCAATCAAGGTCTCGGACAACTGTTTCTGCTCCATGATTTCCAGCATCTTATGATTAATCATAATGGGCTCATAGTTGAGTTCTTCGGGCTTGTCCTGTCTGGCGCCGGCTACTCTGGCGTGGTTACGGATGACCCTTTGCATATAAGGTTTATTAATCTCATATTTGGCAAAAGGTCCCAATTGGCGTGCCATAAGGGCGGAAATCAGATAGCTTTGGCCGGTTAAAACACCGACTAAGCTGGCTGCGTACGTTCTGGCCTCATTCGAATCGTAAGGAACTCCCATGACCATGAGTAAGGAAGATAAGTTGGCCAAACCTAAGCCCGTTGTACGGAACAAATAGGTCCTTCTGGCGATATCTTCGGTGGGGAATTGTCCCCAGTGGATGGAGGCTTCCAAAACCAGCTGTACCAGAGAAATCGTATGGAGGTAGCCTTCTAAGTCGAAAGTACCGGTCTCGGTATCGTAGAAATTATAAATATTAATAGAAGCCAAGTTACAAGAGGTATCATCCAGGAAGGCATATTCACCGCAGGGGTTAGTCGAGTTCAAGCGGTTATGGGCTGACCCTACTTCACCGTCTTCACCGGCCGGACAAGTATGCCAGGCGTTGAAAGTATCGGTAAACTGGGGGGCAGGATCGGCGCAGCGCCAAGCAGCTGTATTAAACTCTTCCCAAAGCTTGGAGACCGACACTTCCTTATTGACGCTGGGGTCTACCCGACCTTTGAGCGTGACGGTTGCTTCGGGATGGATATCTAATTTCTGTACCTTCTCCATGAAGTCGTCATGGATACGAATAGAGTTATTGGAGTTCTGGCCGGATACGGTATTGTAAGCTTCACCGTCGATATCGCCGTCATAGCCCATCTTCATCAGGGCCAAAACCTTGTCCTCTTCTTGGCTCTTCCAATTAATGAAAGACTCGATATCGGGGTGGTCAATATCCAAGCAAACCATCTTGGCTGCTCTTCTGGTGGTACCGCCGGACTTGATGGCTCCGGCATTTCGGTCCAAACCGCGCAAGAAAGACATAAGACCGGAAGACACGCCGCCTCCGGAAAGCTTCTCCCCTAAGCCGCGAATGGCCGAGAAGTTGGACCCGGTTCCCGAACCGCCCTTAAAAAGCTTGGTCTCGGTTACATAGGACTCCGAAATGGAGTGGGGACCCAAAAGCTTATCTTGGACAGACAAGATGAAGCAAGCTGAGGCCTGAGTCCTGGTGTAATCATCCTCGGAAATTTTTACTTTTCCTTCTTGCTCGTCATAGTAATAGAGGTTGGATTTACCGCCGGTGATGCCATAAGATCTTTTCAAACCGGTGTTAAACCACTGGGGGGAGTTGGGGGCGAAGCGTTGGCTGATCATCAGATAGGCGATCTCGTCATAGAGAATCTGACCCTCTTCTTCTGTTACCATCTTCTCATCCACCAGAGCGCCGACCCAGAAGTCCACCATGCGGTGAACGACCTGCTGCAAAGATGTCTCGTGACCGGTCTTGGGCACGCCAGCCTTGCGGAAATACTTAGAGACGATGATGTCTACCGCATTCTGAGAATAGTGGGTCGGAAAGGATACCCCTTTCATCTCGGTCAAGACCTTGCCGGTCTTGTAGTCTTTCAACATGACATCCCGCTTCTCCCAATCGAATAGATCGTAGACGGTTTTCTTCTTTCCCTTACCTTCCAATTCTTTCGTGTAATAGCGACGGATTAAGTCCTTTAATTCTTTTGCCATAGTACTCTCCACATCTTGTATAATGTTTGCTCTTCATTCCCGACCCGGTAAGTGGGTCGGGGTCAAGCAAATTAGCAAATGTCATATTACACCATATATTGTGGGGTGGCTAGGGCAAGCACCACTAAATATGGATAATTTAATATTTCATTTTGGTGACAAACGTTTTGATTCTGAAACAATGCCGGGCTAAAGCCTTAAGGGACGGGCTTTTAGACCCCGCCCCGGCTGACATCTATAACATCTCGGACCGACTTGATACGGCCCATGAGCCTGTCGAATTGGCTTTGACTTTTTACTTCAAGCGTCAAATGCAAAGTCGCCGTGACATCTCGTACGGCCTGCATTTGGCCCGAGACAATAGATACACGCTCCTCGGCAATAGCATTAGAAATATCACCCAAGAGATGATTCCTATCACGTGCCGTGATGACAATGGGCACCTGGAATAGGCCGTGGCCTTCATCACCGTCCCAGTGGCAGTCAATCAGGCGCGATGCTTCTTCCATGTTCTCCGCAGAATCTTGCGAGGCGGATAGGATGGCTCTAATATTGGGACAGTCTTTACGGTGGACAGACACCCCTTTGCCTCTGGTGATATAGCCGATTATAGGATCCCCGGGAACCGGGTTACAGCACTTGGCCATGGATAAAAGCACATTGTCCAAGCCTTCCACCACGATACCGAACTCATTGGCTCGGGTACTGGGCTTCTTATCGGCTATGGCCCTGCCTTCTTCACCCTTCTCGGCCATGACTTTAGCCTGTTCTAAGACCGGATTGACCGGGTTAAAGAGGACCTGGCCGTTTTCGCCTATCCGGTAGCCCAGTCTGGCTCTCTCTTGGGGAGACAAGGACTTGATATATTCATCTCTTAGTTTAGGCACTATCCTGGCTGCCGTAAGTCCCGAAGCACCGTTTCCTATAGCGGCATAGAGGTCTTCCACGCTCTTAAAAGAATAGCGTTTTAATATCGGTTGTAAAAATTCCGGCCTTAAGAGCTGTAAGGAGACGAAGCCTTCTTTGCGAATTTCTTTTTCGATGGCCTCTCTGCCCCGGCTTACAGCCTCTTCTTTACTTTCCTGCTTAAACCAGTGGTTAATCTTATTTTTGGCCGAAGAAGATCGGACCAGATTCAGCCAATCTCGACTGGGACCGTGGACCTTATCCGATGTCAAAATCTCCACGATATCGCCGTTTTGCAATTCGTAATCGATTGGCACAATACGACCGTTCACTTTGGCCCCGTACATGTGATTACCTACGCCGGAGTGAATCTTATAGGCCAAATCGATGGTCACCGAGCCTGCCGGAAGTGAAATCACATCCCCCTTGGGTGTAAAGACATAGACATCGTCATCGACCAGGCCATTACGAAGAGACTCCATGTACTCATCAGAACTGCCCTTCATGTCCTTTTGCCAGTCTAAAAGCTGCTGGAGCCAGTTCATGTTGGAGTCTGAATTCTTCTCGTAGGTATCGGCAACCTTAAGACCGGCTTGTTTGGCCTTGTAACGCCAGTGAGCGGCTACACCGAACTCAGCCGTCCGGTGCATCTCTTCGGTTCTAATCTGAACTTCAAACGGAAAGCCCTTAGGTCCTATAACCGTAGTATGTAAAGACTGGTAGCCGTTGGACTTGGGCATAGCGATATAGTCCTTGAAACGGCCGGGCATGGGCCTATACATGTCGTGGACAATACCCAATACGGCATAGCAATCCGTTACGGTAGGCACGATAACCCGACAAGCGAACAGGTCATAGATTTCGCTTAGCGTTTTGTCCTTGGTCTTCATCTTGCGGTAAATGCTGTAGAAGTGCTTGGGCCGACCGGCTATCTCAGCTTTAATGCCCACCTTCTTCACTTCTTCACCTAAACGTAAGATGACCTCGTCCAAATATTGTTCACGTTCGATACGACGCTGCGATATGGCCCCGACCAGTTCATAGTAAACCTTACTCTCCAGATAGCGTAAGCAAAGGTCCTCTAACTCCCACTTCCAGCGGTAGACACCGAGTCGACCGGCCAGAGGGGCATAAATATCTAAGGTCTCTTGAGCGGTTCTTTCCTGCTTATAGGCAGGCAGAGCACCCAAGGTCCTCATATTGTGCAGCCGGTCTGCCAACTTAATTAAAACCACCCGGATATCCTGGGCCATGGCCAAAAACATCTTCCTGAAATTCTCGGCCTGAAGTTCTTCTTTAGAAGTGTAGGTCATCTTCTCCAGCTTGGTTACACCGTCCACCATGATGGCTACGTCTTCACCGAAACGGTTGGAAATATCCTGCAAAGAAACTTCCGTATCCTCAATGGTGTCGTGAAGCATGGCCGCTATAAGCGTATCGGGATCGATTTCCAGATCCGCTAAAATCAAGGCAACTTCCAAAGGGTGGAGAATATAGGGCTCTCCGCTGGAACGGACCTGGTCTATATGGGCTCTAAAGGCAAATTCTATGGCGTCAATTAAATCCTTATAGACATCCTCATGGCCCGGAAAATAAGAAGCCAGGTTCAAAACCAAGGTCCTTGCCTTAACCAAAACCTCTTCTAACATCTCTTGTGATATGCCTTTAACGCCGCCTTGGGCAATGGCATTTTCTATAATAGGAAAGACCGGCTCAAAAGGTGTCTGATCCTTATCGTTCGTTTTTAGATCATTGTTATTATGTGTATCCATCATAAAAGCAGGTCTCCTTTCTCTACCAGTACTTGCCAGCTGGGCGTGTCGCTTAATTTTACCTTGTTTTGCGGAATTAAGATATTAAGTAAGACACAGTCCGGGCCTACGGGCCTGGGATGAGATAGCAAGCCTGAGTCCACAAAGATTTCCAGCATAGCCTCCACTTGATTCAAGCTGTAGGTCCTAGATCTCACTTGTTCCAGGATTCGTTTAAGCCTCTTTAAAGAGACAAGGGAAGAATCTTCACTCAAAAAAGGGCTAAGACTCTTCCAAAAAGCCACCACGTCATCCGCTCTTAAAGCGTCTGTTGTAAAATCCTCCGCCTTCTCAAGGTCTTCTTCACTGTCCGGTCGACCCAAGAGGATAGCAGTCTTTTCTTCACCCGGCACCAGTAAATCTTCCATCATGATTTGCGGCGAATCTTGGCCTTGCCAACTATTAATCTGTAATTTTCCCAGCAGCGTAACGTGGTCGCCCGGCTTTAGAAATTCCGCATAGGGCGCCAGAGAAAAGCCTATGCCGTAGTAGGTCTTATCACCTACGGAAAAGCCCAATCTAAGATGGGTCTTGTCTCGCCCGACCGCCTGCACCAGGCTAAGTGGCATATCTTTAAAGACAAAATTCGGTTCGGTATTGGCCTTGCCAAAAGGTTCTAAAATACTAAGCGCTCTTACCTCATCCAGATTCAGAGCAAGCGGGCTTAAGACGGCATCAAAAGCCTCTTCTTTTCTGCTGTCCCAAAGTTCCGGACCGCCGTTTACTTTGTCTTTATAAGCTTGCCAGTTCTCATCTAACACAGCCAAACCGCAGGCCTGACTGTGACCTCCAAAGCTTTCCAGAAGCTCTTGGCCTTGTGCCAGGCTCTCATAAAGGTTAAAGCGGTCAGCGGACCTGCCCGATCCTTTCCAAAGGATTTGACCTTCCTTTGCTTCTTCTTCCGTAACCTCGGAAAATAGGACAGTGGGCTTTTGGAAACTTTGCCTGAGCCTGGAGGAAACAATGCCCAAGACACCGGGATGCCAATCTCTTTTGCGTAAAAACAAAACCCGATCGTCCAACAACTGAGGATTCTCTCTCACCATGGTCAGGGCCTCGTCCAGAACTTTTTTCTCTTCGTCCTGCCTGGCCTTGTTAAGACCTAAAAGCTCTTGTACCAGGCTCTCGTATAGAGAGGGGTCTCGGCTGATTAAGAGATTTAAAGCCGGGTCAATCCGGCCCATCCTACCGGCTGCATTAAGCTTAGGGATAAGTTTATAGGATAAAGTCAAGGCGCTTATCTCTTCTTCTCCTCCGGCAGACGCCTCAAACAATAAGCTCACAGCCGGCAAGGCCCCTTCTTTTATAGCCTCTATGCCTCTTTGAATAATCAGACGATTTTCGCCTAAGACCGGCATGATATCGGCAATGGTACCCAAGGCCGCATAGGCACAAGGCCTGGGTCCGGGTCTTAAACCGCCTTTTTCACCCAAGGCTTGGACCAGTTTATAGGCCACACCCGCTCCGGCCAAGTCTTTAAATGGATAGCTATCATCCGCTCTATGGGGATTAATCACGGCATTGGCATCGGGGAGAATTTCGCCTACTTCATGGTGGTCCGTGACAATTACATCAATCCCGACTTCCCGGAGCATAGCCACTTCTTCAACAGACTTAATACCGCAGTCCACGGTAATAAGTAAGTCGGCTTGCCAGTTTATGGCTTCTTCCACACCCTGCGTTTTCAATCCGTAGCCTTCATCCAGGCGATTCGGAATATAAGGATAAAGTTCAATCGGAAAATCCGCCAAATAATCCAGCAAAATGGAACTGGCGGTCAGTCCGTCTACATCGTAGTCACCGTGGATAAAAATTCTTTTCCCCTTAGCGATAGCCTCTAGCAAGAGGTCCACGGCCTTGTCCATATCCTTTAACAAAAAAGGATCATGTGAATCCACCCGCCCTAAGTGCCTCTTACCCATAACAAAAGAAGCCACCCCTTTTTGGAGTGGTTCCAAATCCAAGTCGGAATAAGATCCTATCCAATAAGTTTCTAATAAATTCATTCTCTAATGCTTTCTTTTACTATTCGAGCCTCTGATAAACCTGGTTCAAACGGTAAAGCCAGGCCAAGTCCAGACGGTTCATTTCTTCATGAGTCAGTCTGAAAATCCAATTCTCGTCTTGGTAGGTACCCGGCGTATTCATGCGCCGATCATCATCCATGGCCAAAAGGTCCTGGATAGGCACAACGGCCAAAATACAAGGGAGCGACAAGGTCGACTCGACAAAGGCTCTTACAGCCGCTTCGTAAAGCGCCTCATCTAAGCCTTCTATTTCAGATGTAGAGCCCATCACGCGCCCCGGAACCCTTATATAGTCTAAGGCAAAGTCTCTGATATCCGGAGTCTGACTTTTTAGCCAGCCCAATACGGTCTGGTTATCATGGGTGCCCGTATACAAGACCTTATGATCGGTAAAGCGATAAGGCAAGTTGTCCCCCCATTCTTTGTCCCCCAGAGAGAACTGCATCACTTCCATGCCGGGGTAAGAGGAGTCTTCCACCAGCTGGAGGACATCATCGTTGATATCGCCCAAGTCTTCGGCAATAATCTGAAGATTTTCAATTTCTTCATTCAAGGTGGTAAAGAGCTTCATGCCCGGTCCGGGCCACCAAGCCCCATGACGAGCCGTTTCACTAGTAGCAGGAACAGCCCAATAAGATTCAAAACCTCTAAAATGGTCAATTCTTATGACATCGTATAAGACCATCTGATAGCGGACCCTCGAAACCCACCAGCGATAATTGTCTTCTTCCATCTTGTCCCAGTTATAAAGAGGATTCCCCCAAAGCTGGCCATCCTCGGAAAAATAATCGGGCGGAACACCGGCTACCACAACCGGCAGACCTTTTTCGTCTAACTGGAACTGGTCCTTGCCGGCCCAGACATCGGCACTGTTTAAGGCCGGATAGATAGGTAAATCCCCTATCAGTTTAATCCCCTTATTATTGGCGTAATTTCTCAGAGCCTGCCACTGACACATGAACTGCCACTGGATGAAATAATAGTATTCCAACGCCCTTTGCCTTTCATCATCGGCAAAATACAAGGTCAAATTTTTCTCGTCATAAGAGGCCAAATCTTCCGGCCACTCCTGCCAGTTCACACGGTCAAAGCGGGCATGAAGGCAAGAAAACATAGCGTAGTGGTTGAGCCAGGCACCAGACTGATTGATAAAGGTCAGCATGGCCGTCTCCTGTTCTTCGTTAAGCCTGGAATAAGCCAATTTCAAATAAGCATCGGAGTTTGTTTTGGCAAAAGCAAAGTCTGTCTTGCCCTCTGGCCCGTCATATATAAAGCGTTCGACTTCTTCGTCGGTCAGAAAACCGGCCTGAGCCAAGGACCTGGGGTCGATATAAAAAGGATTGTTGGCAAAAAGCGAGAGGCTAAAATAGGGCGAGTGCGACGGTCCGGTCGGACTTAGGGGCAGAATCTGCCAATAGGCCACTCCGGCTTTGGCCAATTGGTCTACGAAAGCATAGGCTTCTTGGCCTAATGTCCCTATGCCGAAGGGGCCGGGTAAAGACGAAATGTGCAGCAAAACACCCGATGCACGCTTCATAAGTTTAAGACTCCTCTTTCCATTATTCATTCACTACGACCTTCTCGGGATCGTAGCGATCTTCTACCTTGCTGAAAAGCCAAGACAATACAGTACCAATAGCAAATAAGAGAATTGATAAAAATAAGGTCTTGCCGAAGCTCATGTTGGCCATGGCCAAAGCCTCCGCTTTAAAACCGGGCATAATTTCGGTAAAGAAAATAGCCAAGGTGGATCCTATAACCAGACCCAAAATCATATGGTACATCTTACTGTAGTATTTTTCGAAGAGCCATTCTACGAGTTTGGCCAAAACCAAAACACAGATAAGACCGCCCAAGCCCAAGGGAATAATAACCAACCAGTCGATGTTGGAAATGCCTCGGGTCATAGGCTCGTAAAGGCCGAAATACAGCAAGAAGTTAGAAGGTGACATGCCCGGGACAATAACACCCAAACCAATCAGTGCCCCGGATAAGAACCAGGTAAAGATATTTTGAGGAAGTTTAGCCAATTCGCGCTTACCCATAAAAACCATAAAGGCACAGAAGAAAAGGCCGATCAGAACCATGAGCCATATATCGGAGTTCTCCCGCCCTCTCAGGCCAGCCTTCCTGTAAAGTGAGGGAAAGGTACCCACCACAAACCCTATAAAAAGCGATACGGCTATGGTCTGATAATTGGCCAAAGCCTCGCTCACAACGACGGAAAACAGGAAGATACCGATAAGCCCGCCTATACCTACCGGAATGAAAAAGCGTACATGTTCCCAGAATTTCCTTCTGAGATTGGCCAAAAAGCGGATAATGATATCGTACATGCCGAAAATAACGGCCAAAACACCGCCCGACAAGCCAGGTAGGATAAAACCGATACCTATAATGATGCCCTTAACCAGGCGGATAAACCAATCTCCGATCGGATTATTTACACTTTTGGGGAAATCGACATTTTGGACCAGAATCTCCCCTGTCTTATCTTGCTTATGTTGTTTCATAATATTTTCAAAACTCCTTGCACTTAATGGCGGCGGATATAAATATGTTTAACATTAGGAGAAGAGGTCGGCCTTTCATCTATCTCTATCTCGGGTAGATCTCTTATGAGTTTACTTAACTTGGCATAACCGTAGTTTCTGGAGTCAAAAGAGGGGGCCGTCTTTAAGAGCATATTCCCCACATCGCCTAAAAAAGCCCAGCCGCTGTCGTCTGCCAGCTGTTTGGTAAAACTGTAGATCAGCTTGGTTAACTCCTGGTCCACTTTCTTGATATTGGTCGTCATGGGTCTGGAGGCCGGCGATGTATGGGGCCTGATATGGGCTTTGGCCTCTTCTTCCCGGTCTTCGTAATTTAAAATCTCGAGGTAAATAAAGCGGTTGCAGGCCGCAATAAAGGCATTGGGCGTCTTCTGCTCCCCTATACCGATTACCTGCTTACCGGCTTCTCTTAAACGCGTGGCCAGCTTGGTAAAATCGCTGTCGCTTGAAACCAGGCAGAAACCGTCGATATCGTTCTGATACAGGATATCCATCGCATCGATTATAAGGGCCGTATCGGTCGCATTTTTACCGTAGGTATAACCGAATTGCTGGATAGGCGTAATGGCATAGTCCAAAAGCACCGTCTTCCAGCCGTTCATATTTTGTTTTGTCCAGTCCCCGTAGATTCTCTTAACGGTGGGGTTACCGTAAAGGGCAATCTCGTCCATCATAGGTTTTACATATTGATAAGAAATATTATCAGCATCAATAAGGACTGCTAAATTCACATCATCTAGTTCTTTTTCATTCATAAACTGCTCCTTCTCCTTTGCCCAAAGCCCGGTCAAAAAAAGTTAGATCGCCCTTCTCAACCAAGGCTTGTCCTTGGCTGATCTCTTGGATAAGTTCCAGAACAGCCGGTACTGACTCGGCCGGTACGACCAGGTCATAATGCACCTGAGCCAGAAAGGTCTTATCCCGAATCTCAATCTGAGCCTGTTCCAGGCGGTGGGTCAGTTGGTCCACAAAGGAATAAGGAAAGGAAATATGATAATAGAAAGCCGGAATCCTATCGACTGAGCCGGCTTGTCGGACAGCACCGGAAGCAGCAGAGCCATAGGCCTTCACCAAACCGCCCGTACCCAGTAAAGTACCTCCGAAATATCTGGTTACGACAATTGCCGCATCCAGGATATTCGCTTTGGCCAATACATCTAAAACCGGGGGACCGGACGTTCCGTGAGGCTCTCCGTCATCAGAAAAGCGTTGCAACATGTGGCCGTCACGCCCGCCTATGTACCAGGCATAGACATGGTGGTTGGCATCCGGGTACTGATCTTTAACCTGATCTAAAAAAGCCTTGGCCTCGGCCTCATTTTCTACCCTTTTACATTGGGCATAAAAAATGGACTTTTTCTCTTCCAAGGTATAAAAACCGTCACCGGCTAGAGTTGTGTAACTTTTGATTTCGATAATCCTCTGATCCTTTGTGGTATAGTAGTGCTTTGAATTTTAGCACATTTAACAAGTTAAGAAGGATGAATATGACAGATTTACAAAGAAAGAAACGTTTTAACAAATCCCTACTTTCCATTTTCGTAAGCTACTATGGGCCTCATAAGAAACTCTTCTTCCTGGATATGGCCTGTGGTCTGGTTATCGCCTTAATTGACCTGCTCTTCCCCTGGATTTCCCGCCATGCCCTCCAGGTAGTCCTCCCCGAAGGCCACCACCGCTTCTTTGCTATTATTGTTTTGGCCATGGTCATTGCCTACACCGTCCGGTCGGTCCTTCAATACATCGTGACCTATTGGGGCCATCAGATGGGGGTCTTTATGGAAGCCGACATGCGCAGAGATTTATTTACGCACATGTCTAGGTTGTCCTTTTCCTTTTTTGACAAACACCGCACGGGTAATCTTTTATCCAGAATAGTCTCCGATCTTTTTGATATTACGGAACTTGCCCACCATGGTCCAGAGAACATCCTGATGGCGGCCATCACCCTGATTGGGTCCTTTATCCTGATGCTTCGGATCCACTGGCCTTTGGCTCTGGTTATTATCTTTATGATTCCGGCTATCGTCTATCTCACGATTCGCCAGAGAAAACGCATGGCCGATTCGTCCTACAGGGTCAAACAATCTACCGGCAAAATCAACTCCACTATTGAATCTTCTATCTCAGGCGCCAAAACCACACAGGCCTTTGCTAATGAAGATGTCGAGATTTCGAAATTCAAAGTCGGTAATGAAGACTATCAGGATGCCAAGAAAGAATTTTATAAGTCCATGGCTGTCTACCAGTCCGGTATGGAATTTATGACTTCTATTCTGAACGTCATCGTCATCGGCCTGGGCGGCTACTTCTTTGCCCAAGGCAAAATTACCATTGTGGACCTCTTGGCCTTTACCCTCTATGTCAATACCTTCTTAAAGCCTATCCGTAACCTGGTAGCCTTTTTTGAGCAATTCTCCAAGGGCATGTCCGGCTTGGAGCGTTTTGCCGAAATTATGCGCTTAGACCCCGAAATTCAAGACGAACCCTATGCTCAAGATATTAAGGTAAAAGGAGACATCCTCTATAAGAACATTAGCTTCTCTTATAATCCTAAAAACAAGGACGTCTCCTCGGTCTTACAAGATGTGAACCTCAGAGTCCCTGAAGGGCAAAAGGTTGCTATCGTAGGCCCCAGCGGTGCCGGTAAGACGACTTTGTGCCAGCTCTTGCCGCGTTTCTATGAGATTCAGTCCGGAGAAATTATAATCGGCGACCACAATATTAAAGAACTGACCTTACAGTCTCTCAGGGCCCAAATCGGTATTGTCCAGCAAGAAGTCTTTATTTTCGCTTCTTCTATTCTAGAAAACATCCGTTACGGCAGACCCGACGCCAGCTTTGAAGAAGTGGTCCAAGCCGCCAAGATGGCCGATATTCACGACTTCATCATGTCTTTACCCGAACAATACGATACCGTGGTCGGTGAAAGAGGTACCACCCTTTCCGGAGGCCAAAGGCAGCGTGTTTCGATTGCCCGTATTTTCCTGAAAAACCCGCCGATCATGATCCTGGACGAAGCCACTTCGGCTCTGGATACGGCTACCGAGGTCAAAATCCAAAAGGCCTTAGATGACCTGGCCAAGGGCAGAACCTCTCTTATCATCGCCCACAGGCTGTCCACGATTCGCAATGCCGACAAGATTGTTTACCTGGATGAACAAGGTATCCGCGAGGAGGGCAGCCATGAAGACCTTATGGCGAACAACGGCCCCTACAAGAAACTTTATGAGGCCCAATATCAGATGAATAAGTAAATCAATTCTGTTATGATGAGGGCAAATTTTGAAGTTTAGTTAGGATAGGAATTTACTTCTATGAAACTGATTAGCTTTGCTATTCCCTCTTACAATTCAGAAGATTATTTGTACCGGGCGGTCGAATCGCTTCTTCCGGCCGGTGACGAAGCTGAGATTATTATTATCGACGACGGCTCTAAAGACCGGACCGGTCAGATAGCCGATGAATATAGGGACCGTTATCCCGACCTGGTCAGGGTCATTCACCAGGAAAACGGCGGCCACGGCGAAGGTGTCAACCAGGGTATACGCCATGCCAGGGGCCTTTACTATAAGGTCATCGACAGTGACGATTGGGCCGGACCGGAGGCTTTGGCCAAAGTCATGCACACCATCAGAGAGCTCAAGGAAGATCCCGACAATTTACCCGATCTTCTTCTGGTCAACTATGTCTACGAGAAATTAGAAACTAACCAACACAAGGAAATCCACTATAAAAACGCCCTACCGGTCGAAAAAATATTTACCTGGGACAATATTTCTAAGCTTCGCCTTCATCAATACCTACTTATGCACACGGCAATATATAAGACCTCTGTCTTAAAAGAAGCAGGCACCGTTCTTCCTAAACACACCTTCTATGTAGACAATATCTTTGTCTACCAGCCCCTGCCCTACGTTAAAACCCTCTATTATTTGGACGTAGATTTTTACCACTATTTTATCGGCCGCGACGACCAATCCGTGAACGAAAAAAACATGCTCAAGCGCTATGAGCAACAACTACGAATTACCCGCATCATCATCGATGCACATGACTTAGAAAAAATCACTTGCCCCAATCTTAAGGCCTATATGACCAAATACATCAATATGATGATGACGATTTCATCTATCCTTTTAATTAAACTGGGCAAGGAAAAAGAACCGGAGTTAAAGGCTCTCTGGGCCTATCTTAAGGACAAGCAACCCCAAGCCTATATCCGCATAAGTAAATCCCTCTTCTCCAGAGGGATTCATCTGCCCCACCCCTTAAGAGGTGTAGTCGTAAAGTCGGGTTATAAGATTGCGCAAAAGATCTTTGCTTTTAACTAGTAGTCTTAGTTCTCAGTAGTCTCGGCGAAGCCTGGACCTGATTTGCCTCTCCTGGTCTTGTTTTTTCTTGGTCTCCCGCTTGTCATAAAGCTTCTTACCTTTGGCCAGGGCGACTTCCATCTTTACATAACCGCGGCTGAAGTAAACAGACAAGGGAATTAAGCTAAGCCCCTCCTGTTGGACTTGGCCCATGAGGCGGTGGATTTCCTTCTTATGCATGAGGAGCTTACGCCTCCTTAAAGAATCCACATTTTC
This sequence comes from Oscillospiraceae bacterium, assembly GCA_029983685.1. Taxonomy (GTDB): domain Bacteria; phylum Bacillota; class Clostridia; order Saccharofermentanales; family Fastidiosipilaceae; genus JASBZA01. The sequence continues at coordinate 33,721 of JASBZA010000003.1, read as the reverse complement.
TCTATTGCCTTGCTCGTAGGGCGCAATATGCCAGCCGATGACAAAGAGTTCACCGTTCATAACCGTAATATAAGACTCCGAAAGGGATGTATTGCCGAGCCTTAGCGACTTGACCTCCGTTCCGGTCAGAACCACACCGGCCTCATAAGTTTCAACAATGTTATAGTCGTGGCGGGCTCGACGATTCTTACTGATGATTTTAATTTCATTGGACTTAGCCAAATTATAATTCCTCCTCTGACTCTCTTCTTAAGCTATTTTAGCAAAAGCATTCAAATTCAGGCTGGCCTTAGCATCCAGGTTCAAATTCGACGGCTCCATGCCGGCTTGGGCCATGAAGTAGGTCAAGGACGCAATCATCATAGCATTATCGGTACATAGAACCGGATCGGGATGATAAAACGTTTTATTTTCTTTAGCCGTAGCCCAGATGAATGTTTCTTTAAGCGACGAATTTGCCGCCACGCCTCCCGCTATGGCAATCTTGTCAATCTTGTATTGACGAGCCGCTTCCATGGTGTGGTCAACCAGGACCGATACAATGGCCTCCTGATAAGAGGCGGCAAAATCCTTCCTGGAATAAATGGCCCAGGGGTCTTGTCCTCTTTTCCGGGCTTCTTGCTCCAGCTGATTAATAAAATTAAGGGCAGAGGTCTTAAGACCGCTAAAAGAAAAATCCAGACTGTTTCCGCTGAGCTTACTTCGAGGGAAAACAATAGCTTCCTTGTTGGCGCCGCGGGCTTCTTTGTCAATCTTAGGCCCACCCGGATAGCCCAGGCCAATTCTTCTGGCAATCTTATCAAAGGCCTCTCCTGCCGCGTCATCTCTGGTGCCGGCAATAATTTTATAAGATGTATAATCTTCAACCAGGACGATATGGCTATGACCGCCTGACGCAACCAGGCAGAGAAAGGGGGGTTCCAGGTCTTTGTGCTGAATCAAATTTGCACTGACATGGCCGGCAATGTGGTGGACGGCATATAAGGGCTTCTTTTGGGCATAGGCTAAAGCTTTGGCATAGGAAACACCTACAATTAGGGCACCGATAAGGCCCGGGCCGTAAGTAACACCGAAGGCATCTATATCTGAAAGGCTCATCCCCGCCTGATTCAAGCAAGCTTTTAAGGCTGGTGTAATAGTCTTGGCATGCTCACGCGAAGCAATCTCCGGCACCACGCCTCCGTAGAGGCTATGCAAGTCTGCTTGCGATGCAATGATAGAACTTAGGACCTTGCGGCCATCTTCCACAATTGAAACCGCCGTCTCATCGCAGGAACTTTCTATACCGAGCACAATCATTGCCTGTCTCCTTCGGCCCGAAGACCCGAAGAGCCGAAACCGCCACCCCGGTCTTCGACATCGTGACTACTAAAGGCTTCCACATCCTCTACCCGGGCTCTGGATACGGGAGCTAAGACCATCTGGCAAATCCTGTCACCTTGGCGCACTTGATAAGTTCCGGCGCGATTATCCTTTTCACTTAAATCATAAATGGGATGGACCTCTTCCTCCATCCTTCTTTCAGGGCTGGCATTATAAAGCAGGATTTTTAATTCATCCTTATAGCCGCTGTCTATAGTACCGGGACTATTGGGTATTCTCAGCCTGGTCTTAAAAGACAAACCGGATCTAGGCCTAATCTGAACTTCATAGCCCTCAGGGATATTCAAAATCAAGCCGGTCGATACCGCTTCACATTGGCCGGGCTTAATTAAAGTATCTTCAGCGGCACAAATATCCATACCGGCGTCACCGGGATTGGCATAAAAGGGCAGTTTAGCCTCGGGTCTAATCCTTGTTATCTCTAATTTTATATCTTCTTTCACTTGTATCTCCTGTCTTCTAGCCTAATGCTTTTGCCAAGATATCTTCCATGGTATTGTTGTCTTCATCTGTAAAAAGCAGATAAGGCAAGGCTTTCAAATTATTATAGGCCAAAGTCCTATCCAAGGCCTCACTTTGGAATATTTCCAGACTACAATCCTCTTCTCTTTCAGGTCTTAAGGGGAAAATGCGTCCTCTTTGGTCCAAAAGGCTGTACCGATGGTCTAAACATAGTCTGCAGCCCTTCTTTCCTTGGCTGTAGCCTACCGGACAGAAACGGGTGTACATGGCCTGGGTTCTCCCGTAGGCCCAATATAGGGCTTTTGCTCCGGACTTTGTATTGCTAATTAGGTCTAATAGCTTCTTCGTTTCCTCTGTGTCTAATTCAGGCGACAACAAGATATAGTGATTCCCCTCTTCTTCCAGCAAAGCCCAAGTCCGACTGTTCCAGAGCTGATTACCTTGAAGGCTTAACTTGATGGGGCTCTTATTCGATGAGCTATTTCCCGATTTAAGGATAGCTCGATCTGCTATACCTGAGGGTCCGGCCCCCCAAATTCTTACTGGACTATCTTCATCTAAACTCTGTAAAGCTATGTCCAAGTCCGGAGTCCTTTCCGATGGCAGATGGAGGCCCATATGTATATTAGTAGGGAGGGCTTCTAGAAATGCTTGTCGGTGTTCCTTATTCATGGCTAAGAATTTCCCGGCCGGTAATAGAAGAATGATGTCCTTTTTTTCTTCCAAGAGTGCTTGCGGAAGCTTTTCTCCGGACCAGAAAGCCAAAGAAACAACGCCTCGGACGACCACATTCGTGGATAAATCGGGTTTCGTTTGAGTTAGGGCCTCAAAGCTTCTGTCAGTCCTCCGTTGCTCCCTTTCTTTAGCCATAAAGTAAGCAACAGCTTCTCGCCTAAAGCGATTCAAATCCGAAATACGCCAATATAAATTACAGTCGACCAGTACCTCCCGGGCTTCAAAGGGCGTTTGCCCTAATTTTTTCAGCTGCTGTCTAATCCTATCCGACTCTATGGGACGGTCAATAGGCGATGCTTTAGCTTCTAGGAAATCCTCCCTGAAAACGGTCTCGAAAGAATCGTCGGCCATGGCTAAGCTGATTAAGCCGTCTTCTTCATAAAGTCTAAAATCGATAGGTCTTTTACGGTCATGCGTATCCAGGTAAGCTTGGTCTTCATTTCCCTCTTGATTCATCTGGTAGGCTTCTAACGGAAGGCTCAGTCTTTCCAAAACCTTCGGGTGAAAACCTTTGGCCGTGATGAAAGGCCCTTTGCGGTCAATAAGGCCGCAGGGAGCAGAGGCAATTTCCGCTCCCGACCGGTCCCGAAGGCTAATGATACTGTCTTTTTTCGGTAAATAGGCCTGGTCCAAATATCGATCCGGTCTAATCTCGATTTCGCCTTGGTAAGCACGTACTCCGTTAACGGAACCCAGGTAAAGGCCGTAATGACCGGTCCTGTCTGAGCTCAAAAAGTCTTTGCCGCGTTGGTCTAAATAAAAGGCATCCGTGAAGTCACCACCACGGTTATAGGCAATTTTCAAGTCTCTTCCCCGGTCCGAATTAAGTACTGAGGATGCCTTATCCCCCCGGCCGAGGCTATCGATAGCCCGGCGGAAAATCGCTACGGTCTGGCCCACATAATCCGGTCTTCTCAATCGACCTTCTATCTTCAAGCCGTCTGCGCCGGTCTCCAAGAGCTTATCTAAAATAGGAAAGGCACTGATGTCCTTTGGCGACAAATAAGCACCCCAATCTCTAAAATCCGCTCCGTCTTGTAAGAGTTTATAGGACTGACGGCAGGCCTGGGCGCAGTCTCCCCGGTTGGCACTCCGGCCACCCAAAAAGTGACTCATATGGCATTGTCCCGACACGGACATACATAAGGCGCCGTGGACAAAGACCTCGGTCTCAACACCCAGGCTGTGGGCATAAGAGGTCAAGTCTTCAATTTCCTCTAAACTAAGCTCTCTGGGTAGGACCACCCTGGAGCAGCCCAGCTTACGATAGGCCAAAATCGCTTCCTTGGTCCCACAAGTCGTCTGGGTAGATGCATGTATGGGAATGGCCGGAAGCTCTTGCCTTAGAATATGCATTAAGCCTCTGTCTTGGACAATGAAGGCAGAAACGCCTGCCTCCATGGCCTGACGGGCCAAGTTTAAAGCCTTTTCCAACTCGCTATCATAAAGCAGGATATTCAGTGTCAGGTAAATTTTTACACCTTTTTCGCTCGCACGCCGCACCAATTCGGGCAAGTCTTCTTCTTTAAACTGGGCTTTCTCATTTCGGGCATTCAGGTCCGAAGCCCCCAGGTAAATAGCATCGGCACCATAATTCAAAGCGGCTTCAAAGGCCTCCATAGACCCGGCCGGTCCCAAAAGTTCTACATGTGCTCTTTTTTTAGCCATAATAAGCTTTAATCCATTCTTTCTAAAATCTGTACGTGCATTAAGCGGTCTGGGTCCTCCAAGACCTCTGGGTCTGTTTCATCTAAAATAAGTAACTTTGCCTGATAGGAAGGCTTCATTTGGCCCAAACTATCCTCTAGTCCCCAGATTCTTGCATTTCCTTTGCTATAAGCTTCCAAGGCTTGTAAGAAATCAAAAGAGAAGTCAGGACCTCTAGGGTCTTTCATGGATAAGGCTATGCTATGCAAAGGCTCCATCTGTTCCACGGGACTGTCCGTACTAAAACCCAAAGGAATGCCTTTTTCATACATGGCGTGAAATAAATACGATTGGTCCAATCGGTCGCCCAGGGCCTCCCTTGCCATAGTCCAGTCAGAACGCGTAAAAGAAGGCTGAACACAAAGGTAGAGGTCGCTTTGTTTTAACTTATCCAGCAAAGCCCGGTCATGAATCTGGGCATGGATAAGAAGGTGACGGGGTCTTGGGCCGTCCGGTTTGGTCTTTAAGGCGGCATCGGCAATGTCTTCCGACGCTTTATCCCCTATGGCATGGATGGCCAAAGGAATATTCCATTTATCCGCTTCTTTGAACCATTCCTCTAATTTTTCCTTAGAAATTAGATCCGCTCCTCGGCCGGCTGTATCTTCGTAGTCCTCTCTTAGAAGAGCCGTCCGACCGCCCAGACTGCCGTCTTTAAATAATTTAATATGGCAAATTTGTATCTTCGGATGCTCCTGATAGCGTTCTTTTAATTTGGCCAAGGCTTTGATCTGATTCGGCGATGACAAGCTCACCTGGGCATAGTAGGCCGGTAAGTCGGGCCTTTCTTGATACAGTTCTTCCAGAGCTCCCCAGAAAGTCTCATTGAAAGGAAAAGCTTGGTCATTAGCGCCTAAGACGGCCAAGCCCGCTTTCCCCATTGCATCTAAGGCAAAGGCTAATTTGGCCTTCACTTGTGCCTTAGTCTCCTCTTGTGCGTAATGGTCCAGGACATAGTTATAAAAATCTTCGGTAATGCGTCCTGTAGGAAGACCTGCGGCATCTAACTCTACCCGGGCGGGATCTTCGGCATACTGGGATTGCCAGTCCAATAAGTTTAATAACGGCGTATTGACCATGGCCACATGACCGCATATCCTGGAGCACAGAAGCGGAATCCCGTAGGAAACAAGGTCCAGCTCTTCTCTCTTAGGCGCCCTTTTCTCGACAAACTGACTTTCTTTCCAGGCACTGATGTAAACAAAGGGTGTATCTGGAGGAAGCTTTTTCATATGGTCATCGATGATGTTCAAAAACTCTTCAATAGACCCGGCCTCTCTTATGGGCGGCATCATTTCTCGAGTTGCCCAATTATGAGGATGTAAGTGCGAATCCAGGAAAGCGGGGATTAGTATCTTTCCTTGCAAATCCTTTGTCGCAGCACTTGTAAGAGAAGACTTTGCCAAATCAGGCTCTTGTCCGGGTTCGTAAACACCTTCAATAAGGCCGTTCTTAATAAGAACAGAAGTCTTCTTCCAGGACATGTCGTCAAAATCCGGATAGCTTATATTTTTTAAAAACACTGTTTCTTTCAAGGCCATCTCTTCTCCTCACGCATTTATTCTCGGCTTAGTTTAGCACAAAGTCATCTTGCTGAAGCTAACCTTTAGGGCCTTAGCCGTGCTATACTAAGGAACAGTTAGTCGATATTAAAGGAGTCCTATCATGAGTAATTTTGACCAAGAAATTAGCCGTTTCGGCACCCATGCCGTCAAGGTCATGCAGTGCGAGAACCTGGATGATTGTAAAGAGTATATTGCCTTAGGCCTGGCCGATATGGATATAGCGGTCGCCCCTGTCATCCGAGAAGCCCTCCATAAAGTGGTCGATCGTTCCATTTACGGTTATACCAGCGTAGACGCCGGCCATACCTTTAAAAAGAGTCTTAAAAACTGGCTTAAAACACGCTTTGACCAGGATATAGAGGAAGAGTGGGTTCTTTACTCCAACGGTTCTTTAGAGGTGTTAAAGTCCGTCCTCTTCGCTTTTACCCAACCCGGTGACGGCGTAATTATCCAAAGACCCGTTTACGGTCACTTCACTCAAATAATCGAAGACGAATGCCACCGCAAAGTCCAAGATGCCAGGCTCCTAAAAGACGATAAGAACTACTACACTATGGACTTTGATGCCTTGGAAGGACAATGCAGTAATCCCCACAACCGCGTCATGGTCTTGTGCTCGCCCCATAACCCGGTCGGCCGAGTCTGGACCGCTGATGAACTTAATAAGGTCTTAGAAATTTGCCGTAAATACGACATCATCCTGGTTTCCGATGAAGTCCATGCCGACTTGACTCGCTTTGGCCATGTGCACACACCGATTTTGAAATTAGCCCGGCCTACAGACAAGGTCATTCAGATTATGGGTATCGGAAAAACCTTCAATTGTGCCGGTTTACAATGCGCCAATGCCATCATCCCCAACAAACGTCTGAGAGAACAAGTCCGCTATGTCCACGGGGATCGCGGGATTAATCCCTTTTCTCTGGAAGCTCAAGTCGCGGCTTATAGCGAGGAAGGCGCCCAATGGCTGGACGACTTAAACAACTATCTGGATGAGACGGTCCGTCAGGTAGAAGATTATTTCGCAAAAGAGCTTCCGCAGGTCAAGATTAGCCATCCCGAAGGCACCTATATTCTCTGGTTTGACTTCTCCGACTTGGGTCTTAGTCCCGACGTAATTCATGAGCAAATATATAACCGGGCCAAAGTTATTCTTCAGGACGGTAGCCACCACGACCCCGACCAAGGCCAATACTTCCAGAGAATGTGCTATCCCAGTCCCAGGGCACAGATTATGGAAGCCTGTAAGAGAATCGTAAAGGCTTTAAAAGAGGTCCTGTAAGAAGCCTAACTAATACTGTTCTATGGCTCCGGCTTCTTTATCCATCTCATCATAAAAAAGTCGAGGCAGATTTTCATAATTATTGAGATAAGCTCTCAGATGATTACGGTCTTTTATCCAAGCGTCCTTGTTGATCCAGAAAAGGGCTTCATAGGACGCTTTTTTTGGCATGTCCAGCCCCTCGAAGTTCAAATCTCCCGGCTGCGGAATGAGGCCTAAGGGTGTCTTGTGTGCCGAAATTTGGCCGTCGATACGCTTAATCATCCATTCTAAAACACGGAAATTTTGACAAAAGCCCGGCCAGACATACTGACCGTCTGGGTCTTTTCTAAACCAATTGACACGGAAAATCTTGGGGGTCTCTACCAAATTGCGCCCTAAGGATAGCCAATTTTCTAAATAGCTCCCCAAGTCACTGCCCATAAATTGCATCATGCCGAAAGGATTTCTGATCAAGTCATTTTGCCTTTCCGCCTGCAAGGTAAGACCGTAATAAAGGCCCTCACTCCAGTTTCGGGCTTCCCTTACCAGGGGGTCCACATCCGACGAGCGCCCACCAAAGATAAAGGCCGAAATCGGCACGCCCGTGGGCTCTTCCCAGTGCTTGGATAAGGATGGCATCTTTTCGCCGGCTACACTAAGACGGCTGTTAATATGATCCAGATTTTCCGGGTCATCCTGTCCCCTAACCCATTTTTGGCCTCTCCAATCCGTCATCTCCCGATCGGGCTCGGTTGTCTTCTTGCGCCACCAAGGCCTATTTTTTGAATCTAAGGCGACATTGGAAAAAATCGTATCGGACTTGACCGCTTCATAGGCATTAGGCGTTGAAACGGCATTCACGCCGGCCAAATTTGAAAAAAAGCCGGTCTCCGGATTGACGGCCCAGAGTCTTCCGTCCGGTCCTAAATGTAGCCAGGCCGAGTCGTCACTGATGGTGCGACACTTGTAACCCTTGGCATAAGGCGGCACCTTCATAAAGGCCAGATTACTTTTTCCACAAAAGGACGGAAAGGCACCGGCAAAATAATAGAGTTGACCCCGGGGTGATTCGACTTCCAAAATTGTCATATGCTCAGCCAGCCAACCTTCTCGACTGGCCCAGTAGGAACCGTTAATCATAGCCACCGAAGCCTTGGTCTGGAAGGCATAGCCTCCGTATTCCATATTGAAGCTGTAGCATAGGTTTCGGTCGGGGAAGTGTACGACCAGGCGATTGTTTCGATCCAAGCTGCCCTTGGAGTGGACACCTCGGAAAAAGTCGTTCCGATCGCCTATTATTTTCCAGGCCTTGTCACCAATCCGGCTCAGCTTAAACATATTAAGAACCGTATAAAGCGAGTCGGTCAACTCAATGCCGACTCGGGCAAAGGGTGAATTAGCCGGCCCCATGATATAAGGCACTACATAAAGAGTTCTTCCCTCCATGGCTCCTTGCATCTCTTGGAGAATAAACTCGTACATCTCTTGAGGCGGCCGCCAGGAAAAGCTATCGGACCTATCTTTTTCGGAATCAGTACAAAGAAAAGATTGAACACCTTCCGGACCGGCATCCCCGTCAACAGATCTATAAAGATAAGAATTCGGATAATAAATGGGGTTTAAGGGTTTCAGAATACCTTCTTTTACCGCCTGCTTTGTCAAACGCTCCTCTTCTTCATCGGAACCGTCACACCAGTAAATTTGGTCCGGCTTAAGGAAGCGGGCCGAAGATTCAACCCAACGTTTTACATAATCGTTAAGGATGCGCATCTTTGTCCATGACCTTTCTAAAGAAAGAGAAACTTTGTCAAAGAGATAAAGTCATCACTGTCCAAATTTTCCGCCCGCTCGGTGGTACTTTTCCCTGTTTCTTGCAACCAAAGCAAGGCCCTGTCTTTAAGGCCCACCTGGTCCAGACAATTCACCAGGCTCTTTCGCCTTTGGCCAAAAGAAAGCTTAATGGTATGAAGAAGCAAGTCACCGTGTCTCATTAGGAAATTTCGTCTCTTGAAGTTCATATCGGGCTCTAACAAAATAAATTGTGAGCTGATGTTGGGCTCTGGAAAAAACTTATCTCTCCTCACCGTCTGCAATGGCTTCAACGTCCCGTAGCAGGAAATCCACTTGCTGATCCAACCTTGATTTTTACTTTTGCTCTTGCCGTCACCTTCCACCCCGCTTAGCCTGGGCACGGCATCCTTTTGGACCAAAAACAGCATGGCTTGGGCTTGGGGTAGTTCCAGGATAAGCTGACTGATTAGTTCGCTTGTCAGGTAATAAGGAAGATTAGCCACTATATGAAGGCTGTCTTTCTCGTCGTCGGTAAAGAGGAAGGATAAATCCAACTGAGTCGCATCGGTCAGGATAAAAGACGCATTAGGACAAGCCGAGCCTAGGTCTTGTAAAAGATGCCCCAAGCTTTCATCTTTTTCGATACTGACCAGCTTTTGAGCATGCTTGGCTAAGACCCGGCTCAAGGAACCGGCCCCGCTGCCTATTTCCAGGACATTATCCAAAGGAAGGTCCAAAGCCTCTTCTAAAACCCGTTCTATAAGAGCTTCGTCGTAGAGAAAATTCTGTCCCAAAGCTTTCTTGGCTTCTATACCATATTGGCCCAAGTACGTTAAAAAATCCTGCTTATTCTCCATATACCTGCTTATCTTTCTTCTTAATTTAATCGTTCGTCTCCATAGGCCTTATTAATGGCCCGTCTTCTCTTTCTTTTATCCAGAGTTCCTCACGCAAAACATCAACACTTTGCGCTTCAGCATAAGCCAAATACTTCTCTAAAGCTTGTAAGAGGGTATCCGGTCTTAGATTAGCTCTGGAACCTGCCAAAACCCTGAGCCGGGTTCGATCGGCATCTAAGACTTCGGAGGATAGGATCAAGGGTCTAATATCTTCATCTTTCAGTCGCTTCTTACTCATCTTCTCAATGATGAGTTCCGGACAAACCAAAAGTTTTTCAATCTTTTCACTGAGTCCGGGGTTAGAGAAAACATAATCGGCTTCATAGACCTGTCCCATAAGGTTTTTCGCATTCTCCGGATCTCTCTCCCTATAGCCCATTAAGCTTATGCCTTCGGGCAACTGTACCTCTAGCCGAGAAAACAAGTGTTCGGCCGGTCCTTTCTCTGACAGACTGATGTCAATATATTCCGACTCGGACCTTATTCCCAGAGAACTGGGCAGGGCAAAGACCATCTGTGGTCTGGGATTAAAGCCTTTGGAGTAAGTCAGAGGAAAATCGGCCCTAAGAAGAGCTCTTTCCATAGATCGCATCCTGTCCAGGTGACTGACCCACATTAAAGGGCCCTCCCACTTCAATCGTATCCTTAAAACTTGAGCCCTATCGAGCACGGCGGGCCTCCTTTCCTCTTACACACAAAGGAGCATCCCAGGAATGGACACCGCAATAAGAACAAAACTCGCCGCAAGGATCGGTTAATTCACCGGCTTTGGCCTTGTCGTATTCACGACGGAGGAAGGCCTTGGTCGGGCCGGGATCCAGAATATCCCAAGGAAAGATTTCATCTATAGATCTTTCCCTATTGGCATAAAAGGCCATAGATAAGCCTTCCTCATCCATGAGCTTTTGGAAGATACTTAAGTCAAAAAATTCTTCCCAACTGGTCAAATACACATCGTGCTCCAAAAGCGCTCTTTCTAAGACACGGCCTAAACGCCGATCTCCCCTGGCCAAAACAGCTTCCCAGCGTGACGTCTCGGGTGTATGCCAGTTATAGCGTATGGATTTACCGGGCAGAGATTCTCTTAGAACCTTTACCTTATGCTCTAATTCGTCCATAGTGCTTTGGCCCACCCACTGGAAAGGGGTAAAGGGTTTAGGGATAAAAAGTGCCGTAGAAATCGTAATTTCCGGTCGCTTGAGCTTGAGTCCCTCCGCCTTTAGTCCGGCCCAAACATCCATAATCTTTTTACACAGGGCACTGATAGCCAGGACATCTTCATCCGTCTCAGTGGGAAGTCCCAACATAAAGTAGAGCTTGGCTCCCCTATATCCGCCTCTAAAGGCCAGCCCCATGCCTCTAAGAATTTCGTCTTCATCTATGCCCTTATTAATGACATCCCTTAAGCGCTGAGACCCTGCTTCAGGTGCAAAAGTCAATCCGGCCTTGCGAGTCTTGGATATTTCTTCCAATAGATTCAAGGAGAAGTTGTCGATTCTTAAAGACGGCAAGGAGACATTGACCTTACGGTCCGAAGCCCTGGGCAGGACCCGGTCCATCAAATTTTGCAGCTGGCTGTAGTCCGAGGTCGACAAGGACAACATACCCACTTCATCGTAGCCGGTTTCTTCCAGAATCGCTTCCATCTGCCCGGCTAAAACATTGGCACCCTTCTCCCTAACCGGCCGGTAAATTTGGCCCGCCTGACAGAACCTACATCCTCTGGGACAGCCTCTGAAAACCTCCAAAAAGGCACGGTCGTGGACCGTACGAATATTGGGGACGGGTGTTTTAATAGGATAAGCCACAAGGTCCAAGTCCATAATGACCCTCTTCTTCACCGGAAATACTGCTCCGTGCTTAGGGCGGATGGCCTCAATCGTCCCGTCATCCTTATAACTTATGTCATACAAAGAAGGTACGTAAACGCCTTTAAGCTTAGAGGCTTCAATAAGAAATTCTTCTCGGGGGGCTTGGCCTAAAACCCGCATCTGCCGCATAAGCTTAAGTAGCTCCGGCAAAGACTCTTCACCTTCTCCGATCAGGACCAGGTCAAGAAAGTCAGCCATAGGTTCAATGTTATAGGTAGCGGGGCCCCCGGCGATAATTATGGGGTCCCCATCCCCGCGCTCCGAGGTCCTGAGCGGTATACCGGCTAGTTTCATCAAAGCCAAAGTCGGGCTGAAGGCTAATTCATAAGACAAGGTAAAGCCCACGCAATCGAAATCCTTGGCCGCATAATGATTCTCCAGGCTAAAAAGCGGTATATCCTTTTCTTCCATAGTGGCCTTCATATCGAGCCAGGGGGCAAAAACCCGCTCGCACAAAAGACCCTCTTCACGGTTTACCACGTCATAGAGGATGCGCAAGGCCAAGTTCGACATACCGATTTCGTACGTATCGGGAAAACAAAAGGCAAAACGCAGTAGCCTCTTACCGTCGGCTGCCAAGTCTTGCCAGCTTTTTTTGGTCTGATTAAACTCTCCTCCGACGTAGCGGCCGGGGAGCTCTACCGCCCGTAAGAGGGCGGTATCTAAATTAATTTGATTCATAAAGGCTTTCTAAATCTTAATCGGAACAAGTCGCTATATTTAAGAAAGTCTCTTCTCCAGTTCGGCTTTCTTCTCTTCGTAACCGGGCTTACCTAAAAGGGCGAACATGTTGGTCTTGTAATCTTCAACTCCGGGTTGGTTAAAGGGATTAATACCGTTGAGATAACCGCTGATACCGCAAGCTCTCTCAAAGAAGTATACCAAAGCTCCGAAGTGGAAAGCATCTAACTTATCGACTTCAATCATGAGGTTGGGTACACCACCATCTACGTGGGCTAAGACAGTCCCTTGCATGGCCTTGAAGTTCACCTCGTGCATATCCTTGCCGGCCAGATAATTAAGGCCGTCCAGGTTCTCCTCATCTTCCGGGATAATGAAAGACTCCTTGCTTTCCTTAAACCATAAGACGCTTTCGAAGAGGATTCGTCTACCGTCCTGGATATACTGGCCCATGGAGTGCAGGTCGGTCGTGTTGGAAACCCCTGCCGGGAACAGGCCCTTGTGGTCCTTACCTTCACTCTCACCGTAAAGCTGCTTCCACCACTCGGTCAGGGTAGTGCAATAAGGTTCATAATTGACTAGGACTTCAATGGCATAACCCTTGCGATAAAGGGCCGTTCTGACTGCGGCATATTGGTAGGCGGCGTTTTGGGCCAAATCTTCGTTTCGGAAGGCTTCTTCACCGGCCTTAAAGCCCCGCATCATCTCTTCAATATCAATACCGGCTACGGCAATGGGCAGAAGTCCTACAGCGGTTAAGACCGAGTAGCGGCCGCCGATGGCGTCGGGCACAACAAAGCTCTCGTAACCTTCTCTATCGGCCAAAGTCTTAAGCGCACCCCTGGACTTGTCGGTCGTAACGAAAATTCTTTTTTTAGCCTCTTCTTTACCGTAACGCTCTTCTATGTATTGCTTCAATACACGGAAGGCGATAGCGGTTTCGGTCGTCGTGCCGGACTTGGAAATAACATTAACGCTGACCTCAAAGTCATCCAAGGTCTCCATTAATTCTTTAAGATAAGTAGCCGAAATCTGGTTACCGCAAAAAATAACTTGCGTGCCCTTACCCTCCTCCAAATCCAAGCCGAACTGGTGGGTCAAGGCGTCGATGGCGGCCTGGGCTCCCAGGTATGAGCCGCCTATACCGGCACAAATCAAAACATCCGACGTTTCCTTAATCTTCTTAGAAGCCTTTAGAATCCGAGCAAATTCTTCCTTGTCGTAATTCTCGGACCAATCCACCCAGCCCAAAAAGTCATGGCCGGGTCCAGTTTTCTCTTCCAATGTACGATGGGCCAGCTTAATCTGGTCTTCTAACATAACCACCTCATCCTCGGACAAGAAGTTCAGGGCGTTCTTATATGAAAAATTAATCATGTGATTCTGCCTCCTTACAAAATGTATAGAGTTTTGTATTGATTTTACCCGATTGACCCAACTTTTGCACGACCTTAGACCAAGCTAAAGACCCGCTTTTGCGGTCATTTTCAAAGTCCTGCTTGAAGATTGCCAAGCCCTCCTCAAAGAGCTCTGGCCACTCGGAAAAAAGATAATCTAAGTAAACGAAAAGTGTTTCGTCCAAAGACAAGGAACGGAAAGCCTCTCCTTGCCAGGCCCTATAATAGGTGAAAAGTTCGGCCAGCATCTGAAAGGGGCTATGGTCTGCGTGCTTTAAGAGAAAGTCCATGGAGTCTACTAACAAGCCCTTATTGGGATACGCATCCGTCATATGCGCCACCTGTTCGGTCAAAATAATCTCTTCGGCACGCATGGCATCGGACCGGTAGACCTCGTAGGGCGGTTGAAGATTAAAGCCATAGCCAAGCCTTATCGCCTCTTCTCTTACGCCTGTCCCTCTCAAGAGCTTTAAATGCCCTAGCTGAAGCATGTCGGGCTGAAGCTGCCAAAGCTTATTAAAAGAACTTTCTAATTGGTCCAAAGTCTCACCCGGCAGGCCGGCTATAAGATCCAAATGAATGTGCTGTCTTTTGGCCTTAATCAAGCGATCCAAATAAGCATAGTCCTCTTCACGCATGGGATGGCGGTTCACCCTCTTTAAAGTCTCCTCGTGGATAGACTGAACACCGATTTCAAACTGAAAGAGGTTTTGTGGCGCTTTTTCCAGAAGTTCTACCGTCGCTTCGTCTAAAAGTGAAGCCTCCAGTTCAAAATGAAAGCAAGGGTAGGTCTGTCTTGTTTTGGCCTTATCGATTAAATATGAAAAAATCTTAAAAGACCGGTCCGCCGGGAAATTGGAAGACCGATCCAGGAATTTCACCAAGGGTATTTCTTCTTCGAAAAAATAGTCCAACTCCTTATATACCCGGTCCAAACTTTTGAAACGGGGTCTTCCTTCCAGGCTGGACACACAGTAAGAACATCGGAATGGACAAGCCCTGGATGACTCATAGGTCACAATCTTATGTGAAAGCTTGTCCAGGTAATGCGGATAGTAAAATGGAAGTTTATCCATATCCACCGTCTTACGATCTTTTTTGCAGTCTAAGACATCCAAATAGGACTTGTCTTGTCTAAGCTTTTTCCAAAAGGCCTTTAGATTGGCCGGTATCGTTTCGCCTGTTAAAGAGATTAAGATATCTAACACTTCCACCTCTCCGTCTCCCGGCATCAGGAAGTCCCAATATTTTTGCCTAAGATATTCTTCCTTTATATCATGCTGGACCTCCGGGCCGCCCCCGATTAAAGAAGCGTCCGTTAGGCTTTGGCCTAGGTAAGACAAAAGATGGTCTATATAAGAAATATTCCAGATGTAACAAGAAAAAAGATAAAGGTCGGCTCGTTCATGAAGAAGTGCCGCTCTCACATCATGGCGATCCTGATTAATATTAAATTCTCTTATGACTATATCAAAATCGTTGCGAAGCTCAGGGGCAAGATGCCCGTCTACGTAGTCATAAATCGAATAAAGTGCCGGATTCATATGGCTGAAGCGGCTATTAACGCCCACCAATACAACTTTAAGCATATGCTTCCCTTCTATTTCCTTGATAGTCCTTTCAAATGCCTGTCTAAAGTATTTTAGCAAATTTTTCCCTATCCAATATGGACCGAACTTGCTATGATAGAGCAGTTACAGGAAAGGATCGGAGACTATTCACATGGCTGTCGCAAGTCTAAGCAACATCGAAAAATCTTACTTTGCCAAAAACGTCTTAAAAGATGTCAACCTGACCTTAAACCAGGGCGATAAATTCTCCCTGGTCGGCGAGAACGGTTCGGGTAAGACCACGCTGATGCGGATTTTAGCCGGCCAAATCCCGGCCGATGCCGGAACGGTCTCTATTGCGTCAAGTGTCAAAGTCTCCTACCTCTCCCAACAAATGGAGGAATTTCACGATTTGGATCAAAAGGTCTTAAACCGTGACCATCTGGACCGGATTTTAAAAGACTTAGATGCCTTATCGGAAAAAATCAGCCAGACGCCTCCGGGGCCTCAACAAGACAAACTTCTCAACGACTACCAACTTTTAAGCGAAAGTTTTCAGTTAAGTGGCGGCTACTCTTATGAATCGCGCCTGGCCCAGGCTTTGGCCGGTTTAGGCTTGGAAGGGGAAATCTTGGATAGGCCTATTAAGACCCTGTCCGGCGGTGAAAGAATGAGGGCTCTCATGGCCAGAAAACTGATAGAAGATGCGGACTTACTCCTCTTGGACGAACCTACGAACCACCTGGATATCGATGCTTTGGAGTGGCTGGAGTCTTATCTTATGAACTACAAGGGGACCTTGCTTTTAATTTCCCATGATCGTTATTTCATGGACAAGGTCTCTAACCGTGTCGGTGAATTAGCCGGTGGCAAGCTCACACTCTATAAAGGAAACTATACCGACTATACCGAGCAGAAAAAGGCCGCGACCGAAAGGACTTTAGAAACTTTGGCAGGCTTGGAGGAAGAAAGAGACCGCCAGGAAGAAGTTACCCAAACCCTCTTGTCTCACCGTAAAATAGCGTCTTATCACGCACGGCAAAAAGTCGTGTCTAAGCTCGAAGACAAAATTAAAGAAGTCCGTGACCTCTTACCGCCTCAAGAAAAGCGGATGAATTTTCATTTCACACCAAAAAATGCCAAGGTCAATAACCGGCAAGTCTTAATCAAGCTGGAAAACGCGACCATGGCTTGGGAGGGGCAGCCGGCGCTTTTTGAGGATGTCTCCTTGGAACTTTTGGCCGGTGAGAAAAAGGTTATCGTAGGGCCTAATGGTTCAGGAAAAACCACCCTCCTTCATATGCTGATGGGGCAGACACAAAATTTTGCAGGCGACTTAAGCTTATTGCCCGGCCTAAAGATCGGCCACCTAGGCCAGTATACGGAATTTCAAGATGAGTCTTTGACACTTATGGAAGAACTGGTTTCCAGGACTAATCTTCTGGAAACACCGGCCAGAAACCTTTTGGCCCGTTTCGGTTTTCGAGATATAGAAGTCCATAAAACCATATCGGTCCTGTCCGGCGGCGAACGTGCCAGGCTCTATCTTTGCTGCCTCTTGGAAGAAGACCCGGATGTTTTGTTCTTGGATGAGCCTACCAACCACCTGGATATCCATTCCAGAGAAGTTTTGGAAGATGCCATTCTGGATTATGACGGCGCTGTCTTAGCCGTTAGCCACGACCGTTACTTTATCGAGAAGTGCGGATTTGAGGTTCTGGGTTTTATTGACCACAATTTAACGTCTTATAGAGATTATAGTTCTTATCGACACTTTGCGAATTTGGCCAAAGTAAATGCAGCCGATACCAAGCGAACTGAAACAACGGTCAAAGAAAAAAAGCCTCGGCCGACAGCTACGGCCCAAACCCCTTCCCCGGGCAAAATCAAAAACCGCTTGAAGCGCTTGCAAATCGACCTAAATAATCTGGAAAATCAGATCCATGACCTGGAAGTTCTGCTGGAAGATTTAGAAGAAAAAATGGCTCTTCCGGACCAGGGCCCTGAAACTTACCAAGCCTATGCCGACCAAACGGCCGCGTTAGAAAAGTTATACGATCAGTTCTTTGCTTTAGGCCAAGAAAAAGAGGACCTGGAGGTCCTCTTAAAATAATTTATTTAGTCGGCGCTGCTTCCATTACGAAGCGTACGGTCTTCATGGTCGGTACTTTGGACTTATCCTTAGCCTTCAAGTAGTCCTTAGAGAAATCTTCCACAATATCCATACCGTAGATAACGTGGCCGAATGCGGCATATTCGCCGTCTAAGTGCGAAGCGGAATTATCGTCCAGGCAGATAAAAAACTGTGAGCCGGCACTGTCGTAATCCTGCGATCTGGCCATAGATAAGGTCCCCTTCTTATGCAAAATAGGGTTTGGATGACCGTTAGCGTTAAATTCTCCTACAATGGCATAACCGGGACCGCCCATGCCGTCACCCTGAGGATCCCCTCCCTGAGCAACGAAGCCTTCCACAATACGGTGAAAGGTCAAACCGTCGTAAAACTTCTCCCCTACTAACTTTTGGAAGTTTTGTACGGTTATAGGAGCGGCTTCGGGATCCAACTCGGCTATGAAGACCACGCCGTCATCCATGGTAAATTCAATATAGTTGGTCACGTCTTCGGTCTCGACAAAGTCAGGCCAACCATCCTTGTTTTGCTTTTTCTTACCGCAGGCACTTAAGCCCAGTATAAAGACCAGAGCCATAACCATTACTAGGCCGGTCTTAAAAAATCTCGTCATACGTTTACTGTTTTTCATCTACTGTCTCCCTCACTTATGCTTCAGGCCAAAAGCCTTCTAAAGTTCTGAAATAATCTTCTACCGTCTCGGCACGGCGAATCATTCGAAAGCCTCCGTCTTCTTGCAATAAAACTTCGGCTGACCTTAATTTTCCGTTGTAGTTGTAGCCCATAGCGAAACCGTGCGCACCGGTATCATGAATATATATAATATCCCCTTTATCTATTTCAGGCAATTTTCTATCAATGGCAAACTTGTCATTGTTTTCACAAAGGCCGCCCGTCACGTCATAAGTGTGGTCCGATTTCAGGTTCTCTTTTCCCAGAACGGTAATGTGGTGGTAGGCACCGTAGATAGCGGGCCGCATAAGATTAGCCGCACAGGCATCCAGACCGACATAGGTTTTATAGGTATTCTTGAGGTGCAACACTTGACTTATGAGGGCTCCGGCCGGGGCCAAAAGAAAGCGTCCCAATTCTGTGCAAATCCTGACCTCCCCCATGCCGGCAGGGACCAGGACCTCTTCATAAACCTTTTGTACGCCCTCTCCTACCTTATGGATATCAACGGCTTCTTGGTCCGGTTTATAGTTGACACCGATTCCGCCCGAGAGGTTTATGAAAGAAATCTCCAGACCGGATTCTTTTTTTACTTCAACCGCCAGGTCGAAAAGTGTCCTAGCCAACTCAGGATAATAGTCGTTTCCTATAGCATTGGAGACCAGAAAGGCATGGAGGCCCAGGCGTTTGACACCCTTTTCGCGTACCAGGCGGGCAGCCTTCATAATATGGTCATGGGTCATGCCGTACTTAGCTTCGCCGGGGTTATCCATGATGCCGTTAGATACCTCATAAATACCGCCCGGGTTGTAGCGAAAAGAGATTTCCTCCGGAAGTTCGGGAGAAACATGTTCCAAGAAGAAAGGGATGTGGCTGATATCGTCAAAGTTAATAATGGCACCCAATTCAAAGGCTTTACGAAAATCCTCGGCCGGTGTCGCATTAGACGAGAACATAATATCGTGTCCTTTAAAGCCGACCCGGTCGGACATGATAAGCTCGGACAGCGATGAACAATCTACCCCACAGCCTTCCTCTTGCAAGATTTTTAGAATCTGAGGATTAGGGGTGGCTTTTACCGCAAAATATTCTTTGAAACCCTTATTCCAACTAAAGGCTTGGTAAAGTTGTCGGGCATTTTGCCGAATCATACTTTCATTATAAATATGAAAGGGTGTAGGTATCTTCTCTTTAATAGCTTTGGCCTGATCTAAGCTAAGCCATGCGGTCTTCGTCATAGGGTTGTCCTCCTCATTAATCATTAATCTAGTGCGTGGCTGACAAGTATAGCAGACTTCCAGGCCCACAGTAGATTATTGCCTCCACAGTCGCCGTAGATATTGAGAATCTCACCGGCCAAAAAGAGTCCCGGTTCAAGTCGGCTTTCCGGACGCTTGTCTCTTAAGTTAGAAAACTTTACGCCTCCTCCCGTTACCTGGGCATTATCGGCTACAAAGTCCTCTGCTATGGTCCAAGGCCAAGCCTTTAAGCTAGACACTTTATGCCTGTCTTTGGCCAAAACGCCGGCCAAATATATTGCCACTTGTTTAGGAAGCGTATTAAGAAGCGTTTGCTCTAGGTCTCCGCCGAACAGATTCATGCGTTTTTCCCAATAAGTCGAAAAATCTTCTAGGCTGATTTGCGGAAAGAAATCCAGCAAGAAAAAATAAGGGCCCATACCCGTTAAGGAAATCCGGTCAAAATCCGGCTCATCTTTTAGATAAGAAGCTAAATTTCTCGAGTCTAAGACAGAAGAAAGAAGACTTAATTCTTCCGTTTTATAAATATAAGGTGAAGGATTAAGGCCCTTGCGGCTTGCGGTATAAGCCCCGCTGAGCTGTAAAACCGGTACACCGGAAAGACCGGTCTTATTAAATTGTATTTCGCCTACATCCGTTCCCAGCAGCACAGCTTGTTTACCGTCTTTTAGATAAAGGCGGAGGCCGGCCCGAACTCTTTGTCCTTGTAGCCTCTTAGAAGGTTTTACCAAAGGTAGTCCTAACAGGGCCGGAAAAGTTTCTTCCAGCGCATAGCCCCGACCGGCTAGAAGGGAATAAATATTCGGACTCCCGCCCAAGGCTTTCTGGCTCTGTCCGCCGGCAGTCAGAAGCACTTGGCGACTAATATAAGTTTTCTTCTCCTCTGCCTTAGAACGGATAAAGACTTTAAAGTCCTTCTCTGTTATCTCATAGTCGACCAGCTCCGAATCCGTCCTTAATTCAATCCCCAGTTTCTTTACCCAAAAAAGCAGGATTTCCACTAGGGTCTCTGCCCTTAGGCTGGATGGATAGTAACCGTTATCAAGCAAGGTCCACTCCAGCCCCAGGTCAGCCCAATAAGCTTCAACCTCTTCAAAGGATACGCTCTCAAGATAGGCATGCGCTTCTTTCTCTTCACTCGAATGAAAAGCCTTTTTAGAGTCTCTCAAAGGTAAAAAATTACAGCGACCGTTTCCGGTTGCCAGCAGGCGCTTAGCAGGCTTATCCATTTTTTCTAAAATCAGGACCCTTGCTTCAGGTTTTCTTCTCTTATACAAAATAGAAGCGAAAAGGCCCGAGGCCCCCGCTCCTATTACTATGAGATCATATTTTTTACTTCTATCGTGTTTAAGCATAATAGCGATTCCACATGGCATGAAGGCGAGAGAACTTATTCTCGGTAGGGGCTAGAAGCCCGAAGACCTCCTGTATGTCACTAGCCAGGCTATGGAAGCGTTCCAAGTCCCCGGACAGGTATTCTACCTCCAGCTCGTAGCAGGGCTTAGAATGCGATTTAACCGATAATTCGCCCCGGTCTACCGTAACCTGAACACGTAAATTTTCCTCTTCTAACAAAGTTTCATAACGTAAGCAGTCTGCCACCAAAACGTAGGAGAAGAAATCTTCCTTAATAAGGTTTAGGACTTGCAAAACTTTGGCCGCATCCGGGTCTTCCGACCGGCTTAAGAGATCTTTACATTCACTTATCGTAGGAATGGTCTCGTTCCAGGGGAAGTTTAATTCAATCCGATGGGATAAGGTACCGTTGGGTCCCTGACTTTTCTTAAAACACAGAATATAACCCTCTTTTTCTAAACGCAGACGGCAGGCCACAAAATGCTTACTCAATATATCTTCCTGGTCTAATAGATACCTGGCCATATGAAGGACCTTGGTCCAGGGAGTCAAATGAAAGCCTCGCCAATAGGGGTTATCAACTATAGCCTCTACCTCATAGGTAGAAGGTACGTAATACTTGTATTCTAATTCCATACTATGACCTTACACTCTTACTAAACGAACCTGGTCTTCCATAATGACCAGAAGAACATCTTCTTTAATAAAAGTCATCTTCTGAACCGGTGACTTCAAAGACAGAAAGTTCAAAGCCTCAGACCGATTCTCATCTAAGATGTAGACGCCTTCCGGATTCGCAAGGGCCATTTTACCATGACCTTTGATCAGGAGGTAGGCATCCCGACCGATTTCTTTGGCCTCTAAATTACCTTCGATAGGGTGGGTCTGCCCTTCGACATAAGGGATGTAGTAAAAACGCTTCTCATCTCCTTCAGACTGTCTGCCTAAAATACCCAAACCTTTCTCGCCGGGCAAGGCTTCGTAAATCTCGGAGAATTCTAAAAGGACGTTGGACTTGAGTTCTTCGACCTTGATTATATGGGAGCTGCTGACTAAATAAGCCGTGTTGGCATCTTTGGCCAACAAAAGCGGATAGAGCAAGTCACCTTCTAAATGAACGGCCTTGGAAAGTTGTAAGGCTTCTAAATCAATTTGATAATAAATGGGTCTCAGACTTGCCCCGTCGGTATTAATTAAGGACACATCCAGAAATTTACCGTCGGGTGTGAAAGCCATATTAAGCGGGTAGCCGGAGTAGAGCCTGTCTCTAATTCTCCAGTCTAAAAGGTGCTTACCCTTGTCATCTAAAATTCTGACGATTCCCTTAGAGGTCGCTTCATTAAGAATAAAAGAAGAGGCACCTGTCGGAGATACACTTAAAGCCTCAATAGGCTCGTCGGTCCTCCCGTAGTACTGTAAACCTTCTTGATCGAAGAGATAAAAATTATAGCCGCCCAAGTCTCCGATCAGAAAATAGGAACCCGCCTGATCCATATAAAGATTGTTCACTTGGATGGGAAAGGACATCTCCTCTCGACCGGTCAAGGTCAGATAAGTCACCAAGTCGTTGGAAAGTCTAAGCAGATACTGATCAGAATAAGGGTAATAGCGGTCGCTTTCGCCCTTGTTAAGACTCAATAACACCTGACTATTCAGCTCCACCGGCGGCGCCACAGCCTGGTTTTTTCCTGCCAAGAGCTTATCTTGGGGCAGGACCAAAAGGACCGCCATAATGAGCAGAGCCAAGAAAAAGGTCAGGCCTGGCAAGAGCAGCGAGCCTGATAACTTATAGGTCTTGTTTTTAAACGATTTGGCCATTTCCCTCACATGAAGTCTTAGTTAATTGCTTTTTCCAGTTCTTGCAAAGCTAATTTTACACTGGGCGAATCCAAGTCGCCATTATCCTCAAAGTCCATTATATCCGCATAAAAGCCGGTGTAGATGCCGTCTTTGAAAACATAGAGCGTTTTATCATCTCTCTTCGTGAATGCCAAGCGAATATCATCTTTATCCGTGCGCATTTCGTAGGTGATTTTGTAAACAGCCGCATCGTCAGCCGAAGGATTAGCTTCCTTGTCGATACCGGCAAAACGCACACCTATAACCGCCTGATAGTACTTACTGAAAAGCTTCTTATCACTGGCATTTTTCACATTAGCATCCTTGCCGTTGAGTGTATAGGTAGGTTCCAACTCCTTATCACCGGCAGCCTCCTCTTCTTCTTTAGAAGGATGGAAGATGTCGGATACATAAACACCGTCTTGGCCTAGGTCTATGGTAAGCTTTCCAGCATCCTGGATATTAACCAGGGCAGCGAAACGATCATAGAACTCTAAGGTTTTAGCTCCGATTTTGCTTAAGTCTTGTGCCTTGTAAGAGAAAATCCGGTCCTGTCCCTCAACCATACCGTAGCGGACATCGCCTGTCACACTTTGGCCGAAATCATATTGAATCGTACCGTTTTCTCCCTCCAAGCTTAACTGATATTGAGGGGTATCCAGACCGTATTTGGCCAAATCTTCCTTCTTATAAGGAAGGAAGCTGTCCGCTTGCAAGTCTTGGAGCTCGGTTAAAAAGGCCAAAATCGTATTGCTGTTTCCTGCCCAGCTAACCGGGCTTTCCAGCTGCCATTCTGCCTTCTCTTCATGGAGTTTTTCTTCATCCATGCTGTCTTCATGAGACAAAGGCGCTAAA
Source organism: Oscillospiraceae bacterium (assembly GCA_029983685.1). Taxonomy (GTDB): domain Bacteria; phylum Bacillota; class Clostridia; order Saccharofermentanales; family Fastidiosipilaceae; genus JASBZA01. Next base: position 10,304 of record JASBZA010000003.1, on the reverse strand, counting down.
TTCTTAGCCTTAACAGGATAGGGTTCGCCTAAGCGCGTCAGCTCAAAGCCTTTAAGTTCATAAGCATTATAGGGCACTAACTTGTTTTCCATGAGGTCGTAACGCGTGGTCAACATATATTGAGCAGGGGACGAAACAACACCCAAACGTTTTGTAGTCTTATTATAGGCATAGTATTGGCTGGAGGAAGCAGACTGGACCTGGTTACCCAAGAGGACTTCAATGCTATCGCCATTATTAAGAGCATATTTTAGGCTTGCCTGAGCTTTGTCCAAACCGTATTCGGCCAAAGCTTCCGTTTCCTTCTCACCCAGGTCTTCTATAGAAGAGAGCCGCATGAGATTTTTACCCAAACTGTCCAGCTTGCTTTGGTCTAAACCGATTGGTGCTTGACCTTCCCACGTCCATTTTTGGATAGGCTTGGGGTCTTCTTCTGCCTTACCCGTAACAGGCACATAGTCTTCGGGAGTCGGGGTCGGCGTCGGTGTGAAGCGTTCGGACTTTAGCACAATCTGGTCCTCGGCATTTGTAATGGTTACCGTGTCGACATTGTCTGGCTCTACTTCTACCAAGGCCTCGATTTTGGGCGAGGAAGGTCCGGTCTCCTCACCGGGTCCCTCTTCTCCTGTGTCCAAGATGCGATAGAGCGCATAGGCTCCTACTAAAAGGACCAGAATCACCACCATAATAATTAAATTTTTGGTTTTCTTCATCCTAAACTCCTTTGCTAGGTTGAGACCAATCGGATATTAGAGTTTCCTGCGTCTCCTATAAATAACCAAGGCTGTAATTAATAAAGCTACAGGGATAAATAGGAGGAAAGTCCAAGACAAGAGCTGGTAGACATTTTGGCTTCTGGTCGGCAGGTAGTAACTCACTACCGGGCTGGGCTTAATCATAAGGTCACCCGTTTGATCTGCCGTATTGCTCATCGTGCTGACTGAACCGTTGGCCAAAAGATAGTTGCCCGGGAAGTTCATCATAGCCGAGTCAGAGAAAATCCAGGAGGAACCGATAACCGTTACTTCGGCAGGCTCGGTCACATTGGATCCGTCTACACGGCCTCTATTCTTACCGTACATACCGATAGAAAGAACAGAACCTGACTGAGACCTCTTATCCTTGTCTCCGCCTAATTCTAAGACACCTTCTGCAGAACTTTGGAGGACCGAGGAAGTCTCAATCCAGTCTTTGGCATTATCCGCCGTCACAATCTGAGCCGCATCGGCAACCAAGGCACCTGCTGTTTCCGCACTCTGGTCAAAAATAGGACTGGACGGAATTTCGGCCAGGAAGGCATTATCGTAGTACTGGACTACCTTATCCTGATTGGTTTCCTGGACGCGGTTATTGGTAAGTTTCAAATTAAATTCGGCTAATACCTTATTGAGATTGGTAAATTCCGTCGTGCTAAAAGATCTTACCACCAGAAGGTTTCTGCCCTTCATTAAGAAGTCTACCAAAAGCGGCACTTCTTCTTCCGACAGATCCTGCTTAGGCTCCAAAAGTACCAAGAGTTCGGCATCGTCGGGGATGGCCGTTGCGGTCCTGGTATCAAGCTTATCGACATAGTAACGATTTTGTTCCAACAATAGACCTAACATCTTGAAGCCGTCTTCGGTTGTGCTCTCTCCGTGCCCCTCAATAAAATAGGCGACGGGGGTAACATCACTGGTCACCAGCTGAATAGCAGAACTGATGGCTTCTTCTGCCGTGTAACCCGTTAAGTAGAGTTGTTGTTGTTGAGACTGAATAGCCAAGAAATCCGAGGACTTCAAGACCTTCAGCTTGGAATAGTCATCGTTGGATACGACCACCTGATAACGCTGAATGTTATGAACCTTGTTAGGATCTAATGTATCCAAGATAGCGGGATTCTCTACCGGATCAACATAGGATACTTCCAGGTGACCGTTTGAGGCATCTTTATATTCATCCAAAAGATTCGGCACAAAGGTCAAATCGCCCTGGCTGTAAGGACCGGGGAAAGTATCTCTGGAGCTTAGAACGGTGACCTTAATATCCTTGTCATTTTGCTTCAAGAGATTCTTGGACACATCGCTTAAGGTCTGAACCTTATTAGGCGTCCAGTCAAATTGGAGCTTGGCACCTAAGGTCTGATGCAAAATCAAATTCACGGCAATAACAATGGCAATAAGCACAACTACCGATAAAATAGCCGTCCTCTTCAGCGTTTTATTACGTCTGTCTCTATGAGGTCCGTTTTTCTTATTTTTATTTTTAGTTTTAGCTTGTTTTACAGCTTTAGTTTTATCATCTGTCATTTGAACGCCTCCTTACTCAGCCCAGCGACGGCTTTCCATGATTTGGTAAGTAATGTAGAGGAAAATCATGATTAAGCCGATAAAGTAAATCACCGACAACAAATCAAATGTACCCTGATAGAAGGATGACAAGCGATTGGTCGGATTAATCCATTCCAGAGCCGCTACCACGGCATGGCCTGCCGACTGATCAAAGGTCGGCGGAATAATATTGAAGAAGTCAATTTTATTAAAGAAGCTGGTAACCAAAGTACCCATAATAGAACTTAAGGCATTCAAGATATCGAAACCGATAAAGATAACAAAAGAAATTATGGCTGCAATAATCTGGTTTTCGGTCAGAGCCGAAGCAAAGATACCGATAGCAATATAAGCAAAAGCCGTCAGTAGATAAGCAATCAATGTCCCCCAGAAACGGCTGTCTACGGTTCCGCCAAGCCCCAGCGTCGCGAAGAGATAAATGAGATTTACGGATGAAACGGTCATAAACATTAAGACAACACCCAGGTATTTACCGACTACAATTTGTCCGGTGGCGGCCGGAGACGTAGCCAGCAAAACTAAGGTTCCGTTCTTCTTATCTTCGGATATCGTCCGCATGGTAATAATAGGAATCAGTACGAAGAATAAGCTCTTCATGAATTGCAAGATGGCAGCAACATCCGAATAGCCGCTCAAGAGCATGGATGAAAAGTACAAACCGCTAACAAAGGCATAGATGGCAAAGACCACCCAACCCATAGGCGATTTGAAATAACTGTTGAACTCTCTTTTACAAATAGCAAAAACTTGTCGCATCTTAGGCCTCGCTCTTCTCGGAATTTAAAATAGCTGCATGATCGTGGTAACCCTGGCTGGTGACCTTGAGGAAGATATCTTCCAGAGTCGGATTCAGGGTCTTCATACCGATAATAGGAATACGAGATTCCGCCATACGGTAGAAAACCTCTTCACGGACATCCACATTCTCTGTAGTTTGATACTCGTAGACCGCAGCCTGACCTTGGCGTCTTAAGAAGAGGACTTGCTCAACACCTTCAATAGACTTAAGAATAGCCATGGCCCTGTCCGAATCGGTCTTCACGCTGACTTCTACTCGGGATACTCCGTCTACCGCTTCACCCAAGCTATCAGCAGGACCCGAAGCAACCAGTTTACCGTCGTTAATAATGATGACACGGTCACAGGTAGCCGCTACTTCGGACAAGATATGGGAAGACAAAATAACCGTGTGTTTCTTGCCTAAATTCTTAATAGTCGAACGAATTTCTTTAATCTGTTTAGGGTCCAAACCGACAGTCGGTTCATCCAGAATAATAATTTCCGGTTCACCTACCAAAGCTTGGGCAATGCCTACCCTTTGTTTATAACCTTTGGAAAGATTACGGATAAGACGCTTTCTGACATCGGTAATACGAACCAGGGCCATGATTCTGGCTAATTGTTGATCACGCTGGTCCATAGGGATATTCTTAAGGTCTGCTACAAAACGCAGATACTCCAGAACGGTCATATCCATATATAGAGGCGGAAGTTCGGGCAAGTAGCCAATATGGCTTCGGGCCTCCTCAGGCTCCTCCAGGATATCGTGGCCGTTTATCTTAACCGTACCGGAAGTAGCCGATAAAAAACCGGTCAAGATATTCATGGTCGTTGACTTACCGGCACCGTTAGGGCCCAAAAAACCCAAAACTTCGCCTTGTTCAACGGTGAAAGAGACATTGTCCACTGCCTTTTTATCACCGTAATACTTTACAAGATTTTTAATCTCTATCATCTTTGCCTCCGCAAATGCAAAATTCTTAACCTTCTATGGGCCTGTGGGGATTGTACTGGACCTTAGAAGGATTAAATCTTCTTAAATTCGTCAGGATCCTGTCGTCGGGTTCAAATAAGACTAAGACCCTTTCATTCTTATTTTTCAAAGTCGCTTCTGTAACGAAAAACCAAACTCGTTCGGGGGCGGTATTAGAGGATAAGTCCATTTTGGTAATGTTAGACTTCTCAAAAGACTTATAGTCGAAAGACGAAACAGGTGCCACAATCTCCATATTCTGAGCCTTGGCGGACAGTTTACGCTTGCGACTTCTCTTATGCACAATTACATCGATATCCAGAGTTCCGTTGGTGCAAATGTATTCATACTCCAAATCACGTCGGGTAATCAGGAAATAAAGACCATAAGCGGCACCAACTACAATCAGGAGGGCAAAACTGAAAAGATAGGGCAGAAATAAAAAGACCAGGTAGAGCACCACCAGGAAAGCCAATACATAAAGGCCGATTAGAAGGAAATCCTTCGTTCCCATCCTGCGTTTTACAATCTTCTCTATAAAAACATCTTCTCTACCGCTATTAAACATAAATCCTCCTCATAGAACTCTTCCTAAAACAAAAGCTGTCCAATATTTTAATATATTCTAGAAATTTATGGGCCGCATTTTGTGAATTTAGCTTAACATTTAAGAAGCCTATTGAGCAAAATAAGTGCCTTCGCTAAGGAAGGCACTTCTCTTGAATCACACTTTAAGCAATTAAATAGTTACCCGATGGTTACAGGAATAGGCTCTAGATTAAATCTTTTGCCAAAGCCCTGGTATCCTGAGCGATTACCAGCTCTTCATCAGTCGGCACGACAACAACTTTAACCTTAGAATCGGGGGTCGAAATAATATTGACCTTACCGCGTTCTTTATTCTTCTCTTCATCCAGGTTAAGACCTAAGAATTCTAAGCCTTCCAAAACCTGCTCACGAATATTGGAGCCGTTCTCACCTACACCTGCCGTAAAGACAATGACGTCCACGCCGCCCATGGCAGCTGCGTAAGCGCCGATGTACTTCTTTACTTGATAGCAGAACATATCGACGGCTAGGCGTGCTCTTTCGTTACCCTCCTCAATAGCCTTATCCAAGTCTCTGAAGTCGGAAGAAACACCTGAGATGCCGTAGACGCCGGATTCTTTATTCATAATCCTGTCTAAATCATCGAAGTCCAAATCGGGATTCTGCTGATGGAGATAGCGTAAGATAGCCGGGTCGATATCGCCGCAGCGCGTTCCCATAGGTACACCGGCCAAAGGCGTCAAGCCCATAGAGGTGTCCACACTCTTACCGCCGTCAACAGCCGTTATAGAAGAACCGTTACCTAAGTGGCAGGTTACAATCTTCAAATCTTCAATGGGTTTTCCTACCGTTTCAGCGGCAATCTGGCTGACGTAACGATGTGATGTACCGTGGAAGCCGTAGCGTCTTACCGAATATTTCTCGTAGCAATCGTAAGGCAAGGCATACATAAAAGCCTTGGCCGGCATGGTCTGATGGAAGGCTGTATCGAAAACGGCCACCATGGGCTTACCGGGCATGGCTTTCTCACAAGCCTCAATACCCATGAGGTTCGCCGGGTTATGGAGAGGGCTAAGCGGGCTGCACTTCTTAATGGCTTCCTTTACCTCGTCATCAATCAGTACGGACTCGGTGTAGATTTCGCCGCCGTGAACCACTCTGTGGCCTACCGCATCAATCTCATCCATGGATTGGATGACGCCCTTGGGACCGGTTAAGGTTTCCAAAACGGCAGTCATGGCTTCCACGTGCGTGGGCATGGCGATTTCTTCTTTAATCTTCTCTCCGTGCGCCTCAAAAGTCATGGAACCGTCAATACCGATTCTTTCACAAAGACCTTTGGCCATCACTTCGGCTGTCTCCGGATCCATCAACTGGAACTTCAGGGAAGATGAACCTGCATTTACAACTAAAACTTTCATACTTATCTCTTTCTCTCTGATTTCTTCTTTGCTTTAGGCGTACTTAGGCTTCGGCATTTTGTGCCTGAACAGCTGTAATCGCAACAACACCAACAATATCATCGGCCGAGCAACCTCTGGACAGGTCGTTAACCGGCTTGGCAATACCCTGTGTTAGAGGACCGTAAGCTTCGGCCTTGCCTAAACGTTGGACCAGCTTATAGCCGATATTACCGGCATTGAGGTCAGGAAAAATCAAGACGTTGGCCTGGCCGGCAACAGGGCTTCCGGGTGCTTTAGACTGGGCGACTTCGGGAACGATAGCGGCATCCAATTGGAGCTCACCGTCTACTAAAAGCTGAGGATATTTCTGGTGGGTCAGGCGGGTTGCTTCAACCATCTTATCAACCAGTTCGGATTTAGCAGAACCCTTGGTCGAATAGCAGAGCATGGCAATCTTGGCTTCTTCACCGGTTAAAGATTCAAAAGAAGCGGCGGAAGAATAGGCAATCTCGGACAATTGATCCGGATCGGGATTCTCATTGAGGCCGGAATCAGCGAAGACAAAGACACCGTCCGCTCCGTACTCGCAATCGGGAACTACCATGACAAAGAAACCGGAAACCAGTTTCGTGCCGGGGGCTGTCTTAATTATCTGCAAAGCCGGACGCAAAGTATCGGCCGTGCTGTGAATAGCACCGGATACCAAACCATCGGCATCGCCGTCTTTAATCATCATGTTGCCGAAGAAAACCGGGTCTTTCAGAATGTCTTTGGCCTTCTCGGGAGTCATACCCTTATGTTTACGTAATTCCACGAATAAATCGATGTATTCTTGCTTCTTCTCGGAAGTCGTGGGATCAACAATCTGGATGCCTTCGAGCGAAACACCGAATTCCTCGGCCTTAGCCTCAATCTCTTCCCTGCTACCCGTCAGGATAATGTGAGCAATCTCCTCATCTGTAGCGGTTCTGGCCGCCTTCAATACACGTTCGTCTGTTCCTTCAGGCAAGACCACCTTCTTAACATCTTCTCTGGCCTTAGCCTTAATCTTGTCCATAAAAGCCATTTCACTTACCGTCCTTTCATCCTCATCAAACTAAAAATTTCTTAATACAGGCACAAAAATGCACCGAATTTTACTACAGAAAAGTATAGCCTAACACCCTCTTTTTGTTAAGCATGGCGAAAGCCTAAAGCCTGCCAATCTTCACCTAAAGCCACCTGCCTGGCCGGTTGAAAATTTCTTTTTTGTAAAGCCTCCCAACCTTCCTCACGATTTATATCGGTCTTATAGCGTTCCGAATTCTTTCTGGGATAAGCAAACCACAAGTTTGCGGCAGGGTTTATGTGGGGCAGAACTTCCTGCAAAACCATAGCCAATTCTTCGTGATTTTTGGCAAAGGCCAAAAGAGCCTCAGGTCTTAGGTCAGGCATCTCATCATAACGGGTCCAGTTTCGTTCACGGCTGAAGTCTTTGATCAGTTCATCCGGTAGACGAAGGACTATGAGTTCTTGATTCTTTAATTCCAGTTTTTTCCTAATATCATCCATATTCCTACCTACTTTCTAAAAACTCTCGTTATAGTATTATAGCCGTAATAGAAAAATATTTAGTGAAAGATAGACAAACAATAGATGAAGACCCTAGCCATAATAGCTGAATACAATCCTTTTCACCTGGGACATAAGAAGCAGTACGAACGCGTTCTGGAGCAGTTTTCCGAGCCTAAGAATCCGGTTCGAATCCTAAACATCATGAGCGGTAACTTTGTCCAAAGAGGCGAAGCCGCCCTATTGGACGAGAAAAGCAGAGCCGAATTGGCCTTGTCTCAGGGCGCTTCCCTGGTCTTATCGATTCCCTCTCTTTTTTCCGCTTCGGGTGCCAGAGACTTTGCCACTGCCGGTGTAAAAATCGTTTCTAGGTCCGGTGTCTGCCTGGATATCGCCTGCGGTGCGGAAAACCACGAGGATATGGCTTTTATTTCGGACTTGGTTCCGGTGTTGGACCAAGAACCCGATAGCTATCGGGAACTTTTGACGGAGCATTTGGCCAAAGGCCTTCCCTACATGTCTGCTCGCCAAGAAGCCTTAAAAGACTATTTCCCGGACTATGCCGATAAAATCGACACCTTCATAAGAAAACCCAATAATATCCTGGCTTTAGAATACGCCCTGGCTATCGAGAAAGAAAACAGATTGCGCCGGGATTTGGGCTTAAAAGACTTAAAATTACACCTGATTCCCCGAACTGGTGAAGAAGGAGCCATATCCGCCGGCCATATCCGTAATCTGCTTCGTGAAGAAAGCGATACAAGTCGGAGGATTTCGGCCCTGGAAGAGCTGGTCCCGGAAGAAACACTGGCTACACTTCTATCATCGCCTTTGGTTTTATCCGATCCCTTCCCTTCACTCCTCCCTCTTTTCTTCAATCTGCGTTCCGATAAGGATGCCGCACAATACCGTGACATGTCGGATGACTTGGCTGGACTGATTCGAAACGGACTAAATTCATCCTTGATGGATCCTCTGACCTATTCTTCTTTGGCCAAAGACCTGACAACGCCTTATTTTCCTGAAACCCGAATAAATCGCACTTTCTTAGCCTATCTTTGGGGCATACGTAAAGATGACTGGGCCAAAGCCCAAGCAGAAGGCCCCGCCTTCACTAAAGTTTTAGCCTATGACGCCAACGGTCGCTATCTTTTACGACTCATGCGAAAGTTAAGTCGCCTAACTTTAATCAACCAAAAACAAGAGCTTTTCAAAGTACAAAAAGGCCCTTATGAAACTTTGGCCTATCAAAAGCAAGTCGAGATTCTATCCGAAAAATATTATGAAAAGCTAAGACATTTTTAGCACTGGCGGCTTACTTTGACATGCCCCATTCAATTCAGTAGAATTCCTAGGAATATCAAAATATTATATAGATATATAAGGAGGATCAAATGGAACAAAATAAGCCCTACGAAAACATTGTAGATACGCTGGAGGCCAGGGGTTATTTGGCCCAATCTACAGACCTGGACGCTGTACGCAAAATGCTCGACAAGCCGGGTGTACGTTTTTATATAGGCTTTGACCCCACAGCAGACAGTCTGCATGTCGGCCATTTTATCCAAATGATGATTTTGGCCCATATGCAAAGGGCCGGCCACTATCCCATCGCCTTGTTGGGCGGCGGTACCGGTATGATCGGAGACCCCTCCGGCAGGACCGATTTACGTAAGGTGATGACCAGAGAAATGGTCCGGCACAATGTGGACCGTTTCCGCGAACAGATGGGCATCCTGGTGGACTTCTCGGAAGGCAAAGGCATGGTCGTCGATAACGCCGAATGGCTTATGGACTTAAACTACATCGAGTTTTTGCGTGACGTCGGCTCTTACTTCTCCGTAAACCGCATGCTCACAGCCGAAGCATATAAGGCCAGAATGGAAAAAGGTCTGACCTTTATCGAATTTAACTATATGCTGCTTCAGGCTTACGACTTCTACCGTCTCTATGAAGATCACGATTGTAAGCTACAGTTAGGCGGTAACGACCAATGGTCCAATATTATCGCAGGTGTCGACCTCATTCGTCGTAAGACCGGTAATGACGATGCCCAGGGTCTTACCACCAATCTCCTTCTGAACAGCGAAGGCGTCAAGATGGGGAAAACAGCCAACGGTGCCGTCTGGTTGGACGAGAAGAAAATGCCTGTCTATGACTTCTATCAATACTGGCGTAACGTGGACGATGCGGATGTTATTAAATGTCTCAAGCTTCTGACCTTTTTGGACTTAGAAGAAATCGCCCAGTACGAGAAATTGGAAGGCGCTGATATTAACGAAGCCAAGAAGCGTCTGGCTTTTGAAGTCACCAAGCTTATCCACGGTGAAGAAAAAGCTAAGGCTGCCGAAGCTCAGGCTTACTCCATTTTCGTTGAAGGCCAAAGTTCTGATGACATGGAAACGACCGAGCTAGCTGAAGCAGACCTCAATGAAGGCATCGGCCTGTTAAATCTCTTGGTCGAAACAGGCTTAGCATCCAGCAACGGTGAAGGCCGCCGTCTGGTCCAACAGGGCGGTATCAGTCTCAACGGTAAAACCGTAGACGATACTCGTTATACCGTTACTGCTAATGATCTTGTGGATGACGAAATCATTATCCGTCGCGGTAAGAAGAGACATCACAGAGTAGTCGTAGCAGAATAAAAAATCCTACTCATATTAACAAATCGAGTAGGAGGCTGACCGTTAATCGGTCAGCCGACCTCTCACACCACCGTAC
>JASBZA010000002.1 GCA_029983685.1 Oscillospiraceae bacterium | reverse complement strand
TATTCTTTTATAAGACATGTTTTCACCTTATCCTTTCTCATGTCCTACAAAACAAGAAGAGCATACAAAATTTGAAGAACTCAATGCAACACTCTATTTTACGAAGTTATTGCACCTACCCTATGTGCAATGACCTTTTCAATTCAAGCAAAAGATTTAATGTACGTCGACATATTGGTGTCGAGATAAAAATATACTATAATCAACAATATGGATCGTAAATTATCGATAACAAAGGAAATAAGTAAACTATGGAAATAAAAAACAAACTTTTTTTACTGTCGGCTCTGCTAGCAATCGATATTGTAGTAGGTATTATCTTTATTTTTACTAAGTACACCAAAATAGATGCTCATCCTGAATGGAGTGCCGACCAAAGAATATTAGTCCTTTATGCTATTCCTTTTTTGGTCATCGCAATTATACTAGTCGCCCTTATTATATTTTATTTATTTTCATTAAAGAGAGGTATGTAGAGTGATGCTCAAAAAAGTTTATGCAATTATATTGGCCCTTTCCTTCAGTTTATCAATGGCATCCCCTTTAAAAGCTCTTGAACTTACTACTAGAACAAATTTACCAATAAATCAAAACGACCCTATCCAACACGGTGATATACTAGAAAATAATAACGAAGAAGATTGGTCCACATTACCTCCTGATATAGAACCTCTCCCAGAAGAGGATTTAGTACCGGCAAATACCAACATTCAATCTTCCAGCTTTTCTTCAAATGAATATTCTACCAACTCCACTAAAGTCGCTGAAGTAAGAATATTCGCGAGTAATGCAGGTAACGACTCATCTAGTTCTTAAAATACTGAGGGCCATGCTTTTCTAGTAATTTACAATCGTTCTTCTTCCAATATAAATATAGGTGGATTATATATTGCTCCAAATAAGGGTGTTAGTATAGGTACCTGGGGAAACAAAAGTGAGCACAGTGGTTTATGGTTCTGTCTTGAAGGTTATTTTAGGTACCATAATACCGCTTATAAAGATTCATACTCTATGGGATTATCAGTTACTCAGACTGGCTTAGATAAAATTAATGAAATTATTAAAACTAGTGACAAATGGACATATCTCAATAACTGTTCATCATTTGCAACTAGAGTATGGAATGCTATATCTAGTACAAAACTAAATGCCGGTTCTCCAAACACACCAGCTGCACTTAAGCGTAGCATTGCTTCTTATGGTACAAGCTATTATGTTGTAAATGCGTCAATTCCGCACGACTATACAGCATACTATGGACAACCCCCAACACAAAGCAAGACTTACAAATAATCTAAAACGGCGAGTTGTAGAGTGAAATGAAATAAAAAAAGCTCTCAGAAATTCTGTACAATGTTAATAGCAACAAACATAAGGAGAATAACCTTGAGCCAATTACATTGTATCAGTAAACGCAAACCCGGTCAGCACTTAACGCTAGAAGACAGAAAAACGTTGGAGTACCTTTACGACCAAAATCTCAAAAGGCCGAAGAAAAAGCGTAAGAGTCAGAAAGAAATAGCTTACGATCTAGGTTGGAGTGAAGCGACTCTAAGTAGAGAGTTAAAGAGAGGGCGGATATTGCAGTTAACTAGTATGTTAGAGGAATACTATGCATACTCAGCAAAAGTAGCGCAGGAGGAAATCGAAGCGAATTGGGAGAGCAAGGGCCCCCAGCAGAAGATTGGTGCGGACCATAAGCTGTCCAACACGATTGAACAAATGCTTTTAGGAGAGAAAGTTAAAGGCATAGAGCCGCTTAAATATTCTCCCGAAGCGATCGTAATATATTTTGACAAAGAGGGCTGGCCCACAGCGACTCGCCTCTGTAGCAGGACCATTTACAATTACATAGCAGATGATGTTTTTTTGAACGTGACGCTAACGGACTTACCCCGTAAAGGTAAAAAACGCCATAAACGCCGTAAACGCATTGAAAAGTGTCTTAAAGCTCCTGACTACAAGCGGATCGACGAACGTCCTGAAGAGGCTGAATTACGTCTTGAGCCAGGACATTGGGAGATGGATTGCATCGAGTCTGTAAAGTCTGACAAGACCTGCCTTTTGACTATGGTGGATAGGTTTACCAGAGAGTGTTTACTCTTTAAGATAGGTAAGCAGACTCAATCAGCAGTTACACGTCGTTTGAATGGCTTAGAGCGTAATCTTGGTCCAGATGTATTCAGGGAAAAGTTTAAGTCCTTTACTGTGGACAATGGCTCAGAGTTTATCAACTGGAAATCCCTGGAAAGATCAATTTTTGGCAAGCAGAATCGAACCCATGTCTACTATTGCAATGCATACTATTCCTGGGAACGTGGTAGCAATGAGAACCTAAATGGATTTATACGTTATTTCATACCTAAGGGTACCAAACTTAAAGAGATTAGAGAACAAGAGATAAAGGAACTAGAAGAATTTATTAACAAGTATCCAAGAAAATTATTAGATGGTCACAGTGCAGAAAACTTTTCTCAAGCTGTAGCTTGAAAAAAGAACTACTAGTAAATTAAATTTCAGTTTAAGTTGCAATTAACAATCTCGAAAAATGTATCATTTCGTCCTTGACAAGGGCGAATTTTTTTATATAATAAATGTCAAAGATAGTCAAAGACAAGAAAGGGTGCTAGGATGGCTAAGATTAGTGACATCATTGAAGAAATGATTAAGGAGATGCTCGAAGAGAACCATGGTTTGGCTGAGTTCACCAGAGGCAGTCTGGCGGATGAGGTAAACTGTGTGCCTTCGCAGATTACATATGTCCTTTCCACTCGCTTTACTAACGGCCAGGGCTATCGTGTGGAGAGCAGGCGAGGCGGCGGCGGTTACATCCGAATTTACCAGATCGATACCGGCCGAGATAAGGCCTCTTACATTATGCATACTGTTAATGCTTTGGGTGACCACCTGAGTCAGCAGGAAGCAGATGTTTATATCGAAAATTTCCTGGACCACGACATCATTGACCCTTATACGGCGAGTCTTTTGATGGCGGCGACCTCGGATTCCACCTTGGAAGCTATATCCACGGACATGGTAGCGGAAGTACGGATGACGATTTTGAAAAATCTCCTCATCCAGATTCTCCTTTATAACGAAGAAAATATTTAAACATGCCTATAAGAATCATCACTTATTTGGAGGTAGAAACCTATGATAATGCGCTATAACGACAGAACGGCCGATGTGTTCGTCAAGGCTTACGAAACCGCTATGGCCTTCGATCAGGACTATATCGGATCGGAACATTTAATTGCCGGTATTTTAGCTGAAGGAAGCGGCGATGCTTTCGAGGCTCTGAACCAAGCCGGTCTTACTTATGATATTTATATGGAAACCCTGGCCCGGGTCAACGGCCGCACGCCTCGTGATATCGAGGTCACTGATAATACGTCAGTTGAAAACCTGATGCAACTGTTGACACCCAGAACCAAGCGTGTGCTGGAGATGGCCATTTATGAAGGTAACAGGAGAGGGCAAGATACCATCAATCCCGAGCATCTTTTGGCGGGTATTTTACGTGAAGGCCAAAGTGTCGGTTACCGCGTGTTGGTAACTTTAGGTATCGATATTAAGCAGCTCTACGTAAATTTATTCCGCCAAACTTCAGCCGACAGCAGTGCTAAGAGCGGCTCCGGTATCAGAAATATGACAGGTGGCGGATCCGAGCGCTCTAACCGAGACAGTGACACACCGACCTTGGATCAATACGGTAAGGACTTGACCCAGATGGTTCGAGACCAAAAGATAGACCCTGTTATCGGCCGGAGTGACGAAATTAACCGTGTTATGCAGATTTTGGTCAGGAGAACCAAGAACAACCCTGTCCTCATCGGTGAACCGGGTGTCGGTAAGACTGCTATTGCCGAAGGTTTGGCAACCAAGATTATCGAAGGCGACATGCCGGATGACCTTAAAGACAAGCGTTTAATTGCCCTGGACTTAACGTCTATGGTGGCCGGTGCCAAGTACCGTGGCGAGTTTGAAGAGCGAATTGAAAAGGCTTTAAACGAAGCTATTGAAGCGGACAACACCATTCTCTTTATCGATGAGCTTCATATGATTGTCGGAGCCGGCGGCGGTGAAGGTTCCCTGGATGTTGCCAACATCTTGAAACCGCTGTTGGCCAGAGGTGAGTTGCAAATCATTGGTGCGACAACTATTGATGAGTACAGAAAATATATAGAGAAGGACAAGGCTTTGTCCAGACGTTTCCAACCGGTCATGGTGGAAGAACCCAGTCCGGAAGACTCTATCTTAATCTTGCAAGGCCTTAAGGATAAGTATGAGGCCCACCACGGTGTTAAGATTACCGATGAAGCCATCGAAGCGGCCGTCAACTTATCGGTGCGTTATATTACTGACCGTTTCTTGCCCGATAAGGCCATAGACCTCATCGACGAAGGCTGTTCCAAGATTCGTCTAAGTAATTTCACCGAACCCGATGAGTTGCGTGAACTGGAAGAAGAGCTTCGTGTAACCGAAGAAGAGAAACAGGAAGCGGCCGAGAAGGAAGAATTCGAGCAGGCTGCCGAACTGAGGAAAAAAGAGTTACAGCTTGAGGAGAAGAGAAACCAGCTGAAGACCCATTGGAAGCGTTCAGTGGACTTTGAGCACAATCGTCTGACCGAAGAAACCATTGCCAACATCGTTTCCGACTGGACCGGTATCCCTGTCACCAGACTGACCGAAGAAGACCAGGAACGTCTGAAGAATTTGGATGCCGCCTTGAAGAAGCGGGTAATCGGCCAGGATGAATCGGTTGAAGCAGTATCCAGAGCCATTCGACGTGGTCGTCTGGGCTTGAAGAATCCTT
Source organism: Oscillospiraceae bacterium (assembly GCA_029983685.1). GTDB lineage: Bacteria > Bacillota > Clostridia > Saccharofermentanales > Fastidiosipilaceae > JASBZA01. The sequence continues at coordinate 173,606 of JASBZA010000002.1, read as the reverse complement.
CAAGACCTGTAGGTTCTTTTATATTCATGGGTACCACGGGTGTCGGTAAAACCGAGTTGGCCAAAGCCCTGGCTATCGAGATGTTCGGTGATGAGAAAGCTCTGATTCGTTTCGACATGTCCGAATACATGGAGAAATTCGACGTCAACAAATTCATCGGATCGCCTCCGGGCTATGTCGGTTACGAAGAATCCGGCCAGTTGACAGAAGCGGTCAGGAGACGTCCTTACAGTGTCATTCTGTTTGATGAAATTGAGAAGGCTCACCCGGATATCTTCCACATCATGCTCCAGATCCTGGATGACGGCAGGTTGACCGACGGACAAGGCAGGACGGTGGACTTCCGCAACACCATCATCATCATGACCTCCAACATCGGTGCCAGACTTCTGACGTCGGCGGAGGGCAGAACCATCGGCTTTGCGCATCCGTACGATGATAATGTCGTAGACTTGGATGAAAACCTCTACGGAGGCAGGTCTTATGAGGAAGCTAAGGAATTGGTCTTAGGCGAGTTGAAACAAACTTTCAACCCCGAGTTCTTGAACAGGGTAGATGATATCGTCTTCTTCCATATGTTAGGCCAAGAATCCATGGAAGCTATTGTCGAGATTCTGTTGAAGCAGTTGACGACACGTTTAAAAGATGTAGAAATCCGTTTGCAACCGGACCACAAGGCTGTTTCATGGATTGCCAAAGAAGGTGCAGACATTAAATACGGTGCCAGACCTCTGAACCGTAAGATTCAGACTGATGTGGAGGACCGCTTGGCAGAACTTATGCTGGACGGTGTCATCGAAAGAGGCGCTACGGTAAGTCTCAGTGCCGATGAAAACGGCCTGGTCTTTACACCGGTTCCGAACTCCTTACAGACCGTAGCATCCGGTGACGGAGAAAAGGATAAGGCAGAAGTAGAGGCAGAAGAGCATCAAAGCGATTCTGAAGCGTAGTGACTGAGTAGGCCGGCATAAGTCCGGTCTACAATATCCCAGGCTCCTTCTTCAGGCAGGAAGCTTTCCAGAAGACTCAAGGCTTGCTTATAAACCTGTTCTTCCAAAGCGACCTGGTCCCACTGGCCGTCTTCCTTAAGAAACTGAAAAATCAGCTGATTTTGGGCCTGACTTAAAAATAGTAAATCCAAAGGTAAATCCGGTTCTGATTCTTGGGACCGGATTTTTTGGTCTTGTCGGATGCGTTGGTCTAAGGCGACCTTAACGACTTCTATAATACGGTCGTTATAGCCTTCGTCGAAGATATGAATTTTCTCGATTAAATGGTTGTAGGACGAGACGAGGCGGAGGCGAAAACCCTCCAGAGGAAAAGCAAAGTTCGTCGGAAGTGCCGAGCCCAAATCTTCTCTTAGGCTGCCGTTGGGCTGACGGGATCCTTCCTTATTAAAATCACCGTGTCCGGGGCTGTAGTAGAAGACTAGTTTTTGGCCGCGATCAATATAAAAGAAGGGTTTTTCTAAAAGGTAAACCCGGTTACAATTTTGACAATAGAAATTCTGCAGGTCTTTTTGGAGAATCTTCTCTTTTAAATCCGGGTCTAAACCGGCATCCACGCTATCCCAAATGACGATATCTTCTTCATTAAAACAATAAGGGCACTCTACAAGTTCGCGGTGAAAATGGCTCATATACTTACTAGTCTCCTAAGGATTATTAAATTCTTGATTCAATAGTATAAGCAGTCAGGTTGGGTGTAAAGCCGCCGGGCTTATCGGCAGGCAAAATGTTGAAGTTGGTCAGATTGGGAACGGCGAAATTCAAGAGGAAAGACATTGATATGAAGAGCAAAATATTGATAAGCGCATTTTGGACCAGGAGTCGATCGTCTTGGAGTTTCAAGGTATGCTTGTAGCTGACATAGTCAATCAGGGTGCGAATTGATAGGCCCGCAATCAGCATGACCAAAGACCTTAAACCCGGCCCGCCCACAAAGAGCAGGGCGAAAATCGTAACGAGGATTTCGTAATAAGTACCGGGGAGATACATACGAAAGAGGGTTAGGAAATTATGTTTTTGCCGGGCTACAACGCGCAAGGTGATGTAGGCGAAAAAGACCCTGAGGAAGGCAATCACCATGGCGGAAATAAAACCGCGCAGCATGGTTAAGAGGGCTTGGCCCATGAGCGTACTGGTGGATAATTCCACTTGGCGCAAGAGGCTCAGCCTGGAAATAGACGAAAATAGTACGAAGATTAATAAAAGGACCGAGAAAAGCAGGGCAGCAATGAGGTTATAAATAATAATACGGGCCACCCCGGCTGTCTTGGCATCTTCAATAATGGCGGTAGGCTTGGTAAAGAGTTTACGTAAAGAATGTAAGACGGATCTAAAAGAAAAATTGGACTTCTTAGCCTTCGAATTACCGGCTCGGTGGCCGTAAGTGCTATGGGTCGAACCCGTTTGGCTACTATGGGCATAGGAATAAGTGGAGCTCCCGGAAGTTTTAGACCCGGAGGATCCGTTTGTTCCGCCTGCCTCGCCGGAACCGGAGGCAGACTTATCGGATGTATTAGAGGTCTGTTGTTGGCAGTCTCGACAATCACACCGCTCGCCCTCCTTCAATTTTCGACCACAATAGAAGCAATAGCGTGCCATACTTAGCTATGCACCATCCTTTTCTCGCATAAAACGGGTCAGGAAAATAAGCCCGGACCCACACCATGAATTAAGTGTTTTCATAGTAGCACGACAATTTAAGGAGCAATTTGTTTTTCCGTAAACAATTCTTAAAGATAAAGCCTAGTCTTGGATCTTTTTTCGGCCGTGATGGACAAAGGTAGCCATACGAGAAAAGAGTGTCGGCAAATCTTCGTCAACCAGAATCAAGTCCAAGGAGGAGATAGGGCAAAAACCTTCATCAATCATATGGTTTAAGAAGGTCAGAAAACTATCATAGAAGCCTTCCACATTGTAAAAACCGATGGGCTTTTTGTGTAAGCCCAGCTGGCTCCAGGATAAAACTTCGGAGAATTCTTCCAAGGTTCCGATACCGCCCGGCAAGACCATAATGGCATCCGCTTCGTTCAAGAGTAATTCTTTTCGTGCCGTCATGGAGGAGACGATTTTCAAGTCTTGGATATCGGGATGGGCCCATTCCAGGTCGACCATGAAGTCCGGAATGATTCCCATGACCCGGCCACCGTCTTTCATGCAACTATCGGCCAAAGCCCCCATGAGGCCTCTTTGACCGCCGCCGTAAATCAGCTTAATTTTATTTTTGGCCAAAAAAGAACCCAGGTCTTCTGCTGCCTTTTGGTAAACTGGCTTCTTACCCGGGGAGGAACCGCAGTAAACGGTGAGAGAGGAGATTTTTCGGGATGTCATCTTACTTTACTGTTCCTCCGTCGTTGCAGATGGGTTGGTAACTTCAACAAATTCAAGGCGGCCTTCGTCAAACAACTTCTCGCGGACAAAGCCGATGTTGCTGTCCTGGCTGTCGTTTACAATACCAATCATATAATCGGGATTACCGTATTCGAAAACCAGAAATTCCGTGTTTTCGGGCAAGGTGGCCTTGGTGGCTACCTTAGGGTCGGCCTCCAGATAATAAAGGCCCACGCCCTTCTTATCGGTTATCTTCACAGGACCCAGGGATTCAAAAGATTCTCTGATATGAAGCAAGTCTTCAACAGCTTTTACTAAAGCTTTGTCGACATCGGGTTCGCCTTCGGAGGGCTTCGTTTTGGAGCTAAAGCTTTCATCACTGCCTTCGCCGGTCGGCTGGGGAGTTGTTTTATCGGTCTCGGTCTGAGAAGAGCTCCCGGTGCCGACGGGTTTGTCTATTCCCGATACCACGGGAGCCGGATATTCGATTCGAGACAGAATATTGAAGCCGCCCGAAGCATTCTTCTCCAGACGATAATCGACATAGGGGCATACCTCGGTGATGTACGCCTTATCAATGTAGTAAATAACATCCGTTGAATTATCCAGGTATCGAATCTGTCTCGGGATAGCGTCGGTTTGGTCGGTACTGATACCGATCAGTTGGCCCTGGTTGTCACGTATTTCGCGGTAGGTAGAAGGTTTTCCCGAAGAATCGAGTTCGGATTTTTGGACAAAGTAAAGCGGGATGAAGCGCGCTACATAGGTGTCATCCGCCTGCTGGACCAGGTTCACGAAAAGTTCGGTAGGAAGGACGGTATTGTCCTGTTTTTCTTCCACTTCCTGGGCCGACTTATCCAGTTTGAAAACACCGTCTTTATAAACGTAAGGGGCCAAATCGTATGAGGACTTGGGATTTAGCTCCAAGCGGTCGTTTACTTTGGCCCGGAGAAAATCTTGGAACTGGTCCAAGGTAAATTCCGGTGTGTCAAAGGGGTTGGCACTGCCCTTGGGATTGATATGGGATAAAGCCTTGGAGGCAAAGAGCTTTACCAACTGGTTGTCATCCAGGTTTCGGATATCCTGAAATTGCGGAAACTCCATGGGCTGAATCGGGGTAGATGTTTTCCCATCAGGGATGGTGTTAAGGTTCTGGAGATTGTTTTGCACATAGGTCAAAAGGGCCTGACCCTCGCTCTCATCCACGGAAACGACTCGAGAAGTGGTGGGACGGGGCGTGGGTGAAGGGGGAACCGGCGTAGGGGATGGCTTGGAGGCGGAAGAAGGAGCTTCCGTACTAGAGGGAGCCGGAGTCGGCTCGACCGTAGAGGGACTTGTCGGTTCAGGCGTCGGTTCGGGAGTGGGGCTGGGCTCGGGTGTAGGTGTCGGAGCCGGTGTAGGGCTGGGGGTAGGCGTAGGCTCAGGCGTCGGGGTGGGTTCCGGTGTGGGCGTGGCAAAAGGACTTACGTAGATAATACCGCCGCCTGTGGGAGGTTCGACCACCGATCCGTTAGGTAGGGTAAAGCCGGTAATAGGACTCAGTGTTTCTTTGGTCTGGAAACTGACTTCCTCGGTCTTGTCGGTCTGATCCGTACCGTCGGTGGAATGGTGAGACTTGGTATTATCGATATCACGCCTGCCGTTAATACCTCGGATAATAAAAATAAAGAGCAAAATGAGCAGGATGACGCCCAGGCCGATCAGGCCGTAATAGACCCACTTCCTTTTATCTTCATCTTCATCGGTATAGAAGAAGGCATGGGCCGCCGTATCCGAAATCGTATCGGAATCGGAAGACTCGGGCTCGTTGTCTGTAGCTGTTTCGTCATCGCTGTTATTTACATAAGAGGACGCACCGGGACCGGTAAAGCCTTCGGGATAAGTGTCGTAATCGATCTTAGACTTGGGCTCGGGCTTGGGTTCAGGAGAACTTAGACCGTTAAAGCCGGCACCGGGCAGGAAAGCGCCGCTGGCATCCATGGGCTTATAGTAGCTGGGCTGGTTGACCGGTGTATCGGAAGGCTTAGAGGAGTCCGCCGGTTCAGACTCGGCAGAGTTCGACGTGTCCGCCTGGTTCGGTGAAGTTTCCTCCGTCGCAGGTGCATGAGCTTCGGCCTCATCCGAAGCCCCTCCGACGCCGGTAGGGCTCCCGCAAAAAGGACAATATTGGTCACTCTCCTTTATGGTTTTGCCGCAGGTCGGGCATTTCATCTGATAATTCCTCCTAGAGAAATGAAAATTCGTGTGCCCAATTATAACGCATATCTGCTATGATAGCTAAGTTCTACGGCTAGGCGTTAGCGTAAACTTCATCTTATAAGTGAGGTGACAGAAAGTCATGCATGAAAAATTAGTTCTCTACGGATTTAATAATCTCACGAAGACGCTCAGTTATAATATTTACGATGTCTGTTATGCCAAGACCCGAGAAGAGAGGCAGGCATACGTTTCCTATATTGACAACCAGTACAATTCCGACCGGCTTACCAATATTCTTATGGAAGTCAGCAGCGGGATTAATGCCAAAGTCTTGAATATTTCCAGGCAAGACTACGAGCCCCAGGGTGCATCGGTAAATTTTCTTATTGCCAACGAAGAATTGCGTTTAAACGACTACGAAGACAAAATTCTGGCGCATTTAGACAAGAGTCATATCACGGTTCACACCTTCCCCGAGTACCATCCCGACCAGACCATTTCCACCTTCCGTGTCGATATCGAGGTGGCGACTTGCGGGACCATATCCCCTTTGAACACGCTGGATTTCCTGATTTCCAGCTTTGACTCCGACATCATGACGATTGATTACAGAGTCCGTGGCTTTACCAGGGACGAGGCCGGCAAGAAATATTTTATCGACCATGAAATCGGGTCTATCCAGGATTATATTTCCGAAGAGACCCTGGCCCTTTACGAAGCAACGGATGTCAACGTCGAGCAATCCAATATTTTCCATACCAAGATGATGATTAAGGAATTGGATTTGGAAAATTATGTTTTCGGCCAGAAGGTCTCGGATTTGTCGGAAGAAGAACAAAAAAGCATCATGAAGCAACTGCAGCGCGAGATGTGGGAAATTTACTCCGGTTCCAACCTTTACGGAGAATAGAGAGGAGGCCTTTATGTGGCATGAATATTTGATGAATCAGCAAAAAGCACCCCTGTACCAGGCTTTGAAGAAGTACCGCGATAATCGTATTGTGCCATTTGATGTGCCGGGCCATAAGCAGGGCCGGGGCAATCCCGAATTAACCAAGTTTTTAGGCAAGTCCTGCCTGGGAGCCGATATGAATTCGTCCAAGCCCTTGGATAACCTGATCCATCCCGTCTCGGTGATTCGCGACGCTCAGGATTTGGCGGCCGATGCCTTCGGAGCCGACAGCGCTTTTTTCATGGTCAACGGGACCTCGTCTTCGGTCCAGGCCATGGTCATGACGGTCGTAGGTGAGGGGGACGAAATCATCATGCCCAGAAACGTCCACCGCTCGGCCATAAACGCCCTTATCTTGACCGGAGCCAAACCCATTTATGTCGATCCGGGCCAAAACGAGGCCTTAGGTATTCCTTTGGCCATGCCCATTGCCAAAGTCGAGGAAGCCATTACCAACCATCCCAACGCTAAGGCGGTTCTGGTAAACAACCCCACCTACTACGGTGTTTGCGGAGACTTGGAAAAAATCGTAAAAATTGCCCACAAGGCCGGTATGCGGGTTTTGGTTGACGAGGCCCACGGCACCCATTTCTACTTCTCCGAAGACCTGCTGCCTTCGGCTATGGAAGTCGGAGCGGATATGGCGGCCGTCAGCATTCATAAAACCGGCGGTTCTCTGACCCAGAGCTCCATGCTTCTTTTAGGTAAATCTATGGAGGGTTGGGACGGCTATGTCAGGCAGATTATTAACCTGACCCAAACCACATCAGCGTCTTATCTCTTAATGTCTTCTTTGGATATTAGCCGGAGAAATCTGGCGCTTCACGGTGAGGCTATCTATAGCGAAGTCATCCGCCTGGCTCAGTATGCCCGAGAGGAAATCAAGGCTTTAGACGGCTTTTATGCCTTCGGTGAAGAGCTTTGTGACGGCGATGCTTTTAAATATTTTGACAAGACCAAGCTCTCTATCCACACCAGGTCCATGGGCCTTTCCGGCATTGAGGTCTACGATATTCTCAGAGACGACTACGGAATTCAGATTGAGTTCGGTGACTTGGGTAACATTTTGGCCATCTTGTCGGTAGGTGATACAGAGGCCAATATCGAAAGACTCATTGCGGCCTTGGCCGATATCTACAGGACCAGGCGCGGATCGCCCAAGGGACTTTTGAGTAACGAATACATCGCGCCTACCGTGGTGATGAGCCCCAAGGAAGCCTTCTTCGCGCCTACCATTTCTGTACCCATTGAAGATTCGGAAGGCTATGTTTGTAGCGAGTTTGTCATGTGTTATCCACCCGGCATCCCCATTTTGGCCCCGGGCGAGTTGGTAACGCATGACCAACTGGATTACATCCGCTATGCCAAAGAAAAAGGCTCCTCCATGTCGGGAACAGAAGATATCACCTTGCAAAACCTGAATGTGTTAGCGCCTTAGAGCCTTATAGACTGTAAGGCTTTGGCTATAAAAGAAAGGACTAAAGATGGAACTTTGGTTTAGTGAAAGACAAAGCACAGGCGTCCGCTTGCAAATAAAAGTGGATCGATCTTTATATACGGCCCAATCCAAGTACCAACGGATTGATATCCTGCAGACCCAGGAATTCGGAAAAATTCTGGTCTTGGACGGCACCTTGATGCTAACCGAAAAAGACGAATTTATTTACCATGAAATGATGGTGCACGTGCCCATGGCCGTCCACCCCCATGTCCGAAAGGTCTTGCTTATAGGCGCCGGTGACGGGGGTGCTTTGTCGAGGCTCTTGCTCTATCCGGAAATCGAGCACATCGATGTGGTCGAGATAGACAAGGAAGTCATCGAGGCCTGCCGGACCTATTTGCCCAATCTGGCCCAATCTTTTGACGACTCCAGAGTCCATGTGGAGATTGCCGATGGGCTTCGCTTTGTCCGCCAGAAATTAGATCTCTATGACCTGATTTTAGTTGACTCCACCGATCCCTTTGGCCCGGGAGAAGGCCTTTTTACCAGAGAATTTTACGGCAACTGCTACAACGCCCTTAAAGAAGACGGCATCCTGGTCAACCAGCACGAAAGCCCCTTTTACCCCCAAGACGCCAAGGAAGTACGCAATATTTATAAGAAAACCAGGCCCATTTTCCCCATTAATCTGCTCTACCAGGCCCATATCCCGACCTATCCATCCGGCCACTGGCTGTTCGGTTTCTTTTCCAAGCGTTACCACCCCCTGGAAGACCTGGACGAGGCAGGCTGGAAAGAGAAAAATATCCCGACCCGCTACTACAACCCCTCACTTCACCGCGGTGCCTTTGCCCTGCCGACCTATGTCTTGGATTTGCTTCATAACGAAGAGCTTGAGATGGAAATCGATGACGACGAAGACGAGGATTAGAGCCACTGAGGGCCGTTTTTACAAAGCTTTAGCCATAGGATAAAATTAAGTCGGTTTATATCTATTTTGAATGCAGATGAGGAGAAACGTTCTATGCAACATTCGAGTCCTGAGGCCTACTCACACTTAGGTCGTAAAATTATTTTTATCATGACGGATACCCAGCGCACCGACATGGTGGGCTGCTACGGTCATCCCGATATGAAGACACCGGCTATCGACAGTCTGGCGGCCAAAGGTGTGCGCTATGAATGGGCTTTTTCTTGCCAACCGGTGTGCGGACCCGCCAGGTCGGCGATTTTTACCGGCCTTTATCCTCATTCCAACGGCTCTTGGGCTAACTCCATCCCCCTGGGTGCCAATGTCAAAACCGTAGGCCAGCGCTTAAGAGACAACCGCTTTCATACGGCTTATATCGGTAAATACCACCTGGATGGCAGCGATTATTTTGGCCTGGGTTATGCCTCGGACGGTTGGGATCCGGATTACTGGTACGACATGCGTAACTATCTCGAAGAGATGACCGATTTGGAACGCTATAAGTCCAGAAATCAAAGGACCATGGACCATGAGGCCATTCCGGTAGAGAAGACCTACGCCCATCAGGTATCTAATCGTGCCATTGATTTTATTAAAGAAAACCGCGATGACGATTATTTCCTGGTGGTCAGCTATGATGAGCCCCACGATCCCTATCTGTGCCCCGAACCCTACTGCTCCATGTACGAGGAATATGAATTTCCTAAGAGCCCCAATGTCTGGGACGACTTGCAGGACAAACCGGATTACCAACGGGTTTGGGCAGGTAAGAACCTAGATTTAAACATGGACGAACTACACATCTACCATAAGTATTTCTTCGGTTGCAATTCCTTTGTCGACAGTGAAATCGGCAGGGTGCTGGAAACAATCGAAGATTATGCCGAAGATGCACTCATTATCTACACATCCGACCACGGTGATGCCCTTTTCTCGCATTCTCTTTATGCCAAAGGACCCAGCATGTATGATGAAATTTGCCGGATTCCTTTGATTATCTATGACCCTTCGAGTGACACTCCCGGTGGATCGGTCTGTGAGCATCCGGCCAGTCATATCGATATGGTACCGACCATTTTGGATTATGCCGGCCTGCCGCAGCCTAAGATTCTGGAAGGGAAGTCCATGCGACCCATGATTGAGGACCCTTCCTATAAATTAAACAATTATATCTTCTCCGAGTTTAACCGCTACGAAGTGGACCACGACGGATTCGGCGGCTTTCAGCCCATGCGGTCTTGTTTTGACGGGCGTTACAAGCTAAGTATCCACCTCTTATCCCAAGACGAACTCTACGATATGCAAGAAGACCCGGCCGAGATGTTTAACCTGATTGACTCCGATGACCACAAGGACGTTCGAAACAAGCTCCATGACGAGATTCTGGATTGGATGAATCGGACCAGGGACCCCTTCCGCGGCTATTACTGGGAAAGACGGCCTTGGCGCGATGACGCGAGAAAGCCTACATGGGATTACACCGGTTATACCCGCCAGAGAGAAAATGAAGAATACGAGAGGCGTCAGCTCAACTATTCGTCGGGGCTTCCCATGTTGGATGCCGTTAGACCTAATGGGACCAGAGAAAACCTCTTTACTGAAGAAGAATTAAGCCAAGTGACCTTTTTACCCAAAGAAGATGACGGAGTCGAGGCGCCTGATGCCTAAAACCAGACCCCTGCATTTTCTAATAAAGCCTTCTTCCAGCCTCTGTAATATGCGGTGCCGTTACTGTTTTTACGCCGACGTCTCCGACCACAGAGAGGTGAAGAGCTACGGCCTTATGTCTTTGGAGACAGCCGAGAACCTGATTCGCCTGGCCTTTTCCGAAAATCCCCTGTCTCTTCACTTTGCTTTCCAAGGCGGTGAGCCCAGTTTGCGCGGCTTGGATTTTTATCAGGATTTTGTAGACCTGGTGGACCGCTATAACACGTCCGATACACCGGTCGAGTTTTCCATGCAGACCAACGGCTTTGTAATCGATGAAGAATGGACCGAATTTTTCAAGGCCCATAATTTTCTCATGGGTCTGTCATTGGACGGGACAGTCCGAACCCATAACGTGAACCGCTTGGGTCCGGAAAATGAAGGCACCTTCCGCCGGGTTTGGCAAGTGGCCGAGATGTTCCAAAAAGCCGGAGTAGAATTTAATATTCTGACGGTGGTCAACCGCCAGGTGGCCCAAGCCATTGATAAAATCTATCCCTTCTACATGAAGAAGGGCCTTTATTACCAACAATACATTCCCTGTTTGGATCCTTTCGAAGAAGAGAGGGGACTCCACGATTACTCGCTAAGGCCCGAAGATTATGCAAACTTCTTGGTTAGGCTTTTCGATATGTGGTACGAAGACGTCATGGCCGGCCGTTTTGTTTACATCCGTTTCTTTGAGAATCTGGTGGGTATGCTTTTAGGATATCCGCCCGAGGCTTGCGGCATGGTAGGCCTTTGCCAACCGCAGTTGGTAATAGAAGCTGACGGCGGTGTTTATCCTTGTGACTTCTATGTTTTAGACGATTTGCGCATAGGAAACATCAACCACAACACCCTGGCCGAAATAGAAGAAAACAGGGCCAAGACCAATTTCATAGAGCAGTCCGTTGCGGTCGATCCGGCTTGCCGAGACTGTGCCTACTTCCCCCTTTGTAGGGGAGGCTGCAGAAGAGACCGAGAGCCTAGGCAAGGCGACCGGATGAGCCTCAATTATTATTGTCCGGCCTTTAAGACCTTTTACGCGCATGCCTTACCGAAACTTCAGAATGTTGTGGCTAAAATAAGCGACCGAAACAGACCTGTTAATGGCTAGAAGAAAGAGCAGAATTTAAGATGTTTTTAGTGTTTTTTATTATCGCATTTGTAGCCTCCTTTATTGGCGTCTTATCGGGCCTGGGCGGAGGCATCATCATCAAGCCCGTCTTGGATATGACCGGTATTGCCGGCGTAGCCGAGGCATCCTTTATGTCGGGCCTTACTGTTTTGGCCATGACCTTGGTGAACCTCATCCGAAACCTGGCCAATCCCAGAGCCATGTTAATCGATAAGAAAAGGTCTCCCTGGTTGGCCCTGGGCGCCGTTTTCGGCGGTCTTTTAGGCAACAAGATATTTGCCGTCTTAATGAAGGCGGTAGGTCCGTCCGGGCAAAGCCGGGTCGGGGCAATCCAAGCGGCCATCCTCTTTTTAATTACTGTTTCGGTTATGGCCTATATGCACTATAAGGAACGTATCCGGACCAAAAATTATCAACGCATGGGAGCTTCTCTCCTGATTGGTTTAAGCTTGGGTATGATTTCGTCTTTCTTAGGTATAGGCGGAGGGCCCATGAATTTAGTGGTCCTTTATTTCTTCTTTAGTATGTCCACCAAGGAGGCGGCTCAGAACTCGCTTTTCATCATCTTCTTCTCCCAGCTGTCTTCTTTATTACAAACGCTTTTCAACAACACGGTTCCGGATTTCAATACGGTCAACCTGATTTTCATGATTATTGGCGGTGTTTCAGCAGGCATTATCGGTGGTATAGTCGGCAAAAGAATGGACGATAAGACGACCGATAAGATGTTGATGGCTGTTTTCACCCTCATTGCGCTCATAAACGTGTACAATTTTATTAAGTTCTTAGTATAAAAGGAGGTCCGCTATGGCGAGAAAGAGAAACCCTAATTACGATCAAGTCCAAGATAATTTACAAGAGGCCAAAGAAGCTTTTGAAGAAGTGAAAGATTTAGCCGAAGAGTTAAAAGTGAAGTTAGATTTCCTGCAGCAATCGACCAAACCCGAGATGAATAAGCTTCAAGAAAACCTGGCAATCTTAGAAAGCCAAGTCGAAGACCTGACGGAAAATATCCAAAACATAAGCGATATCACCCAAAAAAACAAAGACCTCTAGGCTTTTAAGCCGGGGCTTTGGACGCTTCGCCGAACCGGCCTGTCCGGCCTGGTCAAGGGCGGACTTTGTCCTTATGATTGTGAACCGAATGTAAATCCCTATTTAAGAAAGGTAAAGATATGACGCGTAAGAAATATACGAAAGAAGGAAGGCAAGAGGCCGCCGCAAGGCTGGGCCAAGAACCGATTTGGGATGTTAGGACCCTGTCTACGGGCAAGGGCCTACTTCTAGGTTTGCAACATATGTTTGCCATGTTCGGTGCAACCGTCCTCGTCCCTATGTTGACCGGCTTGGATATTTCCACCACTCTACTTATGGCAGGTCTGGGAACCTTGTTGTTCCATTTCCTGACCAAGGGCAAGGTACCCGCTTTCCTGGGTTCCTCTTTTGCTTTTATTGCAGGCTACGGAGCCGTGGCCCCCTTTGTAAACGGACAGCCCAACACGGAAATGCTTCCCTACGCGGGCGGCGGTGTTTTTGTGGCCGGTCTTATATATGTGCTTTTCGCCCTGCTGATTAAGCTTTTCGGTGTGGAAAGGGTCATGCGATTCTTCCCGCCTGTTGTTACCGGTCCTATCATTATTTCCATCGGTTTGACTCTGGCACCTTCCGCCATTAATAACGCCAGTCAGGATTGGCTCTTGGCCCTTGTCGCCATTGCCATCGTGGTGTTCTTCAATATTTGGGGTAAGGGCATGGCTAAAATCATCCCCATTTTTCTGGGTATCGTCTTGTCCTACATTCTGGCCCTTATCTTAAGACGGGTTGATTTATCGGCTGTGAGCGGGGCCAAAATTGTTGAGGTTCCTTTACACCCCGACCAGTTTATGAAATTTGACTTCAGTGCCATCATTACCATCGCCCCCATCGCATTGGCAACAGTTATGGAACACATTGGTGACGTATCGGCTATTGGTGCAACGGTTGGTAAGAATTTTATTCAGGAGCCGGGTCTTCATCGGACCATTTTGGGTGACGGTTTGGCAACTGCTTTGGCCTCGGCTTTCGGCGGTCCGGCCAACACCACCTATGGCGAAAATACCGGCGTCCTTGTTTTAACCAAGGTTTACGATCCGGCTGTCATGCGGATTGCGGCAGTGATGGCTATTGTCTTATCTTTCTTCCCGGCCGTCAGCAACATTATCCGCTCAATCCCCATGGCCATCATCGGCGGTGTTTCTATGATCCTTTACGGTATGATTTCCGGCATCGGTGTCCGTAACCTGGTCGAAAATCAAGTAGACTTTACCAAGAGCCGTAACCTCATCGTGGCCGCAGCCATATTCGTATGTGCCTTGGGCTTCACCGGCCAGGTCAATGGCATCAGCTTCAACGTAGGCGAAGCGACCATCACCTTATCCGGTATCGCCATCGCCGCCATTGTAGGCATTATCCTAAACGCCATTTTGCCCGGCAAAGATTACAACTTCAGCCAGGAAGACCCTCAGGATACCGGCGTAAACTTCTCGGGTGTCGATACGACCAAGGAAGGCAAGTCCCACAAAGAAAACTAGGTTTAAGACTTAAGCCTTAATCAAAAAATCCTTCCATCTCCTCCAGGGAAAAATCATCCAGGGGGAGGTGGATTTTTTTGCCCCCTTGAAGGGCGGAGGAATAAATAGCCAGAATATTTTCGACGGCCTGAACACCGGACCTAGCTCCGGCCAGGGGATCTTGGGCAGGGCCTTTATCTAGGCTCCTGGCCAAGTCGTCATAGATTCCCATATGAGGATTCATAAAGGAGCGGATCGATTTGGCAAAACCTTTTTGCCGCATCTGCTTCCAAAGTCTGGACTTATAACGACCGACCGATTTTTCGGCCCGGTCCTTGATATTAAAATAAGGTTTCTTTCGCCTGAGGCCTGCCTCCACCGTAGCCTTTTCCAGCACAATCCTGAAAGAAGCACTCAGGTCGCTTTCGGGGGTCACCGTGGTCCCTTCCACGGACAAGATGGCCCCGTTTTCCAGTGTAAACAGAGCAGCGCCGTAGTCTTCGGCTTCCATCTGATGCAGCCTTTGCGAGATAGCCCCCTGGCAGGCTACCGGGTTCAGCGACAAGAGCCAGACCATGAGGTCCAGGGCATGTATGGTTTGGTTCATCAGGGCCCCGCCGTCAGCCTTCCAGGTGCCGCGCCAGGCTGCCAGGTCGTAATAGGCCTGGTCGTGGCCCCAGTGGACCTTAACTTCGGCCGATAGAACTTGGCCGTAAAGGCCTCGAGCAATGTCATCCTGAATTAAATCCACCAGAGGAAAGAAGCGGTAAATATGGCCCATGGCAATCTTAAGCCCTTTTTCCCGGGCCAAAGCTTCCAACTCCCGGGCCTGGCCTAGATCCAGGGTCATAGGCTTTTCTAAAAATACGTGAAGGCCATGTGAGAGGGCGTCTTTGGCCAAACTATAGTGCGAACCGCTGGGGGTCGTAATCGCAACCAGGTCCAAAGCCCGGTCTCCCAAAGCAGCGTTCCACTTATAAAGTTCTTCGACAGAAGAAAAGAAGACATCGGAACCAAGCCCCAGTGACTGATCACGGTTCAAAGCTTCCATGGCCTCCCGATTGCGGTCAACAAGAGCCGATAACTGAAACGCTCCGGGAAGATTTTTTATGGCCTTGGCGTGTTTATGTGCCACTCTGCCACAACCGATAATCGCCAGCCGATAAGGCCCTCGCCTTGTCCTTGTATCTGCCATCTTGCCCGTCCCCCTTCATGTTATAGCCTTTAGTATAATCGATGCGGTATAATCTGAGTGTATTTTTTCATTTGAAGTTGGGGAGGTCTTATAGGGAGGTCTTATGCGTTACGAAGTCTTGATGAACTTTCTGGAGAAAAGAGGTTTCAATGCCCGGACCTTGGACATGGATGCCGAATTGGAGAGACTTGTAAGCTTCGCCGAGAGAGGTCTGGAAACCCCTAACACCGAGCCTAATAGGCAAGACAGCCTGCCCATGATTTCCTCATACATCCACCTCCAGACTGCCCCTATTTGGGAGAAGCCGGTGGTGGTCATGGCCTGTAGCGGCAAAACAATCCAGACTCGGTTGGTCACATTCCACAAGGGTTTGGAGCCCAGCATCACCGGGCGGAAGACCTTACCCATGCCGGGATCGGGCCATGAAGTCGGCAAGGACGAATTTTACGATACCCTGGCCAAAGCCCTGCTCCCTTATCTCGAAACCAGCCGCATCGTGGGGCTTTCTTTTGCTTATGAAACGGCCATCTTGCCCAATCTAGACGGCATCGTAAGGAATCTTTCGAAAGAAATTTTGGCCCCCGAGGTCATCGGAACTTCCTTGGTAGAAAATATCAAAGACCGCCTAGACGCTTTCGGAGTCAAAGACCCCTTACATATTGTGGTCTTAAACAACACCGTGGCTGCGCTTTTGGCCGGTTCCATCGATGATACGGAAAAGGTCTATGACGGTTACGCTTCCTTTATCCTGGACTCCGGCCTAAACATGGCCCATGTCGATCCCTTTGATCAGATGATTATCAACACCGAGGTAGGGACCTACCATCCCTTATTCAGAACCCGAATCGACCGGGAAATCGATGAAGCCACGGTCGCACCGGGCAACCACGTGTTCGAGAAAGTCTTAGCCGGCCACTATCAGGGTCTACAGGCTCAGTACACCATACGCGAAGCCATCCAGGAAGGCGGCATATTCAGCGGTTTCTTTGAGGAACGCTTTTCGCTGATTACGGGCCTGGAAGATGCCCAAATCCACGACTTTTTACAAAAACCCTATGGCCCCGGCGTCTTGGGCCAGTGCTGTGCCAACGACTTTGACCGGGAAATGCTCTTTTATATCCTGGATAATGTTCTAGAGAGGGTGGCCCGCTGGGTCGCCGTCACCCTTTGTGCCTGCCATATCGTGATGGATAAGGGGCGAAGCCGTATTAAGCCTTTGGCCATAGCCTTGGAGGCGGACACCTATTACGCTAGACCTATCAACCGACTCAAACTAAACTATTACATAAAAGAATTTATTAACGAAAAGCACGGCTTCTACAATGAACTTATAGAAGTCGGTCACGCCAACTGCGTCGGGACGGCCTTGGCCGCCTTGATGAATTAAGAAACGACGGTGCCATGCGTATTGAAGGGAAAACGTTTTTGGGGACTTATGTCCGCCAAGTCATAGTATCCGAACACCACGACGACCAACTGGGCTTTAGCAAGCAACTGGAGAATTGCCTGCTTGATATTTGCAAGAGCTTGGATGTATCGGTACCCTTGTGGATGCAAAAGAACACCCAGGAGTTTGCCCATTGGCACCAAACCTTTTTCACTCAGGACCAATTCGTTGAAAAGGTGCCCTTTGATCGGTTGCAAATCAAGTGGTTGGATGATAAATGAAAGACAATATAAGGAATGAAGAATTATGCGCTTAGATAAATTTTTGAAAACCAGTCGAATTATTAAACGAAGAACCGTTGCCAACTCCATTGCCAACAACGGCCGGGTCAAAGTCAACGGCAATCCGGCCAAACCTTCCTTACAGATTGAAAAAGGCGATCGAATTGAAATTCAATTCGGCTCCGGCAATGTCTTGGTTGAGGTGATGGACGTCAGAGAACATGTGAACAAGAAGGATGTTGCCGAGCTCTACAGAATCATAGGTGACACCACGGGAGAAGAAGACAATGGAAGTGTATCGGAATAGAAAACCGCAAGCTCCGGAAGCCCTGGCCGACCGGGGCCAAGTACATGTGGAGGGACCGCGCTTTAGCCTCCGCCTCAGCACCATCATGCTGGCCTTGATTTTTGTTTTATTGGTCTTGGTAGGGGTGGCTTTTTTGGTCCGCCAGAATAACGAGCGTCAGGTGAAGCTGGCCGAGGGCGATGAGCTTCGGACCGAGCTAAGTGCTCTGGAAGAAGAAGCGGCGCGTTTAGACCGGGCGGAAGCCATGGCAGACCAGCCCCAATACATTGAGCAATTGGCCCGAGACGAGCTGGGCATGGTCCAGGAAGGCGAAATCATCTTCAAAGATGTAGAATAGAAGAGACTCAGAGTTGTGTTAGGAGGTACGAAGATGAAAGGTTACGGAATGTTTGAAGTGAACAAGGTGGGTTGGCTGGAGAAAGAAAAGCCTGTCCTGACCGGCGGCGATGCAATCTTGAGACCGGTTGCGGTAGCCCCCTGTTCATCCGACACACATATGAGCCATGGCGGCTCGGGTTCCAGAACCAACGTGATTTTGGGCCACGAAGCCATCGGTGAAATTGTGGAAGTAGCAGACAATGTTAAGAATTTTAAGAAAGGCGACATCGTAGTGGTTCCCTGCGTTACACCGGATTGGGACGCAGTTCCCCTGCAAGACCCGGACCACAGTGAAGCCCACGACCACAGCCTGATGGGCGGTTTTAAGTTTTTGAACAGCAAGGACGGTGTCTTCGGCGAGTTTTTCCATGTGAATAATGCCGATGCCAACCTGGTTCACATGCCGGACGATGTGACCATCGAGCAGGCCCTGATGACCGTCGACATGATGAGCACGGGTTTTTACGGCGCGGAGATGGCCAAAGTCAAACTGGGCGATACGGTTGTGGTTTTCGGAATCGGCCCGGTAGGTCTTATGGCGGTAGCAGGTGCCAAGTTAAGAGGCGCAGGCGAAATTATTGCTATCGGTACCAGGCCTAATTGTGTAGAGTTGGCCAAAGAATACGGCGCAACCAAGATTTTGAGCTACAAGGAAGGCGATTTGGCCGACCAGGTCAGATCCTTATACCCCGAGGGTGTCGATTGCACCATCATCGCAGGCGGTACGACCGACAACATCACGCAGTCACTGCGCATGGTAAAACCCGGCGGCATTATCTCGAATGTGAACTATTACGATTCCTCCGAAACGGTAAGCTTCCCGGCGCTCCTGTGGGGCTTGGGCATGTCCGATATCACCATCACCGGCGGTTTCTGCCGTGGCGGTGCCAGGAGAATCGAACGTCTCTTGAATGTTATCAGAAGCGGTCGGGTCGATCCCGGCAAACTTCTCAACTATAAGTTTGAAGGTTTCGATCAGATTGAAGATGCCTATAAGTTAATGGATGAGAAGCCCAGAGACCTCATTAAGCCTTATGTTGTAATCGACTGGGATAAGGAAGCTTAAAGCTAAGTATAAAAAACCAATAATGTACAAACACCCGAATGAGACAAAGCTCTTTCGGGTGTTTGTTCTTTCAGGTGTTCTCCTACTATTTACATTTTGATATAGGCCATGCAGTCCAGCTTATCGGCCGCTTCCATATGAAGGGACTCATAAAATGCCCTGTTTTTCTCTGTGTTATCGGTAAGTAGCTCAATCTGATAGACGCCCTTATATTTTTCTAAAAGAGCCTGTATGAGAGAGGTCCCGATACCCTGTCTTTGGTAGGTCGGTAAGACCAATAAGTCCTGAATAAAGACAATGGAAACCCCGTCACCTACTGCACGAATAAGTCCCACCACTGTATCGGCGTCATAAGCGGCCAAGGTCAGGAGTGAATTGTCATAAGCATCTTTTAAGCGGTCTGCCCTGTTGACATAATTGGTCCAGCCGACACTTTCATATAAAGGCAAGACTTCTGTTTCTTTATAGTGTGTATAAGCTTTAATTTCGTAGTGCATGACGCTGTGCCTTTATGGACTTTAAACTAAAGCCTAAAATCCTTTCCCGCAAAATATCCTTCAATATTATCCAAAACTTTTTGGCTTAAGCGGTCGAATGACTGGTCCGTCATACCGGCCGAATGGCGGACACAGACCACATTGGGCAGGTCTTTTACATCCTCATAGATATCGCCCAGAGCGTCCTCGGTGTCGCAGCAGAAGATATTGTCCGAATTGGAAATCCAAGCCTTCAAGGCTGCTGAGTCCGAAGCCGGACCGATGGAAGTATTAAACATAATCTTACCGTTCCCCAAAGCTTTGAACTCTTCCTCATGCAGAAGAATGGTGTTCTTATTAAGGCAGGTCACCACCACGTCGGCCCAGGACAGGAGGTCTCTTAACTCCATGTAACGCATGCCCTGTTCTTCTCTCTCGGGTTTAGGTCCTCGAGCAAAATAGCCGATATCGGCGCCCAAAAACTGCAAGGCTTCCGCGGTCATGCCGCCGGAGGTCCCCAGACCTACGAAGCCCACCTTAAGACCGGTAATTTCTAAGGGGCGTTCTTTCCAGCGGGGGAAGTCGTAGCCGTGGAGGATCCGGACCAGCTGATAAATAACGTATTCCACCACGCCCTCGTCGCCGTAGTCACGAATACCGGTCACGGTCATGCCGTGGTCTTGGGCGAAGTCAATATCCACATTGGCCGACTCCTTAGAATAAAGGCTGCAGCACATGCCGATGTACTTAACGTTAGGCACCCGGGCCAAAATTTCTTTGGTCAAAACCGGTTTGGGTCTTAAGAGGACCGCATCGGCGTCGCCAATCATAGCAACCACTTCGTCGTCGCTTACGGGGACCGTATCGTTGGTCACAATCTCTTCGGCGTACTGCTTAAGCTCTTCCTGGGCCCAGGGCTCCATGCCCACCGGACCCAACTGTACTAATTTCTTAAACTTTCCCATCAATCACACGCTCGCTTTCTAGAAAAACTCCATGGGAGAAGCCAGGTTTCGCATCAATGCGACAATGGACCAGCCTGCAATGGCACTGGTGGACGAATAAATATCGACCACACCACGAATGCCGTGGGTTTCAATCACCGTACGGTGGTCATCGCCGACAAAACCGGGCACGGTCGTAATCTTCGCCCCGGTCTGCTCCGGTCCGCTGGAGGCCAAAGCCGCCGCCACCATGACGTTGACCTGCGTAGGCAAAATCTCAATGGCTTCCTCGGCCGTTCCGTCAAAAACGGTCTTCATCTGGCTGATGACCTCGTCGCTGAAGAGCTTGGTGCCCATGATAGGACCCGGATTCTTATGGGTGTGGACCTCAGTCTTATGGTCGGTGACTTCATTTTCCCGGCCAAAGGGGTGGTTATGGTCTACGCCGGCTTCGGCCATGAGAGAGACTGTCTGGAGGACATCAAAACCGCCTACCGCTCCCGAGGGGATATAAATCTTAGCATGGTTGGCTTGGGCCGTTTGCATGGCTTCGTCATAGAAAGCCTTGTCAGCAAAAGAACCGATAGATAAAGGAATTAAGCTGATGCCCTGCTCCAAGGCCTGAACCGCCATAGACTTAAAGAAGGCTACGGAGGCTGTCTCAATCAGCATATCCGGCTTAGCATCGATAATGGCATCGACAGAGGTAAAGGCCTTACCCTCACCGGCCACAGACAAAAGCCGATCAATGTCCGCTTCATTATGTGAATAGGCACCGATAAAGTCGTATTCGTCCAAAAAGCCTCGCTGATAAGCCGTAGCGACAATGCTTCCTAAAAAGCCGCATCCCAAAATACCGAATGTCTTCTTCATATATTAATCATCTCACTTTCTTTTCTTCAATCATAGCCGACCTCGGCCATTATTGCAGGCCGTGACCGGTAAATTTATAATAAATAACAGCAAAGCGTTTTCCCTCACGTTCTTGTTTCTACAAGGAATCAAGGAGGTTTTTATCATGTTGCTAAAGCCACAAACAAAGCCAACAAGCCGTCTGCTGCAAAAAGCCCTTTCCCTTGTTTTACTGTTAAGCCTTCTCTTAGGAGGGACCGGCTGCCAAAGTGCCAAAGGAGAAGCCCGCCTGGCTCAGGCCGTCTACCCCAAGTCCGTTCCCTATGTAGCCGATACAAAGGATGAGGCGCTCTACCGTAAATGGTATGAGGTCAAAGAGGCTAAAATGGCAAAAAGAGAAGAGATTTCTCCGGCCTACGACAGCTTCGCTGCCAAAACCGGAAAAGTTATTTTGGACCCGGCAGAAGAAAACCCCATCTATTCTCCTTTAAGCCTATATTTGGCCTTAGGCACAATGGGGCAGTTAACAGAAGGTCAGACTCAAGCCGAGATTTTAGAGGTCTTAGGCCAGAAGAGTCCGGAAGATTTGGAAAAAGATTTCCGCTTGCTTTTTGAACTCAACTACCAGGACGACGAAACCTGTCAAAGCCTTGTTCGAAATTCCCTTTGGTTCGACAACCGCCTGGCCTACGATAAGGATGTCTTAAACACAGTAGGTGAAAAATATTGTACGGATGTGTTTTCCGGTAAGATGGGGGATGAAACCTTTGACAAGACCTTAAGAAATTACTTGAATGAGGCCACTCATAATCAGTTGAAAGATCAGATAGACGAGCGACGTTTTAACCCGGAAGACATCATGCACCTTTATACGTCGCTTTACTTCACCGGTCGTTGGAAGAATGAATTCGATAAGAATCAGAATCAAGAAGGCATTTTCCACGGTATCAAAGGCGATACGGACGCTACATTCATGACCAAAGAGAAGGTAGACGGGACCATTTACAATCTGAATAAGGCCTGGGCCTATGCCATGGATTTAGAAGCTTACGCCGGCCGGGTGGATTTTATCTTGCCGCAAGGTGATGCAACAATCGAAGAGGTCCTGAAATCTCCGGACTTTGCTGCATACTTGAGAAATCCGGAAGCCCTTCCTTTCTACCGGCGTCTGGTCAACCTTTATGTACCCAAATTTGATATCCAAGATGACCTGAGCTTAAAAGAGAATTTAGAAAAGCTGGGGCTTAATCGGCTCTTTTCCAAGGATACGGCTGAATTTAACTTTATAAAAGACAAGAATCAGCCTGCCTGGATTGACCAGATCAACCAAAACTCTCGCATAAGCCTGGATGAAGAAGGCATTGAAGCTTCCAACTTCACCGAAGTTATCATGAACGGCTCCGCCCCTCCGCCGGATGAGATTGTCGAGTTTAAGTTAGACCGTCCGTTCATTTTGCTTGTTCGCGGTACCTCTTATAAAACCATTTTTATGGCGGTGGTCAATCAGATGAACTAGCGGGCCAAAGCTTACACCAAACAGAATTCGCTTTTTCCCCTATGGTTAATCTTCCTTTTTTGTTCTATCATGTTAGCCATTAATAATTTGGACATATTAGAGCAAAAAAGGAGATACCATGCGCCTCATTTCTTGGAATATCGATTCGTTAAACGCCGCCCTCACCAGTGACTCGGCCCGGGCCGTCATGACCCGCCTGGTTTTAGACAAAATTGATGAGCTCGACCCCGACATTATCGCCATTCAGGAGACCAAGCTCCCTTACACCGGCCCCTCTAAGAAGCATATGGCTATCTTGGAAGAACGCCTGCCGGGTTATAAACTTTGCTTTAATATGTCGCAAGAACCGGCCCGCAAGTCTTACGCCGGCACCATGTTCGCTTATAAAGAATCGCTGACGCCTGAGATTTCTATGCCCCTTATAGGTGCTCCTACCACTATGGACCACGAGGGCCGCATTATTACGCTGGAACTGCCCGAGGTCTTCATCAGCCAGGTCTACACCCCTAACGCCGGCGAGGCTTTGGCCCGCTTGGAGGACCGCCAGACCTGGGATAAGCAATACGCCGAATATTTGGCTACCTTGGATCAGATTAAACCCGTTATCGCCATGGGTGATTTTAACGTAGCCCACAAGCCCATTGACCTGGCCAATCCCGAAGCCAACAGAGGGTCGGCCGGCTTTACCGACGAGGAAAGAGAAGGCTTCACGAATCTTTTGGCCAAAGGCTTCGTCGACATTTTCCGCCACCTCCACGGCGATGTGGAAGGCGTTTACACCTGGTGGGCCCAACGCGTCCGTACCAGCAAGATCAACAATTCGGGGTGGAGAATCGACTACTTTATCGTCAGCGACCGGATCAAAGGCCGGGTCATCAAGAACGAAATTATCGACTCGGGTGACCGGCAAGACCACGCCCCCATTCTTCTGGATATCGATTTATAAGACATCCGTTTATACAAATTACAAGCAAACATTAGAAGTTTTGACGGGAAAGAGGATCATCCTATGGCACAAGACCGCTTAGGAAGCAGGTTAGGTTTTATTTTAATTAGCGCAGGCTGCGCAATCGGGGTCGGCAATGTGTGGAAATTCCCCTGGATGGCCGGCCAATACGGCGGAGGCATCTTCGTCATCTTTTATATTATCTTCCTAATCCTTTTAGGCCTTCCTGTTATGGCCATAGAATTTTCTCTGGGCCGGGCCAGTCAGAAAACCCCCGTGCAGATGTATCAGGAACTGGAGCCCAAGGGAAGCAAGTGGCACATCCACTCTTACTTTTCTTTGGCCGGTAACTACATTCTCATGATGTTTTACTCGGTCGTAACGGGCTGGATTTTGCGCTATATGGTCTTGCACGTGACGGGTGACTTCCAGGGCCTCGACACCGACCAGGTATCGGCCGTTTTCGATCAGACTTTGGCCAACCCTTGGAATATGATTTGGCCCACCCTTATCGTGGTTATCTTCGGATTTACCGTCTGCTCCATGAAGCTTCAGAACGGTCTGGAGCGTGTCACCAAGCACATGATGCTGGCCTTGCTGGTCCTGATTGTCCTCGTTGCGGTCAAGAGTATGACCTTGCCCGGGGCCAAAAAAGGGCTCAGCTTCTACCTGAAGCCTGATTTCTCCAAATTCAGCGTCGACGTCCTCATCGGTGCTATGAATCAGGCCTTCTTCACCCTAAGTGTCGGTATGGGTTCGGTAGCGATTTTCGGTTCCTATATAGACAAGGACCGGACTCTCCTGGGCGAATCCGTCAACATCATCCTGCTCGATACCTTTGTCGCCATCATGGCCGGTCTCATTATTTTCCCCGCGACCTTCACCTTCGGAGTTAGCGCCGAAGCCGGTCCCAGCCTTATTTTCATCACCCTGCCCAACATCTTTAACCACATGAGTGGCGGGCGCATCTGGGGCAGCCTTTTCTTCTTATTCATGACCTTTGCCGCCTTCTCGACCATTTTGGCCGTCTACGAAAATCTGGTGGCGTCCTCCATGGCCCTGTTCGGGTGGTCGCGCAAGAAATCGGCTTTAATTAATGCCCTGGTTATGCTGGTCTTGGTCCTGCCTTGTATTTTGGGCTTTAACCGCTGGTCTCATATCCAGCCCCTGGGGCCCGACAAAAACATCATGGACCTGGAAGACTTTTTGGTTTCCAATATCATCCTGCCATTGGGTTCTTTCATCTACGTCCTCTTCGTGACCCTGCCCGGCGGTTGGGGCTTTACGAATTTCTTGGACGAAGCCAATTCCGGCAAGGGGCTACGCTTCCCGGCCAAAGCCAAGCCCTATATGACATTCGTCTTGCCGGTCGTTATTTTGGCACTCTTTGTCATAGGGCTTAAAAATTTCTTCTAAATAAGAGCTTAACAATATGTAGACGCCCGTAATCTTGAAATGAAAGGATTACGGGTTATTTTTTTGTTTGAGTCGTTTAACGAGAATTCGTAAGGTTTCTGTAAGGTTAAAGCAGACTTGTTGTAAGGTTGTGCAAAATCTGAGTGATAGAATAAT
The DNA here is from genome assembly GCA_029983685.1 of Oscillospiraceae bacterium. GTDB lineage: Bacteria > Bacillota > Clostridia > Saccharofermentanales > Fastidiosipilaceae > JASBZA01. The sequence goes on along the minus strand of JASBZA010000002.1, from coordinate 148,413 downwards.
TAGTAAGAAAAGTAGAGAGAAGCGAAAAAGCGGAACTAGAGAAAGAAGGGTAAAACTTTATGAAAAAACCATTTTTATCTTTGATACTAATAATTCTCATTGGAGTATTTACGCTTTCCGGTTGTACAAAAGATGAAATTCTCAATCACTATAATAATGCCATTCAATTTGCGGGCTCCGTAGAACTAACAAGCAAATTATCTCTACAAGGGAAAAAAGAAAAAGGGATTGATGATTATACAGGCAGCTACCAAGCGGACTATAAAAACTTTTCAGATACAGAATATTTATTTGGCGGGACTTCAATTAAAAGAGAGGCCGGAAAAGATATATCTATTACGTGTACATTAGAAGTTTTAAGTGGTACTGCAAATGTGTTTTGGATTTCGGGATCCGATGAAGCAGTGTCCTTAATAGATACGACGGGAACATACAGTGATACGATCACACTTCCTGATGGTGGAAATTATATCGGTATTGAATGTAAGGATTTTACAGGAAATATTGATATAATTATCAAATAATACGCATAATCAACCCTTGACCAAATCCTATATTTGGTGCATCCTATAGGACAGTAAACACAATATATAGTACTTTTGAGGCGTGAAGTGCCCGGGTGACCGGGTGCTTCGCTTAATAAGGAAACAGGTTAGAAGCCTGTGCGGTCCCGCCGCCGTAAGGGTTTTAGAACTCCACAACACCACTGGGCTTAAAGAAGAGCCCGGGAAGGGTAGAGGGATGGACCCCAGCCGGAAGACTTGCCTTAGAAGTGCCCGTGTCACGGAGTATGACAGGAGCGGGCGGACTTTGGGATTTTCCCATGGACTGCGAGCTCCCTCAAACTCGAACACAAGTTTGTAAGGGAGATTTTTTATGACTAAAACCGGTACCAAAACAGCAGACACAATGTACAGCACCATCAGCATCCCCGAGGCCAAAGGCCCTCAGTGGATTCTAAAAAGAGACGGCACCAGAGTTCTCTTTGATCGCTACAAGATCAGAGAAGCCATGGCCAAAGCCAATCGCACCGTCCCCAGTGAGACCTTGTCGGGTGACGATTTAGACTACCTGACCAACCAAGTGGTTCTGGGTATTGAAGAACAGGACACACCGGGCGTTGAGCAAATCCAGGACGTAGTCGAAAAGGTCTTATTGGACCATCAGGTCTATCAGACCGCCAAAGCCTACATGGTTTACCGGGCCGAGCATACCAGACGGCGTGAGACCGCCCATAAGCTCATGGAAACCTATCGGGATATTTCGCTTCAGGATGCCAAAAATTCCGATCTCAAGCGCGAGAATGCCAATATCGACGGCGATACAGCCATGGGCACCATGCTGAAGTACGGGTCCGAAGGGGCCAAGGCTTTTATCGACGCCTACGTCCTCCCCGAAGACATGGCCAAAGCCCACGCCCAAGGCGACATCCACATCCACGACAAAGACTTCTACCTCCTGACCGAAACCTGCTGCCAGATTAACTTAGATAAGCTCTTCAAGGGCGGCTTCTCCACCGGACACGGCGTCTTGAGAGAGCCCCAGTCCATCGAGTCTTACGCTGCCTTGGCCTGCATCGCCATCCAAGCCAACCAAAACGAAATGCACGGCGGCCAGGCCATCCCCAACTTTGATTTCGCCATGGCCGAAGGCGTCAACAAGACGGCCAAAAAGCATATGAAAGACGTCTTGTCCGAAGCTGAACTTTGGGGTAAAGAAGTAGACGAGGAAACCCGCAATAAACTCCAAGAAATGGACTTTAACGCCATGGCCCAAGCACTCAAGACCAAGCCCGCACCTAACGAGAAAGCTATCTTGGACCTGGTTCTAGCCAGGACCCGTCGGTCCACCTACCAGGCCATGCAGGCTTTAATCCACAACTTAAACACCATGAACTCTAGAGCCGGCGCCCAGGTCCCCTTTAGCTCCATCAACTACGGAACCGATACCTCCGAGGCCGGCCGCTTGGTCATGCGTGAACTTCTGAGGGCTACCGAAGACGGCTTGGGTAACGGTGAGACCCCTATCTTCCCGGTCCAGATTTTCAAGGTAAAAGACGGCCTTAATACAGCCCCGGGCGACCCCAACTATGACCTCTTCCAAGAAGCCGTCCGCTGCTCGGCCGAGAGACTTTTCCCTAACTTCTCCTTCATGGACGCCCCTTTTAACCTCCAGTACTACAAAGCCGGCGATCCCAACACCGAAGTGGCCTATATGGGCTGCCGGACCCGCGTTATGGGCAATACCTACGACCCTCAGAAGGCACAGACCTTTGGCCGCGGCAACCTGAGCTTTACTTCTATTAATCTGCCCCGCCTGGGTATTGAAGCCAGGGGAGACTTGGATAAGTTTTTCGAACTTTTGGACGACCGCATGGACCTGGTTTTCCGCCAGCTCAAGCACCGCTTCACCATCCAGATTTCCAAGACCAAGAAAAACTACCCCTTCCTCATGGGCCAGGGGGTCTGGATCGATTCCGAGACCTTGGGACCCGACGAGAGCCTGGAGCGAGTACTCCGCCACGGCACCTTAAGTATCGGCTTCATCGGCCTGTCCGAATGCCTGGTGGCCCTGACCGGTCAGCACCATGGTGAGTCGCCCGCTTCTCAGGAGCTGGGTCTTAAGATCGTGTCTTATATGCGTCAGCGCTGTGACGAGAGAAGTCAGCAAGAGCAGCTGAACTACACGCTTTTGGCCACGCCCGCCGAGGGATTGTCCGGCCGCTTCGTCCGTATGGACCGTGAGCGCTACGGTGTTATGCCGGGCATTACCAATCACAAGTTCTACACCAACTCTTTCCATGTGCCGGTTTATTTTCCTATCTCGGCCAAAGGCAAAATCGACATCGAAGCCCCCTACCACGCCTTTACCAATGCCGGCCACATTTCCTATATCGAGTTGGACGGCAGCCCCTCCAAAAACCTCAAGGCCTTTGAAGACCTGGTCTTATATATGAAAGATAAGGGTATCGGCTACGGATCCATTAACCATCCTTTGGACCGCGACCCGGTTTGCGGTTACCACGGTGTGATCGGTGATGTCTGCCCCCGTTGCGGCCGCCACGAGACCCAGGCCCAGCCCTTTGAGCGCATCCGCCGCATTACCGGCTACTTAGTAGGCACCCTGGACCGCTTCAACGATGCCAAGAGGTCCGAAGTAGAAGAACGGGTCAAGCACCAATAATGTTTCAGATAAAGAAAAACAATTTAGAGACAGCCGGAACCGGGCCCTACCTGGCTTCGGTTGTCAAAGAATCTATTGTGGATGGTCCGGGCCTTCGCATGGTTCTCTTTACCCAGGGCTGCCCCCACCGCTGCCCGGGCTGCCACAATCCATCTACCCATGTCCGCTATGGCGGCCGTTATTATGCCGAGGAAGACCTCCTTCACATGTATTTAGAAAACGGTGCCCTGATGGGTCTGACTTTTTCCGGCGGCGAACCCTTTTTACAAGGCGAGGTTTTGGCTCATTTGGCAAAAACATTGAAAGCCCGAGCTCCACAAGCCAATATCGTGACTTATACCGGCTATAGCTTGGAATATCTGGAAGGGGCCATAGAAGAAAAGCGCCCCCAAGCCGCCGATTATAAAGCTCTACTAAATCAGACCGACTTATTAATAGACGGCCCCTTTATTATGGCGAAAAGAACCTTGGATTTAGCCTTTAGAGGCAGTTCCAACCAGCGCCTCCTGGCGCTTACAAAAGAAGGCCAGAAGCTTTTGGCCCTGGCCCAAGCGGTCGAAAAGACGGCGGATTAATAAGTAGGCAGAACTTCTTAAGCTTCGTCCTCTTCATCTTCTTCTGCGTCCGCTACCAAGGTCACAATATCAGGGAAGCGCCGCCCCTGCCCCTCATAGGCCATACCGTAGCCGCAGCAAGACTTTTCGTTGGTCCTAAAACCGCTGAACTTAATGGGGATAGGCAAAAGTTGCTGGTCCGGGTTATGGAGGAGCGTACAGACCTCCAGGGACTTAGGCTCTCGGGTAATCAATTCTTTCATCAAAAAATGCATCGTAAAACCCGACCGGACAATGTCGGTCAGAAGCAGGACGTCACGGTCTTTAATGTCGATACGGCCGGTCTGGCGGACGAAAAGCACCGGCGTTTCCTTGTCCACGGTGACCCGGCCCAGGTCGACGAAATCATAGTCGACCGGCACTTGAATTTGCCGGACCAGGTCGGCCAAAAAGATTAAAGAGGCTCTTTGGTTGGCAATGATGAGAAGGCCGTCTGGATAGGCCAGGCTGATTTCCTGCCCCATATCGGCCATCCTGTCGGCGATTTGGTCGGCACTAAAAAGTACCTGGTCTTCATATTCAGAAGCGCTTGGAAGTCTTAAAGTCACGTCCTATGCCTCCCATCCTCTCATCTTTAAAGGGTCGTCCGAGGTCCGGATCATATCGTCATGCCATTCCTGCTCCTCATCGACTGCCGTAGAAACCAAAGCGGCCTGGCTGGCCCGTTCCAGGCTTCGCAAGGCATGGAGGAAGTCCTTGCGACTGACCAAAGACACCTTGGTTCCCGGATAAAGTTCTTGAATCATGCGGACCTTTTGCTTTTTCTCCGAGCTGTACTTGGGGTTCATGACCGTCAATTCCAAATAGAGGTTATATTCCGGCAAGAAAAAGTCCGGTGAAAAGGCTTTCTTGATAGTCCCGTCGGCGTTCCATTCCAGCGGGAAGGTTTTAGGCTCGTAGACCCATTTAATGTGGTACATGTCTAAAACTTTGGCAAAAGAAATCTCCGAAGAGTTCTTCATCTTGGTGGTTTCTTCCCGAAGGAAACGCAGTCTCTCGTTGTCCGCCATAGTATCCACCAGAATTTCCCGGGCCAAATGGTCTCTATAGGCTTCGGCAATCATGTTGACGGCGGCATCAGTGCTGATTTTTCCGGTGTTGATGGTCAGATGATAAAGAAAGGGGTCTTGGGCTTCTTCGTTAAAAAGGATGGACGCATAGCGGCGAAAGAGGCGGTCTGCTTGTTGCATCTTCTGCGAAACGGACTTAAAGCCGGCACCCTTTTCGGCTAGTAAGCGCTCTTCACGAAGTTCGGTTGGGGCCGTGACGTGGATATTGATAGCATTGGGGTGATTGCCCAAGAAAAGTCCGGGCACTATACCTAAGATAATGGCGTTGTCATGGTCTGCATAGGTCCTAATCCCCTGTATAATATTGTCACGAAAACTGATGCCGTTAGAAGCGTTACGAAGATAATGCTTGGGACTCTCGTCTAGAAGGCGGATATCGTAATCCGATGCAATATCTTGTAAGAACAGTTGGGCCGTGTCCGATCAAAGCCACAAAGGAATCCCCAATTTCGTGGCCAGGCGCCGGGCTATATCTTCGCCCAGGGTGCCCGGCAAGTGCGTTAATGTAATCACCGGCATAAAGGGCCTCCCTTCTTTAGCTTTATTCTAATGGTCACGTGACCAAAGTACAATAAAGGGTAGAATAGGCTTATCTATTATTGAGAGCTGTAAGTTAGAAAGGACATGCTATGAAACAAGAAACGAAAATTTTTACCGACTCCGTCGATTTTATCGGCCATACACCGCTTTTTAAGCCTGTACGCTGGTTAGAGGCCGTGGGCCTTGGCGGCTTGGATCTTTATTTGAAACTCGAATCTTTTAATCTGACCGGTTCGGTCAAAGACCGGGCTGCCTTAGGCATGATTTTAGATTTAGAAGAAAAAGGCAAGCTTAAGCCGGGGGGGACTTTAATTGAACCCACTTCAGGCAACACGGGTATTTCTCTGGCTGCTTTAGGTGCCATAAGAGGCTATAAGACTATTTTGGTTATGCCCGAAACCATGTCGGTTGAAAGAAGAAATTTCCTCAAGGCCTACGGTGCCGAGCTTATCCTAACTCCCGGTGACAAGGGTATGGCAGGTGCTATCGAGAAAGCTCAGGCGTTAGAAAAAGAAATTCCCGGAGCCGTTATTCCCGACCAGTTTTCCAATCCGGCCAATCCTGCCTATCATGAGAAGACCACCGGACCCGAAATTTGGGAGCAGACCGGCGGTAAGGTCGATGTCTTTTTAGCCGGCGTGGGTAGCGGCGGCACCTTTACCGGCGTGGGTCGTTATCTCAAAGCACAAAATTCCGACATTAAACTCTATGCCTTAGAACCCGAGACATCAGCCGTCTTGTCCGGTCAGCCCTCCGGCAAGCACGGTATACAGGGTATCGGAGCGGGCTTTGTTCCCGGCAACATGGATATAAAGCTGGCTGAGCGTGTGTTGACCGTTTCGGATAAGGCCGCCATGGACAATGCCCGTCTTTTGGCCCGGACCGAAGGCCTCTTCGTAGGGATTTCCTCGGGTGCGGCTTTGGCCGGTGTCATTAAATATGTTGATGAAGTCGGTGTAAAGCCCGGTGAACGACTGGTAAGCCTCTTACCGGATTCCGGCGATCGCTATCTTTCGACCGGCCTGGTCCAAGACTGAGAGGATAAGAGGAATTGAGCTATGGCGGAGGATAGCCGATATTTTATTAAGGATTTGAGCGACCGCTTGTGTAGAGAAAGAGAGCTTAGGCCCTTATTACAAGCAAGCGGGGCCAATCTTCCCAGGCCCGAAGAGGTGGAAGAACTCATCAAGGTCTTACGCAATGTCCTTTTCCCCGGCTTTTATCAGCTGGGTAACCGCGACTGTGAGGACTATCCCGAGACGTTGGCCTTGCTGGAAGATTGCCTGACCCGGCTTATCCACCAGGCTTATTTAGTCGGTGAAAATGGCGAGCTCAGTTGGGAGAGGGCCCGCGAACTGGCCCGAGACTACATGGGCTTTTTGCCGCAAATTCGTGGCGAACTCCTCTTAGATGTCGACGCCATCTACGAAGGAGACCCGGCCGCCCGGTCCAAAGAGGAAGTCCTCTTGTCCTATCTGACCTTCCAGGCCATTTTAATTTACCGCCTGGCCCACTACCTGTGGGTTTTGGCCGTCCCCTTAATCCCCCGCATGATGACCGAGTTTGCCCATGAAAAGACGGGTATCGATATCCACCCCGGCGCCAGAATCGGCCAATACTTTTGTATCGACCATGGAACCGGTGTGGTCATCGGGGAGACCTGCCAAATCGGCGACCACGTGAAGATTTATCAGGGCGTGACCTTAGGCGCCTTATCCTTAGAAGACGGAAGGTCGCTCCAGGGCAAAAAACGCCACCCGACCATCGAGGACCGGGTGACCCTTTACGCCAATGCGACTATACTGGGCGGCAAGACCGTCATAGGTCAGGGCTCCGTCGTGGGCGGTTCGGCCTTCATCACCCAATCGGTCGCACCGAACACCCGTGTCTTGGTGGATTTTCAAGTCGTAGAGCAATAGGAGGAACATTTTGGCCAAAGACAGCGTCAAGATTTTACATACAGCGGACTGGCACCTGGGAAGCGATTTTCATTCCTTCGCGGATCCTGCCGTAAGGGAAGCTTTAAAAGACCGCCAGGCAGTAATTTTTTCGGAATTAAGGCGGGCCGTAAATGAAAAGGCCGTCGACCTGGTCCTCATAGGAGGAGACTTCTTCGATAAGCCCGACCCCTCCCGTCTCTTGACCGACTGGGTCAGAAGCCAGCTGTCGGACTTGCCCTGTCCGGTCCTGATTGTGGCCGGCAACCACGACCCCTTCATGGTCGCTTCGCACTGGGAAAATCCCTGGCCTTCTAATGTAAAAATCGCCCCGACCGATTGTCTTCAGACCTTCGATTACGAAGACTTAGGCGTAAGAGTCTTTGCCCAAAGTTTTGCCGATATCTACGAGATACAAAGCCTCTTAAATCCCGAGGCTATCGTGACAGACCCCAAGTACCCAATCTCAATCCTCCTCGTTCACGGCGATATTGACCGCGAATCGGGCAGGTCGGACTATAATCCTATCCCCTTAGAAAGCCTACGCGGTAAGGGCCTCAACTATGTAGCTCTGGGCCATATCCATAAGGCCCAAGAAGCATCTTTGGGCTACGACGACGCCCTTTGGGCCTACCCCGGTTTTCCTCAGGGAAGGGGCTTTGACGAATTGGGCCCCGGCTTTTTCAGAATCGGGACCTTTAGTCCGGGCCTGGCCGGTAAGGTCCGCCAGACCTGGGAAAATTTTCCCTTAGAGACCGGCCGTTTTTTAATCCGGGAGGTAGATATTACGGCCGCCAAGACCCAAGACGACGTCCACGCTATTATTGATGAGGCTTTGGAAAAATGGCAGGAAACCGTTTCCTATAAACTGGAAGACCAGGTCATCCGCCTGCTTTTAATCGGCAAGCCCGACCTGGCTTACGGCCTGGATTTAAGCCTCTACAAGACAACAAGCGAAGGCCGCAAGTATTTTTATATTGAGCTAAAAGACCGGACCAGGCCGCCCTTTGACCCGGACCACCTCCTTCGCCTACCCGGTTTCGGCCAGACCCTGGTCCAAGTCTTACAGAGCTATGAGGCCCGGGTAAGAACTCCGGAAGACCGGGAAAAACTCGACCGTGCCCTCGACACCATCCTCCGTGCCCAAGAAAGGGTCCAGCATGAAGATTGAACGTATTTTCATTGAACAATTCGGCAAACACCAAGGCCTGGAGCTTTCATTCGGGCCTAACTTTAATCTCCTTTGGGGACCCAACGAGAGCGGCAAGTCTACCGTCCTGACCTTTATCCTGTCGGCCCTCTACGGCCTGGACACCTATTCCGGCAAGAAGGACCTGCAGCGAAACGAGCGTAGCCGCTACAGACCCTGGTCCGGCCAGGCTTACGGCGGCTATTTGGAAGTCGAGAAAGACGGTCGCCACTACCGGATTGAACGAAGCTTCGGCGATACCAAGGGCAAGGACAAGACCGGTTTTCTTAATCTTACGACCGGTGAGTCGATTGCTTTGGCCAAAGACGAAGAACCCGGGACCTATCTCATGGGCCTGGACCGAGACGAATTTAAGAACTCTGTATACATGGGCCAGCTCTCCATGGCCATGGAAAGTAACGATGCCATCCGTGCCAAGCTTATGGAGCAATGCGCCGGCGTGGGTTTAGGCTCTTCCGTGGCGGACCTGGAAGCGGTTTTGGACAACAGACGAGTCGAACTCACCAGACCTAGGTCCAAAGCCCTTTTGGAGCAGTCTCAGGACCTCATCCTGGAGTTGGAAAAAGAAGAGACCGAGGCTTATGAAACAGCCGATCTGGCCAAAGAAGCCCGCGCCCAACTAGGAGCCAAACAAGACCGTTTGGTCCAAGTTCGAGAAGAACTCAGCCACTTAGAAAAGCAAAAACAAAGGGCCCAAGCCTTAGAACGCCGCAAGGCCTATCGAAATCTTTTGGCCCAGAAAGACCGGGTTAAGGATTTGGAAGACCAGGTGAAGGCAGCGGTTTCGACCTTGGGCTACGACCATCCGGACCAAATCCCCGACCGGGAAGAAAGAGACCTGTCCGTGACTTTCGTCCGCAAAATCCAAGACTATGACCGTAAGGCCGAAGCCTTGGAAAAAGATATGGCCGAACTGGATCAAAAAATCGAGAGCCTAGGCAGTGCCGAGTTTTTAGCGGCTGAAGAGAAACGTGGCTTGGAGGGCTTAGAGGAATTAAAAGAAGAGCGCCGGATTAAGCAAAAACAAAAAGACGACCTGGCACAGCTGGAACTGACCGGTCAGAAAAGCCGGGCCGACCAAGACCGTGCAGTCTACGAAACCCAAGATGCCTTGGAAAAAGACCAAGCTGACCTGAAAGAATTAGACAGGGTCCATGACCTTGTATCCGAAAAGGACCAGCGTGTCCGCCAAGAGACGGAAGCCTTAGAGAAGCAGGCCGCTGAACTAGCCCAGCTTGAAGAAGGTTTAGGCCGGACCGAAACTCAAAGAGAAGCGGCAGAGAAAGAAAAAGAAGCCCTGGAGCATAGACTGGCCGGCGGTCAGAAGAAGGCTATGGTGAAACTCGGCGGAGGCTTGGCCTTTTTGGTCGCGGCCATAGCACTTTTCCTTATCCCGAGCAGGCAAAGTTTGGTCCTAATCTTGGCCGTAGCCTTTGCTTTAGCAGGCCTGGTCTTTATGGGACTGGCGGTGACGGCATTTAATAAGAAGACCGCTTTGGCCAGAGACCTGGACAGTCTGGGGAGAAAAGAAGCGGAGACCCTGGGAAAGAGCCAAGAACTTGCTATGCGCTTAAAACTTTCCCAAGAGCAGCTGGACAGCCGGATGCGTAGTTTGGAAGAAAATAAAAGAGACTTAGATCTTCTGGAAAAAGACCTCATGGACCGCCTTCCCGAGGGGGAAAACTACGCCGCCTATAGGGAAGACATAGCAAATAAAATCACCCAAGCTGAAGAGAACCTAACACTCTTAAGGCAAAAGGGGCGGGCCGACCAAGACCAATCCGCCGCTCTTATTAAGCAAGGGCAAGACAAGCTGGAACAGATGCGTCTTGATGAAATCTTGGACGAAGAAGAGATGGTACTTAGAGAAAACATCCGCCATATCCAAAAAAAGTTGGACCTCTTGAAGGCTTTAGAAAAGGACTTAGAAGACGACCAAAAGGCCTTAGAACAAACCCTTTCGAACCGGTCTAGCAGCATGGAAGAGCCACCGGCTTTAGTCGGCCTCCTACTGGACGGCTTTAGCATGGAAAGACAAAACATGAGCGGTGATTTGCTGGAAGAGGCCCTGAATGACTTCCTCAAACAAATCGCCAGTTTAGAGAATCGGATCATCCTTTTAGAAGAAGGTAAGAAAACCTTATTAAGAGCCCAAGGCGACCTAAGCATGGAAGCCTGGGCCGACCGGGACCTGGCGGATGTGGCACTCTTGGAGCAAGGGGATGATCAGACCAAGGAAATGGCACAAGACCTCGACCGAGATACGGAGGATTTGGAGGCGGAAAGTCAGGCACTTCGGGTAGAGGAAGCCGACCTCCACGGGCAAATCGGCCGGCTCTCCACCCGGCTGGAAAATCTCTTAAAAGAAACCCGTGTCCTCCAGCAAATCCAGGAAGACCTGGACCTGGCCCGGGCAGACTTTACTTCTTATAGGACCGAAATCGAGGATATCGATTTGGCCAAGGCTATCTTGGACGAAGTCGACCGGCGTATGCAAGGCAGCTTCGGTCCGGCTATTAATAAAAAAGCCGGAGAGATTTTGGCCTATTTGACCGGTGACGACCGGGCGGATGTCCTGATTGACCGGGAATTTAGGGCTAGCGTCGAAGACCCCTTAACCCGACAGATGAAAGAGTTGGAGTATTACAGCGGCGGCAAAATCGACCAGGTCTATATGGCTATGCGTTTAGCCATTGCCCTCAGCCTCTACCAAGACGAGGACGGCCATAAGCTCCCCTTCATTTTTGACGACTCCTTGATTCAGTACGACAAGGGCCGGGCAAGCCGGGCTTTGGCCTACCTGGTTAAACTGGCTCAGGAAGAAGACAGGCAAATCATCTTTGCGACCTGCCACAGGGCCTACGGAGAAATGCTTGAAGCAAGGGCCGGGGAGACGCTTAAGAAAATTCAGCTGGCCTAGGCATGTTTTCGTCAAATGTCCACAAAAAAGCCTGCTAATAGGGTAAAATAATCCTAAGTGCATAGGCTTTTTTGCCTAAAGGCTATAGTGCCGTGTATAATGATTGAAAACGATTGCAAAGGGGTGTCTATGGAAGCCTTACATTTGAACCTGAAGTCGATACAAGAGCAAAAAGCATCCTGGGAAGCACAGGGTTTTACATTGCCTCAATATGATATTGAGAAGGTCCGCGAGAACACGAAGAAGCATCCTCGCTGGGTCCATTTCGGTGCCGGTAACATTTTCAGAGCCTTCCCCGCCAGAATTCAAGACGAACTCTTGGACGAAGGTTTGGTAGATTACGGTGTAATTGTGGCCGAGACCTTTCAGCCCGCTAAGCTCAAGCTCATCTTCGACCGCCACGACTGCCTGTCTACAGCCGTAACGCTGAAGGGCGACGGCGACCTGGACCTCCGTGTAGTTGGCGCCATTGCCGAGACGGTGGAAGCCGACGGAGAGGACCCCGACCAGTGGGCCAGAATTGTCGAGATTTTCCGCCAGGAATCTTTGTCCGTGGTGAGCTTCACCATTACCGAGAAAGGCTACAGCATCCATGACGGTGAAGGCAAACTCCAAGCCTATGTCGAAAACCAGATGAAGGATCCGTCTATGAAGGCGACCAACACGCCCGGCCTCATTACCAAGCTTTTGGCCGAGCGTTTCGAAGCCGGCGCTTATCCTCTGACATTGGTCAGCATGGATAACTGTTCCCACAACGGTGACCTTCTGAAGGCCTCCGTCCTGGCTTACGCCAAGGCATGGGTTAAGAACGGTTTCCTTCCCGAAGCTTTCTTAGCGTATGTAGAAGATGACACGAAGATCGGCTTCCCCTGGTCTATGATTGACAAGATTACCCCCGTAGCCGACGAAGCAGTCGGTAAGCTCCTTTTAGAAAAAGGCTACCAAGATATCCACGGCGAAGACATGGGAGGCCGGATCCAGCCGCCTTCTTACGCCAATGCCGAAGAGACCGAGTACCTGGTGATTGAAGACAGCTTCACTAACGGCCGTCCCTTATGGGATAAGAAGGGCATTATCTTTACCGACCGTGAGACGGTAGATCGGGTGGAAACCATGAAGGTCACCACCTGCCTCAACCCTCTCCATACGGCCTTGGCGGTTTTCGGCTGCCTCCTGGGTTATAACTACATCCACGATGAGATGAAGGATGAGGATTTACTGAATCTTATTAAGGGCATCGGCTACGTCGAGAGCCTCCCGGTGGTCGTCAACCCCGGCATCTTAGATCCCAAAGAATTTATCGACACGGTAATCAAGGTCCGTTTTCCCAATCCCTTCTTGCCCGATACGCCTCAGCGTATCGCCACCGATACCTCGCAGAAGGTTTCGGTCCGCTACGGCAAGACCCTGACCCAGTATCTGGAGCAGGCACCCGAGAAATTAAAGGACCTGGTTTACATCCCGACCGTTTTGGCCGGTTGGCTGCGTTATCTTTTGGCCGTAGATGATGAGGGGAAAGCCATGGCCGTCTCGCCCGACCCGCTTAAAGAAAGCCTGCATGAAGAATTGGCTTCAATCAGTCTGGGCAATAACGAAGGAGCGGATGACATCTTAAGAGCTATCCTGAGCCGTCCGGCCCTCTTCGGCGTGGACTTGGCCCAATGCGGTCTCATCGATAAGATTATCGAGATCTTCTACGAAATGAATGAGGGGCCCGGTAAGGTCCGATCCTACCTGAAAAAACTCCCCAGAGTCGAGTAAAAGAAAACCGCTAGACACAGCATAAAAGATTTGAGAAAGGAAGGAACACATTATGAAAATGACCTTTAGATGGTATGGTGAGGGCAACGATGCAGTCTCACTAGAATACATTAAGCAAATTCCCGGCATGTCGGGTATTATGGGCCTTTTGGACCAATATGCCGCAGGCGAAGTTTGGCCCGAGGACGTCATCAGAGACTATGTGGCCCATGTCAATGCCAAAGGTCTCGAATGCGAAGTCATAGAATCGGTTAATGTCCACGAAGATATCAAGTTGGGCCTTCCTTCTAGAGACAAGTATATCGAGAACTACAAGACCACCATCAGAAATTTGGCAAAATACGGTATCAAGGTCGTTATTTACAACTTCATGCCGGTTTTCGACTGGCTTAAAACCGACTTGGGCAAAGCTCTGGCCGACGGATCCAGTACGCTTTACTATAACGAGGAAGATATCAAGGGTATGACGCCCCAAGATATAGTAAGAGCCACGGCCGAAAAATCCGGCGGCTATACGCTTCCCGGCTGGGAAGCCGACCGCCTGAGTGAGCTGGACAAGACTTTGGAACTCTACAAGGATGTCGATGAGGACAAGCTTCTGGAGAATTACCAATACTTCTTAGAGCAGGTCGTGCCGGTCTGTGAAGAAGCAGGTGTTCGCTTAGCCGTCCATCCGGACGATCCTGCTTGGCCGGTTTTCGGCATTCCGAGAATTACCCATACTGTGGAGCAGTTCGATAAGGTTTTAGACTTAGTGGACAGTCCGGCAAACGCCTTATGTCTTTGCACCGGTTCTCTGGGATCCAATCCCGATAATGATGTTCCTGCTGCTATCCGCCACTTCGGCGAGAGAGGCCGTATTGCTGCCCTACACGTCCGTAATGTCAAGTACTTGGGCGAACGTGAATTCTACGAGGCCGCCCATCTGACATCTGCCGGAAGTTTAGACATGTACGAGATTATGAAGGCCGTCTACGATACTTGCCCTGATACTTACATAAGGCCCGACCACGGTCGTATGATTTGGGGAGAGAAGGGGCGTGCCGGTTACGGACTTTACGACAGAGCCTTAGGTGCGACTTACCTGAACGGGCTTTGGGAAGCCATTGTCAAAAATGCTGAGCAATAAGAAAGCATACAGATAAATAAACAAAAGCATTAGGAGGTAAATTAAGAATGTATGAGATTTTAGAAGGACACGGCGTTGTGCCGGTTATTAAGTTTAACGACCCGTCAGAGGCACTGCCCTTGGCAGATGCTTTGGCCAAAGGCGGCATCCGTATCATGGAAATTACGTTTAGAAGTGATGCGGCCGAAGAAGCCATTCGCCTGGTTTCGGAAGAGCGCCCCGATATCTTGGTCGGTGCAGGCACGGTTACTAATGTGGATGAATTGAGAAGAGCAGCTAAGGCGGGTGCTAAATTTATCGTATCCCCCGGCTTCAGTGAAGAAGTTGTCCGTGAGGGTTTGGACTTAGGCCTCATCATGCTGCCCGGCGTGATTACACCGTCCGAAGTTATTGCCGCTAAGAACATGGGATTGACCGTCCTCAAGTTCTTCCCGGCTTCGGCCTTTAATGCCATGGCTACGATTAAGTCCTATGCCTCGGTCTTTGCCGATATCAAGTTCATGCCGACCGGCGGTGTCAACCAGGACAACATGAAAGACTTCCTGGCTATGAAGAATATCTTCGCCATCGGCGGTTCCTGGATGGTCTCGGGTAATCTGATCAAAGAGCAAAACTGGGATGAAATTACGCGTCTGAGCCAAGAGGCTACGGATGCATACCACGAGGTAAGAGGCTAAGCAAAGCCTCAGCGCCCGGATAAGAAAAAAATCAATATACAAAAAGGAGATATTGAGACATGAATTTAAAGTTGAGACCTAGAGAAGAGTGTAAGTACGATGCGATTTCCCTGGGGGAGATTATGCTCCGTTTGGATCCGGGCGAAGGCAGGGTCCGTACGGCTCGTCAATTCACGGCCTGGGAAGGCGGCGGTGAGTACAATGTAACCCGTGGTCTTAGAAGGTGCTTCGGCCTCAGAACGGCTGTGGTCACTGCCTTTGCCAAAAACGACGTCGGCTATCTTCTGGAAGACATGGTTCTCCAAGGCGGCGTTTCGACCGAGTATATCCAGTGGTTCGATTACGACGGTATCGGACGTTCCTGCCGTAATGGTTTGAACTTTACCGAGCGCGGCTTCGGTGTTCGTGGTGCTATCGGTATTTCCGACAGAGCCAACACCGCTGTCAGCCAGCTTAAGCCGGGTATGATTGATTGGGAGAAAATCTTCGGACAGGACGGTGTCAGATGGTTCCACACCGGCGGAATCTTCGCAGCCTTGTCTCCTACAACTGCTGAAGTGGTTCTGGAGGCTGTTAAAGTGGCTAAAAAATACGGTACCATTACCTCTTATGACCTGAACTATCGTCCTTCTCTTTGGAACGCTATCGGCGGCAAGGAGAAGTGCCAAGAAATTAACAAGCAAATTGCACCTTATATCGACGTGATGATCGGTAACGAAGAAGACTTCGGTGCCTGCTTGGGCTTCGATACGGGCTCCAGCCTGGACAGCCTGAACCTGGACGGTTACAAGGCCATGCTCCACGAAGTTTCCGAGACCTATCCCAACTTCGCCGCTATCGGGAATACCTTGCGCGAAGTTCACTCGGCATCCGATAACGATTGGTCGGCTTTCTGCTATTGCGACGGCGAAATTTACAAGGCCAAGCAATACGACCACTTGGAAATCTTAGACCGTGTCGGCGGCGGTGACTCTTTCGCTTCGGGCCTGATCTACGGCCTGATGGAAACCGGAGATCCGGAACTGGCTGTAAACTACGGCGCAGCTCACGGTGCTCTGGCTATGACCACAGCCGGCGATACTTCTACCGCACGCAAAGAAGAAGTTGAACACCTCATGGGTGGCGGATCGGCCAGAGTCGCTAGATAAGCTAGGACTCAAAGCATTATGAAGTTAAACCCCCTTTACAAAGTCTAATGTAAAGGGGGTATTATGTTTTTGGGAGGAAACATGGAAAGATTCTTACATACGATTAAAAATGAACTCAACACCTTTATAGATGATTTGGATAAGGAGAGCATCGAAGAAGCAGCCGATTTGATTCTGGGGGCCAAGGCGAATAAGAATCGCCTGCACTTTGCCGGTATCGGCAAGCCGTCCTATGTAGCGGGCTACGCAGCTTCTTTAGTCTCGTCGACCGGAACACCGGCCTATGTCCTGGACGGAACCGAAGCTGTACACGGCTCTTCCGGCCAGTTGGTCCCGGGGGACGTGGTCGTCTGTATCTCCAACAGCGGCGAGACGGCTGAGCTTCTGGCAACCGCCCATGCCATCGAGAACAACGGTGCCAAACTTATCGCCATCACATCTAATCCCGAATCGACCCTGGCAAAAATGGCTCAGGTCCATATTCAGGCCAAAGTAGCAGAAGAAGGCGGACCCTTAAACCGGGCACCCAGAGCTTCCATCCTGGCCGAGCTCCTGGTGGTCCAGGCCCTGTCCGTCACCTTACAAGAAGCCTCGGATTTGAGCGTCAAAGATTATCTGCAGCGCCATCCGGGTGGGTCTTTAGGTAAACTGCGTTCCGGAGAGAAACTATAAGAAAAATAAGATTCCACACAAAATAAAATCCACACGAAATAATTACCGCCCTGAGATCGAGTCTGCTGATTTAATCTTAGGGTTTTTTCGTTGAAAAACATTTTAGCGCTTCTGCTTGGCTATGCTAGTGTAGTAAAGCTGTAAAGGGAGTAAAGAGTACACCGGGATTTTAAGCTTATGTTGTTCTTCTTGTACAAAAAAGATTCTCGAAAATAGACTTTTTATATATTGACAAACTATTTGCCAGGTAAGAGTATGTAATTGTAATATGTATACAAAAGCGAAACGTTTCGGAATTGAGTGTTGTATCAGTAAGGAGGATAATTATGAAGAAGAGAATAATTGCCGGCTTGCTATGTTTATCATTAATGCTTCCGTTATTTGCTTGCGGTAAGGATAGTGGAACTAATAGCAGCCAAAAAGAAACTGGAAAACAGTCGTCTGTTAAAACGGATTCAAGTCAAGGAAACGATAATAAATCAGGCATTTCTATCGCTTCCTTCCCTGATCAACCTAAAAGCGCTTTAGAGTCAGCTATTAATGCAGCAAAGTTAGATTATGCAGTAGAGATTATTGAGTACCCGCAGAATGAATATGAGAATAAGATTAAAATGGCGTTTGGAACTGATGCAGCAACAGATATTGTTCTGATTGACGGTCCTAATGTTGCTAGCTATGCAACAACAGGTGTGTTAGAGCCATTAAATTCTTATTGGCCGGAAGATGATTTTAATGATTTAGTTGAATCTTCTAAATCTACGGCAACATATCAAGACAAGATATGGTGTGCACCGCTGAATGAGGCAAACACACTTCTCTTCTACAATAAAGATGTGTTTGATGAATTAGGTATTGTTGCTCCTACTAAATTAGAGGACACTTGGACTTTTGATGAACTCTTAGAGGTGTGTGAAAAAGTAACAATTCCCGGTGAGCGTTATGCCATTATGCCTCAAATGTTTTCATTAGCTAATCTTAATGAAGGAATGACTTTTACCCAGATGTTATGGATTTGGATGGCCGGCGGAGAAGTGCTAAATGAAGATGCAACTAAAGCAGATGGTTATTTTAATAGTGAGAAGAGTAAAGCCGGTATAAAGTATTACGCAGATCTTTTTTCTAAAGGATATGCTACAACAGAAGATGTGATTAATGCTTACGAAACCGGTAAGGTTGTCATGTGGCTCAATGGTCCTTGGGTAGTAGGTAACCTAGCCAGAGATTTTCCTGATTTTAATTGGGGGGCTACACCCATGCCAAAAGGTGAAAGAAGTGCATCAGGAGCAGGTAGTTGGAACTTATCTATAGCTGCTGAGAGTTCTAATAAGGAAAAGGCTTGGGAAGTTATTCATGCTATAACAGGTAAAGAAGGAGCAGCAATTTGGTGTAAAGAAACGGGTAATATTCCTGCACGGAAATC
The DNA here is from genome assembly GCA_029983685.1 of Oscillospiraceae bacterium. Taxonomy (GTDB): domain Bacteria; phylum Bacillota; class Clostridia; order Saccharofermentanales; family Fastidiosipilaceae; genus JASBZA01. The sequence continues at coordinate 130,132 of JASBZA010000002.1, read as the reverse complement.
TGTTTTAGATAATGATAAGACCTATAGTGAATATCCGTACGATATCGTTAATGAGCAACTCCAGAATACTGCTATTGCTAGGCCGGTTACACCTGCATATCCGCAAATATCAGAGGCTTTGGCTAAATGCTTTGCAGCAGTTGCCTATGGCGAGGATGTTGATAAAGCAGTAGAAGAAGCTACAGAAAAAATGGAAAAAGCGTTATCAGAAGTTAAATAATCTAGAAAAGCTATCAAGGGCAAGTGTTACTTGCCCTTGATTAGATTGTAATGAAACTCCATTAATGAAAGAAGAAAAAAACATGAGGGGAAAAGTTAATAGAAACGAACAAATTTTTGGATTAGTATTCATTGTTCCGGCTCTTGTAATAATCGGTATTTTTTATGTGTGGCCGGCTATTCGTCTTTTTCTTCTTTCGTTTACTAATTACAATGTAATGTCAAAATTTGGCAATTGGGTCGGATTCAAAAATTATGCAAGTATGTTTAGCGACAAAGAGTATACGAATTCTCTTCTTGTTACCATTAAGATGGCATTAATAATTGTCCCGGTTCAAACTGTGCTGGCTTTGCTTTTTGCTGTCGCAGTGAATCGAGAAGGGCGGATCTTTAAATTCTTTAGAACCGGTTTCTTTATCCCTTCTATTACCTCTTTTGTGGCTGTAGCAATCTTGTGGAAACAGCTGTTAAATCCTAGCTTTGGATTAGTCAACTCGTTGCTCAAAAGCTTGGGCCTGCCGACATCTCAATTTTTATCTTCTATCCCGGATGCATTTTATTCAGTCATTTTCGTTTGTATTTGGAAGTCTTGGGGATACTTTATGGTCATATTTATAAGTGGTCTTCAAGATATTTCTCAGGACATTAGAGATGCAACAAAAATTGATGGAGCTAATTCATTAGAAGAATTGTTATTTATAACGATTCCGATGCTAAAAAGAACAATTCTGTTAGTAGTTGTAGTTACCACAATGGATGCCATTAAACTGTTTGTTCCTGCTTATACTATGACGGCCGGCGGTCCAATAGGAACGACTACAACTACAGTGTATTATCTGTGGCGCAAAGCTTTTAGACTCCAGGAAATAGGGTCGGCTTCTGCAATGTCGATGATTCTCTTTATGTTAATTGCAATAATTGTGATTATCCAATTTAGAATCGGAAGTGGTGATAATAATGAATAAGTCTAAAAAAGAGTTATTTGGAAAAATCATCTTAATTTTTCTCTTATTTCTAGTATTTTTAAGTATCCTAGTTCCCTATCTCTGGACTATTTCTAATGCATTTCGTTTTAATGATGAAATAGGTGTTTATAACAATCTAGGAGTTTATACCTTTGTTCCCAAGGCGTTTACGATATCTAATTTCAGACGTATGTTTGATCAGCTTAATATGTGGAGAATTATATTCAATACTCTCCTTGTAGCTTTTTCCACAACTTTAATGAGTCTTTTTATTAATGCATTAACAGGTTATGCCTTAGGTTTAATGAATTTTATCGGAAAAAAGTTTATTTTTGCCCTATTCATTTCAATGATGATGTTTCCAATAGAAGTATTAATTATTCCTTTATATTTAACTATTAATGACCTTCATCTTAACGATTCCTATTTTTCTTTAATTCTGCCCTTTTTAGCAACTCCTTTTGGAATCTTTTTTATGAGACAATTTTTTCAAAACCAACCGAAGTCGTTAGGTGAAGCAGCAAAGATAGACGGAGCTAATCAAGTTCAAATCTTTATGAAGGTTTACCTGCCTTTAGCGAAAACGCCTCTAATGACCTTAGGCTTATTGACCTTTATGCAGCAATGGGATAGCTTTATCGTTCCAGTCACCTTTATAAATGATGAAAGCAAACTTGTCTTACAAGTGGCGCTTACTCGCCTTAGTGCAGGCCTATACATGACAGATTATGGAGTGTTATTTGCAGGGGTCACACTATCCATAATTCCGATTCTAATTATTTATTTATTAACGCAGCGTCACATACAAGAAAATATTGCAATGACAGGAATTAAGTAGGTGGGCGTGTGAAAAAATTATGGAGAGATGTTTTTATAATAGGAGTATTGCTGACTCTTGTTAGTGCCGGCTCCACACTGAATGCATCTACTTCATTGGATAACTGTAATGAAGTAAAGCAAATACGTATTAATTGTGGCTCTATTAATGGTCCTTAAAAGGAAAAGTGTAGGTTGGATCGGCGGACACCTAACGACAAAAACGCTGACCTCAGGCAATTATGAGGGAGGAAGGCTAGGGTTCAATGTTTGGAACGGTTTTGCTACTTTTGACAATTCGATTTTACAATAATTGAGGTAACAGAGATATGACAGTCAAAAATATGAAGCACAACACAAAAGTATACACAAAAGAAGATACACAAGCTGTTTTCCCGTTAGGTGGAATAGGAACAGGAAACATATCTATTAATTCTTGTGGACATCTAATGGACTTTGAATTGTTTAATCATCCTGATCAAGGTTTTACTCCACCATATACTTTTTTTGCAATTCATAGCCATGGAAAGGATATAAAGCAATCTTATACCAAAGTCTTAGAAGCTGAGATACCTGCTCCATATCACCATTCACATGGTTTTCATGCTTGGCATTATAGTGGTTTACCGAGATTTAAGGATAGCAAATTTTCAGTGAAGTATCCAAAAGCGTATCTAAGCTTAGAGGACTTAACTTGTCCTTTAGAGGTTTCTCTTGAAGCATTCACACCCTTTATTCCTTTGGATGCTGATAAATCAGGAATTCCGGGGGTATATTTTACCTGGAAAATTAAAAACACAAGCAAAGAAGAGCAATATGTTAGCTTAGCCTTTAGTGCTGCCAACTTATCAGGATGGACAGGGAAAAAAGATTACTTCACAAAACCTCTTTTTGAGAACGGGTCTATCAGCAATATATATAAGGCAGAGAAGTATGGTGCAATCTTGATGTTTAATCAAGAAATAAGTGAATTAAGCACTGACTATACAGAGATGGGTATTGCTGTAGAAAGAAAGGAGAATCAAGAAATCCACTATAAACCCACTTGGCAAGAAGGCCAATGGTGGGATGGACTTCAAGATTTTTGGAATGATTTTTCTGACGATGGAAGTGTACTAGACACGGATAATTTGCTATGCGAAGGGAATGCTATTCATAAAAGTCCTTTTGTAATTTCAACGTTAGCGAGTTCACAAGTGCTAAAACCTGGAGAAACAACTTGCTTTAAATTTATCTTATCTTGGTATCACCCAAATCGTATTAAGTCTTGGTATCAAAATGGTTTTGCTCTTGATGGGCAAAATCTATCTATGCACATAAATCCGTGGCTAGTTCCTGATAACCTGGCGACTCAAAAGGAATTTCCGAATAAGGGACAAATAATCAAAAATTACTATGCTCACTGGGGCAAACCTCGTGATGTATTGGATTATTTAGTGGAGAATCGAAAAGAGTTAGAAGGGTATACTGACTCCTGGATAGATAATTGGTTTTCGAGTGATGTTCCAAGTCCTATTTTGGAAGCAGTTTCATCCAATTTATCGATAATACGGTCTACAACCTGTTTTAGGGTTGAGAATGGGAAATTTTTCGCTTGGGAAGGATGCTTTGATCAAGAAGGGTCTTGTCCCGGAAATTGTACGCATGTATGGAATTATGCCCAGACCCTGGCAGCTTTCTTTCCTGAATTAGAACGCAGTATGAGAGAAACGGAATATTTTGACGAATTATCTCAAGAAGGAAAGATGAATTTCCGAGCATTATCTTTTTTGGATGGAGAATCAGATGATTATTATCCTGCTTCTGATGGTCAGCTAGGATCGATAATTAGGGTCTACAGGGAATGGTTGTTCTGTGGAGACGATGGCTGGTTGCGTAAATTGTGGCCTAAAATAAAGAGCAGTATTCATTTTGCTGAAAAACACTGGGATTTAGATAGAGATAGCATTTTAGAGGCTGCACAACATAATACCTATGATATAGAGTTCTATGGAGTATCCACACACTTGAATTCGATTTGGCTAGCAGCTTTGGTATCTTATCAAGAGATGGCCAAAAAAATGGAGGAAGAATCAGAGTGCTTGTGGGCTAAGAATTTAGCTGAAAAATGTGCAAGGCTCATGGATGAGGAATGCTTCAATGGGGAATATTATGAGCAGAAAATCGAAGATGTAAATGAGCACAAATATCAATATGGAAAAGGTTGTTTATCGGATCAGATATTAGGTATAACTTGGGGGCTTCTCTTCGGTTTGAAAATGCCGATCAATATGAATCATATTGAGTCTGCCAGTATAGCAATTTTTCGTTATAACTTTATTAAACATTTACGAGAGATCGCAAATCTACAACGAGGCTATGCTTTTAACGATGAGTCCGGTTTGATTTTATGTTCATGGCCTAGAGGAGGGAAGCCTATTATTCCCTTTGTTTATTCTGATGAAGTATGGACAGGCATTGAGTATAGTGTAGCGACTTTATTGATGCTTACAGGCAATAGAGAACAGGGCATCGAACTTGTGTCAAAGTTACGTAATCGTTATGACGGTAAGCATAGAAACCCATGGAACGAACCGGAATGCGGTAACTATTACTCAAGAGCGTTGGCTTGCTACGGTACTTATCTAGCCTACTGCGGAATAATTGTTAATTTGCCTAATAAAACTGTTTTTACAGCCTTGGACACTCCCGGTAAATATTTTTTAATTACGGGTCAAGGATGGGGGACGCTTTGCATTAAAGAAGAGCAGGGTAAATTAAGTTATGAGCTTATCAGCGAGTACGGATCTTTAGACAATTTAAAAATCGTATTAGAAAGAAATGGTGGTGGCAAATGTTAAACACAAAATTGACTCATCCCGAAATCATGGCCTATTTAGCGTATTGCGGCCATGGAAGTCAAATATTAATTGCTGACGGGAATTACCCTTTGGCAGAAAAAAGTGGAGATGCACCATTGGTATATCTGGGAATTACGCCGGGAGTACCCACAGTAACAGAGGTGTTGGAAGCTATTCAAGATGTTATTCCAATTGAAAGCTATACGGTTATGCAACCTGATACAAATGAAAAACCTCCGATCTTTGACGAATTTGAGAAAATGCTTCCGGATTTGCCGGTTGAAAAAGTGGGCAGATATGAGTTTTATGGTAAATGCAACAAACAGGGAGGCTTAGCACTGGCTATCTCTACAGGGGAAATGCGAGTCTTTTCTAATATACTGATTACCATAGGCGTTAGAACAGCATAGGCCGGAAGCAGTGTACGAATTTATTTGAAAATATTCTATTGACTACAGAATGACTAGTACATATATGACATTTGCTACAATGGATAAAAAATGGGATACGTAAGGAGCAGAACGATGCGAGATAAAAGTAAGAAGGTAATGGTTGTAGGTAGTTTCGTCATGGACCTGATTGTCACGACCGAACGCTTCCCGGAGCGGGGGGAAACCGTATTAGGGAAAACCTTCAGCAGCGCACCGGGCGGTAAGGGCGCAAACCAAGCGGTGCAGATGTCTAAGTTGGGATTGGATGTCCACTTCTTTGGCAAGCTGGGCGATGACGATTTCGGCAAGATTCTTTTACAGTCGGCAAAAAACAGCGGTGTCAATGTGGACCGGGTCATGACCGACGGGACTTTTTCTTCGGTCGGTAACGTACAAATCGAAAAGTCTTCCGGAGGTACGGAAAACCGCATTATAGTGGTACCTGGGGCCAACATGGAGATTAGATCGGAAGATGTGGCTTTTCTGGAAGAAGACATCCCAAACTACGACCTTCTGGTCCAGCAGCAGGAAATTCCCTTAGAGATTAACCGCCAGATTCGCCACTATGCCAACGAGGCCGGTGTGCCGGTTTTATTAAATCCCGCCCCCGGCTATAAGTTACAGGACGAAGACTTCGCCAGCATCGATTATTTAGTCCCCAACGAAACGGAATTGCTCCTACAGTGCGGCGAAACCAAAACACAGCTTGAGCACTACGAGGAGGCGGAATACTTTGCCCGTAAGCTTTTGGCCAAAGGTTGTAGAAATGTCATTGTGACCTTAGGTAGCCAAGGGTCCTTGTGGGTGACGGAAGAAGAAAGTATTTATAAAGAAGCTGTCCCGGACATCAAGGTCCTAGACCCTACTGCCGCCGGCGACTCTTTTATCGGAGCCTTAAGTTATGCCCTCTTACACGACTTTAATAAGGCGGATTCTTTGGCCTTTGCCAACGTTGTAGGCGGTATAACCGTCTCCAAGATGGGAGCGCAGACCTCCCTGTGTGACAAAGCCTCTATCATCCAATGGATGAAGGAAAATAATCAAGATGCATTAGCAAAACAGTTAGAAGCTTGAGAGGAGAACAGAATGTTTTTAGAAAACGGTTTAAGCAATTTATCGAGACTATCCGATGCCAAAACCAGGTCCATCAGTCCGGAGAACTATACGGGTGCCGTGGGCCAGGGCGGTAGTATCGCATTAGAAGACGGCTTTGCCAAGATTGCAGCCAGAGACTTAGGTAAGGGCTGGAAGGTTAACCCCTTCATAGAAATTGAAGCCGGCAAGACTTGGGAAATTGCTGATATCGAAGGGCCCGGTGTCATTCAACATATCTGGATTACCCCCACCGGTAATTGGCGGAACACCATCCTTCGCATGTATTGGGATGACTCCGAGACCCCTTCCGTTGAAGCACCTTTAGGCGACTTTTTCTGCTCGGGCTGGGGTGAGTATTCTCAGCTGAGCTCTTTGGCTGTATGTGTCAACCCCGGAAGTGCCTTCAACTGCTACTGGTCCATGCCTTTTAGAAAGCGGGCTCGCATCACACTGGAGAACCGCGATACCGAAATGGTGGTCATGTACTATCAGATTAGCTATTCGCTCTGTGAGGTACCTGAGGACGCCGCCTATTTCCACGCCCAGTTCCGCAGGGTCAACCCCCTACCTTATAAAGATGTGTATACCATCGTAGACGGTATCGAAGGCAAGGGTCATTATGTCGGAACTTACATGGCCTGGGGTGTTAATAACTCCGGCTGGTGGGGTGAAGGTGAAATCAAGTTCTACATGGATGACGACAAGGAATACCCGACTATTTGCGGTACCGGTACCGAGGACTATTTCTGCGGTTCTTACAATTTTGAAGATCCCAGAACCCACAAGAACTATGTGGAATTTACCACGCCTTATGCAGGTCTTCATCAAGTCCTGACACCGGACACTCTGTATCGTTCGCAGTTCCGTTTTGGCATGTATCGCTGGCACATCACCGATCCTATCCGTTTCGAGAAGAGGCTGAAGGTGACCATCCAGGCTTTGGGCTGGCAATCCGGTCATCGCTATTTGCCTTTGCAAGATGATATCGCATCGGTCGCCTTCTGGTATCAGACGATTCCTACCGCACCTTTCCCTGAACTGCCGGATAAGGATTATTTGGAAGTGCATTAATTGCATGAATTGAGATAAGTTGGCCTTAGTAAGCGGATAGAATACCAATCATTGCCTAAGTAATAACCATAATAAGCCTCATATCAGGAGTGAATCTGGTGTGAGGCTTTTTGTTGTTCTGTCTTTTCTGCTAAGTTTACAATGTTAAATTCTTGTTAAAAAGTTAAATGAATTCTAATAATGAGCCTGTTGACATGGGCAATACGCCAGATTATTATAATGTTATAACAAGTTGAACGGAGCCAATCATGGATAATCACTCTTTTTTGACCTTGCAAAATCAATTGAAAAAAGAATTTTACGAAAAGATTGCCAATAAAGAATGGTTACCCGGTCAACGCATCCCCAGTGAGAAAGAGCTTTGTGAGGAATACGGTGTCAGCCGCATTACAGTAAGAGAGGCACTGAGAGAATTAGTAGAAGCTAATTACATTGTGCGAAAACAAGGTAAAGGCACCTTTGTTGCAGCGCCCACAGTAGAATACACTTTATCCAGTGTTTTTAGTTTGTCCAAAGAACTTGAAGCTAGAGGTCTGGAGTCCAAGTTTACTATCTTAAATTACCAAGAAATAGAGCCCACAGAATTTTATAAAAATACTTTTAAGATTAGCTCCGATGAAACGATTATTTGCTTAACGCGTGTAAGAACCATTAACGGTGAGGCTTATGCCTACGAAGAATCGGTTGTTCCAAGACGCTATTTAGAGGGGGCCATTAGAGAAGATATTAACCAATTCGGTTTATATCCTACGATGAAGAAATGTAGCGGCTTCTTCCCGGAATATGCTAATGAAGCGGTTGAGGCGGTTATTTGTCCCAACGAAGTCGCACAGGCGATGGGCATCCAGGCCAAAAGCGCAGTTTTCAGAATCGATAGATACACCTTTGCCAAAGAAAAATGCGTAGAACATTGTAAGAGCTTCGTTTACGGTCAGCGCTACAACTCACATCACATTATCAGGCAACGCTAAATTCGGTATTTCGGCCAAAACATATGGTCGTATACATATATTTTGAGATGGAAGGAATTAGAGAATGAAAAAACTAGGTGCACTTGCTTTAAGTTTTACATTGGCATTAGGCTTAATTGCCGGTTGTAATTCAAATGATCCGAAGGAATCCCAGACTGCTAAAACCGATCAGACAGAAACTTCAACGACCACCGACCAGGGTGAGACCGGTTCCCTGGAAGACCCCATGGCTCTAAGTACAGAAGAAAAGCTGGCTTATGCGGCTACTTTAAGTAATGAAGACTTGTACGAATTGGCCAAGAAAGAAACAGGCAACATGATGGTCTACTCTACTACCAGCTTGTGTGAGACCGCTATGAATACTTTCCTGGAGAAATATCCGGATGTCAAAGGGGCCTACTCTTCCGTAGGTGAAGCGGACATGTTTACCAAACTCAGCACAGAAATCGGCAGTGCGGCAGACGGTGCGGATATGGCGCTTTTGCAAAATGCTTATCGTATGGAAAATGAGCTTATCTCGGAGGGCTTACTTTTAAACTATTTCCCGGAAATGTATAAGGAAACAGTTTCGGAAGAATATTGGGATCCTTGTGCGGTTCTGTTTTCCCAGAAAATCTTCATTTACAACAGTACAGGCGGTGATATCGACTTAAATAATGTCTGGCAACTGACCGAAGAGGCTTATGCGGATAAGATTTTCTTCAAAGATCCTTCTACGGAGCCGGTAGGGATGAACTTCCTTGTTATGCTGACCTCAGACGAATGGGCAGATAAGCTGGCGGAGGCTTATAAAGAGTATTTTGGCAAAGAATGGTCCAAAGACTCCGGTTTTGAAAATGCAGGTTATGAGTTCTTGGATGGCTTTTTGGCCAATTGCAACTATACCTATGCAGCAGACGGCGGTATTGCGGAAGGTGTTTCCACCGGTGCAGCCGGTAATGTCGGTATTTTCGTCTTCTCCAAGCTGCGTTCGGACTCGGTCGTAAAAGACAACATCAGCATTGCTGCCTACGAGGCCAATGACGGTAAAGGATTAACTGGTTTCTCAGGCTTTATTTATCCTACCTATGCGCAAATTTGCAAGGATACGGACATGCCGTATACCGCTTCTCTTTTCATCAATTACATCTTATCGGAAGAAGGGTTCGCCGCATGGAATAACGAAAATAACATGGGCGTCTATTCTCCCAATACGGCTATTACGCTTGTACCCGATAAGACCGGTTTGGATAAAGAGATTAGTTATTGGTTAGATCGTTTAGTCGTTGAAGACGGTGTTGTCGTTGCAGAACAATATCCTGAAGCTTACGAATTTATTTCAACAAGACTTTCCTAACTAGAAATTCGGAGATATGGGCCGGGGTTACCTTGCCCATATCTTTTTATTTGTAAACAAGGAGGGGCAACTGTGGCTGGCAAAACTAAAGCAATTATTGAGCGACAGTTTAATCATGTCAAAACATTCTTTTCCAAACCGGCCAATGTCATGTTGCTGATTTTTGGAATTGTCCTAACGGCATTAACACTGATTCCATTACTTTCGATTTTGCGAGAAATGTTCATTGTCCATGTCGGTATAGAGAAAACCATGACAGGCCTTCAAACCGGGGACTTTACCTTATATCACTGGAAGAAGCTTATTTTCCAGGGTGGTGAATGGTCCCGTACCACTTTCTGGACACCCTTGCTGAATTCCTTCCTGGTAGGTCTGGGCGGAGCGGTTTTGGGTATAGGTATAGGCGGAACGGTTGCTTGGTTGTTGTCGCGCTCTAATATGAAGTGCAAAAAGATTATTACCTCGCTTTTTATGTTTCCCTACATCATGCCTGCCTGGACGCTGGCCTTGTTCTGGCTGAATCTTTTTTCTAACAGCGCTTTGGGAGGCGGAAACATCGGTCTTTTGGAAGCCTTGTTCGGTGTCCGGATGCCTTCATGGTTCGTCTACGGACTATTCCCTTGTATCATCGTTACAGGTTTACATTTTGCACCCTTTGCTTACATTTTAATCGGAGGCATCTTACAAAATATGGATGCCACTTTGGAAGAATCTGCCACCATACTGAAGGCAAGTCGGGGGAAAATTTTACGCAAAATTACCTTGCCTATTGTCATGCCGGCCGTTCTTTCTACCTTCTTGCTGATCTTTTCCAGCGGTTTTGCGTCTTATACTGCCCCGGTCTTTTTAGGTGGTGCAGTGAAGTTTTATACTCTAGCGTCCAAGATGAAGTCTTTAATGAACGCCGGCTATAGCGGCCAAGCTTATATTATTGCGTCAGTCATGATAGCAGCCGGTATTATCATCCTTTTGATTAATCAAAAATACACAGGTAAACGCAAATCCTTTACGACCGTAACCGGAAAATCGGGCCAAATCTCCCTGGTAGATTTAAAGAAAGCCAATATTCCCATTACCGTCGTCTTATTAATTTTGGTTATCTTTTTCTCAGTGGTTCCCTTAATTGTCTTTGCTCTTCAAACCATTACGGTTGTTCCGGGCAACTACAGTGCGGAAAATATTACTTTGGATTTTTGGATTGGAAGAGACCTGGACGCTTATATGAACGGTATGGTTGGTGGTGTTTTGGTTAACCGAACCATTCTCTCTGCCCTGGGCCGATTACTCTTACTCTCAATATTTTGCGCCGTCTTCTCGGGAACCAGTGGCCTTCTGATTGGATATTCCGCGGTAAAACGCAGGGGCAGCTGGTTGGCCAGAGCGGTGGAAAGCCTGGCTTTCTTTCCTTATCTTATTCCCACAATAGCCTTTGCCACCCTCTACTTATCGTTGGCGTCAACACAGACCTTCTCATTTCTCTACAACACCTTCATGCTTTTGGCCATTGTAGGAGGCGTCAAATATTTGCCCATGGCATCAAGGGGCTCCATTAATTCCATGTTGCAGATTTCAGCCGAAATTGAAGAAGCGGCTATTATTGTCGGTGTCCCTTGGTGGAAGCGACTGACACATATTTTAATTCCCATTCAAAAGACCAGTATCATGTCCGGCTACCTCTTGCCCTTTGTGGCGGCCATGCGTGAAGTGGACCTTTTTGCCTTATTGGTCCCCCACAGTAATTACCTTTTGACGACCATGCTGCTGGCCTTTAATCAGACCGGATATGAGCAATACGCCAGTGCGATCACCTTATTAATCATAGTCATTGTCTTAGTCGTGAATGCTGTGTCCAGTAAGCTGACAGGTGCTTCTATTGCTAAAGGCGTAGATAGCGGTGCACCCATCGGAGGAAGATAGGAGATTTCTATGCCCGAAATTGTATTGAAAAACATTACTAAAAGATGGGGCGACTTTGTCGCTGTAGATAATTTAAATATGGTTGTAGAAGACCGTGATTTCATTACGCTCTTAGGTCCGTCCGGCTGCGGAAAGACAACAACGCTTCGCATGATTGCCGGTTTGGAAACCCCTACAGAGGGCCAAATCCGTATAGGCGGTAAAGTGGTTTTTGATTCGGACAGAGGCATTAATATCACACCGGATAAGCGCGATATCGGATTCTTGTTCCAAAACTATGCCCTCTGGCCTCATATGACGGTCTATCAGAACATTGCCTTTGGGCTGGAAAATATGAAGTGGAAAAAGGCTGATATAAAAGCACGTGTTCAAGAGATGTTGGAGCTCTTGAAAATTGAAGAGTTTTCGCATCGTTATCCAGCTGAACTTTCCGGTGGCCAGCAGCAAAGAGTGGCCATTGCCAGGACATTGGCACCTGCTCCCAAGGTTTTATTCATGGATGAGCCCTTATCGAACCTAGATGCGAAATTGCGCGGAGAAATGCGAACCGAATTAAAACGTCTTCATGCGGACACGGATGCTACGTTCCTGTATGTCACACATGACCAGTTAGAGGCGATGACTTTGGCCACAAAAATTTGCTTGATTAACAAAGGACAATTACAGCAATATGAGCCACCCTTGATGGTTTATTGTCAACCCAAGAATTTATTTGTAGCAGACTTTGTGGGTAGTCCTACGATAAACCTCATTGAGGCCAAGGCGAAGTTATTAAATGGGTCCGAGATGGAGCTGGACATGCTGGGTATGAAGGTCCTCTTCAGGTCCAAAGATAAGATTGATTTAGGGTCGGAAGACGTTATTCTGGGTGTCCGGCCGGAAAATTTACCCATTTCAGATGAAGGTCAGGTTGACGCTTTGGCCTATTCCACCCTACCGGCAGGCATGGAGACTACGGTAAGAATATTGATTAATGATCAGATTCTATCATCGGTTGTTTTTGGTGCCATCGATTATGCAGTGGATGAGCCGATTAAGTTTGATTTCGCAGGAGACGGAATTTGTATTTTCGACAAGACATCACAAGAAAGAATTGCTATCGGAAGCGTATGGGTTCAGTAGATAGGTAGAGAGACAGATGACAAGACGTATTGTGGGAAAGGTCTTTGCACAAGACAGCTTAGAAGGCTTTGCTGCAGAGAATGCCGTAGATGGAAAAAAAGATAGTTACTGGAAAGCCCAACCTTATTTTCAATGGTGGCTTATGGATTGCGAGAGTGTGTATAAAGTGGAGTCCGTAAGGCTTAAAACGGGTCTTTCGGAGGGTCAACATTGCCGCTTTGCCATAGACTACAGTGTAGACAGAATAAACTGGAAAGAATTATGCGTAAAGGATGATGAAAGCGAAGAAGGGCCCGGCGGATTTTTCTATGCCTGCAATCTTGTTGCCCGCTATATCAGGATTACTTTCATGTATGTGAAAGATTCTGAAACCGTTTCTCTAAAAGACGTCGAGGTTCTGGGCGAAAAAATAGAAAGTTACAAACCACGTCGGTTGTCCTTAGTCGATAAACGTATACGAGCCGTAGAATCTAATGTATCCGAAGGTTTTACAAAACTGCCGACCGGGGAATTAGAGCACGATTGGACCGACCAGATGATGCTCGCGATGGAGAAGGATTCCTATCTTGTTTATAGGGCGGTAGACCTGACAAGGATAGATGATAAACAATTAAGAGGCTTGTTCTATCTACCATCTAAAAACAGAGACTTTCATGTCCTGGTCGAACTTCGCTTAGACTCACCGCAAGGCGAACCTATAGCGTCTATGGACTTAAGCAGACAATATACACCTTGGGTTGAATTTGCCGGCGATATTCGAGATGGCGACTACGGTGTCAGAGATGTCTATTTTCTTATTTCTCACATCGATAAGCCTCAGCAACTAGGTGTTTTATGGCTAGCTATTCAGAGCCGGCCAAAGCTCGAGACGAGGATTATTGATTCGGCCTTAGAAAAGGCGACCGAAACCGGTAACTATCAAGTCTTTTTCGGCAATCTTCATTGCCACACAGGATTTTCAGACGGTGTGAGGACGCCTGCCTGTGCCTATGATTATGCCAGGGACAAGGCAAAATTGGACTTCTTAGCTATTACAGAACACAGTAACCTATTCGATGATAGCTTTGATGCTTCTAAGAGTCGCAAGTGGATGGAGCTTAAGCGTATGGCGGATGATAAAACAGTTGATGACCGTTTTATCGCTATGATGGGGTCTGAAACTACCTGGTACAATCAATTTGGCCATATGAATATATACGGGGCAGACTTTTTTCTAAACCCTTACGAAATCCGTTATAACGATACGAATGCATACTATAAAACTCTAAAACAGTTCCCTGATGTAATTAACCAGTGGAACCACCCCTGGTCTTGTGGTGCCAGACATCTGGATATGTTTGAGCCTTATGATCCGGAACTTGATAAGGTCATGTATACGATTGAATTAAACAGCATTGAAGTAAAAGAAGAAAATAGCCTGATGTATTACACACATGCTTTGGATTTGGGCTGGCATGTCTCACCGGTGGGGAGCCAGGATAATCACAAAGAAGACTGGGGAACTGAGAATGACATTCGAACGGGGATCATTGCCAGGCGTTTAACGAAGGCGGATCTTTATGATGCAATTAGAAAACACAGGACCTACTATAGCTCCGCTAAGGATTTACGGGTCATCTTCTACGCTAATAATGCACTAATGGGAAGCTATTTATCCCAATCCAATCAGATAAACTTTGATGTTTGGATTCAAAATAAGGAGACCGATGAAGAGTTATCTTATCTGGAGGTTAGGGGATATAAGGGAAAAGTATTCCATCGACAAGAATTGTCGGGACACGAGACAAGGCTTGAATTTTCAATTTTAAATCAAAGTCCGTACTACTTCTTGAAAATAGGTCAAGTCGACCGAAAGTTTGCGGCAACGGCACCAGTGTGGTGCGAGAAATAGGAGGAGATACGATGAAAGGACTTAGACAACTAACGAGCGTAATTCTAACATTCATTTTAATCTTTTCTGTTCCGATTAATACGAATAGTGCATCGATTGCAGAGACAGAAGTAATTCCGATTTCAAGTGAAGAGGATTTTAATAAAATTCGGAACAATCCGGACGGAAAATATAAACTTACAAATGATATTAAGCTAGAATCAAATTTTACGCCTATTGATAATTTTTCAGGAGACATAAATGGTGATGGTTATGTGGTTTCAAATTTAACGATTGAGGCTTCTGCAAACAAATCATCAGCAGCTTTTATTATTTCTAACTCAGGTTCAATATACGATCTTGGTTTTATTGATGTGTCAATTAAAGGAGTAGATACAAATAAAACTGATTGGATTGCAGGTATTGCAACAATTAATAGAGGAATCATAGAACGTTGTTATGTTAAGGGTGCTCTAAGCGGCGGATATCGAACAGGAGGAATATGTGCTCATAATTATGGTGTTATCCGTGACTCTTATACATTGGCAGATTTAAGGGCAAAAGTCGAATGCGGTGGAATTACGGCAGTTTCAGAATCAGGCTCGCTGATTGACTCATGCTATACAGTCCCGCAGATTGCATCAGAAATCAATAACACAGGAGGCATTTCAGCATATGCATATACAGGAGCTATAATTCAAAACTGTGCTGTTTTCATAGGCAATATAGAAAATGCCAAGCAAGAGAATATTGGCCGAATTACAGGACGCTTAAAGACATCTCCTACTTTTATCAATAACATTGCTTCTCAAAATGTGAAGTTAAATAGCTTAAATGTTTTATCCGGTGAACTTTCGGATAAAAACGGTCTCTCTATTTCGGATGATGACTTATTGCTCCAAACAACATATGAAGCTAAGTTGAGCTGGAACTTCTCGTCAGTTTGGATGTTGGATACAGCACTAGGTAGGCCGGTTTTAAAGAAAGCGAAGGAATTGCCTATAGGAGATTCTTTTGTTATTCAGAAATCTTCAGATCTTAATCTATTAAGAAAATACGGAAACAATCCAAACAACACGTTTATATTGAAAAATGATATTGTAATAGAAGGTGTTTTTGAACCAATTCCCGTATTTAAAGCAACGTTGAATGGTAATGGGTATTCTATTAAAAATCTAACACTCAAAGCGGATGCCAATAATTCAACAGTGGCCTTTATCATTAATAATTATGGTGTGATTCAGAATTTAGGCTTTACTAATGCTGTTGCCTTTGGAAACAATACAACACAAAACAATTGGGCTTCAATTCTTGTCGCTACCAACTATGGTGCTATACGAAGAGTGTATGTAAAAGGCAATATTTCTGGAGGTCATAGATCCTCTGGAATGGTAAGCTGGAATAATAATCTGATTGAAGACTCATACTGTGTAGCGACGATTGAAGGTAAAGTTGAAAGTGGTGGCATAGTTGCTGTCTCAAACTCTAACTCAATAATCAAGAATTGCTATGCAGTCCCTGTTGTTAACTCCATTCATAACAATACAGGTGGAATTAGTGCTTATGCTTATGAGAATGCAATTATTAAAAATTGTGCAGTTGTTGGGGGTCTTATTAAAAATGGTGGAACCAAGAATATTGCGAGAATTGTTGGTCGTGTCAAAGGGACTCCAATTTTAACTAACAATGTAGCCTCAGAGAATACATTGTTACAAAATTCGGTGGTTACTTCTAATGATGCAGGCTCTCCAAATGGAAAAACAATCGATAAAAGTAGTTTTACCTCTGTCAATCTATACAGAAAAGTCTTGAATTGGGATTTCTCGAATTGCTGGGAGATGGATGAGAGCTTAGGGCGTCCGACACTGATTTCCTTGCAGGAGCTTGAGCACGACCGATTTATTTATAGCATTTTGAGTGAAAAAAACTATGCTGCGGCAGAAGGAGTAGGCATCAAGCAACTTGTAATTACAGATACGAATGCCAACCGTCAAGTAATAAATGTTATTGAAGCTGATATTCGAGGTAATAAAAATAATATAATTGTCGGAACAAGGAACAACATAATTCCTCCTACAGACGATAATGGAAATTACGTTTGCAAACTTGATTCAGAAGGACATGACATATTCAAAGGCTCTCTAGTAGAACAAATAGAAACTACAAGAGAACAAGGTATTAATGTTATTGCAGGTGTAAATGGTGAGTTTTATACCCGTAATGGTCCAGAAGGGAATATGATAAAGGATGGTAGTAGTACCATAAACGGAACAAGAATCTCAACACCCGGTGGTGCTCAATATCCTTTCCATGGTTTTTTAGGCATATTAAATGACGGCAAACCTATTATCGGCACATATGATAAAGATTGGAGTACGTATGAAAACAATTTAGTTCAGGCAACAGGAGGGCAGTACCAAATTGTTCAAAGTGGAAAAGTTAATGCTTTTTATAATAGTGTTGAATGCAAAACTTCCAGTATTGATTATGACCAAGAAACTTTTTATAGATATGTATCGAGACACCCAAGGACTGCAGCTGGAATTAAAGACGAAACCACAATTCTTTTAGTTACTGTTGATGGTAGAGGGTATGATGATTCTACCGGAGTGTATATTGAGGAACTTGGTCGTATTATGAAATATTTAGGGGCAACGGATGCAATTAATATGGACGGTGGAGGATCCTCTACGTCAGCATTTTTTAACCCATCAACCTCCGCAGTGGATGTCCTCAATACACCTGCTAATAAAAAAGGGGTCAGCTATCAAAATAAAACCTTAAGATCTATTTTCTCTACAGTTTTGATTGTGAGAGAAGATGAGTAAACCTTATTTGCTGTTGAGTGTAGGAAACAATGCAGAATTTCTGCTACCGGCGGATTTGCAAGTGCAGGGTAAAATCTATTTTAAAGAGAGCTATCCAAATGGGAATGCATCATTATTGAGGATTCGAACTCTCTTCATCCAGCTCCTGAATAGCCTTTACCTTCTCAATCCTTTTTCGGTCCATCCGCTCGATGATAAAGGTGGTCCGGTCATGGTGAATGATTTCTCCCTCCTCCGGAATATGACCCAGCTCATCTAAGAGAAAACCGCTGATGGTGTCATAGTCTTCATCAATAGGGAGATGAATGGCCAGAGCATCATTAACATCTTCGATATCGGCCGATCCGTCTATCTCGAAAGCTGCCTGGTCCTGCGACTGGCTAATTTGCTGAATCTCCTCAAAAGCGATGTCGTACTCATCATCAATGTCGCCGATAATTTCTTCCACGATATCTTCCATCGTGATGATGCCGGCCGTTCCGCCGTATTCGTCTAAGACAACGGCCAGGTAGAGCTGGGCCAGGCGCATTTCCTGTAGAAGCGTGGTGGTATTCTGGTACTCGTAGGTCCAGAATACGTCACGCATGTGTTTTCTTACGTCAAAATAGTCACCGGCCAATTTCACATCGATAAAGTCTCGCACATGGAGAATGCCGATAATCTTGTCGATACTGCCCTCATAGACCGGGATACGGGAATATTGTTCATTTTTGAAAACATCCAATAAGTCTTCATAGGAAATATCGACGTCGATGGCTACGACATCGGTTCGAGGTGTCATAACGTTTTTCACTTGAGAGGACTTGAATTCAAAGACGTTTTCCAAAAGTTCTTTTTCTTCCTCTTCGAACACGCCTTCCTCGTGACCCATGTTGACCATGGCCAGGAGGTCCTCTTGGGTGACAAAAGGTTTGGCCTGAGACAAGTCCTGTTTGAGGAGGCGAATCAGGCCGTTAGTGATAGCCGTAAGGACTGTGGTTAGAGGCGTAAGAATAGTCTGCAAGAATTTAATAATGCCGCCGATGGCCAAAGAAAAGCTTTCTGCATGGGCTACGGCCAAAGATTTTGGCGTAATCTCACCGAAAATCAGTACCAGTAAGGTAATAACGCCGGTCGCAATGCCCACGCCCGTGCTGCCCCAAAAATGAATACTCAATGAGGTGGCCAGGGCGGAGGCACCGATATTGACCAGGTTGTTACCGACCAAAATAGTGGAGAGGAGCCGTCCCGTATCACTTAGCAAGTTTAAAACTCTATCGGCCTTGGCATCCCCTTCTTCGGCCAAAGTCTGCAGCCTGATTTTATTAACGGACATCAAAGCCGTCTCTGCTGCCGAAAAGAAGGACGAGAGAAACAAACAGATAATCAGTACGACAAGTTGTACGATTTGGCCTTGGTCCATAGTTTAGAGTGTTTTTCTAAGGGCTTGGTCTAAGTCCTCGATAATATCTTCTGCATCTTCGATTCCGACAGAGAAGCGGACCATATCAGGCTTGACACCTGCGGCTTCGAGTTCGGTATCGTTCATCTGACGATGTGTGGTAGAAGCCGGGTGGAGCACAGAGGTTCTGGCATCCGCTACATGTGTGACCACACAAGCGACCTTCAAACTGTCCATGAAGACCGTGGCTTTTTCACGACCGCCTTTTACTCCGAAACTTAAAACACCGCTCGAACCATGTGAGAGATATTTTTGCGCTAAAGCATGGTTTTCATCCTGTTCTAAATCAGGATATCTGACCCAGGAGACACCGGGATGGTTTTCCAAGAATAGGGCAACTTTTCGGGCGTTTTCACAATGACGAGGTACCCTAAGGTGCAAAGTTTCTAATCCTAAGTTTAACAAGAAAGCATTATGAGGTGAGGGGATAGACCCTAGGTCGCGCATTAGAGTAGTCGTCATCTTAAAGATATAAGCTTTATTGCCAAAGCTCTCGGTAAAAACAGTTCCATGGTAAGTTTCATCAGGTGTGGTGAGGCCGGGGAACTTGTCCTTATGGGCATCCCAGTCAAAGTTTCCGCTGTCTACTACGACACCCCCTATAGAAGTGGCGTGACCATCCATATATTTAGTCGTAGAGTGGATAACGATATCGGCACCCCATTCAATAGGTCGGCAGTTAATAGGGGTGGGGAAGGTGTTGTCTACAATGAGGGGGACACCGTGTCGATGGGCCACATCGGCAAAAAGCTCAATGTCCAATACGTCCAAAGACGGGTTGGCCAAAGTCTCGCCGAAGACACACTTGGTCCTCTCGTTAAAAGCTTTCTCCAGTTCATCTTCGCTTGCGTGAGGTGAGACGAATGTGACATCAATACCCATATCGTCCAGCGTATGGGCCAGGAGATTAAAGCTGCCTCCATAAATGCTGGAAGAGCTTACGACGTGATCGCCTTTTTTGCAAATATTCATGATGGAGTAGAAGGTTGCAGATTGGCCTGACGAGGTTAAGATGGCAGCGACCCCGCCTTCCAAAGCAGCAATTTTAGCTGCAACAGCATCATTGGTAGGGTTTTGTAGACGCGTGTAAAAATAGCCTGTTTCTTTTAGGTCAAAAAGATTGGCCATCTGCTCGGAAGAATCGTATTTAAAAGTGGTCGATTGGTAAATCGGCAGAACCCTGGGCTCGCCGTTCTTAGGCTTCCAGCCTCCCTGAACACAAATCGTGCCCAGATTTTTATTCGCCTTTTCATGTGTGTTTTTATCGCTCATAAGAATAATCTTCCTTCCTGAATAATAATGCTCTTCTCTAAATAATAATGTTCTTATTATAAGGCTTTTTTAGTGATCCGATAAGCTAAGAAGAACCAGGATAAAGAAAACACTGCGTTATAATAGGAGAAAAGCAGGGAGGATTCCTATATGTTACAAGATACCTACCCCAAATCGCCTTACAGAAATTTTAAGATTTCGGATTTGGCAACCCGCCTCGCCAGGCTTCAGCGTGTTTGCCAGTCTATGGATATACCGGTTCTTATCATTGTTGACGGATGGGAATCTTCCGGTCGCGGCACGGTCATCAACAATTTGTGTCGTGCGTTAGACCCCAAGCACTTTAATGTTAGTGTGTTTGACCGAGATCGTAAGGACTTCCCCTATATGGGACGTTTTTGGCGTAGAATACCGGCCTACGGTGATGTTCGCATCTTTAATCGGTCCTATTATTTTGACCTTATCAATAATCTCAATATGGATGGAGAAGTTTTAGAAGGCAAGCTGAATGCCATAAGAGCCTACGAAGAGGCTCTTTATGCCGACCGTGCCATTGTGCTTAAGTTCTTTATTGATATCCCTCAAGAAGAGCAAAAAGACAGAATCGAAAAATACATGGATACGGCCTATCAATCCTTTTATGTCGACCTTTACGATTACGACCAAAATGAGAATTACAAGGCCTACCGAGAACATATCGATAAGGTTCTGGATTTGACGAATTTCCCTCAGGCCCCATGGCATATTTTGGACGGTTCAAAGATTAAGGATGCCTCTCGTGAAGCCTTGGGTTTGGCCCTGGAAGCTCTGCAAAAAGGCATTGAACGCGTCAGTACAAGCAGGGAAGACGGCGTTCGCCACCACCGTGATTACAAAGAAAAAGATTACCTTTTACAAAATATGGACATGAGTCCCACGCTGGATCAGGACAGCTATAAAGAAAGATTAGAAGAGCTCCAGACCAAATCAAATGAGCTTATGCTGCGTCTAAGAAAGGCCGGTACTCCTATTATTCTGGTTTTCGAAGGTGTGGATGCAGCCGGTAAAGATGGTGCCATCAAGCGCCTCATCAAAGAAATGGACCCAAGAGCTTACACGATTCATCCTATTTCTGCCCCGGACGAGACGGAAAAAAAGCACCACTATCTCTGGCGTTTTTATAAGCGTTTTCACCGTAAGCCCCACTTGGATATTTTCTCCAGATCCTGGTACGGCCGGGTTATGGTCGAGCGGATTGAAGGTTTTGCCACGGAGAACGAGTGGGAAAGAGCCTACGACGAGATGCTGAGGATGGAAAAAGAATTGGCCGATGAAGGCGCCATGATTATGAAGTTTTTTGTCACAATCGATAAAGAAACTCAGCTTGACCGGTTTCAAGCCAGAGAAAACGATGAAGACAAGCAGTTTAAGATTACAGAGGAAGACTGGCGTAACCGTGGTCGCTGGGATGACTATATAGAGGCCATGAATGAGATGCTGGTGCGGACTAATGCCGGTTACGCGCCATGGATTGTCGTACCGGGAAATGATAAGTACTATGCCAGGGTTTTTGTCATGGAAGCTTTTATAGAACGCGCTGAGAAGATTTTGGCCAGAGAAAAGTAAAGACCTCATGATTCTCAGTTGACATTTCGAATCTCACTTTCCACGATATTAAACCGTAAAAATTCAGGGATTGCGTCACGAATAGCTTGTTGTTTTGGGACATCACTGTTGCGGCTGGCCGCCAGAGCCAGAACGCTGGATGGGAACAACACATCTGAAAGCTTTCTGCTTCGCAGGTCATCGAAATCCGTACAGATCGAGATGCCATTTATTCGACTGAGATAGTCAACCATTGCCAGAAGATAAAAACATTCCGGATACCACTTTTGGCTATAATAACTGCGAATTTCATTGCCTTCTAATACGTCAATCAAGAAATCAATATCTCCTAGACGTTTTAGTTTCTGGCAGACATTGCTTTTAAACAGTTCAAATGCGCAACGCTTTTCAATGCATGGAGTCAGAAGGTCCTCCATGGAAACGTGCAACTCTTTTGCAAGCCGATAAACAGTTTTGGCACTGCAATTTTCCAGACTTGTTTTACCATTACACAAATCATTCAATGTAGAATAGGGAACATCACTTTGTTTGGACAGGCGATATTTGCTCATGTTCTGTTTCACCAACAACTCCGGAATCGTCATAGGAGCACCCCTCTTAGTTTATTCTTATAAGCAAAACCCCTAGCAGCGCCCCTAAGAAAAAGCACAGTGTAGAAACCCGCTGATTTACTTGAAATTTTAGCATAAATACAGAAATAATGGTATAATTTCTTTAGAAAGGCGGTGAAGAAATGCCAAAAATAAAATCAAGTACGGATTTGCGCAACAATTACAATGAAATATCCAAATTCTGCAATGATACAGATGAACCGGTTTTTATTACGAAAAATGGTCGTGGTGACCTTGCCGTCATGAGTATGGAATTATATGACAAACTTATCCAAAAAGAGGAGCTTTACCACCTATTAAGTGAGGCAGAGGATGACTTTAAGGTTGGCAATGAGATGGATTTTCAAGATTCTATTGACATTCTAAAGAAGGGAATAGGCAATGGAACCTTATAGGGTGGTTGTTAGTAGCAAATATCATCAAGACATGACATCTATTCTCTACTATATGACTCATGATTTAAAAGAACCTATTGCAGCTTCAAGATTTCTTGAAGCTGTCGAAAAAGCTGTTCAAGGCTTAAGTATGATGCCGGAACGTTTTGAGTTAGTGAAAGATGAAGTTTTAAGAGAAGCGGGTTATAGAAAATGCCCGATTAAAAACTACCTGTTGTTTTATAAAATTTCAAAATCAGAAAAAACTGTGCGCATCTACCGAATCATATATGCTAGAAGAAACTGGAAGTTTTTATTATAAAATTTTTATTTTTAATAAAAAACTACCCGACCTAAATCGGGTAGTAACTGGTGCTCCCAGCAAGAATCGAACTCGCATCAACAGCTCCGGAAACTGTCGCCTTATCCATTAGGCCATGGGAGCAGAGTAGGCCAATATAATACCATTTTGCCTTTACAAGAGCAAAAGCATTTCCCTTAGAAGCTTAAGGGCCAATGCCGTTGATTGGCCGGTCGGATCGTAGGGAGGACTTAGTTCGTTCATATCGAATCCGACCAGATGGGTCCCTTCCAGCCTAAGGATCAAATCCAATACCTCTAGGAAACTCAGGCCGCCTGCTTCTAGTGTTCCCGTTCCCGGCATAATGCCCGGATCGAATACGTCCAAGTCCAAGGTAATATAAAGCGGTATGCTCCGGGCTTTCAAAGTTCGAGCCAGCGCATCAATGCTTTTCTGATAAGACGTAATGAGCTCTTCCCGAGAGCTGATTTTATTAGATTTTCCGATGTTCCCTGACCCGATTAAGAAAGGGTGAAAATCTAGGTGGTCATAGCCGAAGACGAATTCTTCTCTTAAGCCGGACCGGATGCCGAAGCTGTGGATACGGCCGTCGCCCAGGATGTCCCAGCATTTTTTGATTACCGTAGCGTGTGATAAGTCCACACCCAGAAACGCGTCTCTTAAGTCCGTGTGGGCATCGAAGTGGAGGATATGAAGATTAGGATACCTCTCGGCTAAGGCCCGGACTGTGGCCAAAGTCACCAGGTGCTCACCACCTAACATGGCAGGCTTTTTGCCTTCTTGCAAAATATGTCGACACGTGTCTTCGATTAAGTCCAAAGCCATGGCCGTATCGCCTATGGGAAGCTCAATATCGCCCAGGTCTCTAACGAAGGCATCTTGGACATGCTTATCCTGATAAGGGCTGTAATCTTCCATGCTGTCCGAGACTTGCCGCATGGCCGAAGGGCCGAAGCGCGTTCCCGGCCTAAAAGATGTCGTCCCGTCGAATGGGGCACCGAAGAGTCCTACTTTGGCCTGATTCCATGGCGTATCACAGGCCATAAACTGTCCGGCTGCCATGACATCTTTAAAAAAAGCATCCATATTATTACCTCTTTATTTATTCTCAAAAATCACTTCAATAAAGTGCCATTATTATAGCGAAATCCGGCAATATTTGTCTTATCTACGTTGCTACAATATTTTCGGAAAAAAGGAAAATTTTGTTGCCAAAAGTAGTTGAATACATTTGAGATGTCTGTAGACTATAGGCAAGAGAACATTTTTAGGAGGCTAGAAATATGTCTGAAGTCAGTTTGCCCCTTGCCTTGCAAGTGTACTCGGTAAGAGAGGATGCCCAGAAGGATTTCCGTAAAACCATGGAAGACGTTAAGGCTATGGGATATGAAGGTGTAGAGTTGGCCGGCTTATACGATATGTCGGTAGAAGAGGTCAAGGCGATCTTGGATGAAGTGGGTTTGGAATTGGTCTCAGCCCACGTTCCCGTTGCAGAATTGGAAAAAGATGAGGTCTTAGATGCCTACGCCGCCACCGGCATGACTTATATCGCTATCCCTTGGATGAAGGCCGGTAAGACGCGGGAAGAGGTGGAAGATGATATCGCTCTTATTAGGTCCATCGCCTTACGCGTAAAGGACCGTGGCATGCAGCTTCTTTACCACAACCATGATTTTGAGTTTGAGAAGATT
Source organism: Oscillospiraceae bacterium (assembly GCA_029983685.1). Lineage (GTDB taxonomy): Bacteria > Bacillota > Clostridia > Saccharofermentanales > Fastidiosipilaceae > JASBZA01. Next base: position 105,335 of record JASBZA010000002.1, on the reverse strand, counting down.
AACGGCCAATACATATTAGATACCTATTATAGTGAAGTTCCGGCTGATCTCCTTCAGACCGAGCTGGACACCTGCTGGGTCAAGGTAGGCGGTGAGAATCCGGCCGCTTACCTCATGAAGTATGAAGGAAGGGCCCCAATCGTTCATCTTAAGGATTTTAAAGGTCAGAAGAATGACCACATGTATGCCTTAATCGGTGATGACAGCGAGGCCAAAGAAGAGACAGCGGAAGGCTTCGAGTTAAGGCCCGTAGGCTACGGCGTTCAAGACTTCCCCGCTATTTTAGAAGCTGCTGAGAAGGCCGGTGCCAAGTGGTTGGTCGTGGAACAAGACGAGCCTAGCATGGACAAGACGCCTTTGGAGTGTGCGAAGCTCAGTATCGATTATCTCAAAGGCATTATGTAAAGCAGGCGACTACTCTAAACTCCAGAAATTACATTAAGTAAATAAAAGAAAGGGAAGACCTTATGGCAGCAGATATTTTAGATCGTTTTAAGGAGAGTCTGGAAGAGACTGTTATCGATACCGAGAATAAGCTAAGAGTTGGTATCATCGGAACCGGTTGGATAGCCGAGGCCCATGCTTTGGCCTATGCTGAAATGCCGGACGTAGAGATTGTGGCGGGAGCTGACCTGGTACCCGGTAAAGCGGAGAAGTTCTTCAAGGACTTAGGCATTAAGGGCGTCACCTGCTATGAGAGCGGCCACGAGATGTTAGAGAATGAAGAACTTGATGCCGTCAGCATCTGTGTCTACAACACCCAGCATGCCCCCTGTACCATTGACGCCTTGGAGCACGGTGTTCACGTCCTCTTGGAGAAGCCCTTCACGGTGACTTTGGACGAAGCCATCGAAGTCATGGAGGCCGAGAAGAAATCCGGCAAACTTCTCACCATCGGTTTCCAACCTCGTATGAGTGAAAATATGCAGATGATTAAGAAAATTGTCGATTCAGGCGAACTGGGCGACATCTACTATCTCCAGGCCGGCGGCGGCAGAAGACGCGGCATTCCTACCCCTTACGGAACCAGCTTTATCGAAGAATCAACCGGCGGAATCGGCGCCATGGGCGACATCGGCTCCTACTCTTTGGACATGCTCCTGAACGCCGTAGGCTACCCTAAGCCCCTGACCGCAACCGGTTACACGTCGAATTTCTTCGGAACCGACCCCTCTTATTACCCCAACCACCCCGAGTATGCCGAGAAGTTCGGTGTCGAGGACTTTGCGGCCGGCTTTGTCCGTCTCAAAGGCGGCATTATGCTGGACTTCCGCATTTCCTGGGCCATGCACATGGATACCTCAGGTGATGCTCTCATCCTGGGCACCAAGGGCGGGCTGAAGATTCCTTCCACCGAGTGCTGGAACGGCGAGTTCGATAAGCCCTTGACCGTTTACAAGAACGTGGCCGGCAGCGAGATTTCCTACGAAGTCCCCATGGTTGAGAAAACAGACCTCTTTTATAAGAAGGTCAGAGCTTTTGTGGATGCGGCCAAAAATGGCGGCGAGCCTACCGTTCCCACCAGTCAGGCTGTGATTAATCAGGCCATCATCGATGGTTTGGTCCGGTCCTCTAAGCTGGGTCACGAAGTCAGCATCGAGATTCCCGAAGTATAAGAAAGGATTGGCAATACTATGTATTTAGGATATTACACTGCCTGCTTAAGAGGCGTTTCGCTCGAAGAGAAGATTCAGAAGGCCAAAGAAATGGGCTTCAAATCTTTGGAACTGGCCTGCTGGCCTCAAGAAAATGACAGAGACTTCTCGTCTTCGGATATCCCTGTACACGGCCTGACCCAGGCCGAAGCCGACCGTATCCGCAAGCTGTTTGACGACAACGACCTGAAGATTTCTTCTTTGGGCTACTACGACAACAGCCTTTCTAACGATTCGGCTGTTAGAGAAAAAGTCCACCGCCACACCTACGAATTAATCGATGCGGCTCAGATGCTGGGTGTCGATATCGTAGGTCTTTTCGCCGGTCGGAATATCGACAAGACCATAGAAGAGAACTTCGATGCGTTCGAGACTGTATTTAACGGCTTCGTCAACTACGCCGGCGAGAGAGGCATCAAGATTGTCATCGAAAACTGCCCCATGTTGAACTGGTTACAGCAGGACCTGCCCGGCACCATCACCTATTCGCCGGAGCTTTGGGACGAGATGTTCAGAAGAGTGCCGCAGAAAAACTTCGGTCTTAACTTTGACCCCTCCCATCTCCTCCACCTCATGATCGACTACGTGCCCTTGATTGAGCAATATAAGGACCGCATTTTCCATGTCCATGCCAAAGACGCCGAGATTTTCCCCGACCGTCTGCACCGCTACGGCATCTACGATTGCCAACTAGGCAACCGCAACGAAGAAGGCTGGTGGCGTTTCCGTATGCCCGGCATGGGCCAGGTAGACTTCCCGGCCCTTATCGAAGAGTTGAAGAAAATCAATTATCAGGGTGCCGTGTCTATCGAGCATGAAGACCCTGTTTACGAAGGCAGCAACGAGAAGATTTATGAAGGCCTGCAGTTAGGCTACGACTACCTCAAAGGCCTCGTAAAATAAAATAACAAAAACAAATTAGAAGCGAGTAAAGCAACATGGGTAAAACATATAAGTTAGGCATCGTGGGCTACGGAGGCATGGCCTCCTGGCACCACGAAAATTTGGCCAGAGTAGAAGAAGTTCAGCCTTACGCTGCTTACGACATTAGGCCGGAACGAAACCGGGTTGCAGAGAGCAATGGGCTCAAGGTTTATGATTCTCCTGGGGCTATCTTGGCCGATCCGGACATCGCTATTATCTTGCTGGCCTGTCCCAACAATTTCCATGCGGATTATGCTATCCGGGCCATGGAAGCGGGCAAAGATGTGGTCTGTGAGAAACCGGTTACCATGAACTCGGACGAAATGCGCCGGGTCATCGAGGTCAAGAACAAGACCGGTCGGCATTTCTCGGCCCACCAGAATCGCCGCTGGGACCGCGACTTCTTAACGGTTCGAAAAGCCATACAAAGCGGTGACTTAGGCCGACCTTTCTTTATCCAGTCCAAGGTCTTAGGCTCTCGGGGGATCCCCGAGGGTTGGCGGACCCATCCCCAAGCCGGCGGCGGTATGATGCTGGACTGGGGCGTCCATCTCCTGGACCAGATTTCGTGGATGATGCCGGAGAATATCCGGGATGTGGACTGCCATATGTACCACACCTACCATGAAGACGTGGACGACGGTTTCCAAGCCCGCTTCACTTTTGATTCGGGGCTTTTGGTCACTGTTGAAGTCGATACCAATGCCTTCGTGTCCGAACCCAGATGGATTGTTCGCGGCCTTACCGGTAGCCTGGTTCTGAGAAATTGGGACTGTGAAGGCGAGATTGTCCGGGCCAAAGATTTAGAAGTAACCTGGGAAGATGAGATACTTTACACTTCGGCAGGCCCAACCAAAACCATGGCGCCGCGGACCCGTTTCAGCCAGGAGGTTTTGCCGGTTGATATCATCGAAAGCGACCCCATTAACTTCTACAGAAACTTCGTAGCGGTTATAGAAGGTCGTGATGAGCCGGTCGTGCCGGTTGAGCAGAGCCTTTATATTATGACCTTGATGGAAGCGTGCTTTATCTCAGATCGAGAGCGGCGGACGGTTTACATGGAAGAATTTGGTATGGAGCAGTATCCGAGGCAAAAACATTTGCCCGAAACCTATGTGCCTGAATTAAAGGGGGTTTTAGAATGTTAAAAGTAGGAATTATCGGTCTGGGTGTAATCTCCGGAATTCATATCCGTGCCATCCAGGAGTCCGGTTTGGCCGAAATCCGTGCGGTTTGCGATATTAATCCCGACTTACGAGACCAGGCACCCACCGAGGCGAAGTTCTATGAAGACTACAAGGAGATGCTGGACAAGGAAGACTTGGATATCGTCCATCTTTGCCTCCCGCATTATCTCCACCCTATCGTGGCCAAAGACGCTATGGCGCACGGTGTCCACGTCTTCACCGAAAAGCCCGTGTCTTCTCACTACAAGACCGCAGTGGAAATGTGCGGTTATGAGAAAATATACGGCAAGAAGCTGGGTGTCTGCCTGCAAAACCGCTATAACCCGTCTTTGCATTTCTTACAAGAAGCCATCGGCCAGGATCTCTACGGGAAATTAGAAGGTATCGAGGCCCATGTCTTCTGGAATCGTCCGGCTGATTATTATGCCAACGCTCCTTGGCGCGGTAAAGAAAAGGAAGCCGGCAGCGGCGTTATTCTGAACCAGGCTGTCCATACCCTGGACTTTATGACCCTCCTGACGCCCATGCTTCCGTCCAAAGTCTCCGCTACACTTCGGACTTTGTCGGATTATCCTATTGAAGTCGAAGACTCGGTCCAGGCATACTTTACTTATCCGGACGGTATGCACGGTTTCTTCTCGGCAACAGTCTTAAACCACTCCAATGCACCCATCGAGATTTCGCTCCGTTTCGAGAAGGGGACACTCATCCTTCGTGGTACCGACGTCTTCCTCTTCAACGGCCAAAACTACGAGAAAATCTTCTCGGAGAATATGCTCTACGGAGCCAAGTTCTATTACGGCAACGGCCACAAGGAAGCCATCCGGACCTTCTATCAGGCGGTCATAAACAACACGAATCTTTATATTCACGCCTCGGATGCCCTTCCGGCTATGCAGCTTTATGAGGCTATGCGCTTGTCTTCGCTATCCGACAAACCGGTAGCGTTGGAAGATTTGGCCTAAGACTTAAAAAATTAAAAACAAGGAAAGATGTGGATGCCTTCTCGGAGGTGTCCACATTTTTTATGTAGGCTAAATTTTTTTAGTTAAAAAATTGTCCATAGCGTGCCATTTTTTTTATTGCTATAAATGAGTAACGTAAAACGAAGGAGGCTAATCATGAATGTATTATTAGGTGGTACAGCCTGTGTACCTAGAAGCGCACAAACATTAGCTAAAGTATTGAAGTTTACAATACAATGCACTACAATTAACACAAGATATATCGGAGAGGAGGTGAGAAATATGAAGAACGCAACAGTTAGTGCACGGGTAGAAGCAGATGTAAAGGTGGAAGCTGAGGCAATTTTGCAGCAGCTAGGAATACCTATATCTGTAGTTATTAATTCACTTTATAGGCAGATTATCTTGACACGAGGCATACCCTTTGAATTACAGTTGCCTGAGGAGCCTAAAGCTTTAGATGAGATGAGTAAAGAAGAGCTATGGACCAGTATTAAAGGTGCGTATGAAGAGTCCGAAAGAGGCGAAGGGAAAGCTCTTAAAGAGCTCATGGCTGAACTTGAAGGTAGTTTATAGATGGATACTTTCGAGATTTTTATTAGTCCCACAGCCCAGAAAGATTTAAACGACATCCAAGAGTACATTAGCTTTGAACTGCTATCTCCTCGATTAGGTAAAAAGTATGTTCTTGCCATTTTAGAGGAAATTAACCAACTAACTTATTTGGCGGAGCGTTACGCAGTTATTTCAGAAAAACCATGGAGCTCATATGGTATCCGAAAGAGATTAGCAAAGAAATTCTTTATTTACTATTACTGCAAAACGAGTAGTAATTCTGTTCATATTTTAAGAATTGTGTATGCAAAAAGAGATCAGAAGCGAATCTTAAATCAATTAGGTTTTGGCAACAATGTACCAGATGAGCCAATAGAGTCAAAATCTTAGAATAATTATAGAAGCATAGAAGGTGAAGTGCCGTGCACTTCACCTTCCTGCCTTAGCCTCTTCCAGCTTCTTATTTACATAATTTTCTAATTCCTTAGCCCTATCCTTATCCATAGGTGGCACGTCTTCCAGGGCGTAGGTCCTTCCCAGGGTCTCGTACTTATCTACCCCCATGGTGTGGTAGGGAAGGATATCGATTTGGTCAATCCATGGCGCCAGCTTTTCTACCGTTTTCCAGAGGCGGTCCATGGCGTCTTCCGAATCAGACCAGCCCTCCACCATGACATGGCGAATCCAGACCCGACCTTGATAATTCTCTTCTCTTAAAGTCTCCATGAACTTTTCGAAAGGCCCCATGGATCTCTCCGTGACTTTTTTGTAGTCGGCATCGGAGAAGGCTTTGACGTCCAGCAAGAACAAGTCCACATAAGGCAAGAGCTCCTTAAGTTTCTCATAGTCGGTGAAGCCCGAGGTATCGATAGCAATGTGGATGCCTTGGTCTTTTAGAAGAGGAAGGGTTTCTAAGAGATAATCCATCTGGGCCAAAGGCTCCCCCCCGGAGAAGGTTACCCCTCCTTCCTTACCGTAATAAGGCTGATAACGCTTGGCGAATTGTACCGTCTCTTCGGGGCTCATGCCCCTTTTGTATTCAAAAGCCTGGCTATCCGGATTGTGGCAGTATTGGCACCTCAGAGGACAGCCCTGGAGGAAGAAGATGGTTCTTACCCCCGGGCCGTCCAATAGGCCCATGGTTTCAATCGAATGTATATTTCCTATATTAGACAGCCTCATGGAAGGTCCTCTTGATGACTTCTTCCTGGTGCTCTCTGGACAGTTGGTTGAAACGAACCGCATAACCGGACACACGGATGGTCAGGTTGGGGTATTTTTCGGGGTTCTCCATGGCATCGATCAGGCGAGACCTATCCAAAACGTTGACGTTAAGGTGGAAGGCATTTTGAACGAAGTAGCCGTCCAGGATTTGCACCAGGTTTTGTCTGCGGCTTTGGTCGTCCTTGCCTAAAATCTGCGGAACGATGGTGAAGGTATTGGAGATACCGTCTTGGGCACAGTCGCCGTAAGGGATTTTGGCCACGGAGTTCAATGAGGCCAAAGCCCCCGTCTTGTCTCTGCCGTGCATGGGGTTGGCACCCGGAGCAAAGGCTTCACCCTTCTTACGACCGTCGGGTGTAGAACCGGTCTTCTTGCCGTAGCTGACATTGGAGGTGATGGTCAGAAGCGACAAGGTCGGCTCGGAATTTCTGTAGGTGTGGTGCTTTCTAAGTTCGCCGATGAAGAATTTGGTCAAGTCAACAGCAATCTGGTCCACACGGTCATCGTCGTTACCGTAGCAGGGGAAGTCGCCCTCGGTTTCGAAGTCGATAGCAAGTCCGTGCTCGTTTCGGACAGGACGAACTTCGGCATGTTTAATGGCACTCAGAGAGTCTGCGGCGATGGAGATACCGGCGACACCCATGGCCAAATAGCGATGGAGGTCAGTATCGTGGAGGGCCATTTGTCCTGCTTCATAAGCGTACTTGTCGTGCATGAAGTGGATGGTGTTCATGGTGTTGACGTAAAGCTTGGCCAGTTTTCCTAAGACAATCTTGTAGCGGGCCAAAACCTCATTGTAATACAAGATGTCGGCCGTAATAGGCTCCAGACCGTCTATAACCCGGAGCGGCTGATTGCTGCCCTTTACAGTTTTCACTTCATCCACACCGCCGTTGATAGCATAGAGGAGAGCTTTGGCCAGATTGGCACGGGCACCGAAAAATTGCATCTCCTTGCCGATACGCATGGCGGACACACAGCAGGCAATGGCGTAATCGTCGCCGTAAATCGGACGCATGACGTCGTCGTTCTCGTACTGGATGGCGTCGGTGTCGATGCTGAGCTGGGCACAGTAGTTCTTGAAAGCCTCGGGCAATTCCTGAGACCAGAGAATGGTCAGGTTGGGCTCGGGCGAGGGGCCTAAGTTTCTCAAGCTGTGGAGCAAGCGATAAGAAGTCTTCACCACCATGGGGCGTCCGTCTTCACCCATACCGCCGATGGACTCGGTTACCCAGGTCGGGTCGCCGGCGAATAACTCGTCGTATTCGGGTGTTCTCAAGTGACGCACCAGTCTGAGCTTAATGATGAGCTGGTCGGTAAGTTCCTGAGCCTCGGCTTCGGTCAGGATGCCGCGCTCCAGGTCACGCTCGATGTAAATATCGAAGAAGTTGGCATTACGGCCAAAGGACATGGCGGCACCGTTGTTTTCTTTTACCGCGGCCAAATAGCCGAAGTAGGTCCATTGGATGGCTTCCTGGGCGGTCGTGGCGGGCTTAGAAATATCGTAGCCGTAGTTTTGGGCCATAGCGGCGATTTCCTTCAGGGCACGGATTTCTTCGCTGAGCTCTTCACGGCGACGGATGATCTCGTCCATGGCAGGTCCGGTCAAATGGGCCTTGTCCTTGGTCTTTTCGGCTACGAGACGGTCAACACCGTAGAGGGCGATGCGGCGGTAGTCGCCGATGATACGGCCTCTGCCGTAAGCGTCCGGAAGACCGGTCAGAAGGCCGGCGGTACGGGCCAAACGCATCTCGGGGGTATAGGCGTCGAAGACACCTTGGTTATGGGTCTTGTGGTATTGCTCGAACGTGTTGAGCTTTTCCTCGTCGTAGTCGATGTTGTACTGGTCCAAAGAGTTACGAACCATACGGACACCGCCGAAAGGGTTCACCAAACGCTTCAGAGGGGCGTCGGACTGAAGGCCTACAATTTTTTCTTTGGCCTGATCAATATATCCTGGGCCCACTTCGTTGATGCCCGAGAAGTGATCCAGGTCTACGCGGATCTTGCCCTCGGCCACATCTTCTTGAATCATGGCGTCGACTGCGTTCCACAGGGCCGAAGTATCCTCGGTCGCATCGGCCAGGAAAGCTTCGTCACCGGTGTAGGGGATGTAGTTAGCCTGGATAAAATCCCTGACGTTAATCTCGTCTTGCCAGGTTGTTCCCTTAAAGCCTTCCCAGGCTTTCTTCATCTCGATTGAGGTGTTTACCATATCTTTTGTCATTTGGATGTCCTCCTATAAATTATCTTCTTCCCGATACACTTGGGGAGTTTCGGATGGGCGTATAGTTTGTGCGCCACATCACGATTTGCCTTTCTTTGCTCTATGTGGCTCCAGTATAAAGAGCGTTTAAAACAAAGTATGTGATATTCGTCACTATCTATAGACTAAAAACGCTTATTTTGAATGATATTGTGATTGTAATCACTTTGCGAAGAGGATCCTTATATTTCAGTTTTTGAGAATAAGAGGTATATGTTATACATAAACAATTTATAACAAGCTTTTCAGAAAATCGTTGTCTATTGCATATAGGTATTATAATGCGTTAAACTTAACTAAAATGGTCCGAATTAAGAGCTTTATATAAATTTTGAAGAAAGAGAATTTTTTACACCATGCAATTGAACTTAACTACCGACTATGCCATTCGTGTAGTCTTATATTTAGCTGAGGCTGAAGGCCTGGTCACAAGCCAAGATTTGGCCAATTTTTCCAAAGTTTCTCCTAATTATATTTTTAAAATCATGAAGAAACTGGTAGATGCGGGTTATGTCAAACAATTCCGCGGTGTAAAAGGGGGGTATAAATTGTGTGTGAATCCCCAAGATATTAGCTTATGGGATATTATTGAACTGATGGAACCCACTACTGCTATCAATCGCTGCTTGGAAGAGGATTCTTACTGTAGCCGCCACGGTAATGTCTTAGGCTGCCAGGTGAACGCCGTTTACAGAGTATTCCAGGAACAGATGGAGACATACTTTAAGTCTTACTCTATCCAACGCATTGTAGATGAGTGGGGCGACAAACCCCTTTAAGTCGGTGGCTGAGCAAGGCCAAAGGACGGACCTTATGGGAGCAGAGAAGCTTAAAGAAATTTATGAAAACTTACGAAGCGGTTACGGCGATATAGGTCAATGGCCGGCAGATACGGTTTACGAGATTATGGTCGGTGCCATCCTGACCCAGAACACGGCTTGGACCAATGTGGAGAAAGCCATCTGTAACTTCGCAGGTGACTTGACCCCTCAGAGAATTCAAACCCTACCCCAAGAAGAGCTGGAGGCCCTAATAAAGCCGGCCGGCTTTTTTCGTCAAAAAGCTATATATCTAAAAAATCTTACCGGCTGGTATGCTTCTTATCACTTCGACCCGGAAGCTGTACAAAAAGAGCCTATAGATAAGCTTCGTGAAGAGCTCTTAGATTTAAAAGGCATAGGTCCTGAAACAGCGGACGCCATCTTGCTTTATGCCTTCGAGTTTCCGACTTTTGTAGTGGATGCATATACCAAGCGACTCTTCTCACGTTATCCGCTAGAAGCAGGGAAGACATATAAAGAAATAAAGGCCTATGTGGAGCAGCGTTTACCCCGAGATGTTAAGGTATACAATCGCTTGCATGCCCTGATTGTCCATCACGCGAAAGCACATTGCAAGAAAAAGCCGGTGTGTGAGGGATGTCCTTTAAGAGCATCTTGTGCGACCGGGATAGATCCATTTTACAGTGAAGAAAACCGGGCAGACTTGGCACGTCGTATAGCGGATGCAAAACTAGGTCGCAATATGCATGAACACGAATTGGAATCTTAGTCTGTATTCCCCTTGCGAAAGCATTACATATGGACCATAATGAGTTTAACAATTTTAATAGAGCTGTCTTCGGGGCGGGGTGAGATTCCCCACCGGCGGTAAGCTTCAGAGACTAGTGCCTAATGAGGCTTTAGTTGAGGAAGACAAGCCCGCGAACATAAGTTGATCTAGTGCGATTCTAGAGCCGACGGTATAGTCCGGATGGAAGAAAGACTGGTTTTAGTTTATTTATTGGGCCCCGATTTTTTCGGGGCTTTTTTATAAACGAGAAGACGGCCGAAAGGAGCTAGTATGGCGATGAAAGAAGACGCAAAACAAGTAGGCGGTCCGACAGGTTTGGACAAGGCACAAAAGACCAAGAATGTCAGGCTCTTGGCCCTGGACGGTCTTATGGCCGCACTGGGTGTTTTATTGATGTTTGTTCTAAGGGTCCCCCTTTTCCCGGGTGTTGCGCCCTGGCTTATTTATGAGATGGGCGATGTACCGGCCATTATCGCAGGCCTTATGGCGGGACCTGCCCACGGACTTTTGGTCCTCCTGGTCATCTGCCTGGTCCAACTAGTCACCCCCATGGCGTCAGGCCTTTACGGCCTTCTCATGCACTTTTTGGCCTCGGGCCTCTTGGTCCTTATCCCGGCCTTGCTGTGGAAGCGAAAGAAGACCAATCTGAATCTTATTTTAGGCCTGGTGCTCGGTAGCGTTGCCATGACCCTCATTATGATTCCCATGAACCTCATCATCACACCACTTTTCACCAACGCACCGGTCGAGGCGGTCAAGGCCCTGCTCCTTCCCGCTATTATCCCTTTTAACCTCATCAAGGCCTGCCTCAACAGCGTAATCAGTTTTGTGGTTTTTCTAGCACTCAAGAAGGTTTTCAAGTCTAAACTGAACTAGGCGGATTTATTGCTATAATAGGGCCAAAACAAGCGATTCTTCAGACTTTAGGAGGAGGCTAAGACCATGGCGAAGGTCCCCTATTATGTGCGCGAGATACGGAAAGGTCAGGAGGCGGCCGAGACGGAAAATTTGGCTAAATCACCTCGTATCATGATTACCGATGTGGGCAAAAAGGGCATCAGCGACCTGGTGTCGCTGGCCCTTCTGAGAATCTGGCAAGAAGACGGCCTAAAGCCTATTGCTTATGCGGCCGGACCGTCCTATGATTTCCACCATGCCTTAAGGATAGCTAGCGGTCACCCGTCCTACAGCCTGGACGCCTGGTTTCATGATGAAGATTCCTTGTTTTACCTTTTGACCCACTATGCCGAGTCCAGCCGAATTGCCCTCATTCATTCCAGGATGCCATATTTCGATACTTACAGCCCCCTGGAAGTCTCCTGGTCGGAAGATCAGAGTGTACCTCCGGGAAGCCCGGCGGACCTGGCCCGAAAGAGCCGGACGCCGGTTATTTTGGTGGTAGACGTTCGAGAATTTTCTTTTACCCACTTGTCTTATCTGAAAGGCTTGCTGGATTTTAGGCCCGGGGAGGTCGTGGCAGGTTTTATTTTGGCCGGCATAGAAGAAGCTATTCCTAAAGATATAAGAAGGCAAATCGAGACCGAGCTCCAGCTACCTATCTTAGGAACGATTCCTCCCTTCTTATTAGAAGAAGATATTCTTAGTCGAGCCGGAATTTTGCCGGATCTTTACGAAGAAAACTTACAAAGGCAAATCGATATCTTACGCCAAGAGTTAAAAAACAAGCTCGACATCCGACAGATTCTTCGAATTGCCGACCAGGCCCCGTCTTTGGATGAAGACCTGCCTCAGAAAATTTTTAGGGCTCAGCAGCTTTTGGGTTTCGAAAACAGGCGTTACCGGCTGGGTGTAGCCTACGATGAGGCTTTTTCTTATTACTACAAAGAAAATTTGGATATCTTACAAGAGATGGGGGCGGAACTGGTCTTCTTCAGCCCGTTAAAAGACCCGATTTTACCGCCCAACCTGGATGGTCTCTATTTCGGGTCCGGTCGTCTTTTGGATTACTTGGCCGAGGCGTCCGAGAATGTATCCTTACGTCAACATATCTACAGGCTGGCTAAGCAAGGTGTCCCGGTTTTGGCCGAAGGGACCGCTTCGCTTTATTTGGCCAAAGCTTATCGGACCGAGACGGGCTTGGAGTGGCCACTTGTCGGACTTATTTCCACTGTGGCAAGCCGTAACCCTGAACCCCACCCGCCCTACTATGCGACCATGTCAGCCAGGCGAGACGACCTTCTGGCCTTACAGGGAATGGGTATTCCCTGCGTCTTAGAAGATCTGATTTCTTTTGAGCCGGACGGGGCATCTTATAGGACCAATATCCAGGGTTTGGGTTATGAGATGGAGGGCTTTTCGACCTCCACGATATGGTCATCTAAGGCTAATATACATTTTTATTCAGAACCTTTGCTGGCTGCTCGATTCACCAAAACTTGCAAGGATGTAATGGCCAAACGATTGGCGGATCAGAACAGACCTTTGGAAACCTGGTAAGAAATGTAAGTGCAAACTCAAATGCGTATGTTATAATTCTTTACATACAAATTGCTGAATGCATAGGAGGTAAAACTTATGATTATTGAGGAAATTATCGGAGCTTTTACAGGCCAGAATAAGAGAGACAAGAGAAGAAGTACAGCAATCGGTACGCTTGCAGGTATTACTGGAGGTGCTTTAGCTGGATTGACTTTGGGCATATTATTTGCACCTAAGTCCGGCAAGGAGACCCGTGAAGATATCGGTGAATTTGCTACCGAAACCTACAACACCGCTAAGGACAAAGCGCAAGAAGTAGGCGATAAGGTCAGTGCTAAGGTATCGGATACTTATAATCAGTTTAAAGAGAACTTCGATGAGACTAAGAAGGAGACCCGTAAGAACGCCAGAAGAGCTCGTCGCCACGCAAGAAACGTCGGTGACACCGTTAAAGACGCAGCCGATGATATCGGTGAGGAAGTCGAAGAGTTCGCTGATGAAGTTAAGGACGAAAAGTAAGCCGATTTGATCAGACCGGTTTACGCTAAGCGATAAGGAGGATTACATGACGTTTCACACACTATCGACTGCTCTAGCTGTTAACGTATCGCTAGACCTGAGGGATATCCTCCTGGGACTTCTGATTTTGGCGGGCATTGTTGCCCTGGTGGTTTTGATTGTTCTGCTGATTCGAGTCATTACCACGATGAAGAAAGTGAATAAACTTTTGGATGATGTCTCGGTACCCCTCGTGGAGACCACGGCCGAATTGCCGGCCATGGCCGTTAAGATTCGAGATATCTTGGGGAATCTGGTGGATATTACCGACGATGTCACCGAAGCCAGTCCGGGGCTCCTGGAACACACCTTAGACGCACTGGATGCGGCTAATGCCGGAGTGGGAGCCGTATCGGCTCTGGTGGTAGGCCTTAGCAACGGACTTCTGGGTATTGTGGACAGGGTCGGAGCAACCGCTTCAGTAGGCGGTTTCGGCTCCATACTATCGACTATCTTCGCCGCTTTTGCAGCAGGACGTAGGCGCGGTAAGAGAAGCAGTAAGCGCAAGAAGAGACGTTAGCTAGGTCTGTGCAGTGGCGTAGTAACGTTAGGCACTGCATGCAAGAAACCGTCAAAAGCCGTGAACAGCAATCAAGATGAATAAACATGCAGAGAGGAGGTGCAAGAGATTGTGCCTCCTCTTATTCGTGTGAAAGGATAAAGTTATGACGAAGAAGATGTACCATATCGGTTTAGAGGATTCCTTGGAAGTCCAATATGCCATCTTGCCGGGCGACCCCGGAAGAGTTAAGGCGATTGCCGAGTACCTGGAAAACCCTCAATTTCTGGCCAGCAGCCGGGAGTATACGTCTTATGTGGGCCAAATCGATGGAACACCGGTCCTGGTTATGTCGACCGGTATGGGCGGCCCTTCTACGGCTATTGCACTGGAAGAGCTCCATCAATTGGGTGTTCATACGGTGGTTCGTGTCGGGACTTGTGGAGGCATGGACATGGATGTGCTGTCGGGAGACCTGGTCATTGCTCAAGGGTCTATCCGCATGGAAGGCACGACCCGAGAATATGTCCCCATTGAATTCCCGGCTCTGGCAGATTTCGAGGTAACCAATGCCCTGGTCATGGCCGCACGTGAAGTTCTCTTAGGATCCGAATCTTCTTATCACGTGGGCGTGGTCCATTCCAAAGACTCCTTTTACGGTCAGCACGATCTGGACCGGATGCCTATCTCCTACGAGCTAGAACAAAAGTGGTCGGCCTGGCTTAAGGCCGGTACCTTGGCTTCCGAGATGGAGTCGGCCGCGCTTTTTATTGTGGGTCATATCCTGGGCATCCGGACCGGCTGTGTTCTCAATACACTGTGGAATAAGGATCGAGAGCGCCAAGGCCTTCCTAATCCTCCGCCTCATTACGACATGGACCTGGCTATTCAATGTGCCGTGGAAGCGGTGAGAGAGCTGATGGAGGTTGAGGGGGGAGGTTTCTAAAGCAACTTTTTTCTGCAGTAGTCTTAAGACTGCTATAATATGCCAAAAGATAGAAATGAAGTAATTTGCATGGCAAGAAGTATTTTGCGTAAAAATTCGAAAATAATTGTTGTTTTCTTGGATCAGATCATAATCTATGCCAGTTTCTTATTGGCTTTTTTGCTACGCTTCGATTTCCAGTGGAGCTCTATACCAAAGCACCTGAGTCAAAATCTTATTTCTTTTGCACCCATTCTTTCTATAATAACCGGTCTAATGTATTTTGCCTTTGGTAGTTACAATATTGTCTGGCGTTTCATTGACATGAAAGATATTGTCAGAATAATTGTAGCGGGGATTTTGTCTGCCGGAACAACCATTCTTATTGGAACAATAATTAATAAGACGCAGCCTATATCGGTACTTATCATGGCGTGGACGTCGATTATTACGCTAAGCTGCTTGATTCGCTTATTGCCTCGTTTTTTTGTATCTTTGGGAATGCTTGGGGCTGAACCTAGGACAGTTGAGCCTACTGTTTATAAGGAAAGAGCTATGATTATCGGGGCCGGTCAAGCCGGTGAGATGATTGTGCAAGACTTGAGGCGAAATGCACAGCTTGGAATCAAGCCTGTCCTAATTATAGACGACAATACAGCACTTGCTAATCGGACCATAGTTGGTGTTCCAGTCTTAGGTTCGACTAAGGATATCGTCCCTTTAGCTGAAGAACATGATATTGACATCATAATTTTTGCGATTCCTTCCCTGGGAAAAAAACGTAAGAAAGAAATTTTAGAAATCTGCAATCAGACATCCTGTCAGCTTAAAATGATTACCAGCTATATCGACATGGTGACCGAGAATCAGGCTTCGATGGCCCTTCGTGATGTCACGATAGAAGACCTGCTAGAACGTGAGCCAATTAAGACAAACCTGGAAGAAGTCGGACAATATATCCGTGACAAGGTTGTTATGGTGACAGGAGCAGGCGGTTCTATCGGGAGCGAACTTTGTAGGCAGATTTGTAAACTCCGTCCTAAGCAGATTATCCTTATTGATATCTATGAAAATAGCCTGTATGCGACGCAATTAGAGCTCTTAGAAAAGCATCCCGAGGTAGAAATCATAACACTTATTGCGTCTGTTCGAGATTGGAAGCGGATGGAATCCGTTTTTCAGACCTATAAACCTCAGGTCATCTATCATGCAGCCGCCCATAAGCACGTTCCGTTGATGGAGGATAGTCCCATGGAGGCTATTAAAAACAATATTGGCGGAACCTATAAAATGGCTAAACTGGCGGATCAATATCATGTTGAACGATTCGTTCAGATTTCAACGGACAAAGCCGTTCACCCTACCAATATCATGGGTGCAACTAAGCGTGTCTGTGAAATGATTATTCAGACTATCGGAAAAGGCTCTGCTACACGTTTTGTGGCGGTCCGTTTCGGAAATGTACTGGGTAGCAACGGATCTGTTGTGCCGATATTTAGAAAGCAGATTGAAGCGGGGGGCCCCGTTACAGTTACCCACCCTGATATTATTCGTTACTTTATGACTATTCCTGAGGCGGTTTCACTGGTCATGCAGGCGGGTGCCTATGCCAGTCCCGGTGAAATTTATGTTCTGGATATGGGAGAGCCGGTTAAAATTGATGACTTGGCCAGAAAGATGATTCGCCTTTCCGGTAATGTTCCTAATAAAGATATATCCATCACTTATACAGGATTAAGACCCGGAGAAAAACTCTATGAGGAAATGCTTCTGAGTGAAGAAGGTTTGAGAAAAACACCCAGTGATCTTATTTATATTGCTAACCCTCTGGATATTGATAAGGTCTCATTTGAACAGAAAGTAACTAAGCTTGTTATGGAAGCTGAGAACAACTCAGACACTATGCTTTCTAGCCTCGTGGAATTAGTGCCTATAAACAGATATAATAAGCAGCAATTGTAAGCGGCATAATAGGAGAATCGATATGGACAATGTAAGGAAAATTCCTTTTTCTCCACCTGATATTACAGATATGGAAATAGAATCGGTGGTAGAAGCTTTAAAATCCGGCTGGATTACGACAGGGCCAAAGACCAAGACTTTAGAAAAGAAGATTTCTTCTTATTTAGGTGGAAATCCGGTTGCTTGTCTTAACTCACAGACGGCATGTGCGGAGATGGCATTGAGAGTTTTAGAGATTGGGCCCGGAGACGAGGTTATTGTACCGGCCTATACCTATACAGCTTCAGCCTCTGTTATTGACCATGTGGGCGCAAAGATTGTTTTTGTTGACTGTTCAGAAGATTCTTTAGAAATGGACTATGAGCAAGTTGCGGAGAAAATTAATCCAAAAACAAAAGCCATTATCCCGGTTGACATTGCAGGTATCCCATGTGACTACAAAAAATTACAGGAAATTGTTGAATCTAAGAAGCGTTTATTTCAGCCGAATTCTCCCATACAGGAAAAAATCGGGCGAGTCATTATTTCTGCGGATACGGCACACTCATTCGGAGCGACTTATCACGATGTGAAGACGGGGAATCAAGCTGATTTTAGCAGTTTCTCATTCCATGCAGTAAAGAATCTGACTACCGCGGAGGGCGGTGCTCTGACCTGGAAAAGTTTAGGCGAAGAGATAGACGACGCGATTTACAAGAAAGTTCAGTTATTATCTCTACACGGCCAAAACAAAGATGCCTTAGCTAAGACTAAGTTGGGATCCTGGGAGTATGATATTGTCGGCCCGTGGTTTAAATGTAACATGACCGATGTGCTTGCCGGTATTGGCTTGGCCCAGTTATCTCGTTATGAAGATTTATTAGCACGGCGAAAAGAGATTATTGGACGCTACGACCAAGCCTTTAAACCTTTGGGCTTAGAAGTATTAAATCACTATACATCTGAGCATCAGTCTTCCGGCCACTTATATATAACTCGAGTCCCCGGTATAGGAGAGGAAGATAGAAATGCTATTATAGTAAAGATGGCTGAAGCCGGAATAGCCTGTAATGTTCACTATAAGCCCTTACCCATGATGACAGCTTATAAGAATCTGAGTTTCGACATTAAAGATTTTCCTAATGCCTATAATCACTATAAGAATGAGATAACATTACCTCTTCACACATTGTTAAGCGATGAGGATGTGGAGTATGTTATTGAGAATTTTGGCAGAATTGTTCGAGATTATCTTTAATGAAGAAAAAAGCAGGAGTGACATATTATATATAAAGTAAACATAGAAGGATGGACCGCGCACAGTGCTTTTGAAAAGATGGGATGATATTCCTGACTTCATGAGATGTGATGAGATCAAAGAGTATTATGATATTCTGGCTAAAAAGAAGTTTCAACTTATACTGAAAAGACTATTTGATATAGTTGTTGCTTGTATCCTATTCGTAATACTGGCGATACCCATGCTGATTATTGCGATTGTTATTAAAGTGGATTCCCCCGGACCAGTTTTTTATCGTCAGGAAAGGGTGACAGCTTATGGAAAAACCTTCCGTATTCATAAATTTAGAACCATGGTGGATGATGCGGACAGATTGGGGTCGACAGTAACAGTGAAAGACGATAAAAGGATTACTAAGGTAGGTGCTACTATTAGACGTATTCGTCTTGATGAAATACCCCAGTTATTAGATGTTCTATCGGGGAATATGAGTATTGTAGGAACGAGGCCGGAAGTGCCTAAGTATGTAAAACAATACACAAATAAAATGTATGCAACATTGTTGCTCCCGGCGGGTATAACTTCAGAAGCTAGTATCCAATATAAGGATGAAGATACATTGTTAAAATCGGCGAAAGATGTAGACAAAATTTATATAGATAAAATTCTACCTGTAAAGATGCAGTACAATCTTGATAGCCTTAAGAATTTTAGTATAGGAAAAGATATTATTACGATGTTCAAAACAGTGGGGGTTGTTTTAAGGTAAAATTATTGGAAGCAGTATCGGGTGAATTATGTAAGTATATACATTGAGTAAAAAGGGGTAGATTAAACTAGATTCTAAAAATGAAAGAGGTTTTTTATATGACACTGTATGAGAAGATTGTTAGCAAAGAGGAAAATATAGCACTAGTTGGCTTAGGGTATGTTGGCATGCCCATTGCTGTTGCATTTGCTCGTAAAGTTAACGTTATTGGTTATGACTTAAATCGTGAAAAGGTTGAGTTATACAAGAAAGGTATTGATCCTACGAATGAAGTGGGTGATGAAGCTATCGCGAACACCTCTGTACAATTCACCTCTGATGAGAACGACTTAGATCAAGCTAAATTTTTTATTGTTGCGGTGCCAACGCCAGTTAATCATGATCACACTCCGGATTTGACTCCTGTAGAGGGTGCAAGCGAAATAGTGGGGCGCCATTTGTCCAAAGACAGCATAGTGGTTTTCGAGTCCACTGTATATCCTGGTGTAACGGAGGAAATTTGTGTACCTATTCTTGAGCGTGAGTCAGGTTTGAAGTGTGGTGAGGATTTTAAAGTTGGATATTCACCGGAACGTATTAACCCCGGAGATAAAGTTCATCATCTAGAAACTATAACAAAGGTGGTTTCCGGTATGGATGAAGAAACACTTGATATCGTTGCTAAAGTGTATGAGTTAGTTGTAGATGCAGGAGTGCATAAAGCGAAGAGCATTAAAGTCGCGGAAGCAGCTAAGGTAATTGAGAATAGTCAGAGAGATATTAATATTGCATTTATGAATGAATTATCTATTATTTTCAATAAAATGAACATTGATACAAAAGCTGTTTTAGAGGCAGCTGGAACTAAATGGAACTTTTTGAATTTCCGCCCAGGTTTAGTGGGCGGACATTGCATAGGTGTGGATCCCTATTATCTTACCTATAAGGCAGAGCAACTAGGATACCATAGTCAGATTATCCTGTCGGGGCGACGCATCAATGATGATATGGGTAAGTATGTTGCAGAAAATTTAGTTAAAAGTTTGATTAAGGCTGATAAACATGTCAAGGGAGCCAGAGTGGCAATGCTAGGGCTTACATTCAAGGAGAATTGCCCTGATACTCGCAATACGCGTGTAGTAGATATTGTTAATGAACTGAAGGAGTATGGTATTGACCCTATTCTTATTGATCCGGTTGCCGATTCAGCTGAAGCCAAAAGGGAATATGGTATTACGTTGCATGATATTAAGGACTTAAAAGACGTGGATGCACTTATTATTGCAGTAGCACATGATGCCTTCTCTAATTTAACTCAAGAAAAAATTTCAGAAATGTTTGTCAAGGAAGATAAGAAGGTTCTATTGGACATCAAAGGTATCTTAAATCGTGAAGAATATGAAGACGCAGGTTATATTTATTGGCGTCTATAGTTAGGAGAGAAAAAATGAGTTATAAAAATTTAGAATATCCTGAAAATTCATTGTTTTTAGTTACTGGAGGTGCTGGATTTATAGGATCTAACCTTTGCGAAGCTATTCTAAATATGGGTTATCGAGTTCGTTGTTTAGATGATTTGTCCACTGGTCATCAAAAGAATGTGGATATGTTCCTTGATAATCCAAACTATGAGTTCTTATTGGGTGACATTAAAGATTTAAACATATGTAAGGAAGCCTGCGAAGGTGTCGATTATGTGCTTAATCAAGCAGCTTGGGGGAGCGTTCCACGCAGTATTGAAATGCCTCTTTTTTATGCCAACAATAATATAATAGGGACCTTAAATATGCTTGAGGCGGCTCATCTTGCTGGAGTAAAGAAATTTGTCTATGCCTCCTCTAGTTCTGTCTATGGTGATGAACCAAATTTGCCAAAAAAAGAAGGTAGAGAAGGTAATCTTCTTTCACCTTACGCTCTTACTAAAAGGGTAGATGAAGAATTTGCAAAAATGTACACTAAGTTTTATCAGCTGGATACCTATGGCTTGCGATATTTTAATGTTTTTGGTCGACGCCAAGACCCTAATGGTGCCTATGCAGCGGTAATTCCTAAATTTATAAAACTTTTGATGAATGACGAAGTGCCGACCATTAACGGTGATGGGAGACAATCACGTGATTTTACATATATTGATAATGTTATAGAAGCAAATCTAAAAGCATGTCTTGCAACAAGCGAGACAGCTGGAGAAGCATATAATATAGCGTACGGTGGACGAGAATATTTAATTGATATCTTTTATGCTCTTGCCGAGGCCTTGGGCAAGCACATTGAGCCTAACTTTGGTCCGAATCGCCCAGGGGATATTAAGCACAGTAACGCTGATATCTCAAAGGCAAGGAATTTATTAGGCTATAATCCTGAGTACAGCTTTGACGAAGGAATTAAGTTGGCTATTGATTGGTATAAAGAAAATCTATAAAGAAACTGAGAGAGTATATGGAGTATATATATCCATTTGTTACGGCAATGATTGTTGTTCGTAATGAGGAAAATTATATAGCCTCGAGTATCCAATCCCTTTTAAACCAGGATTATCCTAAGGATTGGATGGAATTGTTAATTATCGATGGGATGTCTGAGGATAAAACAAGAAAAGTTGCCTCAGACATTATTGCTGAGTGGGAACGCTTAGGAAATCATATTGCGGTACGTTATTTAGAAAATCCAAAGAAGAATCTTGCTGCGGGGTGGAATATTGGTATTCAAGCGGCAAGAGGAGAATATACAGTGCGAATTGATGCTCATGCTCAAGCTGATTCTCAGATGATTCGAAAATGTGTTGAAATTTTGCAGACACATGATGATGTGGCTTGTGCGGGCGGTAGGATAGAAGCATCTCCATTGACTGAAGGAGGAAGGATTATTTCTTATGTGATGTCTTCTCCCTTTGGTGTAGGAAATGCGAAGTTTCGTTATGCTGCAAAATCTGGGTATGTGGATACAGTAGCTTATGGTGTATATCGAAAATCTATTTTCCAGACGACAGGGCTTTTTAATGAGTCTTTTCAAAGGAATCAGGATAATGATATGCATGGAAGAATTAAAGCTTGTGGCGGCAAATTTTATCTCGATGTAAGCATTGTTAGTTTGTACCACCCTCGAGAGACAGTCAAAGGTATGATGAAGCAAGGATTTGGAAATGGAAAATGGGTCGTCGTTGGGTGGCGAAGGAGTGAGAGAAGAGATGGAATATCTCTGAGACATTTGATTCCACTTTTATTTTTACTTGCCAATGTATTTTTAATAATAGGTGGACTTTTCTTATCTTTATTTCGATTGGGATTGTTGGCTATGTATATCGTATATATTGCTTTATCTATTTACTTTGGATTACAAAAAACAAAACGTTTGGTTGAACTAGTACAGTGGGGATTGTATTGCTGGTTATTCCATATGAGTTATGGAGCTGGAAGTCTTACTGAACTATTACGATTGAGAAACTAAGGAGGACCTTATGGGAGTTGCACATAAGGTGGCAAAAAAACTTACTAATTTCCCCACACTCAAAAAAGTTGTCAAGGACATGTACGCTCTAGTGGGAAATCTGCTAAGTGATAAAAAGACAAACCTTCCTGGATTAGTGCAGATTTCAAGCGATAATTGTGCACACAATTTTGGATACTATGATAAATGTCCATGGAGTGCCGACCAAAGTTATATGATTTATCTAATGCCCAGGAATGCTACAAAAAGCTATGTCAGCACAGAATGCACGGATATTGTACTCTATGATTTTTATAGTAAAGAAGAAAAAATCATAGCGCATACCAATGTTTGGAATTCGCAACAGGGGGCCATGCTGCAGTGGCTGGGGCCTGATTTTCAGTCCAAGATTATCTATAACGATTTTAGGAATGGAAAATATTGTAGTGTGATTTACTCTATTGAAGATGGGACTGAACAAATTTTGAGAATGCCAGTTTATTCTGTTTCAAATGATGGAAAAAAAGCTATTACACTGGATTTTTCTAGATTAAATACATTTGCTCCTGGCTATGGCTATGGCAATTTGCCTGACGATTCTCAATATATGACTGCACCCGATTCACCATGTTTGTGGCTATTAAACTTAGAAAACAATACAGTAAAGGCACTTCCTTTCACTTATAAAAGTCTTTCACAGTGGAATTCTCTCGATGGTATGGAAGAAGGATTTCATAAGATTAATCACATTATGCTGAATCCGTCTGCTACACGTTTTATGTTCATTCATCGTTGGATTGTCAACGGAGTTAAACACCATAGACTAATTACGTGTAATATAGATGGAAGTGACCCATATATTCTTCTTGATGATGGTATGGTTTCACATAATAATTGGAAAGATGATGAAACAATCATTTCCTACTGCTTTACCAAAGAGAACGGAGATGCATACCATATTCTTCATGATAAGACACAACAAAAGGAAGTACTTGGGCTAGGTGTTCTTAATGTCGATGGACACCCGTCTTTTTCTCCAGATGGAAAGTTTATTATTACAGATACGTACCCGGACTTTGAGCGCAAACAAACTTTATATCTGATTCGGGTATCGGATTGGCAGATTAAAACATTAGGCCATATTTATGCCAATGTTTTTTATCGCAATGATGTGCGATGTGATCTACATCCACGGTGGAGTTGGGATGGAAAGATGGTGTGTATCGATGCCTCCAAAGATAAGCTGCGTCAAGTGTATATATTGCATGTCGATACAAATTTTCGTGAAGATATAGAGGTGAAATAGTGGCTGACTTGGTATCGGTTATTGTACCTATTTATAATGTTAAAGAGTATTTATCAAGGTGTATTGAATCTCTTGTGAAGCAGACCTACTCTGCAGTGGAAATTATATTAGTAGATGACTGTTCTACAGACGGTAGTGTGAAAATCGCTGAAGAGTATGTGCACCGATACCCTGATAGATGCAAGCTGATTAAGCGTAAACAAAATGGTGGTCTCTCTGCTGCACGGAATAGCGGTATTAAGGCCGCTTTAGGAAATTGGTTGACTTTTGTAGATAGCGATGACTGGGTAACGTGTGATTATGTGCAAACCTTGATAGAAACTGCAACTATTCATTCGGCAGATATTGTGTTGAGTAGCATTTATTATTATTACACTGGCACAAATGTCAAGGAGGTTAGTCCCTTTGGAAATCTTACAAATGACTCATCTAAAGAAGAGATTGTTGCATTAAGCCGCTCCTATGCTTGTACTCGTTTGTTCCATAAAAATCTTTTTATAGACAATAAGATCTGGTTTCCGGAAAAAATTCGTAGAGCTGAAGATATGGCAACGATAATTCCTATAATGACTTATGCAAAAAAAATCTCAATTGTGAAGAAACCTATGTATTATTACTATCAACGAACTAATTCTATTTCTAACCAGAATTTTGCCAAGGTGGATGTTAGTTTCTATCCGAAAGCTGTGACAAGAATGATTGAGCTTTCTGCACCAGGTTTTGATGTTGAAATGGAATACAGAGCTATCTCAGAATTGCTCTATGGTATGGTTATGATCATGCTACGTGCAAAGTACTCCAAAAAGGATATTTTTGCTCACATTGATAGATTTTGTTTGAAATATCCAAACTGGTTGGAAAATCCTTATTTGGCAAAAATGGAAACAGCAAAGAGAATTTTCGTTAAAAGTGCGGGAAAGAAACAATATATCCTTATTAAGCTGTTGATTACCGCTTGGGATTTGAAACAAAAATTGAGGTAAGAGGATGGTGAAATTAGAAAAGCGCCTTTTAATTATCCGTCAATATAAAGGGTTTGGGGGAATTGAGCATCAAATTGAGAATATTACATCCGGACTTATCTCAGCTGGATGGCAGGTATACTTTTTGAGTGACGTAGAATCGCCGCTAGCAGATAGTCTTCGCCAAAGAGGTGCACATGTGACCTTAGCATCTTTTCATAGCTATCTAAAAACTGCAAAAAAGATAAAAGCTTTATGCAAGAAGAAGCATATATATATTGTTCAATCACATATGTTAAAAGAAAGTTTTTATTGCAGATTGGCAAAATTATTTATGCCTTCCCTGATACATGTTTTTCGAGTTCATACCTATATTGACTGCTCTCATATCTCCCCTTTCAAAAAGAACTGTTATCATGTAGCGGGATTTCTTACTGACTTTCTCGTTAATAAATATATTTCTATTAATGAATTTAACGTTCGAGAAATGAGATCGCGCACCCATATCAGTATGAGAAAAATTGCAGTTGTTCATAACGCTGTTCGAGAGTTAAATTCACCAATAAAAACTTGTCCTTATAAAAATGGACATATTACGATGATTGCAAATTTTGTTGATTTCAAAGGTCATGACGTGCTTCTTGAAGGATTGAAAGTTCTTCGCAATAAAGGATATTCTATTATTGCTCACTTAATCGGAAGTGTACCTGGTTTTGGTACAACTAAAGAAGATCATCATAGACTAGACATTATTAAAGACACTATTAATAGATATAATCTAGAGTCTCTAGCTATCATTGAAGGGTATCAATCTGATATTGTGAACGCTGTTTCTGAGTGCGGTATGGTTGTGCTCCCTTCAGATGCAGAAGGAACACCTAATGTGTTGTTAGAAGCTATGCTACTCAATAAAATTGTGGTAGCTTCTAGCGTAGGTGGTGTACCGGAATTTGTTAGAGAAGGGCAGACCGGATTTTTACATCCCGCAAAGGATGGAGATGCTTTTGCTAATGCGTTATTACGTGCATATAATACTTCTGATGAAGAGCTCAAGAATATAGCTTCTAATGCGTATACGCTCGTTCAGAATGAGTTTTCATCTTCACAGGTTATACATCAGCTGATTGAGCAGTATAGTAGACTTTTGGAGAAATAGAAGGATGTCTAGAATATGATAGAAAAATGGTTAGGGCGTATCAGTATTATATTTCTTTTGATTAGTATGGTATTGGTTCCACTCGTTGGTGCAATTGTAATCCCCTACTCTTTTCAAATTTTTCTTATAGTTGCAACATTGTTTTGCGTAACTTCTTTTGCTTATTTAGTATCCGCAGGAGAATTTTTGTACACAGTCCGTAAAGGTATCTGGTATGTTTTATTTCTAGCTACTATTACATTAATTTCTACGTGGAAATATGTAATGGAGTTAAAAAATGGCCAAGAAATTACATTTTTTACGGTTTATCAAATTGTGATTTTTGCTGCATATGGATTTATGATTTTTGGTCTGATCTTAAACCAGAGAAAAATCTTACCGATATTACTCGGATTGTTAAATGTTATTAATGTGTTACTTATTATAGTGTATCGCAAACATTTTTTGTTTGATATGGGTGTCTTGCGTTTTATGGGGGCATATCCTAATCCCAATATCTTAGGAATTTATTCAATAACAGCATTTTTTTCTTCATTATATTTATTATTCTCACATATGCCACTTAAGATGTTATGGATTTTTAATGGCGCATTTTCTGTAGCAGCTATTCTTCTGACTGCTTCACGTACGGCTGTTATTTCAACTTTTATAAGTTTGCTTATAATTATCATTTTTTCGATGAGAAAAATACGACAAATTTATTGGAAACAATTATGGGTATCGTTAGGAGTCTTTTTTTTAGTACTTGGCTTTGCTTTCCTTTTGTTGTGTCCAACGAGAATGGAGAATCTAGAGCTGACTATTGGTAGTGATTTATCATTGACAATACCGGGTGAGAAAATATTAGATAACTCAGATGAGGAAACTATTGAACCTCCACTCGATAATTTAGATGAGGAAACTATTGAACCTCCACTCGATAATTCGGATGAGGAAACTATTGAACCTCCACTCGATCACTCAGAATCAGAAGACGAAATGTCTTCTTCTAATAACGAGATGGCAGAAATGTGGAATCATTTTTTGAATCGATTTATGATGAGTAGCGATGGTAAATCATCGATTAAACATAACTTACGCTTGCAAATCTGGTCGGAATATTTAAGAATTCTTCCAAAATATTTTGTAATAGGGACGGATAACAGTCTCGTAGATCGTCCGATTCTGTTTGGCGAGATTAGAGATCCGCATAATACATTAATCTATATGATGTTTAGATATGGCATTCTTGGCTTCGTTTTTTTCACTTTATTGCTAGTCATTATTAATGCACGTTTGTTATATTGGAGAAAAAAACACAAAAATGTGGCTATTCAAGCAATGCTTTTTTCCTTAATGGTTGTTTCTCTGTTGAACGATCTACTGAATATGCCATTATTTTTTGCAATTATAGGCTTTAGCTATGTGGTGAGTCTCGAGAAGACAAGTCTTGCTTCTATTCCAGAACAGCCTAAACGAGTACTTCAAGTTTTTTCATCATTAAATAAAGGTGGAGCAGAATCCCGTATGATGGATATTTTCCGCAGACTAGATAAAGAAAAAGTAGTTTTTGATTTTGCGGTTACATCAGATAATGCAGAAAAACATTTTTATTACAATGAGATTCTTACATTAGGCGGAAAAGTCTTTTCAGTCACTTCTTGGAGAAGTATTGGTATTGTTGAATATTTTAATCAATGGTCAGAAATGATACAAGAAAATAATTATAGAATTGTGCATTGCCATGCAGGTGCTTTTTCAGCTTTACCGATGTATATTTCATGGCTTAATAATGTTCCAATGCGAATAGCACATGCTCGAAATTCTAGCGCAGACAATAAGAGTGTGTATTCAAAACGTGTAAACCGATTAATCACAAATGTTTTTTCAAATGCTAGAATATATTGTAGCAAAGAAGCTGCAGAATTTGCTTTTGGAGATTTTTCCTACAAGAGATTTAAAACTTATTTTTTACCTAATGCAATAGATGTAAGTCAGTTTGTTGAGATAACTGCTGAGCAGAAACTAGTGTTACTGCAATCTTTAGAAATCAAACCAGGAGACTATGTAATTGGAACAGTTGGTAATGCCAGACCTGTGAAAAATCATATTTTTCTTGTTAAAGTATTTCATGAGTTTTTAAAAAAGCACCCAGAATCGACTCTTATAATAGTCGGTGATGATGAAGGGGACGCAGAAGCAAAAAACTATGTGTATGAGAATAATTTCGCAGAAAAAGTGATATTTACAGGAATAAGGGCAGATGTAAATGACTTGCTGCAAATCTTTGATGTCTTTGTTTTACCATCTGTTCGTGAGGGAGCTCCTGGGAGTGTAATAGAGGCACAAGCAGTGAATGTACCGTGTGTTTTATCAGATACGATTACACGAGAAGTTGATATAAATTTAGGGCTTGTTTCTTACGTTCCTTTAAACGCAACGCTAGACGTTTGGACGGACGAAATTTTGCGGTGCTGTAATATGCAGAGGCCTGCGTTTGGAGAAGCTGCCTTTAAACTAAAAGAAATGGGATATGATAATTCCAACTCGGCAAAAATTCTTTTACATATTTATGAACTTTAGACGAAGCTTTTATAGTAAAACTGAATTATGCCTAGAATAGGAGCATATAATTGTCTAGAACTTCGAAATCAATTCGCAACGTTACAGTTGCTGCAATAGGTCAAGTTTTGGTTATCCTTATAGGTTTCGTTGCACGGAAAATCTTTGTGATGTTCCTTGCTGATGAATATTTGGGGGTAAATGGTCTATTTACAAGTATTCTGACCGTTCTATCGCTAGCTGAACTAGGTATTGGTCCTGCTATAACCTTTAGCCTGTATAAACCTTTAGCAGAGAATGACATACCGGTTTGCCAGGCACTCATGCAAATTTTTAGAAAAGCTTATCTTGTAATTGGCTCTGTAGTCTTAATTGCAGGCTTAGCAATATCACCTTTTATTACTATTTTTATTAAAGAAGTACCAAATTCTATAAAAGGAATTCACTGGATTTATATTTTATTTGTTTTAAACACCTCTATTTCTTATTTCTTTTCTTATAAGCGTTCCTTAATTACAGCAAGTCAGAATCATTATTGGATAGTAGCAGTTCATACGATTGCATTTATAGTTATGAATGGACTTCAAATTCTAGTTCTGGCGTTTACGTCAAATTATTTCTTGTTCCTGGGATTACAAATCCTTTCAACTTTTTCTGAAAATTTAATCCTTTCTCGCAAAGCAGATAGAGAATTCCCTTGGCTTAAAGAAAAAGTAGATACTAAGTTACCTGATTACATTATGCATGAAGTAGTTCGTAATATTAAAGCTATGATACTCCATCGTGTTGGAGGGATTGCAGTAGATTCGACGGATAATTTACTTATATCTAAATTTTTTGGTTTACTTTTCTTGGGTTTATACTCTAATTATCAAATGATATTCTTTGCAATTAAAAGTGTTACAGGTAGTTTTTTTTCTAGTTTAACCGCAAGTATCGGTAATTTTGGAGCTCAGGAAACACCAACTAAAGCAAATGAGCTATATCGCAAAATTCAATTTATTAATTCTTGGTTAGCGTCGTTTTGTGGAATCAGTTTGTTTGTACTTATGAATCCTTTTGTGGAGACTCTTTGGCTAGGTAAAGATTATCTACTTAGCAAGGACATTTTGCTTGTTCTTGTAGTCAATTTTTATCTCAATACAATTAGAAGAACCGGACTGACTTTTAAAGAAGCATATGGGTTGGCATGGCATGACCGTTACAAGCCAGTAATAGCTGCACTAGTGAATTTAACTACTTCCATTATGATAGCAAAAAAGTTTGGTATTATAGGAGTGTTTTTAGGTACTACTATAACTGAAATCTTTGTAAATATCTGGGTCGAAGGCCATGTCGTCTTTAAGTATTGTTTGAATAGGTCAACCTGGGATTTTCTGAAACTTTTCTTATCTGAAATAGGTATGTTTTTACTATGCGGAAGTGTAACAGTTTTAGTTTGCAGCTTTATTACAACTGAATTTATCTTCCTAAACTTTGTCTTGAAATGCTTGGCTTGTCTGTTGATTCCTAATGGAGTATTTATGTTGACATATAGGAAAACAAAAGAATTTCAAGCACTTAAGGATATGTTCGGTAGTGTGATACTTGGACTTAGAGAGGGAAAGCATAGGAAGTTATGAAAAAACATGTATATTTGATAATGGCGTATCATCAATTTGAACTCCTAAAAAAAATTATTAGACTTCTTGATTATCCTTATCATGATATTTTTATTCATATTGATGCTACAGCAAAGAACTTTTGTCCAGATGATTTTGAGGGTATCACGAATCATTCTAATTTGTATTTTACAGATCGCACGAATATAACATGGGGTGGATGGAGTCAGATTAATTGTGAACTTCTTCTACTTAAAAAGGCAATGCAGACAGGAGAATATAATTATTATCACCTTCTATCTGGGCAAGATTTGCCTTTACATCCAGCAGATAAAATTTATAACTTTTTTGCTAAAAATCAAGGAAAAGAATTTGTTCATTACAGCACAGATGCTATGGGGGAGGTTGCTAAAAAACGAGTTGCCACATATTGGTTATTTCAAGACAGGGTGGGTAGATCAAGAGGATTCTTAAGTTTTTTGCAGACAGTTTTGGTACGATTGCAAGGGATATGCGGGGTAGATCGAACAAGGAATATAGAAAGGCCCATTGCAATGGGAGCTAATTGGTTTAGCATTACTGGAGATTTAGCGAAGTTTGTCTTGGAAAATGAGGTTTGGATTAATAAGCACTTTAGATATACACGTTGTGCAGATGAAATGTTCTTGCAAATGTTAGTAGAAAGTACACCATTTTATGACAAACTTTTCTTAAAAAATAGTCAGGGCAACTATTTGAGTTGCATGCGTTATATTGATTGGAATAGAGGAAGGCCACATACCTTTACCTTAGCAGATTATGATGAATTACTTAACTCAGAGTATATGTTCGCCAGGAAATTTGATTGGGACGAAGATCCTCAAATTTGTCTTAGCCTTGAGCGCAATCTTTTAAGAGATTTTTAGTGGATATTTTCCGACCTGAGAAGCGATATGAAATCTAACGCTAAACAGATTATCTCAAAGTATTAGAATGCTATAATCTCATCTCCACCCGGAACACTTAGACAAGGAGCTCCCATGAAAACCGTATTACTACTATTAGACACCCTTATCAAAGACTACTTACCGAACTTTGGAGATGAGATTACCCATGCCCCTAACTTCCTAAGGTTAGGAGAGAAGACAACAACATTCGAGAATTTCTATGCCTGCTCCATGCCCTGCATGCCGGCCAGGCGAGAAATGCATACCGGAAAGCCCAATTTCTTACATCGGTCTTGGTCACCATTGGAACCCTTTGACGAGTCTGTTATAAGGAACATCAAGAAGTCAGGTGTTTACACCCACATGGTGACCGACCATTTTCATTATCTAGAGATCGGCGGATACGGCTACCTCAATGAATACGACAGTTTTGAAATTATCCGAGGCCAGCAGGGAGACTTGTGGAAGCCTTTCGTTGGTGAGCTGAACTATCCCGAGAACCTCTCCCGCCGAGCCCATACCAACAACTTTGACCACGATTGGATAAACCGTCAGCACATGCAAAAGGAAGAAGAGCTTCCGGCCTACCGGACTTTTGCCAAAGGTATCGACTTCATCGAACGTTTCCACAATCAAGAGAATTGGTTCTTGACGATTGAGTCCTTTAGTCCGCATGAACCCTTTTACACGGTGGATAAGTACCTGGACCTCTATGAGGACAACTACGATGGCCCTTCTTTTGATTGGCCGGATTACGGAGAGGATACTTATCCTGAGGCGGCCAAAGAACATGTTCGCCTACGCTACCGTGCTATGGTGTCCATGATTGATAACTATCTGGGAAACTTGCTGGACACCTTTGACCGCTTGAACCTCTGGGAAGACACCGCCTTAATTGTTTATACGGACCACGGCTTCTTATTAGGCGAGCACGGCTTTATGGGCAAGAATTTCACCGAACCTTATGAAGCCATTACCCACACACCCTTCTTTATCCACGACCCGAGAAATCCCAAGCCGGGAAGCCGAGAGAAGCGCTTAGCCTGTTCTTTAAACCTTGCACCGACCCTGGCAGAGCTCTTCAATTTGCCGGCTCCGGAAGGCTCAGTGGACTTGCCGCTAAGCACTTTAGCGGATGGCCATGCCACATTACACGATGCAGTCTTCTTCGGTTGCTTTGGCGGCCAAATCGGCATATCCGATGGGCATCATGCTCTGTACAAGAGTCCACTGAAAGGGGCCAAAGGCGAGCTCTATAACTACACGTTGGCCCCGTCTCATATGCGCGTTACCTTTGGCCAAGATGAATTAAGCCAAGCCGAGTTGGTTACGCATAAAGATGTTTTCGGCGGCAACCTCGATACAAAAATTCTGAAAGTCCCGGCGAGCGAATCCGACCATTGGTTCGAGATGCCGGATAAGCTATACGATATTAAGGTCGACCCTAAACAAAGGCACACGGTTCATAACCCGGCCAAACAAAAAGAGTTGGAGGATAAACTACAAGAACTCTTTGTACGCTATCACGCGCCCCGGGAGTTTTATAAGAGGTTCGGTTTGGAGGAGTAGACCTTTCCAGACAAACCTCTTAACTATTTAGGGGGGCAGCAATGTTGGAGGCAATTACTCTATTTCATCCATTAGGTCCATTACTCGTGCTTTTATATTATCTACTTCAACTTTTAGTTGTTTTTGAGCATTCGGAGTTATGATAGCTGTATGCCCAACTGCATCTCTAACAGGTTTATATATAGTCGCGGAGCGTCTTAGAGAAAGTTTGTCGCTGTTTTTCCCCTTATCTATAAGTGTGGATAAATCACCCATATCAAGATAGCAAAGATCATCTGTTGAGGTTCTGATTTGATAGCTAATATTGGCAAATCTCTTGTTTTTGTCTTCATTGTTCCTCCATTTGTCTGCGATACTTTTTTCTTCTTTTGAAAGTTCTATGTTGTTATGATTTATGTATTTTCGCAATAAATTTTCGGCAATGAAGCATTCTGTGTATGATGATATGTTGTAAGTGGCTTCTTCTGCTAGTTGACGGACCCATGAGTGAACGATACTACTCATACCTTCGGATTTATCTTTTTCTTTATATTTAGATTTCATTTCATTGAAAGCAGTGTTAAACAACTCCTGTGCTTTTCTCTCCTTAGCTGTTATCCTAGTGTTATCAGGATCTCCATCAGTACCATGCTTTCGTCGAAGTTCATCCCACTCTTCAATAATTGTCATAAAGAGCTTTTCGATTTCTTTTAGAAAAGCCTCATATTTTGGATCATTAGAAATAACTCCTTCTCGACTGCTTGTAAATATATCTTTCGAATCGCTTGAATCCAACTCATCATAATGAATTTGACCGTAAACATAATTTTCTACAATTCGTGAAGTGGGGAAGTGGCGTAAAATATCCTTTTCTCGTAGTCTTCCATTTACAAAAAGATCAATTGTTAATTTCTCTTTAGTATTACGAATTTTCAAATCAGAAGGTTTATTTACGGAAGCAATATACCCTTTAATTTTAAAATCTGAGTTTATTGTTCGCTTTTCTGTAGAAGAAGGTAACCTATCTAAAAAAGGATCTTCCAGATGATTTATGTTCCACAGAAACTGTGTATCATTAGCTAGTTCATCCAATTGTTGTTCATCGATAAGTTCATCATTAATATAAATATTGAAATTTTCATCTAGTAAAGAGAATCTAAAGTATAAAGCAATCAGCTTTTTAATATAAGCTTCTGTATTTTTTATTCCATCATTAATATCTTCAAATAAAATGTACGTTCCGTGTTCAATATTTTGAGATGCGAATATATCATCTTTGGTTAGAGGACTTAATTGATACTCTTGAGAATTCACATCATCTTTAATAGCTTCATCCAAGTCGTTGTTATCAATTGTACCACCAACAATATCTGATTTTAGAGTTTTGGTTGCTATATGTACTTTCTTAGCACAAGAGAGTAAAGCTAACTTGCCTATCCCTTTCCTGCCTATAAAAGGTCTTCCTTTCTCGGTTGTAAAGTTTTGTCCATGACGTTTGGAATAGCCTATTTTTAAAAATTTATTTTGGAAATCGTTCTCATCCATGCCAATTCCATCATCGAGTATAATCATACGATTATCCTCTCGGTTAATCGTTATCCATACGTTGTTTGCATCTGCGTCCCATGAGTTTGAGATAGCTTCTCCTAAGATTGTAATTACATTTCGGTATAAATTTCTACCTAAGTGATTGAGTACACTCAAAGAAATATCAAATGTAAAATTCTGTTTCATGATATGCCCTTTCAATCCTTATTTGTCATAATATTTTTTTATGCTTAAGCCAATAACTTCTCCCAATTTGGGTGGAACGGCATTTCCAATATGACGAGCAATGCTTTGAACAATGACTTTCTCTCCTTTGGGAACGAAAGAATAGTTAGGTGGAAATGATTGTAGGATGGCACCTTCTCTTAAAGTTAATGCACGGTTTTGTTCTGGATGGCCAAATCTACCAGTTCCGTACTTTGTAAATTGAGTAGTAATAGTTGGTGCTACCTCATCCCATTCCATCCTTCCGTAAACTGCAGAGTAGCTATGGCCAGTTGCTCTTTTGTGGCAATCTAAAACAAGGTTGTCAGGCCAATCTCTCCAAGTTCCACCAGGAATGGAGTGTTTTATCCTTTCGAGATTCTTTGAAGAAAGAGAAGAAGCAATGTGCAGATTATCACCACTATTTTTCTCGCCTGCTTCTATTTGGGGAAGATTAGCTATAGCATCTCTCACACTTACTAGTTTTTTTGATTCTGGTTTAATAAGCTTAATTTTTTGTTGTTTGGCTCCTATAAGCAATAATCTTTTTCGTCTTTGAGGGACGCCATAATCAGCGGCATTAACCACAGCATAAGTTACCTCATAGTTATAATCATTTAGGATTGATACAAAATCATTGAAGACCTGTTCTTTGACTAAATCTGGAACATTTTCCATTGATACAATATCTGGATTTACATCCTTAACGAGGCGTGCAAACTGATAGAGCAGGCTCCAATCTTTATGTTTTCTGCGATTCTTTTTATCTTTTTGATATCTGGAAAATGGTTGACATGGTGCACAGCCAGCAAGAATTTTCACCTCAAATTGCTCCAATAGTTGAGTTATTTCCTCGCCTTTTACATCTTCTATATTTTTATGAATAAATTTCGCATGGTTGTTGTGGTTGTAAGCATATTCACAGGAGGAATCTAAATCATAACCGGCAATAACATTTAATCCAGCTTTTTCAAAGCCACAAGTTAAGCCTCCGACTCCACAAAAAAGATCTACAACACCATATTTCATAAATCCCTCCTAAAACATTACAGGTATTTCATAATGTTTAGAAAAACGTAGTATTTTTTACTACTTAATAATATATCAAAACAACAAATCAAAGTGATTATTTAACTTGATTATATACTTACACTCTGTAAAATTCTAAAGTGCTTAAATGTGATAAAAGCCTCCCTAACGTTAACTCCCTTAACCATTCTTAATTCCTCTCTAACACAGCTTAATATCCATGTCATTCTTTCTTGCTAGCATGACAAAAGCTTTTTGGCTTTAGTCATTGCAAAAGGGACTTCGGTCTCTCGGCAGGAAGGAAAAATATGGATAACGCAAAGAATAGAAATCATAAGAAAACGGGCTTCCGCCTTCTGGCTTGGCTGCTCGTTCTCACAAGCTTTTTCTCAACCGTACCCCTCAGTACCATTCGTGCG
Source organism: Oscillospiraceae bacterium (assembly GCA_029983685.1). Classification (GTDB taxonomy): domain Bacteria; phylum Bacillota; class Clostridia; order Saccharofermentanales; family Fastidiosipilaceae; genus JASBZA01. The sequence goes on along the minus strand of JASBZA010000002.1, from coordinate 69,971 downwards.
CTGGCGCTAGATACCGGAGCGCATTACGAAGAGACCAAGCCTATAGAAGGCGCTGAAACGCCCGAGGAAACGAAAGATACCTATGTTATACATATCGGCATTGACGGCCTCTCCAACACTTTTTTCGATAAGCTGAAGGCGGATGGAGCCCAAACGCCTAACTTGGATGCCATTATCGCCGGCGGAACCAGGGCTCAAAACTTAAGAGCTCTTTTGCCCGCCTATGTCGGCTCTTTCTCGACTACCCTTACCGGCGCCAGCCCTGCGACCAACCGGACCACCTACCGTTATTTCGATGTCGAGTCTAATCAGGTGGTGGAGAAGATAGCGGACACCTACAAGATGGACGCCGAGACCCTCTTTAGTTCGCTCAAGCGCAATAAAGAAGCGTCCTTTTTGGCCTCGGGTTGGGAACTGGACATGAACCAATGGGCTGCCAATACCGACCTGGTCTTGGGCAATGAAGGCTTCGAAGCCGCCTACGAACTTCGCCAATATAAGAACAACACCATTGACCAAACTTCGGCTGATATTCTGGAAGCTTTAAATAGGCCAAAGGAGGCCATCCCCCGCTATTTGTCTTTTTCGGCCATGGATCTTCGTAACGTCGGCTGGGGAAAATTCGATAGTACGACCGGGAACCAGTACATCAGTACTCTAGAAAAGATTGACAGCAAAATTGGAGACGTTGTTGAAGCTGCCAAAAAAGCTGGAATTTTCCAAGATACTATGTTTGTCATCCACTCGCTCCAGCCCATTTTCTTGAATGAAGGCAAAATACCCACCGCAGATGTGGCGGCCATGCTTACAGCCGACACCGGTGTCCAGGCTCAGGAACTAAGCGGCCACGGTAAGAGCCCTGCCCCGGGGACGAAGGTCTTACTGCTTAAACAATACGTCTTTAACTATGCCCAGCTTTATTTTACTAAGGAGGCAACAGATGAAGATAGGAAACAAGTCTTGGCCTATCTCCAAGACCCGACTTCGTCCCTGGGCCAAAATTTGACCTCGGTAAAACCCGTTAGCGATTATCCGGGGGCCCCTACTGTCTTTGCCGACTATATCCTGGAGCCTGTGGAAGGCAAATCCTTTGCTTCGGCTGCTTCAAATGTGACCAGGTCTGACATCTTGAGCCAGTATGATCTCTTTGCGGCTTTCAAAGGGCCAAAGGTCCCGGTCGGAGGCACGGTAGACTATGAAGCGACCCTCATGGATATTGTTCCGACCATTACCGATTTCCTGGGTGTATCCAATCCGGCTAATGTAGAAGGAAAGAAGATTGATTTTACCGGTGATGTATTCCCTACACCAGAGCCCGCCGATTCGACTGACCCGACTGACCCGGAAGTTACACCTGAACCCGAGGAACCAACCGAGCCTACAGGCCCGGTAGATTTTGAAGAAAATCCTGACATGCCCTATGTTATTCAGATTGCAGTTGATGGCCTTTCCAATGCACTCTTTGATCGTCTGAAATTAGCTGGTGCCAAGACACCTAACCTGGATAAGATAATGGCCGACGGTGCCAGAGTATCGGATAACCGAGCGCTTTTGCCGGCTTATATCGGCGGTGTAACTACGGCCCTTACCGGAGCAAGCCCTGCCTCTAACGACACGACTTACCGCTACTACGATGTTGAAAATAACCGACTGGTCCAGAATGTGCAGGATACCTACCACACGAATCAGGAGACCTATTTCTCCTATTTGAAGCGGACGGGTGAATCTAATTTCTTCGGGTCCGGCTGGTCTTTGGACGGGGAAGCCTTTCCGGGCCAAAACGAATTTGTCAGAGGGGCTTACGGCTTTAAGGACGACTATGAACTGACCCTGCATGCCTCGAGCGGTGCTTCGGAAACCACTCAGGATATTACGGAGGCTTTAGCCAGAGAGAAGATTCCCCACTACCTTAGCTTACAGATACGAAATATCCGTAATGTGGGCTGGGGCAACACCAATGATTTAGATGCCAGGCTGGTGACCGCTCTGGAAGCTATTGACGGAAAAATCGGCGAAATTATGGCTGCCGCAGACAAGGCTGGCATAAGTGATAAGACCTATTTTATGGTCCACTCGCTGAGCCCCATTTTTGTCAATACCGGCAAGGTGACGACGCTGAACACTTCCCGATTTATCACCGAAGACACGGGGGTCAAAGCCGAAGAACTTTCGGGTCACGGCAAGGCGGCCCGGCCGGGTACCAAGGTTGTTTTGACCAAGCAATACGTTTTTAATTACGCGCAGTTGTCTTTCACCAAAGAAGCGACCGACCAAGACAAGCAAGTGGTCCTTGACTATCTTAGAGACAGTTCTAGCCGGATCGGAAAAAATATCAAACGTGTCCGCCCGATTGAGGATTTCCCCGATACACCCCGACACTTTGCCGACTACATCTTAGAACCCATTGCCGGTAAAAGCTTTTGTTCGGCGGGTTCTACGGTCACCCGTAATGATATTCTTTCGGAATACGACCTTTATACGGCCCTGTCCGGTCCTACGATTGAAGCCGGAACCGATGTCCCGGGTGAGCCGACCCTCATGGACCTGGTGCCGACCATTGCGAAATTTTTAGGCACCGGCATGCCCGACTCAGTTGAGGGTAAGGCCTGGACTTTCGAACAGATTAGGCCCAAAGCTTCGATCACCCTCCAGTATCCTAAGGACGGGGATACCGTTTTCCAAAAGGAGTTGACCCTGAGAGGCGCGGTGGACCAAGCCGACGCCGAACTTACTATAAACGGTCAGCCGGTGGCACTCACACAAGACGGTAAGTTCGAGCACACGGTGACTTTGGACCTCGGCCGAAACGACTTGACCCTACAGGCCGTCAACAAGGACGGCAAGGTCAGCACATTAGAGACCAATGTCAGCTATGTCGTGAGGCCGGAGGCACCCGAAGGAGGCCATGTTCTTTACATTAACTTTGACGGCTTTGCCGATTACTATCTGGATTTGGCTTTGGAACAAGGTTTAGTTCCAAACTTAGCCCAAATATTAGAAGAAGGCGTCCGCTTTACCCATACTCGGGCGACTACTCCGACCATCACCAATTCGGCTCAAGGGACTATAATTTCCGGTGCCCTGACCCGCTATACGGACAACCACATGCGTTACTTTAACAAAGACCTGAACAAGGTGGTGGAGGAAAAGCCTAACCGCAAAAACCTGGCCGAGACTTTGGCAGAGGCGGCAACCCGCCAGTACCTGGACGTCTTGTCGGTGAACCAGTTCACGGTTGAAGACCGGGGAACCGGCGCGGGCAAACCTTTGGCCAATTACGTCAGCGCGGGCGGAGGAATCAGCCGTTTTGACGCTTTAACGAATCTCTTCCGAACAGGTCAAATTGCCGGCTACACCTATGAAACGCTTCCACGAGTCATGATGCTTTATGTCGATGAGCTGGATGCCTACGGTCATAATGAGGCGGCTAATTTCCGCCAGCCGACCGCCGAAAAGCGCTTGGAGAAGATTTTGAGCTTCTTGTCCGAATTGGACGGTAAGCTGGGCGAGCTCATGGTAGCCATGAAAGAAGCCGGTGTCTATGACCAATTTACTTTCGCTCTGACCTCGGACCACGGCATGTTCCATTGGGGCCAGCAGGACGCTGTTTTACGCCAACCGGAATACGGTAACTCCAAGCTCGATGAAATTATTTCAACCATTAATAAGTTGGGGCAAGGCTACAAGACCTACTATGTCTATCCTAGAGAGAGCGAAGGTATTACGGCAGAAGCTCCGGCCGATGCAGATGTGGTTGTAACCTCTTACGGTACAGCAGCGCAGATTTCATATCCCGGTCTCTACGATGAGGACCTGATTAATGAGAAGAATGCCGTGGTGACCGAGGCCTTGCAACAGCTCCCCTATATAGGCGAGGCCTGGGGGACAGACCGGCTCTGCGAAATTGGTGTCGGCCGCAAGTATGCGGATCTCCTGGTTGCTCTGAAGCCTCCTTACAACATGCAGCATCCTGATGTCGGCTATCGCAGCGCCATGGGCGGGCATGGCGGGAATTCTCCCGAGGAAGAGATGGTGCCGGGCCTTCTCTGGGGCAGAGGTGTAGCCCACGGGCGAAGCATCCCTGAGGAGGTTCGCACAACGCAGTTTATCCCCACTTTGGCCCGATTAGCCGGCATCAATGTTCCCTTGGATGCCACCGGAGAGGTTCTCTATGAGGCTCTGACCGACCTTGAGAAACCTGTCTATATCAAACACTTCATAGAAGCTGAAGATCAGGTCGTGCAAGGCAAGGTGCAAGTCATCGAGGACAAAACGGCCTCCTCCGGCCAAAGTGTGTCAGGCATTAACGAGGCAGATAGGAGACTTTCTGTCTACGCCCTACCTATGGATATCGAGAAAGTTGATGTCCGCTATAAGGCTGATAAGGACACTATGGTGCGCCTCCTGGTAAATGACCATGTGGTCCGTAATGTCTTCTTCCCGGCCAGTGATTGGGAGCAAGGAGACTTTGCCGTTAAGGGTCTCAATATCAGCCTTAAAGCAGGTGATTCCTTGACCTTAGAAGGATTTAAGTCCGATTATCCCGGGACCTTGACGGTCGACGGTTTTGAGCTTTACAGCCTTACCGGTATGGCTTACGAGACTGATTTAGATCCCAAACCTTTCAATCTGAATGCCACGCCCAACGGCGATACGGCCTCTGAAGTAGGCTTTAGTTGGTACACCTATCAGCAGGGCCTCAAAAATACGTTGGAAATTGTGGAGGGAACCGATCCTGCTACAGCCGATTGGAATCAAGCGAAGATTTTTACGCCCGATTCCAAAGACGTGTCCATGGCTTATCAGACGAAAGGTGTGCGCTATGAAGTCCACCATGCTCGGGCAACCGGTCTTGAAGAAGGCACGTCCTATCTTTGGCGTGTTTCAAACGGTGACAGCTACGGCCCGGTGGGATCTTTCCGTACCGATCCGGGGCGAAACCGGGGCTTCAAAGCTATCTTCATGAATGACCCGCAGGGAAAGTTAGCAGGAGACTATGAAATTTGGGGCGAGACGGTCCATAAAGCTCAAGAGACCGCTCCCGATGCCGACCTTATGATTCTTCCGGGAGATTTCACGGATACGGGTTTAGGTGTACCTAATAATGCCTGGGAGTGGGAGCGCTTTTTCGGTCAAGCACAAGACGCACTAATGAATCAATTATTCGTACCGGCTATCGGTAACCATGAGTCTGCAACAAACCAGGGCTTCAAGTTCTCCTTTAATACACCTACGAGTGAGCTTTCGAATCCTTCCAATGCCGTCTATAGTTTTGACTACGGTAATGTTCACTTCTCGGTCCTCAATACCGAGATGCTGCAAAGTAAAGATCATTTTGCGCCGCAGCTGGCATGGCTGGAAGAAGATTTGGCTAAAACAGATATGGACTGGAAAGTCCTTATCCTTCATAAGGGTCTTTACTCGGTTGGTAGCCATATTTTAGACAAGGATATCAATGAGGTTTTGATTCCTATGTTGAATCCTCTAATCGATACACAAGGTGTGGATTTGGTCTTACAAGGGCACGACCATGTTTTTGCCAGATCGTATCCTTTGGCCAAAGGCGAGGTTACAGAGACCGGCGAGAGCGGTGTATACAAGGATGCCGAAGGGACGGTTTATCTGACTGTCAATACGGCAGGCTTTAAATTCTATGATGTTAGTGCCGCTGCCAAAACCCATCTCTTCGAAAAGTATGGTCAGCCTAAGCATCAAATGTTCAGCGTCTTAGATGTGACGTCGGACCGACTAACCGTGGACAGCTACGATGCCGTTACCGGTGAGGTCTACGACAGTTTCACGCTTAGCAAGTCTCAGACGACGGTGCCGGAAGAGCCTACAGAACCTTTGGAACCGATACCTACACCTGTGCCTGGCGAAGACTTACAGATCCTGGTCTGGGAGGACGTGAGCTCCGGTGTATGGACTAAGAGTCAGGGCGATTGGCGTATAAAAACCAATGCCGCATTGGAAGATCTCCTAGAAGTCCGGTTCGATAATCAGTTGATTTATAGCACTGAAAAGGGAAATTCTTTGGAAACAGAGGCTTATAAGCTCGAGGACGGCAGTACAATCCTGACGCTCAAAGAAGCTTTCTTGAGTCAGCAGACTGAAGGCATGCACGGTATACACATGGTCTTTAAAGAAGGTAGGGAAGTCCGAGGAGGGAGTCTCTCGCACAGTCTGGCGGTTCATTTAGGAGGGATTGAAACGAATCCGAGTACGAAGCCCTCCGGAGAGGCTTCGCATCCGACCGAGACCGCGCCTTCCGAGACCAAGCCTGCAGGAAGCGATTCTACAGAGGGAGTGCCGTCTGCGAACCAATCCGGCGAAAAAGGAGACGATATCGCAGAGACCGGTGAATCGGCTACTCTGATTGGTTGGAGTCTGGTCAGTCTGGGCCTGGCTGCCTCAATCCTTATCACGCGTAAAAAAGCTAAGGACTGGTCTAAAGAATAGACGGCAAGTCATTAGCTCTAATGCCTAAAGTTCTAAAAGCCGCCTGTTTCCCACTTAGAGCGGCTTTTAGAGCTTCCCTATAGTAAAGTAGTGTCAGTCTGAGGTCGCAACTATAAAAACAGCACCCCTATTACACTGTATTTTTCTTGTAAAATCAGGCGAAAGCCTTGGGGCTAGTATTGCTTAGTCGACGGCCTTGTGTCTCTTTAATCTAGCAATAGTTTTACTAGCATATCAATTTCTGTCATGGGATTTTTATCTAATATCTTTACATGTCCGTGTTCTTCATGCATCTTTCGAAGTGACATGGCTCTCTGAGTAGCGCGTGCGATATGGCAGAATAATTGCTCGAAGATGTCTTGGCTTTTTTCATAGTCCGGAATGAAGGTTCTAATTTTCTGTATTACTTCTCTGTTTGAATTAAAGGCGGCAGAGCTTCCGTCAAAGTGAAGGATAAACCATATTTCAAAGCAAGGATTGGAAATAACGGTTCTAATACCGGATTCAAATGCGTTCTTCTGAGCTTGCCTAATAATTGTTTCTTTTCCGGGGTCTGTATCTGTATCAAATACGGCAAACGCTATATCGCCTTTTGTGAAAGAATCCGGACCGGCCTTTAGAATGTCTCTTTTTATGTTTGCTACGATATTGACAGGATCTGTCTCATTACCTTTGGCAAAACGTATGACATATTTGTTTTGCATACGGTTGAAATGATTAAAATATTTGCGCTCAGTTTGATTATCACCTTCAACCCCTAATAAGATTATCTTTTTTCGTGTGTACTTTTGTACGCCACGTTTCTTTTGGCTCCTTCGTTTTACCATATTGAGCCTCCCGGATCGATTACAGGTATAGCTCCGTATCGACCTTGAAGGTAGCCCTTTCTTATATTCTCAGTCTTTCTCGGTGAGAATTCATCGAGTGAGTATAGGCTGGATATGCCGGATGTGTCCTCTTTTTCAACAAAATATATCTGGTCTCTTCTGAATAAATCTAGACTTAAAAAACTGACATCGTGCGTACTGAATATCAATTGTGCACCGGTAGGGTTAATGCTTCGGTCGTTGAACATATTGATAATGAACTTGACAAGAAGAGGATGAAGGCTGGAGTCTATTTCATCAATGACAACAGTTTTCCCGGCATCAATCGCCTTTTTAATCAGGGCGGTCAGAAAAAACATACGCCTGGTACCTTCTGACTCCAATTTAAAAGGCAACTGATAATTTTTGAAATTTCCGCAATCTTGCCTAATATTATGTTGTGTAACGATTTCGTATTGTTTGCCTTCGCCTGCTACTGTAAACTTTCTCAGCAATTCGGCAAATTCATCCGGCAATCCACTCTGTTTAAAGTCGTCAAGTGTAACTTTTTTTACTTCAAAGCTGTAATTATCAATATTGAAGTCTGCGTTTTGCAAAGTCTCCATAAGAAAGTCTCTAAGGCCTTCGTCGCCGTGCTCAATAATGGATATGCCTGTTGGCTCAATATTATTAACATCATATACATCGATTGTGTTTGAAAACCACATATAAGGAGCCTTGGTTTTTTCAGCATTCCAAGCGGTCGCCGTTGCTAAGAGCAACTTGTTTTCTGTGGTTTTTTCCACATATGCCTTGAACTCTTTTTCGTTGGCCTTGGTAAATGAATACTTAGATGTATTGGTTCTTTCAAAAATTTTAGAGGGCCATGCAGATTTATATTCGTATAGATATTCATCTATGATTTTTTCATGATTCGCGGAAAATCCATATTGATATTTCACACCGTTTGCAAGGAAGAAAAAATCAAATGTTGTGGGGGACTGTCTACTTGTGTCATCAAACATGAAAGGAATGATGCCTGCAATCGGGTCGTCAATTTGGCTGCTGTTCGAATTACGCACAATGTTTATGGCTGTGGCTAACGCTCTAAATACATTACTTTTGCCGGATGCATTGGCACCATATATTGCGGCTACAGGAAGTACGGACTCCTTATTAGCAGTAAGCAGTACAGATTCATGCTCATGATCTCGTTCATTAGCGGCCATGCTGAGGATGACTTCATCTTTTAAAGACATAAAATTACTTACACTGAACTGTAAAAGCATAGTGCCGGCTCCTTTCTATTCTTGCATTTATTATAGTTTTATAACCATAAGTGTCAACCAAATGTTGATTTTTGCATAAAAAATACAAAAAACGCATTTTCGTGTTGAGGAATACCAACTCATAATGGCTCGGCTTTCCTCGTTCACAAAAAGTGTGTAAGGAAGCCTCTTTGGAGGCTTTCTCCTTTTTGTTGACGCAAGGGCCAAATCCCATATAATAAATCAGTAATAAAAAACTTAATAAATTCATATAGTATTTGGCAAAGAGAGGAGAAGGCGCTCATGAGTACAATCAAGGACATCGCCCGAGAGACGGGCTTGGGTCTTGCCACCATTTCCTCTTACCTCAACGGAGGTAACGTCAGGCCGCAGAATAAGATCCTGATTCAGGAAGCGATCGAAAAGCTGGATTATCAGCGAAATGATATTGCCAGGAGTCTTAAGACGGCCAAGACCAACACCATAGGCGTTATCATTCCTCAGATTGATGATGCCTATTTCTCCAAAGTTGTAGCCACTATTAGTAGTTCACTTTATGAGCATGCGTACAGCATGCTGGTTGTGGACTTTGGCCTGGATATCAAACGTGAGAAGCAGGCGGTGGAGTTTCTTTGTTCTAAACAGGTCAGCGGTATCATCGATATGCCCTCGAACCTGACTACACGCCACTTGGATCGGGCCATGAACCAAAAGGTCCCTATTGTTTTGTTTGACAGGGCCATGCCGGGTAAGGACTTGCCGGTGGTGAAGTCGGATAACTTTCTAGCTATTGATTTGGCCGTAGACCATCTGGTCCGAAACGGTCATCGCCATATCGGCTTTATTAGCGGGAACCAGAAAATCGAGACAGCCAGGGAGCGTGAAGCTGCTTACTATAAAGCTTTGGCCAAACGCGGTATCAAGAAAAAGACGTCTTACGTGCACCGCTGTGACTATGTACAGCAAGACAGCGCAGCCGAATCCGCCCATAAGATTATTGAATCCAACCCGGAAATTACCGCTCTTATTGCGTCTAACATGATTACCATGATGGGGGCGCTTCAGGCCTTTAATGAAATGGATTTGCGAATCCCCGGGGAGATGTCTTTTGTGGGATTTGATGATGTGCGTTTTGCCAAAGCCTATAATCCTCAGCTGACCATCATCGAGCAGCCTATAGAGACCATAGCTCGCCAAAGTGTGGAGATTTTGCTCCGGGAAATCGAGCACAAGGAAAAGCAGGAAGACTTAATTAAAATTTACGAACCCCGATTGGTGGAAGGTAAGTCAGTCCGAAAGCTCTAAAAGTTGATGACGCCTAAGTGCTCCAGCAATATCTTGCTTCCTAAGAGAATCAGGACGAGGCCACCCATAAATTGGGCTTTGGCCTCATATTTATTGCCGAAGACTGACCCGATTTTCACCCCGGCGGCCGAGAAAAAGAAGGTTATAACCGCAATCAGGATGACGGCCATCCAGATATTGACCCCGCCGGTTAAGGAGAGCGAAATACCTACGGCCAAAGCGTCAATCGAGGTGGCGATCGCCATGGTAAACATATGCGGGAAAGAGAAGTCTACCTCGACAGGGCAAACGTAGTCTTCATGGGCGGCTTTGTGGGCTTCACGAATCATATTGATGCCGATGAGGGCCAAAAGGGCAAAGGCAATCCAGTGGTCTATGGCCTGTATAGTTCCGGCAAATAAGGAGCCCAGATAAAAGCCAATCAGAGGCATGAGGCCCTGGAAAAGGCCGAACCAAACGCCGCAGGTCAACATGGCCTTGGCATTGGCCTCTCTTAAACAAAGTCCTTTACAAATTGAAACAGCGAAGGCGTCCATACTGAGCGCCACGGCCAGAAGCAGTAATTCTAATATTCCCATGCTTATCCTTTAATATAAATCCATTCCAAAACATCGCCGGGTTCTAACTCGTAACGGTCAGCACCCAAGGGTGGCTGATAGCCGTTTACTTCATAGGTCCAACCGGAAACCCCGCCGGCCATTTTTTCGGCCAAAAGGTTAATACTTTTTACATAGGCACCTAAGAACTGTTCTTCTACTTCCAATGGAATGTTCTCTTGCCGGCAAATCTGCAGAAGGACACTTAAAGCCGTATCCTCTTCTCGGATCGGAACGGCGGAGGCGGACCGAAAGACCCCATTATAGGCCGTGACCATGCCACGGGCAACCTCGTCTTTGATCTCGTCGGGATTTTCGACCAGATAAGGGTCAACGGTTATGGAGAAGCTGACTTCCATGACCGGTGCCGGCGTGGGCGTGGGTGTAGGTGTAGGAAGGGGGCTGGGACTTGCGGCAGGCTTTATGACTGACTTAGAAGGTGCTTCCGGAACCGGTGTCGGACTCGGCAGACTGCTTTCTTCTGTTTCGGGCAGGGTCGTCTGGGGCGTAGTAGGCTCAGGTGTGGGAGCGGGCTTGTCGGTCGTCTCGGTTTCGCGGCTTTCTTCCGTGATCTCGGTGTTTGTTAGATTTACGGATGATGAGGTCAGGACCGAGGTCGTCAGAGATTCGGTCGTAGTGGTTTTGAGACTAATCTCAGAAGTCGATGGTCCGACGGACGAAACCGTTGTGTCCGGATTAGAGGGGCTATCAAAGAGTGAACAGCCGCCCAGAACCAGGCCCAAGCTTAAGCATAGGGCGCTAAGAGCCATAAAGGTCTTGTGGGTTTTATTTTTACGATTGCGTTGCAGCATAGCTTTTTATTAAATCTCCAACTTAGGTCTATCCAAGTTTTCTAGGAATTTTTTATAATCTTTGTCCAGGGACTCCTGGTCTCTTGCATCCGGAGACACCCAGCAGGACAGGCTTTGGCCTTGGACAGGGAAGGAGGCCTTACCGTTCTCGTCCAAAGTAATAATGTCCTCAATACGGCCAGTATAATCTCGGAAAATCTTGCCGGCATGGATGGGGCCAAAATCTAGTTCGACGGCACCGTCGCCGGCGGAGGAAATGACCGTAGCCAATTGGAAGGGGAAGGTTTCGTCTCCCAGCCGGGCCCAGGCGATAAAGTGAGGGTCTACAAAGAAGTCCCGCTCTTCGCCGTAGGCGTAAGAGGCTCGGAGCTCTAAGAGGCGTTCTAGCTCATCTGTCATGCCTTCTTGAGGGGCAGGACCACCATGTATACCGAAATAATCGCCGGCAAAGACACAAGGATAGCCGTCTTTACGGAGCAGGATGAGGGCATAGGCTCTTTCCTTGAAAGAGCGATCCACGAAAGACTCCAGGGATTGGCCGGGCTGGGTATCGTGGTTGTCCACAAAGGTCACCGTATTCATGGGGAAGTTTTGGACCAAACTCTGATCGAAGACTTGGCGGAGGTCGAAGTTAGGGTCCGTGGCGGCCTGACAGAAGTTAAAATGCAAGTCGACATCGAAAAGGTCCAGATTAAAAGAGGTGGATTCCAGGAAGGTAGACATCCTGTCTAGGCCGGGCGACCAGAACTCTCCAAAGAGGTAGAGCTTATCGCCATACTTATCTGTCAGGTACTGGGTATAGTCTTTGATAAAAGCGGAATCAATATGCTTCAAAGCATCAAAACGAAGCCCATCGCAGGATGTCTCATTCACCATCCAGTCTACCCATCGGTAGAGGTCTTTTTGGACGTCGGGGTGTTGGTGGTTTATATCGGCAAACATGAGATAGTCGAAGTTGCCATTTTCGTGAGAAACGCCTTCGGCCCAATTCTTGTTATCTCCCAGGATACGGAAGATACCCTTTTCACCGGTCTTTTGGTCAAAATCTACGCCGGTGAAATGGTTAAAATTCCAATGAAAATCAGAATACTTGTCTTGCCGGCCGGGAAAGTTAAAACCGGTCCAGCCATCGATATCCCTTTCTTCACCGGCAGGCTCGTTACGATTATCCATCTGGACAGGCTGGGCTAGAAATGTTTCGGTATAGTCGGCCCCGGCCTTGTGATTGATAACCACATCCATATTGACCTTAATGCCCTGGTCTTGGAGTGCCTTAATAGCATCGAGGAGTTCTTCCTTAGTGCCGTACTTGGTTCGAATTTGCCCTTTTTGATCGAATTCTCCTAAGTCGTAGAGGTCGTATATGCCGTAGCCTACATCGTTTACGCTTGTGGCTTTAGAGGCGGGTGGAAGCCAGACGGCATCAAAGCCTCTTCGGGCCAAAGCCGGCGCCATCCGGGCCAGGTGCTTATAAAAATCACCTTCGGCTCCCATTTCCCATTCAAAAGTTTGTAAGATAACAGCATTTGCCATAATGTTCTCCTCGTCAATTAGTCTTCTCTGTATTTTATCAGATACATATTTAATAATCTGGTATGAGACTCCGGACCTGAAAAAATAATGCTATAACTTCGTAATACTTATTCTACTATGCAAGGCCTCTTACATGCTATTATGTGTGACAAGATTGAAATGCTTACAGGAGTCCTTGTAGCGGCTATTTAAGTATTGATTAGGAGCGTATTCACATGAGAAAAGACCATTCTGCCAAGAGCAATAAACAAGAAAAACTTCCTAGGCACGAGCGCCTCAGACAGTTTCTGGCCATTCTTCTTATCACAGTCTTTGTATTAGGAAGCTTGGCCGGTCTGATAGTCCCGATTTTTGCCGATGAGATGCCTCGGCCCAATTTACCCAATGCTTCTGAGACGGATGTATACGGAGACTGGGAAGAGCCGGCTTTTAGCGAAGAGGATATTGTCTCTGTGCATTACGATAAGGCCGGATTAGACAAGGCAGCCCTGGATTTTCTAAGGCTGTGGGGCCTAAGTTTTGATACTGTGCCCACGCCCGAACAGATTAGCCAGACCAAGCCTCAGGCCGTGCCGGATGAGGAAACAGCAAAAGAGGCGCTGGATTTATTTTTGGCCGAATACGATAAATTTGTCAGCCAGTACGCGAACGTTCAGTTTCTGTATTCCCAAAACGTGACCGATCAGGACTTAAAAGATGAACTTCAATATACCAAGGACCTGGACTCTTCTGCTTTTAATCTCGTTCTTGAAACACTGCAAGGCGTGCAAAAGAACCCTGATTTGCAAGGCCTTTTGGCCAAAGTTATCGGCGAGACTTACTACAAAGACTTGGCGGATTCTTTGGCCTTCACACCTACGCAAGAGGAGAATGTGAAAAAACAAAATGCCCTGGAGTTGGAATTTGACGGGCTCCAGAACGACATCCTCAACGGGACGGCAGATGAAGAGAAAAGTCGCGACCGCATGGCCGATATTTATATTGAGTTGGTCCGACTAAGAAATGCTTATGCCAAGGAAAGCGGCTACAGCGATTATTTGGCCTATACGGAGGACACTGCAACAGGGCGAGATTACAGCAGAGAGGATTTGGCCAAGCTTTATCAGGCCATTAAAGACTATATTGTCCCGACATTCTATTATCTGAGTATTTCTTACGACTGGGAGGCTCTGTCCTCTTATAATTTCCTGTATGGCTCAGACCTTCTGGACCAGGTGGGGCCTTTTGTGGCCGGTGTTTCGAGCGAATTAGAAGCGTCTTTTAATTACATGCGAAAGGCGGGTCTCCATAAGGTAGGAGACGAAGGCATAAGCGAGCAGGTATCTTATACGATCAGTGTACCGTCTTACCATTCGGCCATGATTTTTCAGTTCCCCTACGAGCCCTCGGCCCAGGTCTCGACACTCATTCATGAATTCGGTCATTTCAATACAGCGGTCCGACAGGAAGGATGGAATTTCTTCAATGCGTCTAATGTGGATATAGCTGAAATCCATTCGCAAGGATTGGAGGTCCTCTTTATGCCCTACTACAGGGCCATTTACGGTGACGACTTGGCGGGTGCTGCAGTCAAGGATAATCTAATAAATTTACTCTGGTCCATCATTACCGGGGCTATGTATAACGAGTTTGAGACCTATACCCACACCGAGTCCAATCTTACGCCGGAAAAAATAGATAGTAAGTATCGGGAGTTGGCCCAAGCCTATGGTGTAGGGTCTAATACAGGTCGTGAGTGGATGTTCTACCATATATTCCACGCGCCTTTCTATTATCTGTCATACTCCTTATCTGCTTTGGGAGCAGCGACCTTTATTCCGGCCATGCTGGAAGACTACGAAGAGGCTGTGGAGAAATATTTGGAATTGACTGACAAGGGTGAGGAAGCCTTTGCTTTTAGAGCCTTGTTAGATGAAGTCGATTTACCGGATGTTTTCTCAGAAGACACAGTGAAAAATTTGGCCGATGCCATTCATCATTTTGGCCAAAACCCTTTCTTCTGGAGCCATGAGCATATTGAAAATCTTCTGGACCGCTATGGTCTAAGAAGTGGCAGCGAAAATCCTGGCCTTATTCCCGATAAGAGTCATGAAGACAACACAGAAGCGGAGCCGGACATAGAGCGCGGTCAGGATGAAGGCGTGGTGCCTTCACCGGATATTGCATGGCCCGAAGATAATCAGGAGAGCCGTGTCTGGCGCTATGTTTTCTTCCCCTTCCTGATTTTCGTTGATATAATCAAGTATGGTTCCTAAAGGATAATCAGTAAACTGGCTATGAAAAGACCCTGCGAAAGGAATTGTGTCGCCTATCATAGATATCTCTAATCCCTTTCTGAAATATAACTTTTTGTCCACATCCTCATTGTACTTATCATCTCAGCGGCTTGACGAATTGTACGCAGAGAATTAAAGCAAACAGAAAGAATGGTTATTTAGAACTTTACGAGTTAAATCACTCCTTTTTCTTGACGTAGGACCAGGACGTGGGTTATTTTCAGAAAACAATTATGTAAATTGATTAGAAATATGGAGGGATTTAGGGTATGAGCAAAACGAATATTGTCATGATTATGACGGATGACCATGCATGGCAGTGTATTAGTGCTTATTGTAAGGGGATTGTTGCTCCGACACCGCATATTGATGAAATTGCGACAAATGGGGCGAGATTGGATGCTTGTTGCTGCCATAATTCGATTTGTGCACCGAGTCGTGCAAACATTATTACCGGTGATTACTCCATCCGAAATGGTGTACGCTTTCTCGAAGATAGCATTGATAATCAGAAACAGATGGTATCGGAAGTGTTTCAGGCAGAGGGTTATCAGACGGCCTTGATAGGCAAGTGGCATCTAGGACATGAGACTGCTAATACTCCTAAGGGCTTCGATCGCTGGGAAATTGTCATTAATCAGGGAGAGTATTATAACCCGCGTTTTCAGTCAGAACAGGGCATTCACCAGGAGAAAGGTTATGCAACGGATCTCATTTCAGAAAAATCCCTTGACTTTATTCGTAACCGTGATAAAGAACGTCCATTCTTTCTTCTCTCATGGCATAAGGCGCCACATCGGCCCTGGGTGCCTTCTAAAAAATATGAAAATTATTTTGAAGATATTGTATTCCCACATCCTGCCAATTATGACGATGATTATGAGGGGCGTTCCCCGGCAGCCAAGGCGGCCAAAATGCGTATTGAACAGATGACACAACGAGATTATAAATATGAGATGCCAGTTTTTTCCACATTACAGGACAAAAAAGACTGGATTTATCAGCGTTATATGCGTGATTATTCCGCTGTTCTCAAGTCCGTTGATGATGCGGTCGGAGAAATGTTAAGATGTCTGAAAGAAGAAGGCATCTACGAAGACACGGTTTTGATTTACACATCGGATCAGGGCTTTTATACAGGCGAACACGGGTGGTTTGACAAACGATTTATCTATGAAGAGTCGATTCGCATGCCTTTTCTTGTTCAATATCCAGCAAAGATTAAAGCTGGTCAAGTGGTGGAGGCACAAGTTTCAAATATCGATTTCGCCGCGACGCTCTTAGATTTTTGCGATATACCCGTCAAACGTTTTGACTGTGATGGCAAAAGCTTTCTTGATGTCTTGGAGCTAAAAGATGGTGAAAGCTGGAGTGAAATAAATCGAACGGCGCGCATTCCCGCCGAGGGGCGTGATGTGATTTACTATCACTATATGGACTACCCTAGTGAGCATAATGTTTATCCACACGTTGGGCTTAGAACGCCTAAATATACCTTTGCCGCGTTTTACTTGTTGAAGGAGAATGAGGCGCCTAAAATTTGGTGGGAGCTTTTTGACCGTGAAACGGATCCGCTTCAGCTTAAAAATCTCGTAGAGGAAGAGGCCTATGCCAATCAGGTGAGGCTACTTAGAAATCGTCTTCGAGAGGAAATTGCCGCTTCGGGTGATGAGGTGCCTATTTACGATTACATTTGAAATAGATATTTCTTATGTTTGAGAGCAATGCAGAAGCCCCTTATTTGGCGTAAAAACATGAAATAAGGGGTTTTCTAGGAATCTTAAAATTTTCACAATATCACTAAATATAAAAATCTCTAAAATAATTTTTCTCGTAAAAGGCTTTGAAGACCTGATCACAACGTGTACCCACTACGGCAGATATCTAGACGACATAAGGTGAGCCTTTCTAGGACAATCGATTGTGTTGCCCGGAAAAGCTTCTCGATTGAGAAGCGGTTGAATCGATGCCGACAAAAGCCACGATTTTTATAGGACTGGAGAAACGATTGATATCTTCGATTTACCCTAGGATAATGGCTTTGGTAGAAGGGTCAATGCCCAGGATAGTTAGCATGACCGAGTTAAGTTTCTTTAGTTGTTACTCAATTTTTCGATTAATCTCCTGGATTTTCTTTTCCGTGAACTCGATTTGCTCAATGAGGATTTTGATTTGAGAAGTAAAGGCCTCCGATTACAAAGCGATTCCTGTGGTAACGAAGGTTCAGGGGTCACAACCGACAAGGATTATGAGGACAATTCAGAAGCAGATCCGGGCATAGAGCGTGGCCAGGATGAAGATAGGCTGCCTTCACCTGGCATTGAATTGTCGGATCAAAATCGGAAAAGCTGTATCAGCGCTATGTTTTCTTTCCTTTCCTGATTTTCATCGATATTGTGAACACACATCTTTAGCCAATGTAAAAACCCCCCTGCTAAGTATTCGAACATGGATCTCAAAAAGCACAAACTTACAGGGGGGATTTTATTTGATTTTTTAGCCTAAATAACTAATCGGCGTCCATTATTTTTCTGTAAACTGCCTGGTCCATGTCGGAGTTTTTCAGGAGGCCATGCTCTTTCATGACAGAAAAAAGTTCTAAGACTTGATGGTTTTTTCTGGCTTCCTCGGCCTTGAAGACTGTAAGGTGGCCTAAAATGGAATCTTCCAAAGAGGTGGCGGAAATGGAAGGCTTGTTTCCATGAAGTATGGAGACAAAGTCTTCGACCAAGAGGATATCGCCGCCACCGTGTTCGCCCATCATACCGGAAGCGTCCGAGACCTCATAGGCTCTGATTTGTGTTTCCTCAAAACCTTCGGGATGTTCAGGGACTATGGTGCGCAAGGTAAAGGAGCCGGAGTCAAAATTCCCCAAGATTTCGCCCTTGCTACCGATAATGTGGATATAGCGGTCTCCTTTGGCCGACCCGCCGGTCAAGTTCAAGACTCCTGTTGATCCGTCTGTAAAGCTGACGGTGGTCATTTGGTGGTCCACATTCTTGTGGTTACAACGCCATACGCATTGGCCATAAGGATTATCCTTTTCCAAAGATTTCTTTTTGTCTTCCAAAGTCGGGTTCTCGATATCTTCGATGGGGGCCCAGACGTAGAAGGTCCAGCGGTCCGGATGGGACAGGTAGTGACTTTTGGCGGAGTAAAGGCAGCTATCAACTATGTCGCAGTCAAGGCAGCGGTCAGCGCTGCCCTGGGGTTTCTTGAATTCGGCGAACTGGAAATCTGAACCGAAGCTGGAAACTTCAGCGGGTCTTTGGCCTTTGAGCCAGAGCATGAGGTCGATGTCGTGGCAGGTTTTGGCTAGGAGAATGGGTGCACCGCATAGATCACGGTTAGACCATTTGCCTCTCAAGTAGGATACGGCCAAATGATGGTAGGAGACCATCTCGGACATTTGGATGCTAATAACTTCACCGATTTTGTCCTGGACGATGAGGTCCTTAATCCGGCGGTAGAAGGGTGCGTAGCGTAAAACATGACAAATCAGGACGGTATTATCGTACGCTCTAGCCAAATCCAGGAAGTAGAACATTTCTTCGGGATTGATAGCAAAAGGCTTTTCCAAAAGCATGTCGTAGCCCAACTTGAGCAGAGGAACAGAGGTTGGAATATGTTCTTCGTCCATGGTGGCGTTGATGACGGCATCGGCTAAGCGTTTGCCGGTAGCGGCCAAAGCTTCTGCCGACTCGAAGCACATATCCTCCGAGAAACTATAGCGCTCCATGGCGGCTTTTCTTCTAATAGGGTTAGGATCTGCCACACCGACGATTTTTAAACGGTCTGGATGGATGAGGGCATAGTCCGCATAAAGTAAGCCTCTGTGTCCGGCGCCTACGATAATACAAGTGATTGTTTTGGCCATAACGATACCTCTTTCTTGTTTTTACAGAGTGTTGTTGAGGCTAGAATAGCACAAATTAAGCATATCGAACTTGAAGATTAAAATTTATGTTCTTTGTTTCTCTGGTGATTTTGACGAAATAATTAGCAATAATTATGATAAACAAACAAATGACATGTAAATATAAATGTTTTTTTACGAATCTATTGACAAATGACACAAAACTTTTAAGATATTTAATAAAGAAACTTACTTAAAAAACTCTGAGCGGAGGTGGTAACGATCTACGTTAGAGAAATGAAGCAATCGGCCTAATAAAAGATATTAAAAACAAAAAAGGAGAAAACCAAATGAGAAAATTCAAAAAGCTCTTATCCTTGTCTCTGGTCGGCATAATGCTCTTATCGGGCTGCCAAGGCGGTGATAAGCCTAAAAAAACTGACGAGTCGAAATCTGAAGCTCCCAGCGAGAGCGTTCAAGGTTCTCAAGAAAGTAATACCGATAAAGAGCCTACAGGCCCTTCAGCCGATGCCCCTATGATGACATGGATTGTTGGTAATACTTCAGCCGAAGTTGATGATGATGCCGAAGTCGTAAAGATGATTGAAAGCCGTTTCAATATTGACCTTAAGACTTGGCGTGTTGATGACACCAATACCTTGTCGGTTCGTTTGGCCGGTGGTGAAATGCCTGATGTTATGGTCGTCGGAAACAGCTCTGAAATCCCCAATTTGGTCAAAGGCGGTGTTTTGCATGAGATGCCTATCGAAGACTTGAAAGAAAAAGCACCTAATTACTATAAAGCAACGGAAGAATATGGTGAGAGCTTATTCTGGAGCAGCATGCTTTATGAAGGCAAAAATTACGGTGCACCTCAGCCTATGCAAAATGTTCCTATGGCTATGTTCTACAGAAAAGATTGGTTGGATAAACTGAACTTAGAGCTCCCTACTACCATTGAAGAGTTAGAAAATGTATTAGAAGCTTTTGTAACACAAGACCCTGACGGCGATGGTCAAAATAACACTTACGGTATGGCGGAAAGAACCTTTAATGCTATTTTTGGAGCTTATGGCCTCCGTTGTGTGACCGGTGGCAGCAAAGCTTTCAAAGTAGAGGAAATGCAGTTGGGAGACGACAACATACCTTTCTTCCCCTGGATTAGACCTGAGGCAAAAGAAGTCCTAACTCTTTTGGCCAACTGGTATAACAGAGGTCTTATCGATCCTGAATTCGTCACTGGTGAAAATACAGGTGGATATACTTGGCTGAGTCATTCCTTCATGAATAACAAAATCGGTTTGACCTGTGCCCAGCCTTATCACTATCTGGTCGCTGGTACGGACACGACAGATTCCGATAATTATGGTATCTGTATGACTGAGCTTAAGGGTGTAAATCCTGATGCTGATATCGCCATTGGCTTGCCGCCTAAGGGTCCCAAAGGTCAGTCTGGTACAGAAGCTTGGAACAAATCCGGACGTTTGACCGCTTTGACTACTCAGGCTTTTAAAGATGAGCGTGTAGTCAATGCATTCTACGCCATGCTGGATGCCTACTATTCTGATATGGATTATGCTCGACTTGCGAATTATGGTATTGAAGACGTTCATTGGAAGAAGAGCCCTTATGGTCCTGTACGTATCATGGAAGGTACACAATTGCGTGAGCAAGGTGTCTTGCAAGTCGACTTCGGCAGCACAGTTCCTTTCTCGATGAATATTACACCCGAGAAAGTCAAGTTTGGTGAAGAAGTTACCGGCAATGGTTACTGGCGTTACAATGCTCCGGCAGTTCCCGAATTTGCCGAGAACATTGATACACTGAAGTCCTTAACCAACCAGGCTTTCTTCGATATTATTTCGAACCAGAAACCGATTGATTACTTTGATGAATTTGTAGAAGAGTTTAAGAATGCCGGCGGCGAATCCATTGAGAAGGCTGTACAAGAAGAACAAGCCAGAATTCTGGCTGAGTTAAATCAATAATTCTTAACAAATGGGCGTGCTAAGGTAAAAGTGCGCCCACTTTATCTTTATAAGGAATGAGACAAGTATGATGAAGCAGGAAAATCAAGGAAAAAGAATCAGGAAAAAGAATCATCCAACTGAGAAGAGGAGATCTTTCGGCAAAAATATAACCCTTTATCGTGATGACTATATTATGCTGTTACCGGGACTTATTTATTTCCTGATCTTCGCTTATGCACCCCTTTGGGGTCTCATTATTGCTTTTCAGGATTATTATCCATTGAAAGGTATTTTTGGAAGCCAATTTGTAGGCTTAAAACATTTTAAAAAGCTGTTCACGGATCCTTTTTTTGCCAGGGTCTTTAAAAATACGATTATTATCAGTGTTTACAAATTTATTTTTGGCTTCCCTGCCCCTATTCTTTTGGCCTTATGCATTAATGAGATTAAGGCTATGCGTTTTAAAAAGACAATGCAATCTATTTCCTATCTACCGCACTTCCTTTCCTGGGTTGTGGTCTCGGGTATCATGGTCGAATTCTTGTCGCCCAGTAGAGGCCCTATTAATGTATTGATAAAGGCACTGGGTATGGATCCTATTTTCTTTATTGCAGATAAAAGATATTTTCGAGGGATGTTGGTCATGACAGATATGTGGAAGTCAATTGGTTGGGGGTCTATTATTTACCTGTCTTCCATCGCATCGGTTGATCAGGAAATCTACGAAGCTGCTATGATAGATGGTGCCGGACGATTTAAGAGAATTATTCATATTACTTTGCCGGCCTTGGTCCCCCTATTAACAATTATGCTTATTATGGAGTCCGGCAAGCTCTTGAATGATAGCTTCCAGCAAGTTTATAACTTCCTTACTCCTACGACGGAAGAAGTCGGTGATGTTATTTCAACCTTTGTCTATCGTAAAGGTATTTTGCAAATGAATTACAGCTTCTCCACGGCAGTTAACCTAACGAAGAATATTATTTCCTTTGTCATGGTTGTTATAGCCAATACGATTGCGAACAGAGTCAACGAATACGCACTTTGGTAATAGGATGGGAAAGTTATTATGAAAGATACGAGTAGAGTAGAAAAGAATAAGATTAAAAAGAATACGGAAGATTGGGTTATTGATATTATTTCGTATTTTGTTGTTATACTTCTAGCCATAACCATTATCCTGCCTTTCTTGCAGGTCATAACCATCTCAGTGAGTCCCTCGAGAGTCGTTAATAGTTTCGGCTTCCACCTTTATCCGAAAGAATTTGACTTCTCAGGCTATAAAACGATTTTACAGGCTCCTTCGTTCTGGAAAAGTTATGGAAATACTGTTTTGAGAACTGTTATCGGAACGTCGCTTTCTATTTTGATAACCGCAATGACGGCTTATCCCTTGTCCCATGTTCACTTGCCATACAGGCGAGGTATTATGAAGTTTATTGTTTTTACTATGTATTTCTCCGGAGGTATGATTCCTTTCTACCTCTTGATTAAGGCAATAGGTCTTTACAATAACTTCCTGGTCTATATCATCCCCGGCATGTTATCGGCGTATAACCTCATTATTGTACGTAATTACTATATGAATATTCCGGATACGCTGGAAGAGTCTGCCCGAATCGACGGTGCGGGAAACTGGAGAATCCTATTCCAGATCATGATGCCCTTGTCTAAGCCGGTTTTGGCTACGGTCAGTTTGTGGGTAGCGGTCTATCATTGGAATGCATGGACGGACAATATGCTTTATGTAACCAAGAAAGAACTTTTCGTAGTCCAATATGTTTTGCAAACCATCCTGAAGAGCGGTAAGACTCAGGACATGGAAATGACGACCGATGTAGTGGTCCACACGGAGACTATGAAGATGGCGGCCTTGATTCTGACCCTTATCCCGATTGTCTGTGTCTATCCTTTTATCCAAAAGTATTTTGTTAAAGGCATTATGGTCGGTTCGGTCAAAGGTTAATGAAGATTGGAGACTTCAATGTACGGATTTGAGTTAAAGGATATTTATAAGGAAGGTCTGGGCGTCAAAGATAGTTTGGCTCGCTTGGAAAAAAATAAGGATGCCTTTTTACAATTCGAAGCCTGTGCCAAACTTTTACAAGACAAGCATCCTGAAGTGTGCGATGAAATATTGGAAAATGCTGAAGATGCTTATGTAGGTTATTTCCTCCTGCCCGGTTCGGCCCAGAAAACCTTTATTGGTGATCCGCCTGAATGGACGGAAAACCCCAATAACAATAAAGAGTACGAGTATCAACTCAACCGCATGAACCATTGGTTGGTCATGACTTATGCGTATTTCTTGACTCAAGATATGAAGTTTGTTGATCGTATCGTGCTGGAAATCGAAACCTGGATTGACCAATGTCCTCCGCCCTTGCTGTTGGACGAAGATGGAGCCATAGATGTTTATGGCGGTCCCAACGGCAAATGGTGGCGTATTCTGGAGTGCGGTATCAGGCTCTATAAAACTTGGGGGCCGGTCATTGAAGCCATAGCACCCTTAGGTGTATTCGATGAAGCACTTTTTACGAAAATTACGGAAATTCTTTACTTCCAGGTAGACCTCTTAGCCAGGTTCTCGCCGATTCTTTGGCCCGAGGCGGACCACAACCATTTCTTAATGGAAAATCTGGGTCTAATGAAGGCCTCCGGCATGTTTACGGAATGGAAGAATTCCGCTAAATGGAAAGAACATGCCAAAGAATGTATGTGTCGGGCTATGAAAGCCCAGATCCTGGATTACGGGGCGCAAATCGAGGGTTGTCCTTCTTATCACAACGGCTGTACTTTCTGGTTTTCTTTAGGGCTTAAATTTGGACGAAGCTACGGCATTGAATTCCCTTCTTGGTATGAAGAGATGCTAAGTTCTATGGGCATTTGGGCCCTCTATTGTACCAGGCCGGACGGCAACAATGTCGGTTGGGGAGATACCGGTGTATTGACCGGGACTATGGCCAAATCGGCAGTTTGCATTTACATAGGAACAAGCAATCCCAGATGGCTGGACTACTCCGCTTATATGGGGCAGGAAAATAAGTTGTGGGAAGAGCTGTCCCTTCTTATTTGGCATATGGAAGATCCCAAGCAGTTCTTGGAAGATTTTGATAATGCTTTAGAAAATCCTGTCGAGCCGCCTTTAGATCCTCTGGTATGGAACAAGTCTATGAAGCAGGCCTGTTACAGGAGCGACTGGTTCGGAGAGGCGCTTAGTATCTTCTTCTCGGCCAGGTCACCGGTCCAAAATCTACATGCTCATATCGATCCGCTCGCATTTGACCTTTGTGCCTTCGGTAAGCCCTTATTGACAGATCCCGGACGCTATACCTATCAGGAAGGTCCGGATAGAGAGAACTTTAAGCGCATGTTCTGGCACAACACGCTCATGGTTAACGAAAAAGATGCTTGGGAATATTTGGCCTCTTGGAAATACGGCCCGATGAAAACAGGCGATATTTTGTCCGTAGGTGAGAAGGACGGCCTCCACTGGCTGGTGGGTTATCACGATAATTATGAGCCCGTCAGACACGAACGTCTGGTCGCTTCGCTGGAGGATAAGTATGTCTTGGTTTTAGATAAACTAACGAACCTAAAAGCAGGTGACAGCCTCAGTATGCAATATAATTTCGACGGTTTAGAGGCCAAAGAAGAAGGTTCGGGCTTTGTATGCCAAAACCATGGTATTAATACGTGTCTGGTGTCGACGATGCCTCCGGCTGAAATTACCGAGGCGGCTATCTCGGACCGCAATGACGAGAAGAGACCGACGAGTCTTCTGGTTTTCAGAGATAAAATGGCCGAAGACAGTGACGTTCTATATTATACGACTTTAATCAGCCCTACAAAAAACGGGGCTATAACGGTTTCTGAGCTTACACTGGAGCCAAAGGCAAACGGTGTTGAACTTTCTATTGCCACATCGGAAGATGCTTATCAGCTGTCTTACGATGCTGACCACTATGAACTGAAGAGGAGATAAAATGCCATCTAGACCCAACATCTTATTTCTCATGACCGACCAGCATCGCTACAATGTTCTGGGCTATGCAGGGAATTCTGTAGTAAGGACACCGAACCTGGACGCCTTGGCCAAAGACGCAGTCCAATTCACCAATTGCTACACACCGTCTCCTGTATGTATACCGGCTCGTCAGAGCATGATGGCCGGAAAGTTTCCCAGAACGACTGGCTGTGAAGTATTCGGCGATGACCTGCCGCCTTTTTATCGGACCTTTGCTCGCGTCTTTTCGGAGAATGCCTATAACACCATTTGCGGCGGCAAACTCCACCACAACGGTATGGACCAGATGCAAGGTTGGCTTAAACGCATAGGCTCTCAAATGGCGGTGAGCCCGAGCTTCATGGAGGGCGTTGACCATGATGAAATCAAGAGAGTAAGGGTCCCCAAAGATATTTTAAGATGGCAAAACAAAAAAGAAGTGTTAAGGGCCGGGGTCGGCAGCTCCAGGACCCTTATTGATGACGAATACACGGTCCAAGGCATGGTTAACGTTATTGAGGAGATTCTTCAGTCTCCTTATTACGACAAGGCCCAGCCCAATCAGCCTCTGCTTCTAAAGGCCAGTTTTACCCTGCCCCATTATCCCTACCAGTGTTCGGAAGAGCTCTTCCGCTACTACTTAAACCGTGTGCCTATTTTCGGTAAGGAACAACAACTTTTCGGTCATGACTATATCGATACCAAGCACATTGAAATAGGTGAAGATGTTTTAGAACGTGATATCGTCAGAGCTACAGCGGCCTATTACGGAATGGTGGAAATGGCAGATGGTTTCGTCGGTCAGATTTTGGCCAAATTAGAAGAAGCCAATCAAGACCTGGATGACTGGATAATTATCTTCACTTCTGACCACGGAGAAATGTTGGGAGAACACGGCGTATGGGCCAAGCATAAATTTTATGAGGGAAGTGCTAAAGTACCGCTCTTAATTCGTTGGCCCAAGAAGTTTCAGCCCAGGGTCGTCAACCAAAATGTCAATCTCTGTGATCTTTTCGCTACGCTATGTGATTTATGTAGCATTGAAGCCCCCGATGATTTGGACAGTAGGAGTCTCCGCCCGCTTATGGAAGGCAAGGGTGAGGGCTGGGACAATGAATCCGTCAGTCAATACCGAGGTGAGTTCTTGATGATTAAGCAAGATGATCTGAAGTATCAGTACTATGGCGAAGATTATCCCGAAGTTTTATGTGACTTAAAAGTCAATCCGGAAGAGACAAAAGACTTTTCAAAAGACCCGGCTTATCAGGAAAGCATGGCCGCCTTTAGAAAAAGGGGCGTAGAACTGGGTTTCCCTTGCGAGAAGGAGCAGTAACTATGGACTTAGACTATATTGAGGGTATTCCTTTTAAGATACCGGATGATGAGAAAAGTTTTTTAGAAGAAGACTTTTGGGCTTCTTTTGATTTAAGCTATCCGGGTCTGGAAAATGTTTCAGAGGCCGTAAAAAAAGAGGATTATCCTTTGGCCGCAAAACACTTGGTGCAATATTTCCATGAACGTAAGAATGTCTCATATCTAGTGGATTACAGGGGCGACAGTATCAAGAAAATAAATCCCGATGATTCGCCTTACACCTACCAATGTGCCATAGGCTTTAGGGGCGATTCTCTTAAAGACTATTGCCTACGAGTGGCAAGACGCATGATGGAACACGTATATGTTATGCCGGGCGGCCGTAAGGAGATTGACTTGGGGCCTTCCTTCGAAACCCTTATTCACTTTAATTTCATTGAAGATATGGGTAAGCGCCATAGAAGCTCTTTGGATATGTTTGTCAGAGGCCAGTTTTTCGAGGCCTATGCCGTTTTATTCCACGAAGAACCGACCGAAGAGGTTTTGGCTTCTTTCAGAGAAGTTATTGAGATGTTCTGGCGTGAGTATCCTTTGACCATCGTGGATAAGAGCCCCGGTGCCGGTCGTTTTATGTTTGTGGAAGACCGGGACGTCATGTCGGCCGGTTGGCTGATTTTGTCTTATATTTACTTACTTTATACCGAGCTGCCATATAGGGCCGGCGATGATATTGTTTACGAGATTTTACAAAGAATCTGGTTTTTGGGTATTCAGTTCAGGCGCTTTGATCGGGATAGCTACCGTGCATACAATCATCATTTGTGGGAGAGAGGTATTGTACCTTATCTCTTAGCGATTCTTGTCCCGGAAATTCAGCATTTTAGACCCATGGAAGCGATCGGAGAAAAGGTGATTCGTCAGCATCTCTTGTCTGACTTTAATGAGGCGGGCGGTTATACCGAGCATTCCATCGCCTACTGGTCCGGTGCGGCTTTAGGCGAAATGATTTTTAAGGTGGTCTATGTGGCCCAATTAAATGACAAGAAGCTTTTAGACGAGGAAAGCAAGCAATGGCTCAACAAATCCTTCTCGGCCTTGGCTTATTTGGCTGGACCTACTCCTAACTATGAAAGCATAGGCGATAATGGCGGACCTAAGATTAATCCGATTTTGGATGTAGGCGTTAAACTTTGCCGGAATGAGGATTGCCAAAATGTTTTGGATTGTAGGTTGGGTAAGCGGACGGACTGTGACACGGCTTTGGATTATGCAAATGATGAGGTGGGCTTCGCCATCAGTAAAGATTCGTACGGACCTCATGGCAATCAGCTTATTATTTCGGCCAAAAAAGATTGTGGTTATACCGGGCATAACCATATGGATCTTTTGGCAATGGCTTTGGCCATAGAAGGTGAGCTTATTTACGGAGAGCCCTATGCGGATGTGCTCTATCACAATATCAAGATGAACTCGAATACTCGAGGCTATATGTACAATATGGAATCCCATAATACCGTTATGGCTTACGGTCGACCGATTCAGCCGAATTCTTGCTACCAGAATAAGTGGGGCGTCTATAGGCCGGATACGAAGATTCAGCTTCACGAGGTCTATCCGGAAGGTATGGTGTTCCGGGGAGGCCATGATGCCTATACGTTCTGCCGCCATGTTCGTCATGTTCTCTTCGCCAGAAAGGGCGGATTGTGGATTCAAGATGAGGTGCAACGCGGAAACCGTCAGGACGAAAAGCACATTCAGCGTTGGAATCTCTATCCGGGCGTCAGGGTAGAGAAGATAGATGACCATACCCTGCTTTTAGAAAGTGGCAAGGTGCGCATGCTTTGGTACTGGCCCGAAGTGGCGGAAATTAAGGTTTTCAAACAGGATTTCCTGGTGGAGGAAGGCTTTGTCGGACCGGAAGGTCTGGGATATACGATTGATGCCTATTTTGAACCGAAGCTAAACCCGGTGACCGGTATTGCGCCTAATAATGCTTATTTAGAGCTGGTGCAGTTAAAAATCGGACGTGATGAGGCGGCCGAAGAAGTCGTCAAGCGTATTCGGGAAGATAGGGAAGAGCATGGATTTGATTTGTCCATTCAGTCTTTAAAAACCCTGGAAGCATGGATAAGTTAAAAGAGGACTGATTAGAGATAGGGAGAAGGGATTCAGTTGTTGCAAATTATGCAAAAACTGCCAACGATGGAAAAGTTTACCAGGTTGATTATTATAATCTTGATGTCATCACCTCGATTGTTTGAATATTGACAAAATACCTAAAGAAACTAAAATGATAAATAATAATTAATAAAGAAACTTACTTAAATAACGCGAGGATAAAACAATATGGCGTCCCATACACCAGAGGATTTGAAATTTTTGAATACAAGAGTCGTCTTTGACATATTTAGAAAGTCAAGTGGAGATGCCTTTTTTGCCGGAGAATTAGCGAGAAAAACTAAGATTAGTTCACCCACTGTGCAAAAAATCCTGGCGGATTTGCAGGAAAAAGAATTGTTGATTTCAGTTAAAAATGAGACGGCCAGGGTTGGACGCCAGCCCAACTTGCTTCAGCTCAATACTGAGAAGCATTATGCTATCGGAGGTATCTATGAGGGCGAATACTTATCTTTGGGAGCAGTCGATTTGGCCGGTCGAGTCCGAGCACATGAGATTACAAGGGTCGGATCTGATTTCAGAAGTTTTTTGCCGGAAATGATAGATGGTTTTTTGCGCAAACATAATAAGGATACATCGGACCTTATCGGAATTTGTGTGGGCCTCCCCGGTGTCTATGATATGGACAAACAAGAAGTTACGGTACCTCTATTGGGCTATCATGATTCGGTCTCTGTGCAGGACTTGATTACGGAGTTAGAAGAGACTTATGGTACACGTGTCCTTTTTGATAATGACTTGAATTTACATGCCATAGGAGAATTTAATGCCTTAGCAAAAGAAGGTATTCATGACCTGACCGTTATCTCCTTAGGAACCGGTCTTGGAGCAGGCATCATCCTGGATGGCAAGCTGAGGCGCGGCAATCGCAGTATTTGTGGTGAAGTGGGCTATACGGTTCTGGGAATGACGGATGACGAGGAGGGTTCCTATTGGCTGGAAAATGCCATTAATCTTCCGGCCTTGGAGAAAAAGTTCGGTCTAAAAGCAGACGGTAGTTGTTCCGACCGAGAAGATGCCATTGACTATGTAGCACGACGAATGGCCTGTCTTATTAATAACCTGACCGTTTCTTTGGCCATCGAAAATGTTATTTTGGACGGCATCGTGCTAGAACTTTTGGGAGAACCGCTACTTGATGCTATTCAAGCCTATTTGAATGCGATATCTTTTTATCCTATCCAGGTACGGTCTAACAAGCTTAAGCTGTCAGGTGTGACCGGTGCAGGATTGGAAGTATCAAACTATTGGCTTAATGAATATCTGAAAGAATAGAGAGGAGGAGAGGAAGGCTAAAGCGTGTTCGATCAGATAGGCTATTAGGCAGTTTATAGGAGGAAAAAGTATGAAGAAAAGAACAGTTAAAATTATTAGCAGTATGCTGGCTCTGGGGCTGGCTCTGGGAGCATGTTCCAAGGGTGGCGACACGAAGCAGACCGGTACGGATGCTTCGGGCAGTGCCAATAACGCCGGCGGTGAGAAGAAGATTGTGGCCTGGACCAACAATCGCCATGACAAAGAGTACATGGAAGACCAGGTTAAGAAGTTCAACGAAACTAACGGTGAGAACATTAATCTCGAATATGTCATCATGACCGACGATTATGTCAGCACTATCCAAACCGCGGCTGCGGCAGGCAAGGCTCCGGACTTACTGAGTATGACGGCTACCGCCGGTATCGACCTGAAGACCTTCGTGGATGCAGGTATTGTCGTTCCGATTGGAGATGCTTTAAGTGATACTTATAAAGAAGTTAACGATGTCGAGCATCAGAAGTATGAAGGCTTGACCAGTTTAGGTGATGATATTTACTGGGTACCTACCGTTATCCGTTCCGGTACGAGACTGATTTATAACAAAGATTTATTTGACCAGGTTGGTGTAGAAGTTCCCAAGACTGTTAAGGAATCGGTTGAAGTGGCTAAGAAAATCACCGAAGCCGGCAAGGGTTCCTTCTATGGTGTTGTATTCCCCGGTGCCTCCGCTCCTTTTGAGCGTTGGTTAGAGGGTGCGGCTTCTATGAGCGGTATTTATCCTTATGACTACGTTAACGGTAAGTTCGACTTCATGGAATATAAGCAAGTTATTGAAGATGCCAGAGGTTTCTTTACCGAAGATATTACCTTCCCCGGTTCTACCACTTTGAAGATTGACGAAGCCAGAGCTCAGTTTGCTAACGGCGTAATCGGCTTCTACGGCAATGCGTCTCAGGAAGTCGGTGTTTTGACCGAGCAGTTCCCGGCCAAATTTGATTGGTGTGCTGCTTCAAACCCCACGGTTGATGGTGAAATCAAGGGTGCTTTACCCATGACCTTGCAAGGCGGCTGGTTGGTGACCAAGACGGCCGATTATGATTCCGCTATTAAGGCCATTGAATTCTTCGGTTCTGAGGATCATGTAAAAGGCTATTTGGAAAGAGGATACGGCCTGGCTTGCTCCGACTACATGGATTCTAAAGTGGACAAATCCAAAATCGGTAAATTGGCTGAATTCTCTAAGCAAGACTATGAAAGTGTCTACCCTTTGTTCCCGCAAGTTTCCCCTACTGGCGACAACTATAGAACTACCATTTGGAATCTAATCGCCAATGTTGATATGAATATCGAAGACGGTTTGAAAGACTTAACGAATCGCTATAATGAAGCACTTGATAAAGAAGTTAAGATGGGCAAAATTAAGAGATTAGTCATCAAAGACTATGATCCTTTACATCCTAGCGACGGTACTTTCGAATATTTGAGTGAATAATTTTACACAGAGAGAAGGCAAGTTCGGTCCCTTGATGGATTTATCTTGCCTTCTTTTTTACTAGGCTTAGGAGGAGTGCATGAAAGGACAAACTAACGTTTTAGATCGGTCAAGGAAGAGAGAAGCATTTTTGATGCTTTTGCCTTCTGTCTTGTTACTGATTCTTGTTTCAATATATCCTTTTATTTGGATGTTCCGTTATGTCTTTTATGACTATAACGGTTTTGTTTCGTATTTTGTGGGCATGGATAACTTCAAGAGAGGCCTGAAAGATCAGTATTTTCTTAATGCTGTTCTTCACACTTTCGAATATGCCTTTTGGAAGCTTATTATTGTTATCCCCCTGGCACTTATCCTGGGTTACATTCTGACTTGGAAGATGCGCGGCATGCGCCTGTTCCAAGGGGTTTACTTCATGCCTACCATTATCAGTTCGGCAATTTCAGGTATGATTTTCTACTTTATTTTTTCGCCTTTTAACGGTGTATTGAACGGAATTTTAAGATCAATTAATCCTTCTCGTCCAGCTGTGGATTGGTTGGGTAATTCTCAAATCGTTATGTATTCTGTCGTAGCTGTGGCCATTTGGGGTGGCTTCGGTAACTACATAACACTCATGATGTCCGGCTTTCTGGGCATTCCTCACGATTTATATGAGAGCGCACGTATCGACGGAGCCAATGAAGCCACTATTTTCTTTAGGATTACGCTCCCTATGTTGGGCCCTGTTCTCAAAGTGGTTTTGACCATTGCTATAACCACTGCCTTCAAAGACTATGAAATGATTTTGGTTTTAACCCAAGGCGGACCTAATCACCGAACGGACGTCATGTTCTCCTACATTTATCAAATGGCTTTCGGCACTGCACCCGGAGCGCCTTCGCAATTAGGCTATGCGGCTACCTTAAGTCTGTATGCGGCCGTGATTGTCGGTATTATCACCGTCATCTTTACCAGACTCACCCGCAACATGGATGACATTCAATAGAGAGGAGAGAGGACAATGCAAGGCGTTTTATCCTTTAGAGGTAAAGTTATACGAGTCATCATCTATATTTTGCTGATCTTTTTGGCCGTAGTGACCATTTACCCTATACTGTATGTTATTTTAGGTTCTTTTAAATCGAATATGGAGTTGCTTTTGGGAGGAGCCAATATCTTCCCTAAGCAATTTATTCTAGATAACTATATTGAGGCTTGGGAAAAGGCTAATTTTTCAGTCTATACCCGAAATTCCTTTATCATTGCAACTGGTGTCATGTTCTTATCCTTGTTAGTATCGTCTATGGCAGGTTATGTATTTGCGCGCAGTCATTTTAAGGGGAAAGATGCTTTGTACAATCTGTTCCTAATTTTTATGTTCATAAATGTCGGAAGCATAGCTATAAGGCCATTGTTTGAATTGGCGGCCAAAACCCATTTGGATAGCAGTCTGACTGTTATTATCATAATCGCGACCGGCATGGGACAGACGACCTATATTTTCCTGATGACCGGTAATATTAAAGCAATTCCGACCGAAATAGACGAAGCAGCCCGCATTGATGGGTGTAGTTTCTTCTCAACTTTTTGGCGGGTTATTCTACCCATTATAAAACCGGCGATTGCCACGGTTGCCATTCTCTCTTTTCGATCTGGATGGAATCAATACATTTTGCCTAACGTCTTTACTATGACCAACCCGGGACTCAGACCTCTTACGGTAGGCGTTGTTTTATTGAAAAGCTCAGGTGACGGAGCGGCGGCTTGGAATATCATGTTTGCCGGTTCCGCAATGTCTATTATTCCTATCATTCTGGTTTATATCATTTTCAGCAAATATTTTATTTCTGGTTCGACGGCAGGTGCTGTTAAAGGATAGATCTAAAGGAGTCGTGAATGGAAGAACAAACTTATAAAAATTTTATAAAAAACTGGCAACTTAGTCCGATGACCATGGAGGATGTGTCTGACGAGGCCTATCGTTCTATATGCCCCCAGCACAGAAATCAGATTGAAGCAGAAAACATTCTAAGAAAACATCTCTTTACGCCGTTTCTGACCAAGTACAGTCGAATTGAAGACTATAGGGAAGAGTGGCTGGACTCCTTTGGCCAAAAGGATAGCTACTGCGGTAACCCTTATATTAATGTGAGTTGTGTCGGCAAGGCTCTGAGTACACTTCAGTTTTGGGCTGAGGCCAAAGTGGCCGTTAAGACCAGAGGCCTTTATTCCTTCCGTCTCTGGACCTATATGGCAGGTTCTTTATTTGTAGACGGTCAAAGGGTTCAAACCTTCTCTGAGGCTTCTTATCAGCCTATCTTGAAGCATGAATTTACCCTGGAACTCGACGCAGGTATCCATGAACTTACCTTCTTATGGATGAATATGGCCGTACGAGATACGCGGAATATTTTTGCCTTAGAAGTTCTGGAAGGCAAAGAACATGTCAGTCAGGACCTTGTGCAAGATTTGCTATATCAAGTGATGACCCACGAGGAACTCAAGGCGGATTTGATTCAAAAGATTGCCGAGAAGGAAAGTGCCCCCAGGGGTGCAGGTGTTAAGTTCGGTATTTACCATGTTTTGGCCAGAAAGCACTTGGGCTTTGAAACTCAGAAGGATTGGGATCTTATCCTGGATGACTTAGACTTGGTAGACCAAAGAATCGATTGTGCGGACTTCCTTTTAATTGGGCTTTTCCGCTATTATTACGTCTATGGTTTCCCCGAGACTATCGAGAAACGCTTTAAAGAGGTGCTTTTGAATTTCCGTTTCTGGATGGACCAGGAAGGTAGCGATTCTATGTGTTATTGGAGCGAAAATCACTCTTTGATGTTTTTCGGTTTGGCCTTAAGTGCAGGGGAGCTTTTCCCCGATGAAGATTTTGTGAGAAGCCATCTCAAAGGCAAGGCCTTAGCTGAACTTTCGCTGGAACGCTGCCGAAATTGGCTCAGCGTGATTGAAAGTTTCGGCATGGAAGAATATCAGTCAACAACTTATTTCCCGGTCACCATGGCGGCCTTGCTCCACTTAATTGATTTCGGCCCGGAAGACCTAACACAAAGGTCTGAGAAACTCTTGGATGAGCTGTTGCGACAGATTATGTTGCACTTTTTTAAAGGGGCTGTCTTTAGTCCGCAAGGAAGAGTTTATGGTGATGTGGTAAGACCTTATTTGTCCTCTTTACAAAATGTACTGGCTTATTTGCTGCCCGGTGTCTTACCCGGTAAGGGGGAGCCGATGTGGCTTTCGAATTTTCTGACCAGTCGCTATGAGGCTCCGGAAGGCCTTTTGGGCTTAGCCTCTAAGTCACAAAATATCCATTATAATTCCGGCCATTCACAGATTAATCTCTATAAATCCGAAACGGGCATTTTGACTTCGGTAACGTCCCCTTATAACCCGACAACAGAGCTGCCGGCTAATGAAATCGGTGACTTAGTAAAGCTTAATACCCAATACCACGGTACGACCCATTTCTTACCCGACATTCCGGGTTATCAGCAACACTTATTCTATGCGGCTCTCTCGAGAGAGGCTTTGCTATTCGTTAATTATCCCGGCGTTTTTGATCTCAATGAAGCCATGCGGCCCGGTTACTGGTACGGAAATTTGAGAATCCCTGAACTGACGCAGGATGGCTCTAAGCTTACGTGTACATATAAATTGACGCCGGATTATCCGATTAATTTTACCCATGTATATTGTCCAATTGATAAGTTTGATGAAGTTAATTACCAAGATAGGAAAATTTTGGTCGGCTTGGGCAAGGCAAAAATCAGACTCGAGTCCAATCAAGACTTGGTACCTTATTGGCGTGACGGGCAACTAACGGAGTGGCGCTGTTATGCTGATGAGGTAACCTACACGATAGAGCTATTGGAAGAAGGGTAGGTTAATATGTACGGATTCAATCTTCAAACCATTTATCAAGAAGGAAAGACTCCTGCGGATAGTTTAGAGCGTCTCAGATATGAAAAAAGTGCTTATGAGCATACGAAGAAGTGTGCCAAACTTTTAGCGGCAAACTATCCTTCTCTGAGTCAGGCCATCGTCCAGCGGGCCGAAGAGGCCTATGAAGGTTACTACTTATTGTCCGGGTCAGCGACTAAGACCTTTATCGGTAAGCCGGCCAGTTGGCGTGAAAATCCAAACCACAATAAGGAATACGAGTATGAGCTGAATCGTATGAACCAGTGGCTCGATATGACGTATGCTTATTTTCTGACTGGAGACGAAAAATATGTTCAAAGAATTATTCTGGAAATGGAAATGTGGATTCGGGATTGTCCTCCGCCTTTGAAGCTGGATGAAGAGGGTGCTCTGGATTTTTACGGGGGACCCAAGGGCCGATGGTGGCGCATCTTAGAATGCGGTATTCGTCTTTATAAAACCTGGGGACCAATTATAGAAATCTTTGCCCCTATGGATGTGTTTCCGGAAGACCTCTTCTCGAAAATAGTCGAGATTCTCTACTTCCAAGCTGAGATGATTTCTCGTTTTTCACCTGTCCTTTGGCCAAAGTCAGACCATAATCACTTTGTAATGGAGAATATGGGCCTATTTAAGGCAGGAGGACTCTTCCCGGAGTGGAAAAAAGCGGAGCTTTGGAAGAAGCAAGCAGTAGATAGCCTCTGTCGGGCACTGGACGTTCAGGTGTTGGATTACGGTGCACAGATTGAAGGATGTCCGTCCTACCACAATAACTGTGTGTTCTGGTTTGCCTTGGCCCTTCAGTTCGGCAGGCGTTACGGTGTGACTTTTCCCGCTTGGTATGAGACAAAATTAGATTCCATGGGTGAGTGGGCCTTATATATGACCAGGCCAAACGGGACAAATGTCGCCTGGGGCGACACCAGTGTCTTGACTGTCACCATGGCTCAGGCGGCAGTGTGCCTTTATATAGGTAATCAAGATTCCAAGTGGCTTTTCTATTCTGCCTATTTGGGTCAAAGAGAAGGTCTTCTCGGTGCTTTTTCAACCTACGTTTGGTATATGGAAAATCCGGAAGTCTTCTTGCAAGACTTTGAAGAGGCTCTGGCTCATCCGAAAGAGCCGGCTTTGCCTCCTACGGTATGGAATAAGTCAATGAAGCAGATGAGCTACCGCAGTTCCTGGTCCGACAAAGACTTGAGCTTCTTTTACTCTTGCCGTTCACCTGTTCAGAATCTCCATGCACATATTGATCCTTGTGGCTTTGATTTGTCAGCTTTAGGCCAAGCCATTTTCGTAGATCCAGGTAAATACACGTATCAGGAAGGTGAAGATCGCAAACATTTTAAGCAGATGTTTTGGCATAACACTTTGATGATTAATGACCGTGATGCTTGGGAATATTTGGCCTCATGGGCATATGGACCAATGCGTCAAGGTGATATTTTGCATATGGGGCAGGGACCTCGTCTGACATGGGCGGTGGGCTATCATAACAATTATGCGCCCAAAGTTCACCAGAGAGTTTTATGTGCCTTAAACAGTAAATACGTCCTAGTATTAGACCGGATCACGGGGCTGAAAAAAGCAGATAAGCTCAGCATGCAATATCATTTTGACGGCACGAATGTGCAAGAAGAAGCCAATCAGTTTGTGTGTCGTAAAGAAGATGTTATCACGACTCTGGCCTCAACGATGCCTCAAAGAACCATAGAACAAGCTTACGTATCCGATGAAGTCGATCAAAAGAGAGAATCAAGCCTCCTGGTTTTCCGAGACCGGGCTGAGGCAAATGATTCGGAAAAAATTTATGCTACGTTTATTTGTCCGGATAAGTATCGAAAGATATCTATTACGAAGTTAAAACACACAAGAGAAGGAGATATGGTTCTTATTTCCGCTCAGATAGACCAAGAGGCCTATCAATTACAGTACAATATTAAGACATTTGATATGCAAATACTGGACGCATAAAAATAATAATCAGAAGGGAACAAGATGAATTTAGAGACATTTATTAAGGAGCATCCGCTAATTACTGAGGAGGAGCTGAAATTCTACAGCGATAAGGCTCTACAGCAAACCGAGGCTTGTTTGCCTGAATTCGGTAAAGCCTTTAAGTCCATCTTCTCAACCGACGGTTTTTACCAAGTTGATGAGAACAAGTATTGGACCAACGGCTTCTGGACCGGTGAACTTTGGCTCCAATATGAGAAAACCCGCGATGAACGTTTCAAGGAAGCGGCACTTTGGCAGGTCAAAAGTTTCAAAGAGCGTTTAGATAATAGAGTAGCTGTCGAAACCCATGATTTGGGCTTCCTGTATAGTTTGTCTTGTGTAGCTGCCTACAAAATTTGTGGCGACGAATTAGGCAAGAAAAATGCACTTAGAGCGGCGGAGCTTCTGAATGAACGTTTCCACGAAAAAGGACAATTCATCCAGGCATGGGGCCCGTTAAACGGCAAAGATAACTATCGTCTTATTATTGACTGCCTCCTTAATGTTCCCCTCCTCATGTGGGCCGGTCAAGAAACAGGTAATGAAGAGTATATCGAGCATGCCCAGCAACACATTGAAACAACACTCAAGGTCATCATTCGTGACGATTATTCGACCTACCACACCCATTATTTTTCGCCCGAAGACGGAAGGCCCCTCAAGGGTGTGACTCACCAGGGGTATTCGGCCGACTCTGCCTGGTCCAGAGGACAGTCCTGGGGTGTGTACGGCTTGGCTTTGGCCTATCGCTATTTGCGAGATGAGTATTATCTTGAGCTTTTCGACCGCTTGCTGGAATATTTCTTAAGCCATTTGGGCAGCAAGCTCATCCCTTATTGGGACTTGACTTTCCAAGACGACAGTGGAGAGCCTTGGGATTCTTCCGCATCTGCCGTGGTGGTTTGCGGTCTTTTGGAAATGGCCCAATATGTTGATGAGGCCAAAGCCGAACAATATAGAGCAGTTGCCAAGATTCTCATGAAGGCTCTGGCGGACGAGTGTGCAGCAACCTCTCCCGAAATTAGTAATGGCCAACTCTTGCACGGCGTTTATGGTAAAAAATCACCCTACAACGACTGTATTAGTCATGGCGTAGATGAGTGTAATCTTTGGGGTGACTATTTCTATGTTGAAGCCTTAACGCGTTTGACTTCTGACTGGAATCCTTATTGGTAAGCTTATGAACCAGATTGTTATCATGTCCGATGAACATTCTTACGATATGATGGCTTACTTTGGCCAAGACCTCCTTACGCCTAATTTGGATCGTCTGGCCAGAGAAAGTCAGCTTTTTAGAAATGCTTATAGCCCTTGTCCGGTCTGTGCGCCGGCCAGGGCTGCTTTTTTTACCGGTCGCTATGTGAACCGACTAGGCACCTGGGATAATGCCACGTCTTACGACGGCAAGGTTCAGGGGATGGCAGCTTACATGACAGACCAAGGTAGGCTCTTTTATGCTACAGGCAAAACACACTTTCATCCGGACGGAGACTACGGTTTTACCAAGGGGTCTTTACTAGGTTTTATGGGCCACTCGGATGTGGGCGCGCTTTTTAGAAGTGAGAATGTAGAACGGATTGGAGCAAAAGAGCGTTATCAGAACATTCGTGTGAGAGAAGAAGGCGAAAGCAAAAGAGATGATGAGGTCTTGGAAGAAGCTTTGGCCTATCTGGAAGAACTGAAGGACCAAGAAAATTGGACTCTCTATGTAGGCTTTCTAGATCCACACTTCCCCTTTAATGTGAAAAAAGAATACTGGGATTACTATGATGAAAGAATCAAGCAAATCCCTGCAGCGCTTAAACCGCCTTATACGTCACTCAACAAGAGTCTGGAGAGCCTTAGAAAATACTTTGCCTGCGATTTTGTAGATGAAGAGAACACACGTAAATTGTTGGTGGGCTATTGTGCGGCCATCAGCGAATTGGACGAACGCATCGGAACAATCTTGGATGCGGTTGATGCTATGGGTTTGGCGGATAAAACGGCTATACTTTACAGTAGTGACCACGGCGAGCAGTCCGGCTATCACGGTTTATGGTGGAAGTGTACTATGTTTGAAGAATCGGCCCATGTACCCTTTTTGTTGAAGGTTCCGGGCGTGGTTCCTAGAGAGTATGAGGTACCGGTAAATCTTGTAGATATCTTCCCGACTTTGTGTGGTATGTCTGATTTGAATTTGCCTGAGGGAATTGACGGCAAATCACTTTGGCCATTGATTAATGGCGATGAGAAAAGACTTTCTAAAGACTACACGTTCAGTGAATACCATGCCCACGGTATGCCACGCGGCGTCTATATGATCCGTTGGCAGCAATATAAATATATTCTCTACCTCGGAGATGAAGAGCAGCTTTTTGACCTGGAACAAGATCCGGCGGAAAATTACAATTTGCTTTCTATAGACCGTGTTTCGGGTGACAGTATGGCGGTAGCGGAGGTGTGTCGTAGACGCTTGTATGACGTTTGTGACCCTCTCGAGGTCGACTTGAGAGCTCGCAAATTCCAGTACGATTATCGTCAAAAACTGGGCATAGAAGCGTATACTAAGGCCTTTGAGGATTTCGTTGACCATCCTGTGGGACTTTAGTGATGTGTTTATGGAAAAGCATGTAAAGAAAAGTCGGTTTTTCTATCGCTTTTTGGGGTCCTATTTTCTAGTTGCACTTTTACCCATCCTTATAATCGTCAGCTTTTTTTGCATGAAAATCCAAAAAAACATCAATGACGAAATCATGGTGACGGTAAAGCAACAACTGCATCAATTTAAAATGGAGTTGGAGTTTCGCATGTTTTCCATGCAATACTCGACAAATCAATTAAGTCATCTTAAAGTTTTGGGAAATGAGGTCGATAATCTACAACATTATGTTACAGCGGTAGAAGAACTGAACAGGGCCAAAGAAAATTTGGCCTTTGTCGACCAAATCATTCTTTATAATCCACAATCAAACTACGTTGTCACCCAGTCCACCAGTTGTACGAAAGAACGCTTTTTCTCAAGGGTTTGCGATATTGAGGGATTAGACTTTGAAAAAGCAGTACAAGAAGTCAAGACAAATTCAATCTTTAGCTACTATATAATCAAAAACCATACTAACAGTAGTGTGGCGAATGAGGCGGCATTCTTCGTTTTCCCTATAAAAATGGGAGTCAGGCAAAATGCTTATATTATCTATGTTATGAATGAGGCCAGGACACAATTTAATCTCCTGGACAATAATTACTACCAGGCTTTTGTCTCGGTTACAGATTCTAACGGCAATATTTTACTTTACAACACTTTCTCATCGGATCATTACGAGACGTATAGTCCTAAAGCTCTTCAAGACTCACTGCTCCATAACGAGAAAGACCATTTTATCAGCTTGGAAGAGTCTTCCGATGTATTGACCGGTTGGCGTTTCAATATTTTTCTTCCCAAAAGTGGACCGGCTTTTCAGAGCTTTCGTCAACTTAATAAAGAGTTTGCGCTGATACTCTTATTGACCGCCTTTATATCGTCTCTCATTATTGCCTTGCTTAGCAGAGTCAACTACAGGCCTTTTAAAGCGATTAGCAGTTCGCTTGATAAGCTTACCACAGAAAATTTGAAACTTCGTGAAGAACAAACCAGGCAGAAGAGCCATGTTCAGCAGCAACTCTTAATGCGTGTTTTAAATGGTCAATACGCATCTTTAGAGGAGTTTTCTCTGGATAGTATGGATAGTGGTATAGATTTGGAGGAGGGGCCTTTTTTCGTTTGGAACTTGTATTTTCCCTATATGACTCCGGCAGAATCCCAAAACTTAGTGTTGGTACCCCCTGAAGCTTTCAGTTCATATGAAGTGCGGCGCTTAAATACGAAAGAAATCCTCTTTTTAAGCAAAGTACATGAGTCCACTACTTCCATAGATGAGGTCCTAAAAACTTTTCATGAAGACGTTAAGCAAAACCAAGCCGGTGCTATTTTGTCTTATGGATCTGTGGCTCATGAATTTTCTGTCATTCGCAAATCCTATTTGGAAGCTATGGTGGCCAAGGAATACGCTTTTATTCTGGAACCTGGAAGTTTGATAAGTTATACAGATGTTGTGAAAGAGGATTATTCGCCGATTCGCTTCCCTTATTCTTTATTTAGTTTGCTTCAGTCCAGTTTTATTCAGAATGATGCCGAACAACTGCTCCGAGCCCTGGAAGGTATTTTAGGTATCTTAGCGGATGAGAACTTACTCCTTTATTTGGCCAAAGGTATATCTGGCGAATTGCTTCGACTTATAAGCACATATAGGGGCGGCTTTGAAATCAACCAAGAGTGCCATATCGGTAGTTTAGATGCTTACCAAAATAAATATGAAGTGATAGAGGCGACAAGGTGTTGGATGGGGGCTTTAAAAGACTCCATGGAAAAAAAAGAATCAGACGACGAATTTTCTTTCGATGAAGTTTTGGCCTTCATGCAAGTTCGGGCCTTAGACGGCAATTTTTCTATCTATGAGGTTGCGGATAACTTTAATATGGGTATCTCCACATTCAGCAAATTGTTTAAGCAAGAATCAGGCAAGACTTTTACCGATTGGCTTACCAGCTATCGTATGACCCGGGCCAAGCTCCTTCTGGAAAATACGGAAGTAGGTTTGGATGAAATTGCCTTCCAAGTAGGTTATTTCAATACATCCAGCTTTATTAGGCGATTTAAACAAATTAATGGAGTGACGCCCAAGCAATATAGACAAAGCTTCTTTGAAAAATAGCACTATAGAAAATATTGTGTGCAAGAAATAAATGTTTATTGTCTGACTTTACAGCTGCCGATAGAATTCTCTTAAAAGATCTGAGGAGGATTCCCGGTGGAAAAAGTGACAAAGGTGAAAAAAAGAAGCTTTGTTTCCAGAGTGGCTCGCGATTGGCAATTAATCGTTTTTTGTCTTGTCCCAATTGCCTACTTTTTTATTATTCACTATGTTCCCATGTACGGTGTGCAAATTGCGTTCAAAGAGTTTGTACCCTCTAAAGGGATATGGGGAAGTCCGTGGGTAGGCTTTGAGCAATTTAGACGTTTTTTCTCGTCTTATATGTTTAAGCCGGTTATAAAAAACACTCTGACACTTAGCTTTCTACAGATTTTGATTTCTTTCCCCATGCCGATTATTATGGCCATCCTTCTTAGCAAGGTGCCCAATAAACGCTGTTCCAAATTTGCCCAAACCGTATTCTATATACCGCACTTCATTTCGATTGTTGTTTTGACATCTATGCTCTACATCTTCTTATCTCCACGTAACGGTGTAGTCAACAATATCATTCGCTTTTTTGGGGGTGAACCGATTTTCTTCCTGGGTGAACCACATCTCTTTAAATGGAACTTTATTCTTTCCGGTATTTGGCAGAATACGGGTTGGAACGCCATTATTTATATTTCCGCCTTAGCAGCCATTGATCCGGCTTTGTATGAGGCGGCCAAAGTCGATGGAGCCAATCAGTGGAAAATGATTTGGCATATTGACTTACCGGGACTGCTCCCCACCATTATGATGATGCTTATTTTGGCTGTGGGAAGAGTGATGAATATCGGATTTCAGAAAGCCTATCTTATGCAAAACACGCAAAACCTGGTCGCCAGTGAGATTATTTCCACCTATATTTATAAAGTTGGACTTTTAGATACACAGTATAGCTACTCCGCTGCAATTAACCTGTTTAACAACTTAATCAATATCATTTTGCTTGTATCTGTGAACAGAATGTCAAAAGCTATCACGAAACACGGAGTTTTTTAGGAGTGACATATGCGTAAGACCGATAGTAAAAAACGTCATCTACACGGCGATAAAGTTTTTCATATTATTAATTACACGATTTTGACCCTTACTTTAATCCTTGTTCTGTATCCTTTATACTTCATTGTTATTGCATCTTTTTCCGATCCGGTAGCCATCAACAATGGTCAAATTCGCTTTTGGCCAGTAGGCTTCAATACGCTGGGGTATCAAAGAATTTTCGAAAATCGGGATATTTGGAGATCCTATGGTAATACCATCTTTTACACAGTAGTCGGTACTACAGTAAACGTCATCTTAACCATGCTTTTGGCCTACCCTCTAAGCCGAAAAGAATTTGTCTTCCAAAAGCCCTTTACTGTCCTTATTATGTTTACCGTTTATTTCCAAGGCGGCTTAATTCCAACCTATATCTGGATTAATCAATTAGGGCTCTATAACACGCCTTGGGTCATGATTGTCTTGCCGGCTATTAATGTCTTTAACGTTATTATTGCTAGGACTAATATTGAAAATAATATCCCGGAAGAGCTACACGAAGCGGCCCTGATAGATGGTTGTAATCACTTTACCTTCTTTAGGCGGATTGTAATGCCCCTATCTAAAACGATTATTGTTGTTCTGATGCTTTACTACGGTGTTGCGCATTGGAATGAGTTTATGAACGGACTTATCTATTTAAGAGACAAGGGCCTGGCACCTTTGCAATTGACATTGCGTGCGATTCTCTTGCAAAACCAGGTATCTGGTCTGGGGGATGATGACTCCATGATTGAACAACAAAAAGCAGCTGAGCTGATTAAATACGGTGTAATTATAGTTTCTACCTTGCCGGTATTGGTCATTTATCCCTTCTTACAGAAGCATTTTGAGAAAGGCATAATGATCGGAGCGGTAAAAGGATAATTTGTATGAAAAGAGGAAAGGAGAGAAACATGAAAAGAAAGGTTAGTAGAGTATTGGGCCTGATGCTGGCAACAACATGTGTCCTGAGTGCCTGTGTTCCGCAAAAGGAGGGGGATCCGACGGATAAGCTAAGTTCGAAAACGACTAAAACCAAACAGGTGGGTTCGGAAATCGGAAGCACCGGTTCCTCTGGAGATTTGGCCGTACACGAAGGTTTTCCCATTGTAGATGAGCCTATCGAGTTTGAAATTGCGGCGCAGACATCTCGTAACAAAGATTTCAAAGAGCTGGAATATTTCCAAAAGCTGGAAGAAAAGAGCAACGTTATTATCAACTGGAATATGTCGCCTGCCGACGGTTGGAAAGAGAAGAAAAGTCTTCTATTCGGCAGTACAGACCTCCCCGATGCTTTCTACGGTCAAGGCATCTTAACAGATGTTGATGTTATTAAGTATGCCGTGCAAGGCGTACTTATTCCGCTGGAGAACTTAATAGACAAATATG
Source organism: Oscillospiraceae bacterium (assembly GCA_029983685.1). Taxonomy (GTDB): domain Bacteria; phylum Bacillota; class Clostridia; order Saccharofermentanales; family Fastidiosipilaceae; genus JASBZA01. The sequence continues at coordinate 25,761 of JASBZA010000002.1, read as the reverse complement.
CTCCCAACATTTCTAAAATTCTTGAAGAGCATCCTGAGTATAGAAATCAGATTACGGCGGCAGACGGCCATATTTATTCTTTGCCTACCATTAATGAACTTAACCCCACTACCCATGACAAGTGGTTTATTAACAAGACCTGGCTGGATAAATTAGGTATGGACGCTCCTACCACCTGGGAAGAACTGAAAGATGTTTTGGTAGCCTTTAAAGAAAATGATATGAACGGAAACGGTGATCCGACCGATGAGATTCCTTTCACCTTCCGTATGACGACGAATGATTCTAATGACAGACAGCAGGGCATTCAATCCTTATTTGGAACCTTCGGTCAGCTGGATGACATTAATCACTTTGTTTTGAACAACGGAGATGTTGTTTACACACCAATTACCGAACCTTACAAAGAAGCTATTAGTGCCTTCCATGATTTGTATAGCTTAGGTGTTATTGACCCGGAAGCTTTCTCGCATGACAGAAACGTCTATGTATCTAAAATTCAAGACCCCAACAAAGTAGTCGGTATGTGGCTGGGCTGGAGTCGAAATGCTACAGCTACCGTTAACAAAGATGACTATATGCCCTTGGCACCTTTGAAAAACACGGAAGGCAAACAGATTTGGCGACGTGTCGATTCCAAGATTGTTTCCAGAGGTGCCTTCTCTATCACCAATCAGGCTGAGCATCCTGAAGTTCTGATGGCATGGATTGACAAGTCTTATGAACCTGAAGTCTCCTTGGAAATTTCTCAGGGCCTTATCGGCAAAACCTTGGAGAAAACCCACGAAGGCCGTTATCGCTATATGAAGCTTCCCGAAGGAGTTATCCTGGGTACTATGATTCACGATTACAGCCCCGGTATTAACGGTACATGCGGATTGACACAAGAAACCATTAATAAGTTGGATTTAAATGCCAACCTGACCGAGCGAAAAGAGCTTGATGAATTCTATTCGCCCTACAATGGTACAACCGAATACACCTATCCTAATGTCTTCTTCACCGAAGATGAGATTAACAAAATCAATCTTTTGGAAACCGATATTAATGCTTTCGTTACCCAGAAGTACGTCGGCTGGATTGTAAACGGCGGTGTTGAGTCTGAATGGGATAGCTACATTAAACAGCTTGAGGCCATGAAGGTAGAAGATTATATTAATATTTATAAGCAGGCCTATGAGCGTTATCAAAAGAACAATTAGCAAAATGAAGTGCTAAGTTTGCAGCTTACCTGCTTTAACGGGCAGGTAAGCTTTCGCTGTGTCAGATTATTGGATAAGGAGACCCACTGTGCAGAAACGTAAAAACTTACTTTTTATCATGACCGACCACCAGCGCTTCGACAGTATTTACGAGGAGCAATGCGGTAGGGAGGTCACCCCCCATCTTAACCGGCTGGCTGATTCCGGAACCTTTTTTACCCGTGCCTACAATGTCTGTCCCTTGTGCGTACCGGCCAGAACCTCTTTGGCTACGGGGATTTACCCGACCCAAAACGGCATTGTCTATAACGATTGGAAGGGTGTCCATGCCGGTTCCTACCCCACTATCTATGAACTACTCAAACGAGCCGACTACCAATTAGGTCATGTCGGCGTTGACCATATTAAAACGACCACCCCACTGTCCGATTTGGGACTGGACCATTATAAATCACAAGCAGACTATAACGCCTGGGCCAAAGAACTGGGCATCCCCACCGAACGGGATCCGGAGAACTTGACCTTAGTCCGGGAAGACGTGCTGGGCCAAAGGGAAGAGCGCCGCTACAGCAATACCAGGGTCAGTGTGTGGCCGCATCCGACCGAAACTTATAAGGATTCGTATTTCTTGGAGGAGTCCTTAAAATTCCTAAGGCAGGCAGACGAAACGAAACCTTTCGCACTTTTTACCTGTTTCTGGGCCCCGCATCCGCCTTTGGTCGTCCCTCAAGAATATCTGGATATGTACCCCTTGGATGAAATTCATTTGCCGGATAATGTAGGAGAAATAGTGGAAAAGGAGCCTGTTTTAAGAAGAGAAGGTGTTCCAGCTCAGTTGGCGGAGGGACTTACTTTAGAAAGCTGGAAGAAGGTCTGGCAGGCCCATTTAGCCTTAACCACCATGGTCGACCGCTGTGTAGGCAGCTTAATAAACTTCGTCAAAGAACAAGGTCTCTTGGATGATACACTGATTGTTTTTACTCCGGACCACGGCGACCATTTAGGACAACACCGAATGTATCAGAAGATGGAGATGTACGAAGAAGCCATAAGAGTACCTCTTATGATCGCCCAAAGCGATGCCGAGCCGCAAGTGGTAAGAAAGGTTGTTTCCCATATGGATGTTTTCCCTACCCTGGTGGACTTATTGGATTTGGATTTTGATTGCTCCGCCTATGACGGCAGGAGCCTGAGAAAACTAATCTATGAGGGCAGCGACTCCAATTGGTCAAACGAGGCATATTGCCAATATTCCGGCAATCCAAACTATGGTACGATTAGGCGAGCTGTCATCACGGACCGCTATAAGTACATCTATGATGGCCGAGACCATGAGCTCTATGACCAGGTAAAAGACCCTGCCGAGATGCATAATATATCCGGTCTGGATGAGAATCAGGCCCTGGTGGGCCAGCTCTATGAGCTTTGCCGGACTTATCACGAGAAACACGGTGATAAGGTTTTTTCAAACACACATAACTAGAGGAGACAGAAGATGAAGATTTTATGGGGTGATATTCATAACCATTGTAATATTTCTTACGGTTTCGGTTCTTTGGACCATGCCTTAGAAAGAGCTCAGGCCCAGCTGGATTTTTGTGCCGTAACCGGTCACGCCATGTGGCCCGATATGTATGAGCGAAACGAAAAAACAGCCTTCGTGGTGGACTTTCACAGAGAAGGTTTCGCCAAGCTTAGAAGGTTTTGGCCTGAGGTTTTAAGAAAGGTAGAAGCTAGCAACGGACCGGACTTCACGACTTTTCACAGTTTCGAGCTCCATTCGAACGAGTTCGGCGACCACCATATTGTCAGTACCAACCCGGACTTGCCGATTTATGAAGCCAGGTCTCCAAGAGAAATAGTAGAGGGTTGCGGAAAGAATCAGACCATAGCCGTCCCTCACCATATTGCTTACCCCGCGACTTATAGGGGGATTGATTGGGCCAAATTTGATCCTGAGGTTTCGCCGATTGTGGAAGTTTTCTCTAAGCACGGTTGCTCTATGTCTGAAACGGCGCCCTATCCTTATTACCACAACATGGGTCCAAGGGACTCGCACAACACGGTTAACGAGGGCCTGAAGCAGGGCCATCACTTTGGCTTTGTTGCGTCCACCGACCACCATGCAGGCTACCCCGGTTCTTACGGGGACGGCAGGATGGCGGTTTTGGCCGAGGCCAACAATCGAGAAGCTATTATTAAGGCCGTGCGGGAGAGAAGAACCTATGCCGTGACCGGTGATTTTATCCGCTGCGATTTTAAGATTAACGATGCCCCTATGGGCAGTATCCTGGAAGATGCGAAAAGGCGAATCGCTTTGGTAGTGGAGACCGAATATCCCTTGGACAAAATCGTGGTCTATAAGAACCTTAAACCCTTCCACATGCTCGGTTTGATGGACCAAGCGTCCCCGGAACCTGCCTATAAGAACCGTTACAAGCTGCGTCTCGAAATGGGATGGGGCAAGGCACAAAAGTATCGTTGGCAAGGCGAGATGAAGTTAGACGGCGGCCAAATTGTAAGAATCACGCCCTACTTACGCGGCCAAAGTGTCCTGGCCCCCATAGAAGGTATTGAAATCGACAGCGATGCCGTTAATGAGATGGCCTCTGAGATAAAACAGTTAAATCACCAAACTCTGTCTTGGAGCATCGACACGGTGGGCAATGTCTCGCCGGTTCATCCGTCAACCTCGTCCATCCTGGTGGAGTTTGAGGCCGAGCTGTCCTCGATTCTTCATTTTAACATGCAGGGCAAGGACTACCGTTTCAAGCTGGAAGAGTTGCTGGCCCAGAGTTTTGTTGATGAAGTTAAGCCTTATCATTCTAATGCCTTTAAAATTCACAGGATTTATCCCTCCGAGCAGAGCCTATATCGGATAAATCTGGAAGATGTTCGAGATGACAGAAGAGAGGGCAAAGAAGACATTTATCACGTCGAAGTGAGCCAACTGAATAACCAACACGCTTTTGTCACACCGATTTGGGTGAGGTAAACTAAGTTTTCCAGAAAAAATAGAATTTATGGCCGCCTTATCTGTTAGGAATAGGGCGGCTGTTTTGTCTTCTCTTAGGTTTAGAGTACATAATGAAATAAGCTAGCTTTATAGAGGCCTACTCCATGACCTTTACACCCAGGTATTCCCAGTTGTTCGGATCATTCATGTCGCCGGAAAGCTTGTACCAGTGATCAGGCAGGAATTGCTTGCCCTTATTTTTACTAGTTTGAAAGTTGTCGGCATCTGTGAGATAGAGAGGGAAGGTTTTGGATGTTTCTGAGGTCAAGGCCTTACCGGTAAAGGGGTTTATCTGCGAAGTAAGATCTTTTGTAGCCAGATAAGGAACATCGGCATTGGTCATAAAGGTGGGATCGGCTTTAAAAGGACCTTTAGCGTGTATGTCTTTTTCCATCAAAAGACAATTGAAAGTCCCATAATCAAAGCCGTTTTTCAAAGTCCTTTCAGGATATTGATGGAGCGGATAAGCGTGGTCTGAAACGAGGATAATACGGGTGTTATCATAGACCCCTTGCTCTTGCAGGTGTTGGAACCATTTGCCTAATCTCAGCATGGTCGCCATGTTGATGTGGTAGTGTTCCAATTGCCCTTTCCTTTTTATGTCCAGAGTCTTGCCGTCTGCTTCCATCCGAATAGGCTTGCCATCATCAAAGGCCGAATTGTCCACTCGATTTTGAGGGACATAGTCCGGTTTTTGCAAGAGATTGGGCTCATGGGTTGACTCCGTACACATCATTAAAAAGTTTTTGGAGTCCGATGGATCAATCCGGGTGTGCTCGGATAACTTGTCTAGGACCAGATAGGAATCTAAGAAGCTTCCCTTGACGCCTATTTGCTGGGTAGGCAGGTCCGGGCTGGCTTTTTGCACCGCTGTGCTCCCCAGGCTATACGTCCAAGCATTATAATGCCCCTGGTCATAGAGGTATTCTTGCAAGGCCAAAGGTGCAATCTTCGTTACGCTGTGCCAGAAAAAGTTGCGTTTCCAGTCTGAGTCAATCTGTTCGGAAAAACCCGGCCATTCTGCGGTGAAAGAGCCTTTAATATTATAAGCTTTTACCCTTTCATAGGAATCGAAAACGGATAAGTCCGGCACCCAGGTATAGCCGGCATATGAGGGGTCGGTCAAAACAATATCATACCCTGCCTCTTGGAATAATTGAGGCATGAGCTTTATGGCTTCATCGTGTTTTTTTTCGAGTTTTACATCTTTTCGCCGATTCATTTCAATAGGCTGATATTCATATCCGCCAAAGAGGGCTGAAACACCGGTATTCGTATGGGTACCGAAACTTAAGGTGTTGGGGTAGAAAGTGAATCCTTGAAAAATTTCTTTTAGTTCCGGCTTTTCAGCGAAAATGAAGGGGATATCTTCGGCCAAAGCGCGGTCAATCATCATGATGAGGACATTAGACCCGTTTTTACTGAATTTAAATTCAGGAAAATCGTTTTTTACACTAGGGTTCTCGTCTGAACTAATAGATGACTGATCAAGCGTTTTTTTGGCTTGGTAAAGATTCGTTCCGGAAAGAATCATAGAGGCGACCAGAGTGCCTGAAAGCAAAATTTTAGGCAATTCGGGCCTTTTAGAATAGAGTATGCTTGCAAGAAAGCCTAGTAGGATAAGAATGCCGAGATTGATGAGAACAAGAGAAATAGGGAAGGCCATACCCTTGTCATAGGCCAGAGAGGGGGATAGATTTCCGAGGTTTCGTCCGAAACCCATGTAGTTCACAAACGAGAAGAGGACCATAAGCCACATGGCTCGATTGGCCCGAATCTTGCCTTTGGAATCTGCCAAAGCGTAAAAGACTCCGAACCAGACAAAGAAAAAACCAAAAGCCAGAAGAAAGCTATTAAACATATAAAAGAAGGGACCGGTTTGGATGTCAGGGCGGACAAACTCTTCCGGAGAGGCTCGGAGGATGGAGGAGGGGATGAGGATGCCGACCAAAATCGTTAAGACCAAGGCACCTAGGATAAAGGCGGTGTGAGAAGGAGCGTTTGAGCTTTTGGAAAGAAGTGTTTTCGTTTTAGTGGATTTCTTTTTGGCCGGAGCCAAGGACGTTTTGGAGGCTCTGCGTTTTGGTAGAAGCCAGAACGTGATAGCGTTTTTTACCAGTGAATAGAGATTATTCATGGTCCAGTAGAGGACTAAGGCAGAGGGAGAGTTATAAAGCAAAACCAGGAAGACACCGGCCATAGCAAAGAGCTGGATTTTGGTCTTCAGCGGGGCGTCTTTGGTATAAATCAAAGAGGATAAGATGTTGATGACGGTCATGAGGATAGGAAGAATATTTAAGTGGAGCGGACCCAGGACTAGCCATTGATCAGGAGAAGCGAGATCTCGGATAGGACCGAAAGACATTTGTTTAAGCAAGGTCATAGAGGAGATGAACTGATAGGCGGCGATAAAAAAGGGAATCTCTAACATAAGAGGAATCATGGCTCTTAAGACATAGACAGGCTTGTAGTTGTTTTGCCTGTAGTATGTTTGGGTCATCATGAAACGTTCATCATCTCGGAAGGTCTTCTTTATATGGTCCAAACCTTTTTTCATCTTCTTCTGCAAGGCCTGCTCTTCCATCTGAATACGGTCGGCATTCTGATAGAGGGGGAGGAGAAGGGTGTTCATGATGAGGCTTAAGATAATAATGGACCAGCCGGGACTCCCGGTCAGTTGACAGGACCAGGAAAAGAAGAGCTCAAAGAAGAGCTTCAGTGGGGTCAGGATAATTTGCTCTAGTATTTTAAGAAAGGACATGGATCTCTCCTTTTTTCTTTGACTGTTTGGCTTGTTGGGATGCTTCGCTATCTGCCTTATCCAAGTCCTCTAATTTTTCTTCGATAAAGTCCACTGTCCGCTCGGCACCTTGGCCGGGGAAGGCCCAAGATTCTTGGCGAACCAGGTCCCTTTGGGCCTGATACGTGGGGTTTTCCAGCAGGTCTTCGATAATCTTTTCAACCCGGTCGAAATTGTCCTCCGTGAGGACTTGGCCTAAGCTGGGCAGTGCTCGGAAGGTCCAAGGCTCTTCATCTAGCCACCAGCAGTCATAAGGCGCCGTATCGTAATGGACTTCGGTGTAGAGGATGGGTTTATCGAAAACTAAGCAATAATCAAAAATAATGCCGGAGAAGTCGGAAATAAGCAGATCGGACTGAGCCAGGCAAAAAAAGTTATCCTGGTCCCTATTCCAGGACAGACGGTCGGATTCAGGGAAAAGGTCCATGAGTCGGTCTAGCATGGGTTTCTCAGAAAAAAAAGACTGAGGATGTGGCCTTACAATAATGTTGTAGCCGGTTTGGATTAGGCGGTCCAAAAGTGCTTCTCCGAAACGGGCCAAAAGGCTGCTTTCACCCCAGGAGGGGGCGACCAGGATGGTTGTTTCAGCAGCTTTAGTAGCGTCTGGAAGATCCTGGTCCGAGGAACGGTCAGCCTTTATCAAGCGGTCCTTCATGCTATCCAGGTAGGGAATACCGACATAGCGTAGGTCTTTGGCCGGGAGATTTCTCAAGTTTTCCAGGCTCCTGACCTGGTCTTCTTGGAATTGGCCGGACAGGAGGATGGCATCATAGTAGTCAATGCCGAACATGCGATACATGGAGAGATCGGATGCGGCATGGGGGATATGGATATAGTAATCGACACCGGGCGAACGCTTCCACTGAAAAACGTCCAGGCTGGGGGTCGTGGAAAGGACGATTTTGGCTTCCAAACTGTTCAGAGTCTGAAACATGGTCTTGTCCAAGCTATAGTAGCCGGTTTCGATGTGGTCATAGTTTTGCTCAAGGGCAGGGTCATCCGAAGAGCCGGTGAGGTAAAGGGTACGAATGCCTCTTTTTTCTAGTTCATCACAGACCGGTTTAAAAATATTCCAGTAACGCTTGTGGTCGGAAAAAATGACCAAGGGGATTTTTTCAGCCGATTTTTCCTTGCGTCCCAGGCCCAGACCGTTATATTTTAACTTCACTTTCAGACTCCTGAAAAAATAAAAAACACCGCCCATGAGCCCCAAAATAATGGTAAAGAGCATGGATCCGGTGCCCGGATCTATATATAAAAATGTAGGCATGATGCCTGTCCTTCCTCTTGTAAAATGTGGGGATAATATAGCCTAAAAGAGGGGCAATTTCAATTAAGGAGCAGTTTGGAATCGGCCTTAAAAAGAAAATAAAAGTAGTATGGAATGGTTTTCTGCTATAATATTCCTCTAACAAGGGCTTAAGCTTGTCTTAACAAAGGAAGGGGGATAAGAGCATCATGACACACCAGGTCGACAATGCCGTGATTTTGGCAGCGGGGCTGTCCAGCCGTTTTGCGCCCCTGTCCTATGAGAAGCCCAAGGGACTTTTGCCTGTAAGAGGAGAAGTCCTCATTGAGCGGCAAATTCGTCAGCTCCGAGAAGCCGGTGTAAAGGATATTTTTGTGGTGACCGGCTATAAGGCGGAGGCTTTTTCGTATTTGCAAGATTTTTCAGGCGTGAAGCTTCTTCATAATCCGGACTATGCCGTTCGAAACAACCACTCCAGCATTTGGGTAGCCAGAGATGTTTTGGCCAATACCTACATCTGCTCGGTTGATAACTACTTTGAGAAGAACCCTTATGAGGCGACGGTTTCGGACCCCTACTATGCCTGCCTTTACGCCGAAGGGCCGACGAAGGAATGGTGTGTTTGGACGGATGAGGAAGGCTATATCAACAGGGTAGAGGTAGGCGGAGAAGATGCCTATTATATGATGGGCCACGTGTTCTGGGACCGGGCTTTCAGCCGCGACTTTTTACATATCTTAGAACCCCTCCATAACTTAGCCCAAACCCGAGATGCACTCTGGGAGCGTATTTACCGGGATCATTTAGATCAGCTGAAGTTAAAAGTGCGCCCTTATAAGGATGATGAGATTTTTGAGTTCGATTCCTTGGAAGAATTACGTGCCTTTGACCCTACCTATATGGACCATTCCGGTTCGGCTATTTTAGACCGAATCAGTCGGGAGACCGGGGCCAAAGAAAGAGACATTACCAATATTGTGCCCGATTCCGACGGTTTTACTTTCAGGTTGAATGGTCGGGATTGGACCTACCGATACGATTACCAAAATCAGAATTGGAGGACTCTATCATGAGTGGAACTTTAAGAGAAAACGTGGCCAGAAGAAGCCATGTCAGTTTAGAGGATTTAAGAGCTGTGGACCTGCTTTTGGACAAGGCCGGCATCCACTGTCCCTACGAGAAAATTGAACGCTTGGGCGGTATGACCAATAAGACCTTCCACCTTTATGCTGAAGATGGTGAAGACTTGATTTGCCGCTTACCCGGCCCCGGCACTGAGGAGCTCATTAATCGCGAAGATGAGAGAAAGTCCAACCGTCTGGCTTGCCAACTCGGTATTGATACCGAGGTTTATTACTTTGATTCTAAGGGCTACAAGATTAGCCACTGTATAGAAAATGCCCATACCATGCAGGCTAAAGACTTAAGAGAAAAAGACCGCATTGCCGATGTGGCGGAGATTTTTTCCACCCTACATCATTCAGGTGTGGATACAGCTGTCCCCTTTGAGGTCTTCGATATGGCTCAAAGCTATGAAAATTTTATCAACAAGCATGACGTAGCTCTTTATGAAGACTATGAAGAGGTCAAAAACGAGGTCTTTAAGATTAAAGCAGAGGTTGCTCGAGAAATGGAAATCCGTAAGGCGCCCTGTCATAACGATTCCTTATGCGCTAACTGGATTTATGGCGAAGATAGGCTCTTTTTGGTGGATTGGGAGTATGCCGGCATGAACGATCCCCTCTGGGATTTGGCCGATGTCTCGATTGAAGCCAACTACAAGGAAGAGGAAGATAATTATTTGCTCCGGGCTTATTTCGGCAGAGAACCCAAACCGGAAGAATACCATAACTTTGTGGCCAACAAGATTTACCTAGATTATCTGTGGACCCTCTGGGGCCTGACCCGGGTCCCCTTTGATAAGGAGACCATGGAACAGTACGCCCTGGTCCGTTATTACAGACTCAAGAAAAACATCGCGCGTTACAGACAGGCCTAAGTTTTAAGCAAATTGCGCATTATATAATTTGGCGTAAGCGCCGTTTCGAGCAAGGAGCTCCTCGTGAGTTCCTTGCTCTTTTATTTCGCCGCCTTCGACCAGGAGAATAGTATCGGCATTCTGAATAGTGGACAGACGGTGGGCGATAACGAAGGCGGTCCGGCCTTCAATCAGGCGGTTCATGGCATCTTGAATTTGGATTTCCGTGTGGCTGTCTACGTTAGAAGTGGCCTCGTCCAGAATCAGCATGGGTGCATCCAAAAGCATGGCACGGGCTATGGTCAACAGCTGTTTTTGGCCCTGCGACAAGTTCTCGGCGCCGTCGGACACATGGGCATTGTAGCCTTCGGGCTGGGCATCGATAAAGGTGTCGATATGGGCGGCCTTGGCGGCCTTTTGGACATCGGCAAAAGACGCATCGGGTCTGCCGTAGGCGATGTTGTCTCGGATGGTTCCGTTAAAGAGCCAGGTATCCTGCAGAACCATGGCGAAGGATTGGCGCAGACTCTTGCGGGTGACGTCCGTTATAGGGTGATCGTCAACTAAAATCTCACCGGACTGCGGATCGTAGAAACACATGAGCAGATTAATAAGGGTGGTTTTACCCGCTCCCGTGGGCCCTACGATGGCGATGAGAGACCCTGCCGGAGCCTTGAGGCTCAAGTCTTTAATAATAGGTACGTCCGGCACATAGGAGAAATCGACACGGTCGAATTCGACCCGGCCTTCGACATCTCGGAGCTCTACGGCATCGGCCTTGTCGGCGGCTTCGGACGGCTGGTCTAAAAGGTTGAAAACTCTTTCGGCTGCCGATAAAGCAGACTGGAGGTCGGCGATGATGTTGGCAATCATATTAATGGGGCCGGAAAAACGTCTGGAGTAAAGCACGAAGGCGGAAAGATTACCCAGGCTGAAGACGCCTCTTAAAAAGAAGAGAGCACCGAACATGGAAACCAAGGCCAAAGACAGGTTAGAGATTAAGGTTACCGACGGACCGTTCATGGCCGCCTGGTAGTCCGCTCTGTAGTAGGCGTGGATACTGTCTTCGTTGATATCTTCAAAACCTTCGGAGAAGAATTCTTGTTTGTTGTAGGCCTGGATGGTTTTTTGGCCGGAAAGAATCTCTTCTACGTAGCCGTTCATTTGGCCCAGTTTACGTGACCTTTCGCTAAAGAGCGGCCGGGTTTTCTTAATGCGGTAACGGGTGAAGATAATAGTAACTGGTAAAATCAAAAGGAAAATCACACTCATGATGGGCGAAATAGACAGCATCATGAAGAAGGAACCGAAGACGGTGATGGTCGATGCGACAATCTGAACCAGGTCGTTGGTCAAAGATTGGCTGACGACGTCCAAGTCATAAGAGATACGAGAAACCAGATCACCTGCCTGGTGGCTGTCGATATAGGAGATAGGCAGGTCCACAATCTTATCGAAGGTGTCTTGGCGCATCTGGTAAATGACCTTCTGCGAGGCTCGGGCCATGACTCGGGTCAGGAAGTAGTTTAAGACCGCGGACAGTGCATAGGCTAAAAGCATAAAGAGGACCATGCGGACAACGCGAGGGAAATGGACCTCGCCGCTTACTTCTCCCATGGCGTCTATGGCAAGGCCGGAGAAGTAAGGGCCGTATAGAACGATAACATTGGCGATAATAACCATGGCTAGGGCCAAGAGTAAGAGGGGCCATTCGGCAGACATGTATTTGGCAAGACCTCGGAATACTTTTTTATAGTCTTTGGGTTTTGATCTTCTTTCTTCCACGATGGAACTTGTGTTACTCATATTAAGCGTCCTCCCTAGTGCTTTCAGGTCTTGGTTTAGAAACCTGGTCTTCACCCATTTGAATTCGGGCGATATCGCGGTAAGGCGAGCAGGTTTGGACCAATGTTTTGTGGTCCCCCAAGGCCAGCATCCGTCCGTCTTCCAAGAGCAGGATTTGATCACAATCTTTCACAGAGCTGATGCGTTGAGCGATGATAAAAGTCGTTGTCCGTCCGTAGTCTTGGGCCAAGGTATGGCGCAGGCGCCTATCGGTTTCGAAGTCCAGGGCGGACGATGAATCGTCCAGGATTAAAATCTCGGGCTCACCGGCCAAGGCACGGCTTAAGTACAGGCGTTGTTTTTGGCCACCGGACAGGTTGACGCCCTTGGACGCCAATTCAAAGTCCAAACCGCCTTCCTTACTGTCGAGGAATTGGGCCGCTTGAGCATGGTGGGTTGCTTCAATTAATTCTTCGTCGGTCAGGCTGCGGCCGAAGTCGATATTTTGACGAACCGTTCCGTGAAAGAGAAAGTCGTTTTGATTGACAATGCCGAAAAGCTCTTTTAAATCTGATGGGCGGAGGTTTTGGATATTGATGCCCCGCACTAAGATTTCTCCTCGGTTGACGTCGTATTGTCTTAGGAGAAGACGGGCCACCGTAGATTTACCGGATCCGGTTGCCCCCATGATACCCAGACTTTGGCCGGGGTAAAGCTTGAAAGAGACATCCTGTAAATCTTTGTGCTTACCTAAATAACTGAAGGATACATGCTTAAATTCCACCTCCGGGATATTAGGATCGGGTACGGGCAGGTCCATCAGTGTATCGGGGTCAATTTTTTGATTTTTGTCCGGAGGTGTCTGCAAGACTTCTTCAATCCGTTCGGCAGAAGTATTAGCCCTACTGTAAATATTAAACATGCGGTTCAAAGACATGATGGAGTTGGTGATTTGGATGAAGTAGGACATAAAAGCCATGATGGTCCCGACTTGGCTGAGCCCTCGATTGACTAAAAGCGCACCTAGCAAGATGACCAGGCCTAAACCGGTATAGAGGAGGATGTTGACAGCAGGAGACATGACGGCCATGTGGTCTCGGGCGTCAATCTCGGCCTCTTTGGTCTGATTGTTGGCCTCGGCGAAACGGCTCTTTTCGTGTTCTGTTTTATCCAAAGCTTTGATGACCCGAATGCCTTTAATGTTCTCTCTAATGATCTGGACCATATTGTCCATACGGTATTGGACCTCATGAAAGAGCGGATGGACTTTATTAAAGACATGGCGAAGGACATAAAAAAGCGGCGGAATTAAAAGGATCAGGACTAAAGCCAGGCGCCAATCCAGGAGGAAAGAGAAAATGACCCCGCCCAGAAAAAGCATGACCGACCTTATACCCATGCGAAGTGTCGCGCCCAAAAAGCGGTGTATAACATAGGTATCGGAGGTCAAGCGCGATTCCAAAGATGCGACACTGAAGCGGTCGAGTTGCCTGGCCGATAAGGCCATGGAACGTTCGAAAAGGTCTTGGCGGATGTTTTGAATAGCGGTAGCAGCGGTCTTGGAGGCCATACGGTTGGCCGTAATATTCAAAATCCAGGCAGCTACAGAACAGACCACCATGAGAAGCCCCCACATAAGAATAAGCTTTTCCTGCCGAATAGGGACTATTTTGTTTAAAATATGAGCCAATATATAGGGCAGTATGACTTCCAGCATGGTCCCGGTCATCTTGATAATGGCGTTGACGATAATGCGGCCGGTCATAGGCTTAACATAGTCTTTTAGCATGGCGAATTTTCCTGCCTTTCTAAGGCATGTTGTATTTGCAAATCGGTGGCTTTACGGGCCAAATAGCGAACCCAATAGAGGAGCTCGTCTTGTTCTTCCGGGGATAAATCTCCTGTAAGCTCATCGTTCCACTGTTCCAGGTAAGCCATAATTTCAGGGTAGACGGCCAAAGCCCGGTCAGTCGGGTAAATTTTCTTAGCCCGCCGGTCTGTTTCGTCGACTTCACGCCTTACATAGCCTGTCTTTTCCAAGCTTTTGATTTGCCTGGTCACCGAACTTTTGTTGACGAAGAGACTTCTGGCCAAAGCATCCTGAGATAGGCCCGGATTACGCACGACCTGGAGGATATAGCTTAACTGGGTACCGAAAAGGTCTTCATCTTCGAAAGCCTCAGCCCGATCAATAATAGAAGCTCGATAGACCCGGTTAATGTATTTCATTATGCGTTCCATAAAGAAACAATCTCCCTATTTCATAAATTAGTTGCTTGAGCAACTATATTATTAAAAGCCTAGAGAGAGGTCAAGGACAAGTCTATTTAGAATAATTTAAAATGTACAGAATGAATAATAGAAGAGCATACTTATCTTAAAAAGACAAAATAAGTGAGTAAAACATCAAAAAAATGCACTAACTGATTTTTTTATTTAGCTAATATAGTTAAAAAGATAAAAGTAAAGATCAGAGAAAGACAAGGGAAATAGATTCTATGAATATTGAACGAAGTCGTCACAGAAATTTGAAATTTACAGGAAAAAACATATTAAATTATTGTATTTTTATGGGGCCGTCCATTATTTTCTTTACTTTTCTTTTTCTAATTCCCTTAATACAGGAAATTTTCTATTCCTTTACAGATTGGAATGGTATTAATCAAGAATTTTCTTTTCAGGGTCTGTATCAGTATGGAAGAGTATTAAAGGATAAAGATTATTGGTACTCTATGGTGTTTACCTTAAAATTTTCCTTTTATGTTGTACTTTTTGCTAATCTTATTGGTTTTATTTGGGCATACCTACTTTCTAAAGATATTCCTTTACGTAATATGTGGAGAGCTTTAATTTACTTACCAAGAATTTTAGGTGGCGTTGTTCTAGGTTATTTGTGGCGCTTTATTTTTCAAGAGGTTTTTGTCCAGTTTGGAGAGTGGTCTGGTATAAGTTGGTTTTCACAACCTTGGTTCACGACAACAAGTTCGTCTTTCTGGGCATTAGTTATTGTTATGGTCTGGAGTCTTTCTGGTTACCTGATGGTAATTTATAATGCCGGTTTTTCTGCTTTAGAGAACACATATATAGAAGCGGCTAGAATAGATGGCGCTAATGGTTTTCAGATTTTATTTCGGGTTATTATTCCCTTGATGATGCCATCAATTACCCGTTGTCTTTTTATTGCAATTAATTGGGCTATGCTGCTTTACGATACTAATATTTCGTTGACAAATGGTAATCCGTTTCGATCTTCTGAAGGTGTTACGATGAATATTTATGCTACCGCATTTAAAAGTAACCAGATGGCCTTTGGAGCAGCCAAATCTATGATTTTCGTTTTAATTATTATTGCTATATCACTTACTCAGGTAAAGTTGACTTCGCGTAAGGAGGTACAACAATGATTTTGGACAATACCAAGCAAAAAGAACGAATATTTTTAATTGTGCGCACGGTTTTTGTTGTAGTCAGTGTTCTTTTGATTCTTGTACCAATTTTTCTGACGGTTATGAATTCTTTTAAATCGGCCAAAGAAATAGCGGATAGTGTTGTGGCTTTTCCAAAAAATCCCAATTTAAAAAATTTTCAAGATGCGTGGCGACGTTTACACTACCCTGTTGTATTAAAAAATACTTTTATTGTTACTGTTTTTTCTGTAATAGGTTGTGTTATTTTTGCTGGTATGACGGGTTACTGGATTGCACGTCATGATAATGTTTTTACACGCATATGGAATGTCTTATTTTTAAGCGGCATGAGTGTACCTTTCCAGTGTATCATGATTACGTTCGCGACAATGATTGGTTTATTTAATTTAGGAAATACATATACTGGTATCGTTGTTAGTTTCTGGGCGTTCACTATACCAATGGCAATGTTTCTAACAAGTGGCGCAGTAAAAGCGGTTCCTTTAGAAATTGAAGAAGCAGCTATTATTGATGGCTGCGGGATGTTAGGATTATATTGGCGCATTGTCTTTCCACTCATAAAAGGCACTATTTTTACCATTGCCTCCCTCAATGTATTGCATTACTGGAACGATTACCTAATGACACAGTTTATTTTGACTAAAAAAGATCTGCGTACAATTCAGATTGCTATGCAGTCCCTCTTTAATGAAGCACTATTTTCATGGAATACTGCTGTAGCTGCGGTCACATTGTCTATGTTACCGATGTTTCTGTTCTTTTTGATTGCACAAAAGCAGGTTTTACATGGTGCAACTGAAGGAGCAGTTAAAGGTTAAAAACATATTGTAAAAAACGAAGGAGGAAAAGAAATGAAAAAAATTGCTGCTATTTTGCTGACGCTTACAATGGGATTATCGCTGATTGCTTGTAACGGCGGCGAAACAACCAAGAATTCGAGTGAAGAAAATTCGGAGAAGAAGCCAGGGACTGAGCAAAAGGTGTCAGGTGAAAAAGTGACCGATACGAGTGAGTCCCAATCGTCAGGAGAAGACTCAGCTACTGCTGGACCGGAATCCCTTTCGGTCATGATTGCTTTGGGTCAGTGGACAGATAACTTTGATGTTTTGATTGATAAGTATAAGGAGGCACATCCTAATATCCAAGAAATTGATGCAAGTTTCCCGAGTTCGGATAAATATCCCGATTTATTGAAAGCGGCGCTAAGTTCAGGTGAATTGCCAGATATCATCGGTATGCAGTACGGACCGGAAAACAAACCCTGGCATCAGTATTTAGCAGATTTAAGCACAGATTGTCCTGTATATGATTTGTTGACTGATGAACAGAAAAAATTAGGAACCACCGAATTTGGAATGTGTATTGTGCCCGTTTATGTAGAGGGAACAGGTATTCTATATAATTTAAATTATCTGAAGCAAATGGGCCGTACGGAAATTCCTCAGACACGTGATGAACTTGCTAAATATTGTGAAGAATTGACTGCCGCTGGAATTAAACCTTTCATGCATCAATGGGCAGAAACCTCGCTAAATTTAGTTAATTGGGTTGGACCAACATGGCTCGGAAATAAAAAAGACAAAGGTCAAGATTTCCTAGATGAACTTTGCAAAGGAGAAGATAAAAATTTAGATCAGGATAAAGAATGGAATGATTTTTTAGATACGTATGAAATTTTAATTAAGTATGCACAAGATGGTGCAATTGCTACTGATAAGTGGACTTGCCGTAATGCGTTTTTCATGGAGGAATGCGCCATGCTTGTTGGTGAAGGTTCCTGGGAAACACCTAATATTGAAAACACAAATCCCGATTTGATTGGTCACGTGAAACAAGGTTTCTTGCCCTGTTCCAATAACCCAGACGAGAATATGATGCAGTTACAGACGATTTCTATAGCTGCCACAAAAGAAGGAAAAACTGATGATCATGTAAAGGCGACAAAGGATTTCCTCTCCTATATCTGTTGCTCAGAAGATGCTCGTCAGTGGCATCAAGAAAAGATGGGTAACCCTACGGCAATTGTGAGTCTTGATATTTCCGATAATATGCCTGATTTGGCTAAGGATGTTATTGCTACTATGAAAGAGGGTAAAGGTATTGAATCTCTGCGTCCTTACTATCCTTTAGAAATTTGGCCAGATATGGAAAAACAATGGGCTTTGTTTGTAGGAAAAGAAATTAGTCGTGAAGAGTTCACTAAGAATTTTGAGAAAATCTTCAAAGATTATTCAGAAGGTGCTTATAAATAATCAACCTAGTTGAGTAATATTTTTGTGAAAGGATAATCATTATGAACAAAAAAGAGTTGAAAGCAAAGATTTATTATGCAGACAGTTTTTGCCCGGAAATTGATCTAAATGGTATTGCCTGTGAAGAGATGCTGCCTGGTTCACATGAAGAAGTAAGAGCATATCGCTATCATATGAAAGCTGGTTCATGTCTTAAGCCTGATTCAGATCCGGAACATACCCTGCTTTATATTTTTAGTGGAGAAGGTGAGGCAGTTGTAAAAGATGAAGAATCAATACATCGTGTCAAAGGTTTGTGCTTCTATATTCCTGCATATAAGAATTGTGCTTATCAGATTCAAGCCATGACAGATATTGACTTCATTATGGTGCGTTCTCATATGGATTCCTATGATTGGGAAGTCATGGCTGATACGGGGTTAAAGCTGCCTTGGTTTAGAACGGAGGCACAGTGTCCTAGATATGAACAAGATGATTGTAAGAGTCCGGGTATGCAGTCGCGAACTGTAATCGGTGGACAATTTGATTGCGTAGGTAGATTAACGGCAGGTATTTGCCAAGGTTTTGATTCCTGTGGTACGGATGAAGATGGACACCCCAGCGTGCATCAGTGGAATTATTCATTGCCTGGATCAGATTACAGTCTTTTTGTTGGAAAGAAAGAAAATGATAGCATGATGCGTTATAACCGCAAATCTGGTGATTGGGATTTCATCCCAGGAGGTCTAGATCATCAACTATATGCTGCTGGGGGCAAGATGGTCTATTACGTCTGGGTTGAATTGAATACGCACAAATATGGGGAATAAGTCACGGGAGGTAAATATGTCATATCCGTATAATTTATCAAGAGAAAAAGAAATTCATTACACGAATGGAGTTTGTGTTACGAAGCTAGCCATTCATGATGCTTATCCTGAAATAGAGGAGTCCGGTATTGAGTTTTTTCGTGTAAATATGCAAGCAGGGAGCCAATATCAGCCTGAACTTTCTAGTGATCGTATTGCACTTTTATGTTTTGATGGCAGACCAGCATATGTCTCAGGAGCAGAAGGGTGCCATGTGGTGGAGGAACCATCTTTTTACATACCTGAATTTGCTGCCTATCGCTATGTAGTTGGTGCGGTAGATGATATGGAATTTATTCTAGCTTATTTTCCCATGAACGAGTGGGATTGGAATCACTACAAAAATTATCATCTTCATTTACCTTTCTTCATGAAGCAGACAGATGGTGTTCCTTATACACAGTCATGCAAAAAAGGTGATACTAAGTCGTGGAATATTTTATCATCTGCTAGATTAGGACATTTGATGGTTGGAGTTGTCCGTGCTACAGGTGAAGGGACAGATGAAAAAGGACATGCATATGTGCATCAATGGAATTACTGCTTAGGCAATGCCGATTTTGATTTGGATGTAGAAGGTGAGAGTTGTTCTCAAAAAGCAGGTGATTTTTCTTTCGTCTATGCAGGGAAAGACCATAGTCTATTGGCTAAACCGGGCAAAGAAGTATACTATGTTTGGATTGAATTTTTCACAGAAGAGAATTTGGATATTTTTGAAGAATATCGTAGAGCCTATCGCTCAACAGCGGAAGCGTATGCACATTTAGTAGAGGAAAGATCAAAGGCAAAATAATATCTTTTCAATGGTACTGATTTAGTAACAAGATAAGAGCCGCCTTTGGCGGCTCTTATCTTGTTACTTTAAAACAAAGGAAAAACAGTATGCTACAAAGAAAAAACATTGATATGACTAAAGGAAATGTAATAGCCAGAGTCTTTACTTTTTCCCTGCCACTTTTATTGGCCAATCTATTCCAACAGTTTTATTCTCTTGTGGATGCAACCATTGTTGGCAAATATATTGGCATTAGCGCTTTAGCTGCAGTTGGTGGCAGTGGTTGGATACAGTGGCTACTTCTTGGATTGAGTCGTGATTTAGCTAATGCTTTTAGTATTATAGCGTCCAAGCGGATAGGAGCAAAATCTAAAGATGGTTATCGTGATGTGGTTTGTTTTAGTTTTATACTCGGGACAGTCATTGCTGTTTTACTGACAGCTTTACCAATTCTTTTTATTGATCCAATTTTGCTTGCCTTACATATCCCTTTAGAAAGTTATTATGACGCCAGAATTTATTTGCTCATATTCACAGCAAATACGCCTTTTGTCCTGCTTTTTAATATCATGTCAGCATTGCTTCAGGCTAAGGGAAAGAGTGGAGCTCAATCCATCGCGATGATTTGCTCGACTTTTTCCAATATCATTTTGGATATTACGTTTGTTATTGTATTTGAATGGGGAGTGGCAGGTGTAGCGGTGGCAACATTACTCTCACAAATCTTGGCTAATCTGATTGTAGCGAGACAGTTTCTTCGTGAAAATATTCTGGAAAATACGAAAGGGCGTTGGCAATTTTACTCATATCTTTTAGCTGAGGTAAGTAATTTATCTCTTCCTATGTTTTTTAACTCTATGATTATTGCCTGTGGAGGTTTAATTGTTCAGACACAAGTGAATAGGCAGGGAGCAGCATTTGCAGCTGGTGTTTCTGCTGGAACAAAAATTTTTTCGCTTTTGGAAGCAATCATTATGGCAATTCAAGTTGGTACAACTATTTTCATTGGCCAAAATATAGGTGCTAAGCAGTACCAACGAATTAAACGAGGCGTATTTCAAGTAGTGTTAGTTGCAGAAAGTATTACTGTCTTACTGGCTCTGTTTACTTTTTTCTTGTCTCCCTACGTATTACCATTTATGATGAAAAATAGTGCATCTAACTTATTTCAGGAAGCATTTCAGACGGGCTTGTTACAAATTCGTATTTTGTCGGTATCTATGTTAATCATGACCCCTATGTATCTTTACCGTGGCGCTATTCATACACTAGGGTATGCTATTTATCCTTTTTTGGCCGGCTGTGCACAGCTCATTGTACGAATTATGACGGTTTTATTTCTGCCTCAATATATTGGGCAAATTGCATTTCTTTTTCCTACAGTTGGGGCTTGGACAGTTTCACTGCCAATTGTGTTTTTTAGTTATCGCTATTATTTGCATCGCATGCTTGACGGAACGCAGAAGGAGAAAGACCACAGTTACGTTTAAATATTTTAGTAAAATATTTTTCGTCCATATATCCCACCTTGTCAGCAATCTCAAATATTTTCATATCTGTAGAAAATAGAAGTTCTTTAGCTTTTTTTATGCGTATATTGTTTAAGTATTGAACCATTCCTATTCCTAGGACTTCTTTGAATTTACGGCTCATATAGTCCTTATTAATATGGAAGAGATCGGCATATGACTGTTGATCAAAGTTTTCTTCATAGTGTTTTTTTATGTACTGTGCTATATCTTGCATTAAATTATTATTATCACGAAGTGACTGCACTTTCTCATGGTAATTTTGCATAAAAGTAAAAATATCTTCACTAATATTCTGCAGTAACTCGTCTTTTGTTAAAATACTGTCTTGTAGAGATAAGGTAAAAATTTTGGACTCTCTTAATGCATCGGGATATTGTTCACTTAAGTGATGGTCACACTGATGCACTAATTCATTGAAGTGTTTTACTATTTTTTGGATATGAAAAAGTGTGATTTCATATACATCAAGATTTTCTTTTGTCCAATTTAAGCAGCTTTTTGCTAATTTATCATCTATTCCAAAAAGCATATCGGCATAAAGTGAGTCGTCAGATTCTTGATTGGAACGTAATTGCGAGGCAAAAGCATCCTTTGTTTTTTCAATAGAATTGCTAGGGAGAGCAGTAAAAGGATGAATTATTGTGTTCTTGGTATATATAGGCGAGAGATAATATGCTGCTTTTGCCTGAAATAAGACTTTTTTTATAGAGGTGTCAGGTGAGAAAAAATCACTTTTTCCCCAGAGAACAGGGTGATGACTTAACTCCTCTATATTACGAAATTTGATTTCTAATATACGCAAAACATTTTCATAATCGGCATAAATTAAAATAAGAAAAACTTGTAGAGAATTATCTTTATAAGAGCATGCATAAAGAGAGTCATGGAATTCATGAAGGTTTTGCACTTCCCGGAATACGGAAGTAAAAGTTGCTGAGTCCGATGAGTTTTCGTTTATTAATGAGCTATTAGGGCATAGATAATTATCAGAATAAAGAAGAAATGCTTTTTTCGAATTGGCAAAAATTGAGTTTCTTGCTGCAAGCTCACGATAAAAAATATTGTTATCTTCTCGCTTAAAATAGTTTTGTAAAAGCATTTCTTCGTAAATAGGAATCTCTATTTCAAGTAATTCTGTGAGATTTTGATCTTTAGTCTGAGATTTAATTTCATTGATAGCTTTTTCAACAGTTAGGCGCAATTGCTCCTCTTCAATGGGTTTAAGTAAATAATCAACCCCGCCATAAAGAAACATTCCACGAACCAAAGAATAATCCTCATAGCCCGAAATAGCTATGATTTTACAGGGGGAAAGTGTGGAGGACTGATTTTCCACTATATACTTAGCTAAGTTTAAGCCGGATTCATCTCCGATTATCATATCAATAATGACAATATCAACATGTTGTGCTTGCAGTATTTTTTGGGCATCAGAAACGGTAGTTGCGCAAAGAACAAGTTCAAATCCCATGCGTTTCCAGGGCAATAGTAACTTTAAAGCTTTGATTACATCAGGTTCATCATCAATGATTAAAACGACCATAGATTCTCCTACTCGGAGGTCCATGAGGCTATTTGACCGAGTTGATTTGCCTCGCTTAGTCCACTAACTTTGGATAAGGGAATTTTCATACAAACAGTTGTTCCATCATAATTATTTGAGTATATATCAAAACTACATTCTGGGCCAAAATAGATGAGTAAACGAAGATACACATTCTTTAAACCTAAAGCATGACAACTTTTTTTATCAATCTTTTTTCTTTCTTCCGTAAAACTACATTGAGAAAGATTTAAGAGGATACTATCTTGTGTTTTTTGGTTCAAAAAGATCTCCATGAAATGTTTACGAATGTCTTCTATAGCGGTGACAATTTCAAGCCGTTTTATATCCGTAATAGCATTCCCATTATCAATAATTTCAATGCATAGAAAAGCATCGGCAATATAAGATGTTAGGATAAGGGAGGAAAATGTTTTTTGCAAAATTTTTCCATGAATAATCGCATTTTCAACTAAAGGTTGTAAAGTTAGTCTAGGCAGGGGAAATGTTTTTGTTTCAGGGCTGATTTGATAAGAGATTTCGGCTTCCATTTTAAATCTCATTTGTTGTAAATTTATATAGCGTTTGCAGTAAAGGACTTCTTCCTCCAATGTTACTAGTTCAGGTTGGGTAGCCATCGCATAGTGTAGCATTTGTCCAAAAGAGGAAATTAAACGGTATTGTTCCAAGTCATTTTTTTCGAGTGCTCTGGTGGCAAAGCTCTGCAGACTGTTGTAAATAAAATGTGGATTTATTTGCATTTGCAGGGCGTCAAAATTTGCTTTTAATGTGTCTATCTTTAGTTGATACTGGATAGCTATGTGATAGTTAAGTTGCTTGAACATTTTATCAAAACTCGTAATAAGCGATAAGATTTCATCATTTTCTTTATAGTGAATAGAAGAACTGATAGTATTATCACCTTCCCAGCCATCCGTTTCAGATAAGATATTGATAAAGTTGGTGATTGTTTTTAGCGTTTGAGTATAGCGAGCTAGAAGAGAAATAGAAAAAAATGTTGCAATAACAATGCTGAATGAGACTATTAGCAGGAGAAAGAGCATTTGTGATAAGGTTTCATTTAAAATGCTGTGTAGAGAGACTTTTTTTAGTAGAATCCAGTCAAAATAGTTGGAATTTAATACTTGTCCAACCCATAAATTTTGTCCTTCAATACTATAGCGGGTCTCATTGGAGACAATTTTAGCAAAAGAGGATGATGGCAGTTCTGATTTAGATAGAATTTTGCAGGAGTTTGAAGCGGCCATGACGATATTATCTTGATTTACGATATACATTTCTTGACCTTTTGAATAAAGCAATTGGCAATTTTCATTAAAAAAAGAAATTGGGAAATCAATTTCGATCATACCTAGAGGGTCATCGCTTTTAGGTAAATTAAAGATTGGAAAACAGATGGTGAAAACATCATTTTGTTTCTCTTCTGGAGTTTGAAAAAATAAGATATGCTCATAACTGTCAATCTCATGAGTGGGAATGAGAGTAACAGTGTTGAGAGCAGGTACTTTTTTTAAGTCTCCTTCAAAATAATTCTTTGTCCTATGTGAAAATTGCATATTTTTTGCCCTGAACAAAAAAGATTGGTTGCTTCGAAATGCCATAAGATGAATTTGTACTGATGAGGTATTGGAGTAATAAATAGAGGAAAGATATCGTTCAATGTGTTCAAGTTCTTCACTTGTAAAGTTGCCTTTTTCTCTTTTAGCTAGCAGGGCCAAGATATCAGGATGTAAGTATATACTTCTTGCGCCATCAATTGAATTTTTCAGATAATAGTCCATGTTTTGTGTGGAGATTTTCAACGCTTTTTCTGTTTCGATGATGTTATTTTCAATGGCTTGATTTCTAGAGAAAAAATAAAAAATTGTAATAAAGACAAGGGTTGAAAGCAGTGTGCTACTGATGATTATAACAATCATTTTTTGTGTCAAAGAATGGTAGCGTTTGTGCTTGGCTTTTTTATATTTTAACTTCATTTTTATTTTCATCTTCTCCAGTTTATATTATACAGATTTAGAAGCGTATTTTTTTATACCAATCTATTTTCTGGCTAAACAAGGTCCAGAGCTTGCTTTTAGTAGAGTTCTAATAAATCCTCATAGCTGTCTGCTGTAATATCAGCACCGTGCTCAATAAGAAAGTCTTTGCCTCGATAGCCCCAATTGGCGCCCAGGGCTAAGACCCCGGCATTGTGTGCAAAGGCCATGTCCACATCGGAGTCACCTATATAGACCGTTTCCTCCGGTTCGAAAGAAGCTAAGTCCAAAGCCTCGCGGAAGATGCCCGGGTCCGGCTTATGAATACGGTGGGGCAGGTGGCCCAGAACATGGGTAAAGAGGCCGGGGAAAAAATAATCCATGAGTTTTTTGCCTCAACTTCACCCTTGTTGGTAATTAAGGCACAAGGGATGTGTCTTTCTTTTAACAGATTTAAAAAGTCCAGGGTGCCGGGATAAGGCTTGGTCGTGTCTCTGAGATGGGCGGTGTAGACCTTGCGGAAAGTATCCAGAAGTTCGACCTGCTGATTTTCGGTCAAGTCCAAGGGAGCGGAACGGCGCATGAGCTGTGCCACGCCATCTCCGATAAAATTCCGGACTTCATCAAGACTTCGTTCCGGATAGCCATGTGTACTTAAGGCTTTATTACAGGCATTGGCCAGGTCTTCTAAGGTGTAAAGTACCGTACCGTCTAAATCCAGAACCCAGAACTTGGCTTTTTGCAGTTTTTCATAGGCTCCGGGTGTATGATAATTCAACATATATCTCTATCCTCTTCTTATACTTTTTTAAAATTATTTTCTATTAGTATTCCGTTTATCAGCAATGCAAATTATTATACACGAGTAGGATTTCAGATTTACTCCACACTGTTTCACATTTGTCCCTAATCTAAGATACAGACTTTATTATTAATCAGGTTTATACTAAATTCTACATAAGTTGTTAGGAGGAATATTTTATGTGGAACATTATTGCTTGGATTTTGGTTGGCGGTTTAGCCGGTTGGCTAGCCAGCGTGATTATGAAGACCGATAAGTCTATGGGTATAGGTGCTAATATCGGTGTAGGTGTCTTGGGTGCCTTAATCGGCGGTTTCGTTATGAACCTAATTGGCAAGTCCGGTTTTAGCGGTTTTAATATTTGGTCTTTCATCGTGGCTTTAGTTGGCGCCCTTATTTTGCTGGCCATTGCCAAAGCTATAAAAAAATAGCCTATTAAAGCTTTTAGCACCTCCTAGTGCTAAAACCAAGACGGGTCCACGGTATGTCCGAGGCCCGTCTTTTTTGGTACGCCCGACATGGGTAATAACCAGGAGGTGAAAGTCCTCTGTACG
>JASBZA010000001.1 GCA_029983685.1 Oscillospiraceae bacterium | reverse complement strand
AGACTAAATGCAAATGTTCTTTTTTCTACCTTGCATTTACTTTTGGAATCTAGGGATTCTATTTATTTTTATTTTGCGGTTGCCCCGCCAAGACATCTATGCTAAAATCCTCTTCATGCTTGTGAAGTTGACACGGAGAGTTGGCTGAGCTGGTTGAAGGCGCACGACTGGAAATCGTGTAAACGTGATGAGCGTTTCGAGGGTTCGAATCCCTTGCTCTCCGCCAAGAAGAACAGCAGATATTTAAAAATATCTGCTTTTTTTTATTTTCCTAAGCTTTTGAAGATCTGTATTATCGAAAAATTCGTTTAAGGCTCTTAATTTTTTTACAATTAACGCTTTACATCGTATTTCATGTCCATTAAGTCATGGATAGAAGCCAAGTCATCCGTAATGTTGCCATCTCCGTGCAGGGTGTGTTTAATGGCACTGATGGCCACGCCGAAATTTAGCGTATCCAGAGGAGAATAGTTTTTCATTAGACCGTACATAATGCCTGAAGCAAAAGCATCCCCGCCTCCGATTCGGTCTAAGATATTAAACCGTAAGAGCTTAGACTCATACGTTTTTCCCTGATACCACATATAAGCCATAAGGGAGTTTTCGCTGCCACTGTGGGTATAGCGTACATGACGAGCTATGACTTGAATATTGGGATAGGATTCAACAAACTTCTTAAAGACAAATTCTTGTTCTTCCCGGCTGGGCTGGCGGGGAATAGCATCTTTCCAATCACCCTTGGAAGGGTCCTCGGGGTCTTTATATAAATGATAAGGCTCGATACCGAACAGAACGTCAACATAAGGTAAAAGCTTGGTGCAATAGTTTCTGGCTTCTTCCCAAGACCATAAGGCTTCACGGTAATTGCCGTCAAAGCTCACAACCATACCTAATTCTTTGGCCGTCTTAATAGCCTCTAAAACCAAATCACCGCATGAAGCCGACAGGGGAGGCGTGATACCCGAAAGGTGCAACCAATTATACGGCCTTAGTAAGGCTTTCAAATCGTAGTCCGAAAAATCGTATTCGGTTATAGCACTGTGTTTGCGGTCGTAAATGACCTTGCCTGCCCGAATACCGAAGCCTGCTTCGTAGTAATAAACGCCAAAACGCTCACTGGGGGTTTCTTGCTCTGAACTTAGAATGACGGGACTACAATGGACGTCGTTGCTGCGAAGCCAGCGTACGGCACTTTTGCCCAGACTATTATCCGGAACCACGCTAAAGAAAGTAGAATCAATTCCTAAGTTGGCCAAAGATAGGGCAATGTTGGCTTCCGAACCTCCGTAGCTAACTTCGAAGGTATTGGCCATACGTATTTTACGAAAATCCGGCGGCGTCAAGCGCAGCATAATCTCACCGATGGTAATAAAACGGGGCTTAGAATGCTTACTATTAAACATGGGATTCAGACTTTCCATAGAGGCCTCCTTAAGAGCTTTGTTCTTGACTATAATATATAATTTGCCGTAGATATAAGTCAAACAAGAGTGTTTAAGAGAAAGTCATACTTATGTAACAATTGCACATAGAATTGTCTCAATAAATCTCAATTTATTGTTATAATGCAAATAGAAGAAAGAACCCCACACGGGGAAGGAGGACATAAATGATTCCACAGAGGATTGAAGCCATGTTTTTTGAGAACAAGGAAGACCTCATAATCCCAGCGCAAGACGTTGCCGTCTTGCGCGTTGAACACCAGGTTCAACATGCCATGTTAATACTTAGTACCAGTTTTACCAAGCTCCCCGTCTTGGATGATGAAGACCATGTCAGGGGAGCTTTAACTATGCGGACCATTATAAAGCATGCCATGACCAATACCGGCTATAATCTTGATGCCATTGCCGATATGAAGGTGGGCGATATTTTAGAAGAAGAGGTAGGTATCGTACCGGACGATGTCGATATGGAAGTCTTACTGCGGAAACTGCAAGACTCCAACTTTGTCTGTGTTGTAGACAGTGACGCCAAGTTTGTCGGTATTATTACACGTAAGGAAGTCATGGCCAGAATCAACCGCATCTTCCACACCATGGATGTGCGCTTTGAGCTAAAGGATAGAGATCAGCAAAGCTTTGTTGAAGGCTACGGAAATTTTTTTGAGAAGAATCGAGCCTTGCGTTCGGCCGGGGTCTAAGAATTTTTTTGATCAAAAATGACCCTTTCGATAATAGAAAGGGCCTCTTCATGTCTAACAACTCAATTTTTTATTCTATTTTCGGATTAAAGTGATACCAAGACATTTACCGGATAATTACCCAGCTTATCTCGGCCGTTAAGGTCTTTTAATTCAACGAAGAAGGACAGACCGACTACTTGACCGCCTAATTTCTCAACCAGCTTACACGATGCCTG
Organism: Oscillospiraceae bacterium; assembly: GCA_029983685.1. Classification (GTDB taxonomy): domain Bacteria; phylum Bacillota; class Clostridia; order Saccharofermentanales; family Fastidiosipilaceae; genus JASBZA01. The sequence goes on along the minus strand of JASBZA010000001.1, from coordinate 199,946 downwards.
GGCGGTTCCGCCTGTAGCCAGAAGATCGTCAACGATGAGAACTCTTTGGCCTTTTTTTATGGAGTCGGTATGAATCTCCAGGGAGTTGGTCCCGTACTCTAAGGCATAGTCCTCGGAAATGGTATCGTGGGGCAAGCGCCCGGGCTTACGCACCGGCACGAAACCTACGCCCAAAGCATAGGCCAAAGGTGCTCCCAAAATAAAGCCTCTGGATTCGGCTCCTACAACGAGCTCGGGTTTTAGTTCTTCTACCTGGTCCTTCATAGCATTGATGAGGGCGGTAAAAGCTTCCGGATCCTGTAAGACGGTCGTGATGTCAATGAAATCAATACCTTCTTCGGGGAAATCCGGGATGTGTCTTAAAATCTCTGCAAAATTCATGTTTACTCCTTATTGCCATAGCTTTGAGCCAAGTCCCATAAAGCTTCTTTATAAATAGCTTTGGCTTGGCACAGGGTTTCCATTGTAATATATTCACCCTTTTGATGACAGAGATTCTCATCTTCCGGGAAGCAAGGTCCGAAGGCCAAAGTATTGGGGATAGACCTGGCATAGGTGCCGCCGCCGATTACCAGAGGCTTTTCGCTTCGGCCGGTCACACGCTTATATGCATCCATCAAGATACTGACCAAAGAATCTTCCTCAGGCACATAGAGCGGCTCCGTATAATAGATGCTTTCGAGGCTGAAATGGCTGCCTTTTAATTTTCTTTCTAATTTTTCCTTAATAGAGTCAAAGGCCCAAGTGACCGGATAGCGCACATTAATGACAAACTCACCTTTGCCTTGGCCATTTTGAGCCTCATAGTGTATGATACCCAAGTTAGAGGTTAAAGGACCGGACAAGTCATCCGCACCGGCAATACCGAGTTTCTCACCCGAATAATCCGCACCGATAATATCCATAAACTCCGCTAAGAAAGGGTCACCCGGATTCTTTTCAAAGCACTGGACCAAACCTTTTTGTATTGCATTTTCAGCTAATTGAGGCATTGAAGCGTGCCCCATCTTGCCAAGGATTTCTTTTTTCTCTAAGTCTAATTGTTCGTTATAAATAGAGAAGACGGCTTCGCCCGGAATAACATTGGACCTAGTTCCGGCTTCAACGTTGGCCAAAGCTCCGGCTTTAGCTTCGGCAGCAGGACCGGCATAGTGTAGCGTAAAGGTCAAAAGTCCTTTTTCACCGTGAATAACCGGGAAATCGGCATCGGCAGTGAAGGCTGCTAGAGGAATTTCTTCATGCTTAACATAGTGAGCCATACACTGAGAACCGGATTCTTCATCAGCTCCTAAGATAAGGCGGATACGTGAAGCAGGGTTAGGTCTTTGGCCCGACTCGACTTCGTCCATCAATTCTTTCATGGCATAGAGTACAGCTACGGCAGGGCCCTTATCATCCATGCTTCCGCGACCGATTAGTCGGTTGTCTTGGACTTCAAATTGATAGGCGTCCTCCCAACCCTGGGCAGGCACCACGTCTAAGTGGCAAACCGCTCCGACCATGTCTTTATCCTCCGGCCCGAACTCAAGCCAAGCTGCGTAGCCATCCGAACGTCCGGTCCTAAAGCCCAGTCGAGCTGCTTCTTCAATAAAAGCTTCCAGGGCCTCGTAAGGGCCGGGTCCGAAAGGTTTTCCTGGTTCGGGATCTGCTTTTTCACTTCGTATTTCAACTAATTTGGCCAGGGTTTTAATCATCACATCAGTATTGTCTTGCAGGATTTTTTCTTGCATGTTTTAGCTCCATTTCATTTTAGTTCTGTGGATAATTATACGTCTCTTGGCTATAATAAACAGGCACAAAATAAAATCTTAGCTTGAATTAAACATGAGGAAAATATGTTGCTACATAAAACAATTAATCGAGTAAATCCTATGGAGACCGCTTCTGATACGGTAGATGTTTTCCGTGCTATAGACTGGTCTTTAGCCAATATGGGGAAGATGAATGTGGAGAACTGGGGACCCTATGCCTATAAGCCCGAATCACGTTTCTATCTTTTATATGATGACGAACATTTTTACCTATTGCTTTTAACGAGTGGGGAATACGAGAAATCTCCCAGGAAGGAAGTATCGGAATTCCAGGGATCGGTCTGTCAGGATTCTTGCTTGGAATGTTTTCTATCATTTAATCCCGATAGCCCTCTTTATTTGAATATCGAGTCGAATGCCCTGGGAACACCTCATGTAGGCTTAGGAGAGCAGAGGAAAGGGCGTAAGCATCTTACGGCCGAAGAAGTCTCTGATCTTAAAATTCTCCCGATTAAAGTAGGCGAAAGTTCTTTAAATAATCTCGATTTTGCTTACGATTGGGGTTTATTTATAGAAATACCGCTTAGCTTTTTGGCTCAATTTTGGCCGGAAATAAAATTAACGGATAAGGACTTTAAGCCTCTTCGTCCGGGGCAACGTATAAGAGCTAACTTTTATAAATGCGGGGATCTTACGCCGGTGCCTCATTTCTATACCTGGGCACCTATTGAAACGGCTCAGCCGGACTTTCACCAGCCTGCGTTTTTCGGACATCTCGTTTTAGGGTAAAGTATCATGGAATTATTTGATGCTTTAAGAAAGCGCCGATCGGTGCGGTCCTATACCATGCAAGTTCCGGGAAACAGGATTCAGGTGGACCTTTTAAACTATCTGAATAATGTACCGGTCTTGCTGCCGGAAGCCGATATTGCCATCGAGTTGTTGTCGTTTGAAGACCTGCTGGATTATTTTCCTAACCAGGGTCCTCAGATGATACATGCTCCGCTCTATCTGGTTTTCAAAGGAAACTTAGCTTTGTATCAATTAATGAACGTCGGCTATTACGGCCAACATGCTTCTATTTGGCTCACTTCTAAGGGCTTGGGATCGGTTTGGCAGTCCGGATTTGTCTTGGAAACCTTGCAGGAAGATGAGTTTGTTTTCGAAGAAGATCCTCTTAGGTCCGAGGAGCTGACCGGTGAGGAGTCACTCTTACCCATTGTTTTGGCCTTGGGTTATCCCGGCAAGGGTAAGCAGGCAACAGGTAAGCCTAAGTCCAAAGCCAAGCTTCAACATCTGATTCTTACACCGGGCGGTAAGTTACCTCAAAATGATCTTTTATCCTTGATGGATGCGGGGCGCTTGGCACCTTCCGAGTACAATGCTCAGCCCTGGCGCTTTTTTCCGGTTGGCAATGATATGATTCACCTCTTTATGAAGCCGTCGAGGTTGTTTCGTTCTCCACAGCGTTCTTACATGCAAGAGGCCGCTATCGGTTGTGCTATAGGTAATATGGAAATTATGGCTGCCCTGAAGGGCATGGAGATGGAATACGGTTTTATGCCCCAGGTGCCTTCCTATGGCAAGCGTAGCGAAAAAATGCATTATATGGGAACCATCAGGACGCAAAAAGTCTACAAGCAGATGATGTTCGGCTTTAATCCCGGAAATACGAATCAATACCGGCCAGAAGACCAGTTTTATTAAGGCAGCGATAAACCGCCTAGGAAGAAATAGACCATAAATTCCAAGTTTTCGACGGGGCCAATCGCTTCTCTTATTTGTTCAATGATAAGAGGAGCGATTTTCTTATGGACGGTCGTAATCACATTGACACGAAGTTCGATTGATTCGGTTAATAAAACTTTCTTAAAGAAGTCGGCATTAGACTTCCAGAAGTTCACATAGAGCTCACAAAATTGCGGTGTTAATAAAGTTTTGGCCAAATCTATATGGCTGTAATAGTCTTGAACCAAAATAGCTATGTAAAGGACAACTAAATCATCCTTATTTTTAAAATATCGATAATATGTAAATATGTTACTCAGGTTACGATGCCTATACCCCGTGGGGGTATTATATAGAAAAAGTTAATGAACGAGGTTGGGTATGATTAAACAACGTTTTAAAGTAGATGGTATGAGTTGTGCGGCATGCCAGAATGCCGTAGAGAAGACAGTCGCTAAGTTAGACGGTGTAGATGAGGTCAGTGTAAATCTTATGACCGGTTTAATGGACGTGACCTATGACGAAGCCAAGCTGGATTCAGCGACGATTAGTCAAGAAGTCACCGATGTCGGTTATAGTGCTTCGCTTATCGAAGACGAGTCAAAAAAAAACTAGATTCGCAGGCTGAAGACATAGATCCTTTCGTCCGTGAGGCTGAGGATTTAAAGAGAAGACTTTTTATTTCTGTCCCCCTGCTTCTCGTGTTGATGTATGTCGCTATGTTTTCCATGTGGGGGGCACCCTTACCTTTCTTTATGCAAGGTAGAGAAGGAGCCGGGGCTTTCGCATTGACTCAGCTCCTTTTAACTATACCCATCATTTGGGCCAACCGGCCTTACTTCACACGGGGCTTCGGCTCGCTATTTAAGGGCCATCCTAACATGGATTCACTCATTGCCGTGGGTGCAGGTGCATCTTTAGCCTACGGTATATTTGCTCTTTATCAGATTATTTACGGTTTAGGCTTTGCTTTACCGCAACGTGTCGACTTATACCGACACGATCTCTATTTTGAATCGGCGGCCATGATTTTGACTTTGATTACTATCGGCAAATACATGGAGAGCCGGTCTAAATCCAAGACAACTGATTCACTTAAGAAATTACTAAGCCTAAGGCCCGCCCAAGCAAGGGTTGTGCGTGATGATAAGGAGTTCTGGCTACCTTTAGAGGAAGTGCGGGTTGGTGATAAAATCCGTATTAAACCCGGTGAAATTATTCCGGTAGACGGCAAGATTTTGGAAGGAGAGACCTCTATTGACCAGGCCTCCATTACAGGTGAGTCCATCCCCGTGGCCAAAGCCCCCGGAGACCGAGTTATCTCTTCAACATTGAATCAAACCGGTACAATCTTATTTGAGGCCAGCCAGGTGGGCGAGGATACCACTATTTCTCAGATTATTGCTTTGGTAGAAGATGCCAATGTCAGTAAGGCCCCCATCCAGCGTTTGGCCGATAAGATTGCGGGGGTATTTGTTCCGGTGGTTATCGCTATCGCCTTAGTTGTCTTTGCCATTTGGTTTATTAGCGGAGCCGGTTTTGAGTTTTCTTTGAGACTGGCCATTACGGTCCTGGTTATTTCTTGCCCCTGTGCCTTGGGCCTGGCCACACCGGTTGCCATCATGGTCGGATCAGGTAAGGGGGCTGAAAACGGTATCTTATTTAAAAATGCCGAAGCTCTGGAAGTTCTTCATGAAGTAGATACCCTGGTTTTAGATAAGACGGGAACCATCACAGAAGGGAAGCCTGTTGTAACCGATATTATTCCTTTAGGAGACTATGACCCACAAGAGATTCTTAGCCTGGCAGCTAGTTTAGAGCAACACTCTGAACAGCCTTTGGCCTTCGCTATTTTAGAAAAGGCCAAAGAAGACGGAACGATTCTTCGAGCAATCGAGGACTTCAAGTCACATCCGGGTAAAGGTGTATCGGCCCTACTGGATTCTAAAACCATTTTGGGCGGTAATAGCAAGCTTATGACGGCCTTTGGTATTGATATTTCCGCTCAGGAAGAGGCAACTCACAGTCTGGCCGATGCCGGCAAAACCCCTATGTACTTTGCCTATGACGGCCGATTAATAGGCCTTATCGCAGCCAGAGACGAACCCAAGAAAACCAGTGCAAAAGCCATTGAAGCCTTACATAAAGCCGGCTTAGACATCATGATGTTAACCGGTGATAATGAGAATACGGCAAGTGCTATGGCCGACGAACTAGGTCTGGATCATTACCGGGCCGATGTTTTGCCTCAGGACAAGCATCAAGTCATAGAAGATCTTCAAGCTCAGGGTAAAAAAGTGGCCATGGTAGGCGACGGTGTAAACGATGCGCCTGCTTTAAAAAGGGCCGATATCGGTATTGCATTAGGTGCCGGTACTGACATTGCCATGGATTCGGCCGACCTGGTCCTTATAAAATCAGACCTGATGGATGTTTATAAGGCCTTCCGTCTGTCGCAGAGAACGGTAAGAATTATTAAAGAGAACCTCTTCTGGGCCTTTATCTACAACATTCTTTTAATCCCTGTTGCGGGCGGTATCCTGTATCCAATTTGGAACATCAGCTTAAACCCCATGCTGGCCGCTTTGGCCATGAGTATCAGCTCGACCTTCGTCGTTCTAAATGCTCTGAGACTTAGGAATTTCGGTAAGAAGGAGATTCAGTAATATGCAGGCAGATCAGGCTAAAACCATCCGCAAAATGAATATTATTAAGGGTCAAATAGAAGGCATTATCCGCATGATGGAGGAAGACCGGTATTGTATGGATATCTCCAACCAGCTCCTGGCAGTGACACAAGCGCTAAAAGGAGTTAACGGAGATGTCCTTAGTGCCCACCTCCATTCCTGTGTTATGGACAGCTTGGCCAAACAAGATCCGGACGACATGGAAGAGAAAATGGAAGAAATGACCAAGGTCATCCAGAAGCTTTTAAGGTAAAATATGCGCCATGTTTGTGAAATATATCTCTTATCTAAAAAAAGCTTCTCTTAGCCTGCTCTTAATCGGGGCCATCTTGTTAACCTCGTGCCAAACGGCCTCTAAACCGAAGAAGCAAAACTATTCGGCTCAGTTTTTCACCTATTTTGATACCGTAAGTGAAATCAAGGTATACGGCATGGACTTGGACAGCTTCAATGAAGTTAAGAAATTGATTGAAGAAGACCTGAAGACCTACCATGAGCTCTACGATATCTATCATTCTTACCACGGTATGGTAAATATCTATGACCTAAACAACAAAGCAGGACAGGGCCCTCAAGAAGTGGATGAAAAAATTATAGATATGCTGACTTTCTCTAAGCAAGTTTACGAGCTTAGTCACGGTAAGGTCAACATTGCCATGGGCTCTGTCCTGAAGATTTGGCACGACCATAGGGAAGAGGCCAAAGAAAATCCGGACAAGGCCCGCTTACCCAATTTGGATGCATTAAAAAAGGCTAACCGACACACGGACATAAAAAATCTCCTTATCGATAAGGAGAATAAAACTGTAGAGCTTACAGATCCCGCCATGCGCCTGGATGTTGGCGCTATTGCCAAGGGTTATGCCACAGAGAGGATTGCCCAAAAATTAGAAGAGCTGGGCTATAGCGGAATATTACTAAATATCGGTGGCAATATCCGAACTGTGGGCTATAAAAACGGTGAAGAGGGGCTGTGGACAATCGGTATTGATAACCCCGTAGAAGAAACCGGAAAAAGCGGTGCTTATACAGACCGGGTAAGAGTGGGACCGGGAGCCGTCGTAACGTCCGGCCTTTATCAACGTTATTTTATCTATGAAGGGAAGAAGTACCACCATATTATCGATCCGGATAGTTTGTTTCCGGAATATCGCTATCTGATGGTCAGTATAGTATGCCCCTCCTCAGCCCTAGCGGACGGCCTTTCTACGGCACTATTCAACATGGACTTAGAAGAGGGGCAAAAGCTTATTGATTCATTAGAAGATACTGAAGCCTTATGGCTGAAGATGGATGGCTCTATCGTTAAGAGTAAAGGCTTCGAGGCCCTGGAACCCTAATCAGAAACCTCCTTGATTTCCGTATCCAATCTTAAGACCAGAGTTTTTCGGGATATTCGCCTCGGTCTACCATGTCTTGGATGGCCTGGACGACTTCAGCCTTGTCTTCGTGATAGGTAATTCCGTACCATTTAGAATCGGATTTCAAGACATCTACAACAGCCTTATTATCAGCCAAGAGGGCCTTAACCACGTCAGGCAAGAGGTATTCACCCTTGAGCGGGTCTTCTTCAGCGGTCTGATCTAAGAAAGCGGGGAAGTTTTGGGCTAAAACTTCCAAGAACTCAACAGGGAAGCCCCAGAGATTCATGGAGACAATATCGTCATCATTCAAGGGCTCATAGGTCTCACCCTTATCCAAGGTAAAGTAGATGCCGTCTTCCAAAATCTCAATCTGTTTTCTCTCATCAACGTTGATTAATTCGGATTTGTCATTTACCTGGCAAATACCTCTGGAAACATAACCGTTCTCGGAAACGGTGTTCTTCAGAAGATAACCTACCATGGCCATGTGGAGAAGTTCTTTCTGATCGTGCTCGGTACTTAAGAAATCGTAGATGGTCTTAAAGGCATCTCTGCCGTAGAAATCGTCGGCATTAATAACGGCAAAGGGTGCATCAATAACATCGGCGGCACAAAGGATAGCATGAGATGTTCCCCAGGGTTTCTCACGGCCTTCGGGAATAGAATAGCCTTCAGGCAACTTGTCTAATTCCTGATAGGCATAGCGCACGTCCATATGGCGGGCAACACGGTCACCGACTTCTTTTTTAAACTGCTCAGCGATTGCATCCTTAATAACAAAAACAACCGTCTCAAAACCGGCTCTCTTTGCATCGAAAACAGAGTAATCCAAAATCACTTCACCTGAAGGGCCGATCGGATCAATCTGCTTTAAACCGCCGTAGCGACTTCCCATACCTGCAGCCATAATTACTAAAATTGGTTTTTTCATTTTTTGCCTCCGTGGTAGAATATATTCGTTATGACTTTAGCACAAATCAATAGGCTTAGAAAGGGATTTTAACCTTGGAAAAATGGATTGAGAGTAGGATAGGGAAGGAAGTTAAAGATTTCCTTTTTTTGTTGTTAGGCTGCCTTATCGCCGGTATTGCCATTAATGTTTTTTACATACCGTCAGGCTTCAATATGGGAGGCATCTCAGGTTTAGCCCAGTCTTTTTATCTGATGATCGGTGAGAATTCCATCATTAGTCTGGGTATGATGTCCATGCTGCTGAATGTACCTCTCTTACTGATGGGCTGGAAGGTTTTCGGCTTTAAGATGGTCTACCGGTCAATAATCGGCACCGTCGTATTCTCTTTCATGATTGACTTTACAGCCTGGTTAACCCGTGATTGGTTTCAGGCCATCATCGGACCTTTGAACATCGGAGGCCACACCGATCGCTTGGTGCTGGCTTTGTTTGGCGGTGTTTTGTTTGGGTTGGGTTTAGGTGTGATTTTCTTCGGTCATTACACAACAGGAGGGACAGACATCCTGGCATTTGTGGCCAAGAAATCCTTTCCCCATCTTAGTATCGGTACCTTTATTTTCGTACTGGATATGATCGTCATCGCTATCTACGTCACCACACTGAGTGTGCTAAAAGGTCAGCCGGATATCATGTCAGCGCTTTATTCTCTGGTAGCTCTATATGTGGGAGCTAAGCTTACCGATCAAGTTCTGTTAGGTAACAAGGCATCTGCCCAAGCCTGCTACATTATATCGGACCAAGCGGAAGTAATAGCCAAGAGCATCCTCGAGACCATGAATCGTGGCGTAACGGGGCTTAAGGGGCAAGGTAAGTACACAGCTTCTTATAAGGAAGTCCTTTTCATCGTTGTTTCGGCCAAAGAAATTCCGGACCTTAAACGCCTGGTGCACGATGCCGACCCCAGTGCCTTTATGATTGTTTCGGATGTAAGAGAAGTTGCCGGCGAGGGCTTTGTAACAGACGAGATTTTTTAGCCCTCGTAAAGGCCTACGGTAGACTCAACGTCCTCCACATATAAGATGCCGTTACCGGATTGGTCCAACTTAATCTTATCGTTAATAGATTTAATGACCGGTTCCAGATATTGATTGGGTGTCAGAATAATGACCAGTTCTTTTTCCGGGACAATTTCAAAGCCGAAAAGCTTGGCATGTTCTTCGGTCGCCGATCCGTGTCCGTGTAAAATGGTGCCGCCTCTGGCGCCGCCTTGTCTGGCTGCTTCAATAACTTCGTCTGCCAGGCCCAAATCTACAATGACACTAATTTTCTTATACATAATGCCCTCCTCACGGCATAGCTCTTTGCAAATATCTTGAAGTTCTTGGTCATCGAAAGCTTCTAAAGGTGTGATGCCGAATAACAGTGGTTTCAAATAAGCGATTCCCTGACCGGGATTTCCCAGATGTAAACGTTCTTTCAGAACATCCAGCATGGCGTCTGCCTTTTCTTCCGGCAGAGCAAAATAGTACTGAAGCTTGCCTTGGTTTCTGACACCCAAGTGCTTGAGCCAGGAACGCTTAACTGTCCCTTTGGCCCGCAATGCCATGGAAATCGGAACCGAATATTCTTCCATAACATCTTCCACCTGCTTGCGCTTGGTGTCATTAACAATAAGGTGTAATAACTTATAGGCCCTCAGAAGCTTTTTCTCTGTCATGCTTACGACTCCTTTTGTTTTCCTTTTTCTAAATGCTTGGTCCGCTGCTTATAAATAATTCCCAGTAGTTGTAAAGACAAAATAGGCATGGCCGCTACTATAGCAATCATACCGAAACCGTCAACTATGACATCGGCTCCGGGTACTGCGCGCGATAAGCCCTGTACGAAGGCCAAGGCAAAGGTTGCGGTCATCGGTCCCGAAGCGACGCCGCCTGCATCGAAGGCGATTCCTACGAATAACTCAGGAACCATAAAGGCGGCTATTACAGAAATACCGAAGCCGGGCAATAGAAACATCCATAGCTGAATACCCGGTACCAAGATTCTTAGAATAGACAAAAATATGGCCAGGCCGACCGCGACAGACAGGAAGGCCAAAACCAAGGGGCGTCTGACATAACCACCTGTTACGTCTTCCACCTGATGGGTTAAGACGTAGACGGCAGGTTCGGCTAAAACCGTAACCAGGCCCAAAATGAAACCTACTAAGAGAGCGGGGACTTTAGAATCCAGGCTGCCCATGCCGACACCTAAATAAGAACCGACATCCATAAAGCCGCCGTATACACCCAAAAGGAAGATACTAAGACCGATATAGGTAAAAAACATACCTCTGAAAATACTGATAAATTCTGATTTTCTCCTGGGCTTATCCACAAAATAAAAGATGAGATAAGCAATCAGAATGGGTCCCAAAGACATTAATGACTCCCACAGAGTCTGGGGAATGAGGTGGAGATAATGTTTTAAAATACCGTCATCAGAGACTGCTTCTACCGGTAACTCACCGCCCAATTTTTCGACGCCCATAATAAGCCCGGTTAAGAGCACACCGATTATTGCGCCCGAAGAGGCAATACCGACCAGACCGAACGCGTCTACTTCAGACTTATCCGAACGCTTCTTCATAGCGGATACACCACCGGCTAAGGCCAATAAGAAGGGGACGGTGATGGCACCGGTTGTTGCGCCCGAGGCATCAAAGGCTATAGCTAAGAATTCTCGTGAAGACAACAAGGATAATATGGCAATAATACCGTAAGCCAATAAGAAGACATATTGGAGCGGAATCGAATAGAGGATACGAATTTGGCCCAGGGTCATCATGACGCCCAGTCCGATTGAGACTACAACAACCATCAGATTTTTGGGGAATTGGCCGGCCGTTACCTTATCGACTTGTTGTGCCAAGATATGAAGGTCGGGCTCTGCGAAGGAAATAAAAAAGCCCAGGATAAGCGATACGGTAATGACTAAGGCCAAAGAATTAGTCCTGGTAAGGCTTCGCCCCACCTTATGGCCGATGGGGTCAATCGATTCATCAATCCCGGACAAGAAGATGGAAAGGCCTATTAAAACCAAGAATGCACCGACACTGAAACTTTCAATCTGCTCGCTTGACAAGGGTACCCATATAAAATGAATGAGGAACACTATAAGGGTAACAGGGAAGACCGAGATAAAAACTTCTTTTACTTTATTTAGCATTTCGTTCACGAGCTACCTTCTTTCTCAATAAAATCGTAATAGGGATGGATATCGATTCAATCGATTTTTATCATGTGTTTAACCTCACACAAGAATAACATAAACGCTAAGTTCTTTTGCATGAATTTTACTTAAAGATATAATAATAGAAACAGTTCTCCGTTAATAGTTAATTGATAGAGAATGCCCAATTTGCTCATAGTTTGGAGGAAAGTGTATGCGAGTGAAACTCCCTGATGGAGTTAAGGATCAAGTCGCTCATATTAAGGGCGGCATCCATCCCGACTACAACAAAAACACGCATAACTCTGAGCCCGTTACAATGCCTTCACCTAAAACCGTAAGGTTACCTGTGTCCATGCACATAGGTACAGCCTGCGAGCCTATTGTTAAGGTTCGGGATAAGGTAGGCTTGGGCCAAGTTATAGCAGACAGTACATCACGGATTTCCAGTCCTATTCATGCCACGGTATCCGGTACGGTCAAGTCGATCAGAGAAGGTGACGTAACCAGCTCAGGATCCAAGGTACAGATTATCGAAATCGAATCGGACGGTGAGATGAGACCTTATGAGGGTTTGAAGGTCTCCGAAATCCGTTCAAAAGAGGATTTTATTAAGGCAGTCCGTGACTCGGGTGTCGTGGGTCTGGGCGGAGCGGGTTTTCCTACGTCTGCCAAGTTAGACACGCCGCCCGGAATTACAATCGATACTCTGGTTGTTAACGGTGCTGAGTGTGAGCCTTATATCACAGTAGACGACTATGCCATGAATAACGATATTGAACCTTTCTTCATAGGTTTAACGAACACTATGAAATGGTTAAATATCGACCGTGCCATTATCGGTATTGAAGATAATAAGGTAGAGGCTATGGAAAACTTACTTTCTTATATTAAGAAAGATCCTGCACTGGATATTAATAAAAATATCGACGTGGTAAGTTTTAAGGCCCAGTATCCCCAGGGTGCTGAGAAAATCATTATCTATCAGACAACGGGACGCAAGGTTCCCGTAGGAAAGCTCCCGCATGACGTCGGTGTTTTGGTCTTGAACGTGAATACCTTGTTAGAAATCGGTATCTTCATCAGTACAGGTATGCCCTTATTAACACGTCTGATTACCGTGGACGGTTCTGCGGTAAGAACGCCTATGAATGTCTTGGTCCCGATTGGTACATCCATAGCGGAAGTTTTGGACTTTGTCGGTTTAAGAGAGAATCCCAGCCTGGTTATCATGGGTGGGCCTATGATGGGTGTAGCTGTTTCCAGTTTGGACAAAACCATCATCAAGCAAAATAACGCCCTCTTGGCTTTAACACAGAAAGACTATAGCTTAGCTGACGAATCCGAGTGTATACGCTGTGCCCATTGTATAGATCATTGTCCCATGCACCTCCAACCGACTTCTATCATGAAGGCTCTTAAGAAGGATGAAATGGACAAGGTCATGGACTTGCAAGTCATGGCTTGTATCGAGTGCGGATGCTGCGACTATGTCTGTCCGGCCAAAATCCCCCTGGTCCACTATATGCGCTCGGCTAAAACCAAAGTACGTGAATTAGGAGGTCACAAGTAATGGCATCCGACAAAGATATTATGTATCCGGAAAATTTCATTATTACATCCAGCCCCTATCTGAGGCAGGCCAAAAACACCCGCATGATTATGCTGGATGTCCTCATTGCCCTTTTGCCTTGCGTAGTTGCGTCTACGATTATTTACGGTACAAGAAGCTTACTGATTATTCTGGTAGCTGTAGCTTTTGCTGTCCTTAGCGAAGGGCTGTCTAGGCGTGTTATGAAACGTCCCCAGACTATCGGCGACCTTTCTGCTGTCGTTACCGGTCTTATCCTGGCCTTAAACCTGCCTATCGATATTCCTCTGTGGCAAGTAGCCTTAGGTTCTGTTTTCGCCATCGTTGTTTGTAAGCAGATTTTCGGCGGCTTAGGCCAAAACATTTTCAATCCGGCCATGGTCACTCGAATTGCCATGATGTCGGCTTTTTCCGCTTCGTTTATGACAGCCTCCCGACCGGTACAATGGATTTTAGACCGTTTCCCCGATGTCATAGCCGAATCCACGGCAACTTCTTCTGCTACCGCATCGGCCACCATGGATGCCATGTCCAATCCTACACCCTTACAGCATTTTAAAGACGGCGGAGAACTTTTTGCCAATGTAAACAATATTTTCGTCAACGTCTTTTTAGGCGCCCATGATACTTTGGCCATAGGTGAGACTTGTATTGCCGCCATCCTGATCGGCGGTATTTATCTGCTTCTCAGAGGCGTCATTAAGTTCTATATTCCTGTATCTTATATCGGTACAGTCGCTGTTTTATCCCTTATCTACGGTGGCTTTGACTTAAGCTTCGTCGGCTTCCAGATGGTTGTAGGAGGCCTATTATTTGCAGCCTTCTTTATGGCTACGGATTATGCGACTTCACCTTTAACCAATACAGGCAAGGTCGTGTACGGCATCGGTTTGGGACTCATTACCTGCTTCATTCGGTTCTGGGGAAGCCTGCCTGAAGGGGTCTCTTACAGCATCATCATCATGAATATCCTGACTCCTCATATTGACCGCTGGACCCGCCATAAGGCCTTTGGCCAAAGAGAGAAGGAGAGCATGGATCGAGCTGCGGCAAAGGAGGCAAAACATGTCTAAAAAATTGGATTTTAAAGGCATCCTGAAACCAGCCTTGGCTCTTACTTTAATTTGTATTGTCACAAGTCTGGCTTTGGCTTTGACCAATAGTTTTACCAAAGATCCTATCGATAAGATTAAGCGCGACAAACAAAATGCCGCCAAGTTCCAGGTTTTCGAAGCTGCGGACGACTTTACGGATAAGGAAGCGACGGATGACTCCGGCAATACTTTTACTTATAGTGAAGCCTTGGATGATTCAGGCCAAGTTATCGGCTATGTTTTCCAGAACGCCAGTCCCGGCTACCACGACGATGTCACCGTTATCACGGGTGTTGATTTAGACGGCGTAATCTTGTCAGCAAAAGCTATTGACCATCAAGAAACGCCCAATATCGGTTCGAAGATTGTAGATGACCCGTCATTTGCCCAAGGTTTTTCGGGTAAGGTCGGCCAGCTATCTTTTAGTTCCGACGGAGCAGGGGAGAGCCAAGTCCAAAGTATCTCCGGTGCAACGAAAAGTTCTACTGCTTTCTTAAATGCGGTAAACAAATCGATGGCTCAGTTTGAAATTGTTAAAGGAGGCGAATAATCATGGCTAAAGCGGATAAAGCGCCTGAAGTAAACGCTCGTCAAGTCTTTACCAAAGGACTTATCAATGAAAACCCTATTTTCCGCCTGGTGCTGGGGCTTTGCTCATCGCTGGCGGTATCGAGTTCCTTAATCGGTGCTCTGGGCATGGGTGTTTCCGTTATTTTTGTTTTACTTTTATCTAATATTGTTATTTCTCTTTTGAGAAACTTTATACCCAACACTGTACGTATTCCGGCTTATATTACTGTTATTGCCGGATTTGTTTCCATTGTCCAAATGCTCTTGCAAGCTTTCGCCAACCCCATTTATGAGCTTTTGGGTATCTACCTGCCCCTGATTGTTGTGAACTGTATTATCCTGGGTAGAGCCGAAGCCTTTGCCAGCAAGAACACCGTCGGCATGGCGGCCTTAGACGGTCTGGGTATGGGCGTAGGTTACACGATTGCCCTATTAAGTATCGCTTTTGTACGTGAATTGCTGGGTGCCGGGACCTTGTTCGGTTTTACCATTATTCCAGAAGCTTATACCATTAAGCTTTTCACCATGCCAACCGGCGGTTTCCTGGTAGTCGGTTTCTTTATGGCTGTATGGAACCATTTGGCCGAGAAGAAAGGCAAACCCAGAGCGGGCGAAGACTGCAACGGCTGCCCTATGGCCGGTCACTGTGTTTCTGAATTCGTCAGATCGCAAAAAGAAGTCGAGGAGGATAAGGCCTAATGTCTACCCATCTATTTTCTATTTTATTTATCGCTATCCTGGTCGAAAACTATGTCTTCGTGCAGTTCTTAGGCATCTGTCCTTTCTTGGGTGTTTCTAAGAAACTCGATACGTCCATCGGTATGAGCTTTGCGGTTATTTTCGTTATGGTTTTGGCCACTGCGGTAACCTGGCCCATTAATCACTTCATCTTGGAGCGTTACGAGCTTACTTACTTACAAACACTGGTCTTTATTCTAGTCATCGCTGCCTTGGTTCAAATTGTGGAGACCTTCTTACGACGCTTCATTCCGGCGCTCTACCATGCCTTGGGTATCTACCTACCCTTAATCACAACCAACTGTATTGTGCTGGGTGTTGTTATCTTGAATGTCCAAAGACAGTACAGTTTTGCCGAGTCTATCGTGAACTCCCTGGGCGGCGGCATCGGCTTCCTTTTGGCCATGTTCATGTTTACCGGTATTAGGTCCAAGCTGGATGAGTCGGATATTCCGCATTTCTTCTCCGGACTACCTATCACACTAGTCGCTGCAGGTTTGGCCGCCTTGTCCTTCCATGGCTTTGCCGGCATTGCCGAGAATTTATTTAAGTAAGGAGTTAAACATGTCTAGTATATTAATGGCCGCCCTGATTCTGGGGATTTCCGGCCTTGTTTTAGGAATTATTTTGGCAGTTTTCTCCCAGCTCATGGCGGTTCCGGTCGACCAAAGGCAGGCCGATATCAGAGAATTATTACCCGGTGCCAACTGCGGTGCTTGCGGTTACACCACGTGTGACGGTTATTCAAAGGTTTTGGCGGACGGGTCCGAAGAACAGATAAATCTCTGTAAGCCCGGTGGCCAACAAGTTATTGAAGATCTAGCATCTTATATGGGCGTTGATGCCTCTTCCATGGCCCAGACAACCGCTATGGTTATGTGTCAGGGAAACCGTGATAATATGAAAAAGAGAGCAGATTATAAGGGCGAAACCAGTTGCCACATGGCTTCTTTAGTAGATGGGGGAGATGCTTCGTGCGGTTACGGTTGCTTGGGCTACGGTGACTGCGTGAAAGTATGTCAATACGATGCGATTCATGTCATTAACGGCTTGGCCGTCGTAGATCCCGATAAATGCACCTCCTGTACCATGTGTGTCAAAGAATGTCCTAAGCAGATTATCAAACTGGTTCCCATGGATAAACCGGCTTCCTTCGTGCTTTGTCAGAATGAAGACCAGGCTTTGGTAGCAAATAAAGTCTGTGAAACAGCTTGCATTTCCTGCAAGCGCTGTGTAAAGGCCTGCCCCGAAGAGTGCATCAGCATTGAGCATAATCGTGCCGTTATTGATTATAGTCGTTGTACCAACTGCGGCGAATGTCATAAGGTTTGTCCCAAAGATTGTATCTATTCGCTTTATCCGCCTAAGTTATTGACGGAAGATGAAAAGGCCAAAACCAGGCCCCGAGTCTTACAGAACTAAAGTTCAATCTGCCCATGCATCAAGAAAACAAAGATTCATCTCAACATATTACATGGAAAATAAACAAGAAAGAAGCGCTTATTTTAGGCGCTATCTTTCTTGTTTTATTAGGTCTTATCTTTTGGTACTATTTTCTGAGACCTACAACGTCCCATTACAAGACAGCAGATATATACTATGAAAACGAATTGATTGAAAGCGTCGTGCTGGACGGGAAAGAGAAGACTTGGACCTTAGAATTGCCCGAAAATACTCACCAGACGGTTGATATAGAGGTCCATATCAGAGCCGATCGCAAAATTGAAGTTCTGTCTTCAAATTGTCCGGATAAGATTTGTGTCCATACCCCCGCTATATCTGAACCGGGCCAAAGCATAGCCTGTTTGCCCAACCATGTTATTATCAAAATCGAGGAGTAAATAAATGGCAAATTCCCCAAAGTCTATGTCCCCGTTAAATCGCTTGGTCTTAAGAGGTGTCCTGTTGGCCTTGTCCTTTATTTTGTCGGCCATTGACCATAGTTTGCCCAGTTTCCTTCCGGGCGTGCCTCCCATGTCCATAGGCTTAGCCAATCTGGTCGTCCTATTCTCCCTGATTTTTCTTAATGCCAAAGACGCCCTTATCATAACCTTAGCCAAGAGTTTCTTTGTCTTCTTTTTAAGGGGACCTATATCCTTTTTACTAAGCCTATCAGGAGGCCTTTTGGCCTTGCTTATCGAGGTTCTTATCTGGGTCTTACCTAAGAAGAAGATTTCGATTTATTTCTTGTCGGCCATAGGCGGCATTTTTCATAATGTGGGACAGATTCTGGCCTACAGTTTCTATGCCAAATTAAACGTCTGGGTCTTGATGTTTCCTTTGGCCCTGGTAGGTCTTGTAACCGGTATCCTCATTGCATTTATCTTAAATTTATTGACGCCTTTAATGGATCGCTGGTTCAAGAATCGTCGAAAAGATTTTGGTTAAATTTTACATATTTGTGTTAGAATTTAGGAACTTGCGACAATGAACCTTATGAATGAATGAAAGGAAGCTACTTCCGGCATGAGCAAACCTAAAGCTAAAAGCAAAAGCAAGAATCCCAAACGAGACAATATTATTAATCTTGTCTTAAGCATTTTTTCTATTCTGATTTCCGCCAGCTTTGCGATCTATTTAATTATGAGCGCTATAATCCCTACGAAATATCTACTCTTAGGGATTATTCTTTTGTCCGTTTATAATCTCATAATAGTTGGGCTTCTTTTAACCAATCATAAAAGGTGGAAGCGCATTGTCGCAATCATCTTAATCGTTATCAGTACTTTGGCCATGGCTTATGGGGCCAAAACCTTATATTCCGTAGATTCTTTTATAAAAAACATCACCAAGGGCAACAAAAACGAAAAGGTCTATAGTCTATTGGTACTAGAAGGCGACAGTTATGAAACCGGTGACCAGGTGGAAGATACACCGGTCGGCTATGCCAAAGGGACCGACCTCACGACAGCAGTTAATCTTATGCCGAAAAATGCCGGTGCCCTGGCTATGGAATATGCTTCTTATCCTGATTTGGCCAACGCTCTTTACGATAAAGAAGAACGTTTGATTATCCTCGACGAATCCTTCCGAACCATCGTAAAAATGTCTCATCCTAATTTTTTCTGGGATACCAAAATTATTGCTTGTACCGACACAGAATATTTAGCTAAATTAAAGGAAAGGGAAGAAGCAGCAGGACCGGGGCAAAGCGCCTTGCCGACCCTACCGGATGATTTTTTGAATCAACCGCTCTTACCCGATGATGTTAAAGATCCTTCCGAGTTTGTGCCCGGCGATGACACCTATTACTATGCCGGCCAAAAAGTAGACGGAACCAAGCCTTTCACCTGCTTTATTTCAGGTATGGATACTTATGGAGATATTGATATCGCTTCGAATTCGGACGTTAATATCATCTGTGCCGTCAACCCTTCAACTCATGAAGTGCTGCTCATGCCCGTTCCCAGAGATTCCTACGTTCCTATCTACGGCACCGAAGGCGGTTACGATAAACTAACGCATGCAGGCGTCTTAGGGGTAGAAGCCTCGGCCAATTCCGTTGCCGATTTAATGGGCATCCATATGGATAGCTACCTAAAGGTGAATTTCTCTACTTTGATTCAGGGCGTTGACCTTTTGGGCGGTATCACTGTAGATAATCCCGTCGAGTTTACTTCTGTCCAGGGCTACCACTTTGCTCAGGGTCCGATTCGCCTTAACGGAGAGCAGGCTTTGGCCTTCTCCAGAGAGAGAAAGAATCTTTCCGGCGGTGATTTCGATCGTGGAATGAACCAGACCCGTGTCATAAAAGGTATGATCAACGAAGGGCTTAAACCCAACAACTTACTGAATGCCGATAAGCTATTGAACAAGATGTCAGGTGGTTTTAAGACCAACATGCCGGACGTGGCTATTCGAAACCTAATTGCGGACCAGATTGATTCTATGGCCAAATGGGATATCCAAGCCTCTCATCTTAAAGGCTACGGCCAAATGGGCTTACCGTCTTATTTCTTACCCAACTACAACTTAAGTTTTGTGGTTCTATATGAAGATTCCGTTGAAGAGGGAAGAGACATGCTCTTGGATGTCTTGGAAGTTGAACACTAGATATGAAGGTTAAGGAGCCTTAAACGATGTATGATTTTTTAGTGGTAGGAGCCGGACTTTTCGGAGCGGTCTTTGCTCATGAAATGAAGGAAAGAGGCTTTTCGGTCCTGGTTATAGAAAAAGAAGACCATATCGGCGGGCATATCTATACCGAGCGTATCGAAGGTATCGACGTCCATGTCTACGGTGCCCATATTTTCCACACGCCAAAAAAAGAAATTTGGGATTACGTTAATCGCTTTACCGAGTTTAACCACTATGTCAATTCCCCCATAGCCAACTACAAAGGCCAGCTTTATAATCTGCCTTTTAATATGAATACCTTCCATCAGATGTGGGGTGTTCGTACACCCGAAGAAGCTTTGGCCGTAATTGAAGAGCAGCGTCGAGAAATTCAATCCGAGCCAAAGAATCTGGAAGAGCAGGCCATATCTCTGGTCGGGAGAGATATTTATGAGAAACTGGTAAAAGGCTATACGGAAAAACAATGGGGAAGAGATTGTAAAGATCTCCCCAGCTTTATTATAAAGAGACTTCCGGTCCGTCTGACTTATGATAATAATTATTTTAATGATCCCTACCAGGGCGTGCCCAAAGATGGCTACAGTAAGTTGATTGAAAAACTTTTGGAAGGCATAGAAATCCGTCTGAGTACGGACTTTTTAGAAAACAGGGGAGAATTAACCAAGCTGGCTCACAAGCTCGTCTATACCGGCCCTATTGATGCGTATTTCGATTATAAACTGGGTCCTCTTGAGTATCGAACCCTTCGTTTCGAGTCTGAAATTCTGGATAAGCCGAATTATCAAGGCGTAGCCGTTATGAATTTTACGGACAAAGAAACACCCTTTACCAGGATTATCGAACATAAGCACTTTAATTTCGGTCAGCAAGAAAAGACAATTATCACGCGTGAATATCCGGCTGAATGGAAGCTCGGTGATGAGCCTTATTATCCGGTCAATGATGACAAAAACAGTAAACTTTATAAAGAATACGAAGTCATGGCAAGCTTGGAAAACGGTGTGATCTTCGGAGGACGCTTAGGCGAATACCGTTATTACGATATGTGGCAGGCAGTAGAAAGAGCCCTCTTCTTTAGCCGCTATATCGCGGAATAAGGGCTCTTATTAAAAATTACGTATATAATAAAGAGGCCGGTTTTATAACCGGCCTTTTTAATCTTAAAGATTATCTTTTAATAATTGTTCCAACTGAGGGGCTTGGTGTACACCGGCTTGCTTGTAGAGAAGATCGCCGTCCTTAAAAATAGCCAGGGTAGGAACAGCCATGATGCCGAATCTCTGGCTCAGTTCCGGAGCTTGGTCTACATCGACTTGATAGAAGTCATATTTGAGGCCGGTCTCGGACTCTTCGACGCTCTCCAGAATAGGATGCATAGCCTTACAAGGACCGCACCAGGTAGCAAAGAAGTCCACTAAAACAGGTTTCTCGCTGTTGTTAATAATTTCATCAAATTGTTCTTGTTTAAGTTCTCTCATTTATATACTCCTTAATTCTTAAGTCTTGGCCCAAAGTATACGAAGAAAAAATTTTCGGGTTCGAAACATTAGTGACAAGACCTAGACTTATTTAAGTGTGATATCTGTTATAATAGCAAATGGAATTTTAAAACTTATGGGAGGATTAATATGTCACAATTAAAGGGCAACTTAATTTTCGGCCAATCCGGCGGACCTACATCGGTTATCAACTCAAGTGCTGCCGGTGTTTTCCTGGAGGCTTTGAAGCACCCTGAAACAATCGAAAAAGTATACGGTGCCAAACACGGTATCGTCGGTATACTGAACGAGGAGTTCTATGATATGGGTCAGGAAGCTCCCGAAGAGCTAAAGCTCTTGAAACATACTCCGTCGTCCGCTTTAGGCTCTGTCCGTTATAAATTAGCCGATCCGGATGTTGATGACACTGACTACAAGCGTTTATTAGACGTATTCAAGAAATACAATATCCGCTACTTCTTCTATAACGGCGGTAATGACTCCATGGATACCTGCAATAAGATTTCTAAGTTCATGCAGAAATCCGGTTGGGAAATGCGCGTCATGGGTGTTCCCAAGACCATTGACAACGACCTTTACGGTACCGACCACTGCCCCGGTTTTGCTTCGGCTGCCAGATACCTGGCTACTTCGACTATGGAAGTCTATCAAGACGCTACGGTTTATGACACACCTCAGATTACCATTCTGGAAGTTATGGGAAGAAACGCCGGCTGGCTGACCGCTGCTACTTCTTTGGCCAACATTAAGGGTGCCGGTCCGGACCTTATCTACCTGCCTGAATTACCCATTAACTTCGAAGATATTAAAGAAGACGTCGAAAACGTTTTGAAGACCAAGAACAAGGTCATTTTGGCGGTTTCCGAAGGCGTCCACACCGAAGACGGTAAATTATTGCCGGAACTCGTAGGTGAGGTTGCCGTTGACGCATTCGGCCACAAACAAATGGGCGGAACCGGTGAAGTACTGGCCGACTATTTGAGAGACCACTTTGATATTAAGATCAGGGCTATCGAGTTCTCCTTGCTGCAACGTTGTGCCGCTCACTTGGCTTCTCAAAGAGACGTTGACGAGGCTTTTGAGGCCGGTGCTACTGCTGTACGCAAGGCCTTGGAAGGTGTTACCGACCACATGGTAGGCTTCAAGAGAGCCGACAAGGAAGAATACGAATGTGAATACATTCTGATTCCCTTGGACAAGGTTGCCAACACCGAGAAGAAAGTGCCCAGAGAATGGATTAATGAAGAAGGCAACGGTATTTTACCCGCTTACTACGACTATGCCTTACCCCTCATTCAGGGTGCTGTTGACATGCCTATGGAAGACGGCTTACCTCGCTTTGCCAGACTTAAGAAAGTTTTAGCTAAGGCTTAAGTTTAAGTCCGACGAATTGCCAAGCGTTAGGAAGACCCGGCCATGACGGTCCGGGCCTTCCTTATAATAAAGAATAGGAGCAAAAGGTGGCCTTTTCGATTTTATTGTTGAGTCATGTCATTAATGATTTTCTACTCCAACAGCGTTTTCTCGTATCGGCAAAAAAGCAAAAGTCCAAGACGCTCTTTTTTCAGCCGGCCATTCTAATTCATGCCCTATGTCTTTTTATACTGAGTATTTTAATTGCCGTGGCCGAGTCCGCCATGTCTTGGCGTTTTCTCCTGGCCGACCTTTTAGTGGTCATTTGCCACTACTTTATTGATTATTGGAAGAATTTACAAAAATCCAAACCCATAAAAGTTTTTCTGCTGGATCAGCTCTTTCATATCCTATCGTTAGCCTTGGTCTGCATGTTACTGGGCTACATTAAATTCCCGTTTAATTTTGAAAAAAGCATCGTGATGATAAAGGCGCATGATTTAAAACTCAACCATTTCAGCCAATTAAATCTTTTGGGCACCTGGCTGGTTAGCCTTTTGTGGGGTATAGCCTACTTTATCCAATCCATTTTGCAGGACAAAGAAGATATTTGGCCCGGAGAAGGGGAGACTTATAGGGAAACACTAACGATGCGAGAAGAAGGGCACCGTTTAGAACGACACATCGGCTATATGGAGCGTATCCTGATCTTACTTTTTACTCTTCACCAAGCCTATGTCGCAATAATTCTTCTGTTTATAGGAAAAGCCCTGGTTCGCCGGAACAAACTAAAAGATCCGTTTTACCAAGACTTTTTCCTTTACACAACTTTATTAAGTTTTACCGGCGCACTGATTTTTTCCAGCCTCTACCGATATTTTTTCTTTCTCGTTATTTAACCGATTCGGCTAAAAGCCGGTCTTTTATCGCTTGGGCTAAAGTGTCGGCATTAAGTTCTTTCGCTCCGATAAAACCCTGGCTAAACTGCGGCGGACCGCCCCCCTTGGCTCCGAACGTTTCTCTTAAAATTTTAATCCACAACGGAGAAGATTCGGCTAAATAAAAGCTTAAGCCTTGATTGACGGGGATAAGAATGAGAAGCCTATGTCCGGCTTTCTCAGGTTTATAGGCCTTTATCTGTCTCTTGGCAAAATCGCTGTCAAAGAGCGGACTATCCAGATAAAAAACTTGGTCTGTATCTTCATTTAATAAATCAGCCCAGAGCAAGTTCTGACCTTGATAAATGCGATCCTGGCTTTGGGCCAGGCGTTCCTCTTGCTTAGCGATACCTTCAGGGATAGAGAGAATAGGTAAAGAGAAAAGGTTGGATAAGTCATCTAGAATTTTCTGAGATTCTTGCACGTAAGTGTAGGCTCTTTTTCCGGCCAAAAGGTGAAGGCGTACGCCCTTTTTCCAGTTTTCCAATTTCGTAACCAGGATTAAGCCAATCTGTCCGGTCGAAGAAAGATGGGGAGCAGCACAAGCACATAGGTCAGCATCATCGATTTGAATCAAGCGCACCTTGCCTTTAAGCTCTATTTTAGAACGGTAAGAGATGCCCTCGCCTTTAGAAGGGTCCTCATCAAACACCCTAACTTTAATCGGCCGATCTGCCCATATAACCCGGTTGGCCTCATCTATGAGTGCCCGGACTTGCTCCCAAGTCAAGGGACCGTCAAAGTCCAAGGTTGTATTGTCCTCACCTAAATGAAAGCCTACATTATCGTAGCCGTAATGTTTATGGCAAATACCGGATAAAATGTGTTCGGCACTGTGCTGTTGCATAAAATCAAAGCGGCGGTCCCAGTCAAGTTCTGCCGAAACGTCTGACTCTATATCAAGCGCTTTATCGGTAAGATGGAATATACTTTCGGAAGAGTCACCGTAACCCCAACGGGTATCCAAGACTTGAGCGTCGCCTAAGAGGCCCATATCGCCCAACTGGCCCCCTCCCTCGGGGTAGAAGATTGTCTTGTCCAGGACGACCTTATAGGCGGTTTGAGACGTCAAAGAAGGCCAGTGACGTCGGTCTTCATCGTTTATTTTTTCGCATGATAAAACGCTGACCCCAGCTTCTTTACGATATGGCTCTAAATCATAAATCTGATTAAATTCTTTTTTACTAACTTTCATAGGCTCGATTATAGCAAAAAAGGAGGCCCCCGGTTGGGGACCTCCTTTATCTAGGTTATAAGTCTCCTAGTAACTTAGGCCGTATGGTAAATCGCGATAAGAATATAGTTCAAGATAAATAGGATTGAAGAGACCCATAAAATGGGGTGGATTTCCTTGGCCTTACCTTTGGCCACTTTAACCAGAATATAAGCAAAGAAACCAAAGGCGATACCGTGAGAAATCGAATAAGAAAAGGCCATGAAGATGGCGGCAAAGAAAGCCGGAATAGCTTCAGCAAAATCCTCCCAAAGCAATTGAGCGAAAGAAGACAGCATCATGATACCGACGATAATCAGCGCAGGAGCGGTAGCGGCTGCGGGGACGGCACCGGCCAAGGGACCGATGAAGGTACAAAGCGCAAAGAGAATAGCCACGACCACGGACGTCAAACCTGTTCTGCCGCCGGCACCGATACCGGCAGTAGACTCAACATAAGTCGTTGCATTTGAAGTACCAAACAGAGCACCGATAGAAGTAGCAATCGAATCGGCAAAAAGTGCCTTATCCAAACGCGTCGAGAAACCGGCTTTTTCTTGCATTAAGCGTTCGTCCTCTTCGGTAAAAATACCGCTGGTGCGACCGGTTCCGATGAAGGTTCCGATGGTGTCAAAAGTATCGGAAAGGCTGAAAGAAAAAATGGTAACAAGTGCAATAACCGTCTTAGTTGCGTCCTGGGTAAATAGGCTCTGTATACCTTCCTTGCCGAAAGCGGCACCAAAGGTTTGGCCCAGACCGGCAAAAATTTCCGAGAAAGAATTCGCTTCATTACCGGTAAAAGAAGTTACACTGAAGACCGGCAAGAGACCGATCAGGGTAGAACTTAGGATTCCGATTAAAATGGCACCTTTTACATTGAGAATCAAAAGAACGATAGTAATAACCAAGCCGATTAAGGAAACTTGGACCACCGGATTGGCAAAACTGCCTAGTGTAGGAATAAGGGCGGTCGAACCCGCATCACCGGGTGTGTTATGAATAATACCGGCATTGACCAGGCCTAAATAGGCAATAAAACAGCCGATACCGCCGCCGATAGCATGTTGCAGGCTTTCGGGGATTGCGGCAATAATGGCCTTACGGATATTTGTGATGGTAATGATGATATTAATCACACCGCAGATAAAGACCATGGCCAAAGCCTGTTGCCAGGTAAAGCCGAGCTGCATAACAACCGTATAGGTAAAGAAAGCGTTTAGTCCCATACCCGGAGCAACCGCATAAGGCACATTGGCAAAAAGCCCCATAAAAAGTGTGCCAATAAAGGCCGAGAGAATGGTCGCCATATAAACGCCGCCTCTGGGCATTCCGGTACTGCTTAAGAGCGTAGGGTTCACAAAGAGGATATAAGACATTGCAAAGAATGTCGTAAATCCGGCCATAATTTCGGTGGGCACATTCGTTCCATGTTTTTTAAGTTCAAAAAACTTCTCCATTTATTTACTCCCTATTCATAAAGTACATCCGATGATAACCCTAAAAGCACGACTGAACAATACTTTATTACGGATTAAACTTCTAAATTTGCTAGAACTTCGCTATAGGGAGCCTCGGTGTAGCCGATACCCCGGGAAGCATCCTCTTTTTCTTGCTCCATACCATATACGCATCCTGTCTTGCTGACACTTCAGGATAAAAGTTGTACACTGCATTAAGATTATCTAATGGAGGTAACGTCATGGAACGCATTATAAAGATTAATGATACCGCCTTTTTCGAACCTTATTTATTACAATCACTTAGAGATCAAAATAAGGAGCCGATTAAAAGACCCTTATTAATCGTTATTCCGGGTGGATCATACACCTATGTATCGCCCAGAGAGGGCCAGCCTGTAGCTTTAAAGGCCAACACCTACGGTTACCACGCCGTGGTTTTGTCTTATACGACCTTACCCGACAAGATAGATTTAAGCTTGGACAACTTAATGAATGAATTCTTCTATTTATATAACTGGATTCAAAATCTTGATGACAGTTACCAGGTCGATAAGACACGCATTTTCGCGGTGGGCTTTTCAGCAGGCGGCCATTTGGCCTCTTGGGCATCCATTAAATTTCCCCAAGCCTTGAAGGCCGTTGCCTTAGGTTATGGCGCTATCGGTTTTAGTGCCGATGAAATTAAAATGGCTTACGACACGGCAGTAGAACAAATGGGCGGCATCGAGGCCGCAGACGAGAAGACTTTAAGAGAAGGGGAGGCCCTCCTTAGCCTTATGGAACAAGCCCCTCTGGACCATCTTAGTGAAAACACCCCGCCCACCTTCCTTTTCCATACCATGGAAGATAGCCTGGTCCCGGTTCGTCAGAGTATCGATTACGCCAAAAAGCTCAACAGCTTAGGTGTAGCAGCCGAGCTTCACTGTTACGGTTTCGGCGAGCACGGCCTGTCTTTGGCCGATCAGACGACCGCAACCAAGCCCGGTCAAGATTTAAGACCGGTAGAGACCTGGTTTGATTTGGCCATGCAATTTTTCTCTAAAATAGGTTAGCCATGTCCGAATCCGAAAAATATATCAAGACGCTGGAAAACTATACATCCGTCTTGGGTCTCAGAGAAACACAGATTGCTATTGAGTTGATTAAAGACCACTTTTCCAGGTCTTTAAGACAAAAGCTCAATTTAAGAAGAGCTTCGGCTCCGCTTTTTGTGTCCAACACGTCAGGTCTTAATGATGACTTGGGAGGCCAGGGCCATGCCGTAACCTTCACCATGCCGCACTGTCCGGATGAAGAGGCCGAGATTGTGCAATCTTTGGCCAAATGGAAGCGTTTTGCCCTTAAGCGTTACGGTTTTAAGCCCGGCGAAGGTATCGTGACCGACATGAACGCCATTAGAAAAGACGAAAGCCTGGATGCTTTACATTCTATATACGTGGACCAATGGGACTGGGAAAAGGTCATTTCGGAAGAGGACCGGACGCTGTCGTACTTAGAAGATACCGTAAGCCTAATCACACAAGCTATTTTTGATACATCTTATGCACTTAAGGTCGCTTTTCCCGGTCTGGAGCTCTTGCCTTCGGCCGATGTGGCTATTATTAGTTCACAGGAATTAGAAGATCTCTACCCCGATGTGAGCGGCAGCCAAAGAGAGTATCTTTTTGCCAAAGACCATACACTGAGTTTTGTCACAGGTATAGGGGGAAAGCTAAGAAGTGGCAAGCCGCACGGTCCCAGAGCAGCCGACTATGATGATTGGGACTTAAACGGTGACTTGCTTTACTACGATAAGGCTTTCGACCGCGTTATTGAGTTATCTTCCATGGGCATTCGCGTCAGTCCTGATAGTCTTTTGACCCAGCTAAAAGCATCCGGTGAGGAAGCCAAGCTGGACCTGCCGTATCATAGGGCCTTATCTAAAGGACAACTTCCGCTTACTATAGGAGGCGGAGTTGGTCAATCCAGACTCTGTATGGTCCTTTTACAGAAGGCCCACGTGGGAGAAGTCCAATCTTCTATATGGGATAAGGCGAGCTTGGAAATGGCAAGAAAATATCATATTCATTTATTGTAATGACCTAAGATAGCTAATATAATGGAATCAAACGGATAGGAGGTTTCTTTATGGGACTAATCAAAGCAGCAAAAGGCGCCATTGGCGGTAACCTGGCCGACCAGTGGTTAGACGTATTCGAAGCAGATCATATGACCGACCAAACTCTGATGACTAAGGGCAAGGTTTTAAGGCAGGATTCCAGAAGTTCTAATACCAAGGGGACTTCGGATGTTATTTCCAACGGATCCATCATCCAGGTTTATCCTAATCAGTTCATGATGCTGGTCGAAAACGGTCGCATTATCGACTATACGGCCGAGCCCGGCACTTTCCAAGTTCAAAACAGTGCCCAACCCTCGCTTTTTAACGGCCAGTTCCAAGATTCTCTTAAAGAAACCTGGCAGCGTTTTAAATTCGGCGGCACTACACCGCAGAAGCAAGAAGCCATCTTCATCAACTTGCAAGAAATTAAGAATATTAAGTTCGGTACGAAGAATCCCATCCAATATTTTGATGATTTCTATAATGCCGAGCTTTTTTTACGCTGTTTCGGCAATTACTCCATGCAGATTGTAGACCCGATTTTGTTCTATGCACAGGTTGTCGATAAGTCAACCGACCGTCAGGATGTCATGGAGATTAATGAACAATATCAGGCCGAGTTTTTGAATGCTTTGACTGCCTCTCTTAACCAGATGTCGGCAGACGGCCACCGTATTTCCCATGTGACTTCCAAGTCTATGGAATTGGCCCAATATATGAGTGATGTCTTAGACGAAGACTGGAAGGCCAACCGCGGCTTCCAAATCATGAGTGTCGGTATTGCATCCATTACCTACGATGATGAATCTAAAGACCTCATTGCTATGCGCAGCAAAGGCGCTATGCTCTCGGATCCTATGGTCCGCGAAGGCTATGTACAAGGTAATATTTCCGAAGGTCTGAAAGCAGCGGGTTCCAATGAAGCTGGCGCCGGACAGACTTTCATGGGCATGGGCTTAGGTATGCAGGCTGGCGGAAGCTTTGCCGGCCAGGCCTCGGCTAATAACACCCAGCAGTACATGTACCAGCAAGAGCAAAAAAGACAACAAGCAGAAGCCCGGGATGCCGGCGGCGGTACAAGTACATCTGACGCTTGGACATGTCCTAACTGTCAACAGCAAAATAACGGAGGAAAATTCTGTTCCAATTGCGGCACTAAGAGGCCCGAGCAAACCACTGCTTCAAGAAAATTCTGTGAGAACTGCGGTTGGAAGATTCCCGAAGGTCAGAATCCTAAATTCTGTCCGAATTGCGGTCATCAATTTTAGTTGACCAATGGAGATTTTATAGCCATGGCAGACGGGACTGTTTCTTATCACTGCCCCAATTGCGGGGCGCCTATTTACTATAAGTCGGAACCGGCTAAGTTCATCTGTGATTATTGCGGATCGGACTTTACGGTTGAAGAAATGGACGCCTATGCCCGTAAGCTTGAGGAGAGGCGTAATAGCAAAGAGGAAAGAACTGAAGCGATTCAGCAGAATCGACAAAATCAGGCCAATGAGACGGTCCATTGTTATCACTGTCAAAATTGTGGAGCCCAGGTCGTGACTACGGACACGACCTCCTCCACTTTTTGTTTTTACTGTCATAGTCCGGTCGTCATAGAGTCTAGATTGCAGGGCGATTTTAGGCCCGATCAGATTATGCCTTTTGATATCTCGGAAGAGCAGGCCAAAAAGGACTTTATTGCCTGGGCTAAAACCAAAAAATATTTGCCGGATGATTTCCTTTCGGAGGCCCATCTGGATAAGATGACCGGCATGTATATTCCCTATTGGTACGGCGATGCCAAAGTGAATGTGCATTTTGAAGGTAATTCCAGTGCCTCTCAATCTTGGCAGCAGAATAACTACCGATATACCAGAACGGTTGATAAGCACCATGTTAGGCAAGGTCATCTGTCCATTACGGATTTGTCCTTGCAGGCTTTTAGCCAAATCGACCCCAATTTGCTTAATGGCATTGAACCTTTTGATTCGGATGCCTTTATAGATTTTTCTATGCCTTTGTTGCAAGGTTATTTTGCCGAACAGTACACCATGCCCAGAAATCAGGCCATGCAACAGATGGACCGGGAAGTTGACGGCGCTTCCAGGGCTTTACTTCGCCAATCCATTGAAGCCTCAAATGTCCAGGTCGATTACGAAGATTATTCGGGCGAGAAGTCCGACTTGCGTTTTTCACTTTTACCAGTTTGGGTTTTGACCTACAACTATAAGGGTAAAATTTACGTCTACGCCATGAACGGCCAAAGCGGACGCACCTTCGGTGAAGTCCCCATCGTTGAAAGCAAGTTAAAATCCGATGCCAGAAAAAGAGGACTGATTTTCGGTCTGATTGCCTCCGCTGTCGTAACGGCTTTGGCAAGTTTCTTTTTTATTTTTTAGCAAGGAGGCACTATGACTAAGGCAAGAAAAAAACGAATAGCCCGCTCGTTGCTATTAGGCCTCTTACTATTTTCTTTTATTGTGGTTTTCATGCCAAATTCTAAGAACGACATTAAAGCAAAGAGTAGCGGCAGGGAAGAAGCTGTCTTTTATTTGGAAGATAAGGCCGAACTTTTCACGGCTGAAGATGTTTCGGCCCTTGAGGACATGGGGAAAAAATTTATTTCCGACCATCCCGATATTTCTTTGGCCATCTTAACCACCAACGATAATGAGGGAAGAAGAGAGTATAAATACGGCGATCCCATTATGGTGGATAATAACATCGGTGTGGGACCGGATTTTTCTTTAGTCTATATTTTAATCGACATGGATGACCGTGACTTTTACATCGGGACCATGGGGCAGGCCATTGATATCCTGATAGACCCCCGCTTGGATAATATATTGGACCGCATGACCGATGCTATGATTGACGGTCAATACGCTTTAGCCTGCAAACAGGCTATCGAACGCATCGACTATTATGTTCAAAAAGGCGTTTCCGAAGGTCAACACAGAGTAGAAGAAAAGCCCAAGTACACTCCCGGTAAAGCCTTAATTGCTGCTATTGTCTTTGTCCTTACCTTTATTCCGACCTACTTCGGTATCTCAAAAAGTCATATCAAATCCGTCCATGCAGACTACGACCGTTTTGCGCCTAGACCGGCTTACGATTTAAAGAAGGAAGCTTTGGCCACTTATAGTATAATCAATGACCAAGTATTAAACGATTATACCACCAGTACCTATATTCCTCCTGCCCGTACGTCTTCGAATTCTTCTTCGTCTAACAGTTCAACGGTACGAAGTTCCAGCGGCGGACACATGTCGGGAGGTAAGGGACGCCATTTCTAAGAAGATGGAAGGTTTAGGAAGGATATATTAGATGACCCGTTTAAATGAAAATTACCTTAAAGTTGAGAAGTCTTATCTTTTTACGGATATTGAACATAAGGTGCATGCCTTTTCTGAGGCAAATCCGGATGCCAAAATTATCCGTATGGGCATTGGGGACGTTACAAGACCCCTGGCCCGTCCTATTGTTGATGGGCTCAAAGCGGCGTCGGAAGAGCAGGCCCATGTAGAGACTTTTAAAGGCTACGGACCGGAGAAAGGCTATGCATTTTTGCGTGATGCCATTGCTGACAAGGTATACTTAAGCCGAGGTATTAACATCACGGCAGAGGATATCTTCATCAGTGACGGAGCCAAATCTGATATGGGAAACTTTTT
This sequence comes from Oscillospiraceae bacterium, assembly GCA_029983685.1. Lineage (GTDB taxonomy): Bacteria > Bacillota > Clostridia > Saccharofermentanales > Fastidiosipilaceae > JASBZA01. Next base: position 167,994 of record JASBZA010000001.1, on the reverse strand, counting down.
GGATATTCTAGCCAAAGGTCTGGATGTCCTCATAGCCGATCCGGTCTATCCCGTATACATGGATACCAATATCATGGAAGGTAATCGAATTCATAAATTACCTTGCTTAGCCGAGAATGACTTCTTACCCCAGGTACCCAAGGACCAGAAAGCTGACCTAATTTATATTTGCTCTCCTAATAATCCGACCGGTATGACCATGACCCGTGAAGCTTTGGAGGACTGGGTAAGTTATGCCCTGGAGCAAGATGCCATCATCTTATTTGATGCGGCCTATGAAGCCTTTATTCAAGACGATAGCTTACCACGCTCTATCTACGAAATCCCCGGAGCCGAAAAGGTCGCGGTGGAAGTGAGGTCTTTTTCTAAATTTGCCGGCTTTACCGGTCTTCGTTGCGGTTATACGGTTATCCCTTCCGGTTTAATGGTCCGATCCGAAGACGGCCAAAACTATCCTTTAGCAGATTTCTGGATGAGAAGACAGACAACCAAATATAACGGGGTTCCCTATGTTGTCCAAAGAGCAGCCGAAGCGGCTTATACGGACGAAGGCTATGCCGCCTGTATGGAAAACATCCGCTACTATCTGGACAATGCCAAGGCCTTAAAAGAAGCCCTGGAAACGTTGGGGCTTAAGGTCTACGGTGCTGAAAATGCCCCCTACATTTGGGCGGAAACTCCGGCCGATCAGACGTCTTGGGAATACTTCGATTTCTTATTAAATGAGGCCCATCTGGTAGTCACACCGGGCTCTGGATTCGGTGCTTGCGGCGAAGGATATATCCGATTAAGTGCCTTCGCATCGCATGAAGATACGAAAGAAGCAATTTCTCGTCTAAATGCCATTGTTAAGAATTGACAAGCAAAGAACTTATGCTAGAATAGGGGAAGTCTTTCGGGACTTCGGGGTGTAGCTCAGGTGGTAGAGTGCTTGCTTGGGGTGCAAGAGGTCGCAAGTTCAAGTCTTGTCACTCCGACCAAAGAGGTCACTTTGCAGTATTGCAGGGTGGCTTTTTTATTCGAATTTTATGGTATTTCATCCATTAGATATATGAAGGAGTAGGCTTTGGAAAAAAGAAAATTAGCCGTAATAGGCGGTGCTTCGGGGGACATCGGTTCGGCCATTGCCAAGAAGCTGGGTCAAGAGGGCTATGATCTCTTTTTGCACTATTATAATAATCAAGATGCGCTTCTTAGCTTGGAAGAGGACTTTAAAGATTCATCCATTGAACGCATGACCTACCGGGCTGATTTAAGAAAGGCAGACGAAGTTCAATCCATGGCCGACCGGGTATTCCAAGCCTTTCCCCAGCACGAAATATACCTGGTAAATTGCCAAGGCCGAGCCTCTTTTCAGCTTTGTCAACTCATGTCTAACACCGAATGGGACGAGATTATGACTATCAATCTTAGTTCCTTTTTCTACATGACCAGAGCTTTTTTAAAAGGATTTTTAGCTCAGAAATCCGGTGCCATTGTCAATATTTCTTCCATGTGGGGTATTTCCGGCTCTTGCATGGAATCGGCATATTCAGCTGCCAAAGGCGGCGTCATCGCCTTCACCAAAGCTATGGCTAAAGAATTGGGTCCTTCAGGTATAAGAGTAAACTGTGTCGCCCCCGGTTTAATTCAATCCAAGATGAACGACCAGCTGACAGCAGAAGACCTGGCCCAATTAGAAGACCATACAGCCTTAGAACGCATGGGAAAACCCGAAGAAGTAGCCGACTTGGTCCATTTTCTTTTAAGTGACCAGAGCTCCTATATGACTGGACAATGCGTCGTTATGGACGGAGGCTTTTTGTTACAATAGGCTCTCGAAGACATTAGGACTTCGGCATAACTAGGAGGAAAATTTATGGCTCTAATGCAAGACGTCATGCAAGCCTTACGTATCAAGCCCGAAACCATCCCGGCTAATTGGGAGACCTACTTCATTGCGGCCTTGGATAAGTATGCCAAGAAGGCTCGCAACAGGGAGCGTTACCAGTCGACCTGGTACAGGGAAAATGCTACCTGGCTTTCTTTGGCCCAAGAACCCTTGGAAGCCTTGACCGATGCGGCGGATACCATAGGCCAAAATTTAGACCTATACAGGTGGTCGTCTTTTGTACGCTACTTAATTGCGGACACGCTTATCATCAAGAATGATGAAACCTGGTTGGACCGCTTAATTCCGCATGACTTTTTGACCGTACAGGCCGATTTATTTCTACCTGTAACCTTAATTGCTCATCTGGATCATCCCATCGAGATTTACTTGGAAAAAGGCGTATCCAATGCACAAGTAAAACGCAATTTCTACCTGCTTGATAAGCTTTTGGAAACGTATAAGTCCAGAGCGGGCTATTACGGTATAAGATCCGGACTCTTCATTGACCGCCTGTTTCGCTCCAGCTTATATGTTTTTTCCGGCATCGCTTATGAATATAAAACCATTAACCTGCCCGGTAAAATCTATCGAAATGTAAAATCCGGTGAAGTTCTGATGGTAGCCGATCCGGGCCAACTCTTTGACGCAAAGGGTTATAGGCTTAGTAGAGAAGAGGAAGAGAAGCTTCTTAAGGCCAATGAAAAGAGCAAGGTTTTAGTCGATGAAAAGACTATTGAAGACAATGCAGATTCTAACAGCGACCTGGTTCGAATCAGTCAGAAATTTCCCGAAGGCATCTGGGATTCTAAATTTTATCACACCGAATCCGGCGGCTTTGTTGCTAACAACTTTGATAAAAACGGCAGCCTGCAGTCCATGGTGCGTATCTTTGATCGAGGTCAATGGGAAGAATTGATCACAGATGAGACACCCATATTGGAAGTTTATATAGCCGATGAGGAATCCTTCAGTTTGGAGACCTTTCGCCAAAGCTTAAAGGAAGCTTTAGACTTCTTAGAAAAGCAGGGTAAACGTGTCCATGCGATTTTCCTTTCGTCCTTTCTTTTGGACCCTTCTTATTTGGCCACATTAGAAGACGACGATGACCTAAATATCTTGGCTGACCGTCTGAGACGCTTCTCGGTCCCCTATGATCGGACACAGGTCATAGAGAAACTTTTTCCCGGCCAAGACCCTGACACTAATCCTTTGAACTGGGAGACCAAGACACCGGTCCAGGGAAATGTCCGCCAACTGCTTATGGAGGACTCAGGTCCCAGAACTTTTACCTCCTACCTTCTGGAAGATGATTGGGCTCCGTTGATTGAAGAAGACGAAGATGATGAAGCATAAATCAAGATTTATATAAAATACAAAATAAAAGGAGACTACATTGACCACAAAATATATTAATCAGGCCGAGGAAGCCAGACAGAGAGACTTTATTAATACCAACCAAAGTCTGCTTAAGGGACGCACCCATTACTATATTCAGACTTTCGGTTGCCAGTTAAATGATAATGATTCGGAGAAATTAGGCGGCCTTTTAGAGGCTATGGGTTTGAAAAAGGCCAATCAACCGGAAGAAGCCCAAGTTATTCTCCTAAACACCTGTGCTATAAGAGAGAATGCCGTCGGTCGGCTTTTCGGTAATCTAGGAAATCTCAAGAGTTACAGAGAAGGGCAGGCAGATGTTATTTTGGGCGTCTGCGGCTGTATGATGACGCAGATTCAGAATGTCAACCGGATTAAGCAATCCTACCCTTATGTTGACCTGGTTTTCGGTCCTCAGGACATCTATCGCTTCCCCGAACTTTTAAACCGTGTTCTTCTTGGAAGTAAAAGGGTCTATGATGTAGGTGGGTTCGATACGGTAGCGGAAAATCTTCCTATCTCCCGGGAGAGAAAATTCAGAGCCCTGGTTACCATTATGTACGGCTGCAATAATTTCTGCTCTTACTGCGTGGTGCCTTACGCCAGAGGCCGCGAACGTTCCCGCCCGCAGGGGAAGATTTTAGAAGAGCTTCGAACTTTGGCCAAAGAAGGCTATAGAGAAATTATGCTCCTGGGCCAAAACGTCAATTCCTACGGCAAGGATTTAGAGGCTGGCCCTAACCAGGGAGACTTCACCGAACTCTTAACTCAGGCAGCCCAAATTGAAGGTCTGGAACGGATTCGTTTTATGTCTTCACATCCCAAAGATATTTCGACCGAGCTCATTGATACCATAGCCAGATTCCCTAATATCGAGCGCCATATCCACCTGGCTTTGCAGTCCGGTAGTAACCCGGTCCTAAAAGCCATGAACCGTAAATATACGGCTGAGGAATTCATGGATATCGTACGCTACGCCAGAGAAAAGGTTCCCGGTATTTCTATTACCACGGATATCATCGTGGGCTATCCGGGAGAAACCGAAGAGGACTTCCAAGAGACCTTAAAGATAGTAGAAGAGGCTGCCTTTGACCAGGCCTTCACCTTCCAATTCTCGCCCAGACCCGGAACCAAGGCCTACGGTTTAGAGGAAATTCCGGCGGAAGTCATGACCGATCGTTTTGACCGTCTGGTCGCCTTACAAAACGCCAATACTCTGAAATCTCACGAAGCTCTGGTGGGAGAAAGCGTCGAGGTTCTTATTGAAGGCCTGTCCGACCATACCCAAGATCACTTCACCGGTAGAGATTCGGCCAACCACCTTATTAATTTCACCATTGATGATGATACCTTAGATAGTTTAGGTCTGGGCCAGGCCGACTGGACCCGGAGAGGTGCCGATTTGGAAGGCAAAATGTGCCGGATCCTAATAAAAGATGCCAAGACGTTCTCTTTGGAAGGCGTCCTTGTAGAAGGTAAGGTATATTAATGCTTCGTTTGGCCGATATTGAAGCTTCTGATCTAAGTCCTATGATGCAGCAGTATGTCCGGGAAAAGCACAAGAGACCGGACTGTATCCTCCTGTTTCGTTTGGGAGACTTTTACGAGACATTCTTTGACGACGCCGTTTTAGTCAGTCAAGAGCTGGAGCTGACTTTGACCTCCCGCGACTGCGGTTTGGAAGAAAGGGCCCCCATGGCCGGGGTGCCTTACCATGCGGCCGACAATTACATTGAAAAGCTCATTGATAAGGGCTACAAGATTGCCATCTGCGAACAGATGGAAGATCCGGCCTTGGCCAAAGGCTTGGTCAAGCGTGAGGTGGTCCAGGTCATAACACCCGGTACCACCACAGCGTCTAAGGCCTTGGAAGACAAGTCCAACCACTACCTGGCTTCGGTTTTTCAGTTGGGAACGACCTTCGGCTTGGCAGCGTTGGACTTGTCAACCGGGGACTTTTCGGCTACCCAATTGATTTCCGGTCTAAGTGTCATCCATCTTTACGATGAAATTTATCGTTTAGGTCCGGCAGAGATTTTATGTAATCCGGCTTTCCGAGAATCTGCTTTGGCCCAAAAACTGGTCCGTGAGAACTTTTTCTTAACGTCCATAGACGACTACTGCTTTGATCCTAAAGCCTACACGGACTTTTATGAAGAAAGTCCCTTGAATCAGGACTTACTCCGCATGGCGGCTTCAGGTCTCTTATATTATGTGGAAGACACGCAAAAACAGCTCCCGTCCCACATTAAGCCTCTGGAGATCTACCAAATCAATCAGTTTATGAAATTAGGTGCCGGTGCCAGAACGAATCTGGAGCTTAGCCGAAGCCTTAGGACCTTAAAGAAAAAAGCCTCCTTGCTCTGGGTCTTAGACCAATGCAAAACCGCTATGGGGTCTCGCATGCTCAAGCGCTGGTTAGAACAACCCTTGCTTCATCCGGCTGAAATTAATTACCGCCTGGATGCCGTAGAAGACCTGAAAGAATCCTTCATCCTCCGCCAGGAGCTTCGAGACATGCTCCAGGGCATGAACGATATGGAGAGGCTCTTATCGAAGCTTAGCATGGGCCATATGAACGCCAGAGAACTGGATGCCCTTTGCAGGTCTTTAGAAAAAATCCCGCCCGTCAAAGAAAATCTTCAAAGGGCCAAAAGCACGGTCGTCCGTAACCTGGGCCAAAGCCTGGAAAACCTGACGGACTTGGTGGACACCCTCCGCCGCGGCTTGGCCGATGACCTCCCCATCCTGATCCAGGACGGCGGTGTGATTCGAGACGGTTTTGACGAGCAAGTGGACCACTATCGGGAGATTAAGAATAAGGGTGCTTCCTGGATTGTCGAATTAGAACAAAGAGAAAAAGATAAGACCGGTATCAAAAACCTCAAGGTCGGCTATAACAAAGTTTTCGGTTACTACATCGATGTCACCAAATCTAACCTTCACCTGGTTCCCGAAAACTATCAACGTAAGCAGACCTTGGCCAATTCCGAACGCTATATTTTGCCGGAATTAAAAGAAATGGAAGACCAGATGCTCCATGCCGAGCAAAGGTTACTGGACCGGGAATATGAGGTCTTTGTCGAACTTCGTAATTTGGCCAAAGCCCATGAGGCTCAAATTGCCCATAATGCCGAGGCCATTGCCAGCCTGGATGCCTGGCTTAGCTTGGCTGAGATTGCGGACCGATATAACTATGTGCGACCGGAAATCAGTCTGGACCCTATCTTGGATATCGAAGGAGGACGTCATCCGGTTGTAGAGAGGATGCTGGATCGGGGAGCATTTGTCTCCAACGACGCCTATTTAGACCGAGACGATACCCGCCTGATTCTCCTAACCGGTCCCAACATGTCCGGTAAGTCTACTTATATGCGGCAGATAGCCCTCATTGTCATCCTGGCCCAGATGGGTTCCTTTGTTCCGGCCGAGCGGGCTACTATCGGGATTGTCGATCAGATTTTTACTAGAATCGGAGCATCGGATGACTTAGCCTCGGGCCAATCGACCTTCATGGTTGAGATGAATGAAGTCGCCTATATATTGGAAAATGCTTCAGCCAGAAGTCTTCTGATTCTGGACGAAATCGGGCGAGGCACATCCACCTACGACGGTTTGGCCATAGCCTGGGCAGTGGTCGAACACGTCGCCAATAAGAACATCCTAGGCGCCAGGACGCTTTTTGCCACCCATTACCATGAGCTAACCGAGCTGGAAGGTAATGTAGCCGGGGTAAAAAACTTCCACGTAGCGGTGAGAAGAGAGCCTACATCTATAAGTGCTGCTAAGTCTGAAGGGCCTCAAGAGCAAGAAATTGAGTTCTTACATAAAATCCAACCGGGGCCGGCCGACGAGTCTTACGGCGTTGAGGTGGCCAAATTAGCCGGTGTAGACCAGGCCGTAGTTAATAGGGCTCGCCTGATTTTGCATAATTTAGAAAATGAAGGCCAAAGCCAGGCCAGGCGGCAAAGGAAAAAAGATATTCAGGTTATGGAAGGGCAGATGGACCTTTTCTCGTCCTCTTTGGCCCTCCGCCAGAACGATCAGGTCATGGACCGTCTGGTAAACTTAGACGTACAAAATATGACACCCATGGAAGCTTTGCAAGAACTTTTCGACTTGTCCAAGGAAGCAAAAAAACTTAAACGGTACCAAGGAGAGAACGAAGGCTTCTAAGAAATAAAGAACAGGAGGAGCTATGGCTCTTATAAAAATATTAGACTGTCAGACAGCTCAAAGCATAGCCGCAGGCGAAGTGGTTGAGCGCCCCGCTTCGGTCGTCAAAGAGCTTTGCGAAAATGCACTGGATGCCGGAGCCGACCGGATTAGTATCTCCATTGAACAAGGCGGCATCAAATTAGTCCGTGTGAGCGATAACGGCTCGGGTATGAGCACCGAAGATGCCCTCCTGGCTTTTAAAGACCATGCCACCAGCAAAATCACCGGTATCTCCGATTTAGATACCATTCAAACTCTGGGCTTCAGAGGAGAAGCCCTACCTACCCTAGCCGCCGTATCACGGGTCATGTTAGAGACCGGCCGTACCGAAGACCCGCATGGGACCAGGCTATGCCTTGATGCCGGCACACTAGTAAGCCAGGATAATATCCCCCTTAATCCCGGTACAAAAATTGAGGTACGAGACCTTTTTTATAATACGCCTGCTCGCTATAAGTTTTTGAAGCAGGACCGAACCGAAGCCTCCCGGGTGACCGAGGTGGTTCGTGATTTGGCCTTGAGTAGGCCCGACGTTTCTTTTTATTTGGAAAGTCAGGGCAAAGAAATCTTACACACTCCCGGAGATAATCGCCTCTTAAGCGCTATATATGCGGTGTTAGGTCAAGATATGGCCAAAGGCATGATCCCTTTAATTGAAGCTAATAAGACTTCCATGGTGCATTGCACCGGCTATATTTCCTTACCGTCCGAGTCTAAAAAATCCAGGACCTGGCAACTTTTCTACGTAAATGGAAGACCCATCCAATCTCCCGTCCTAACCAGGGCATTAGAAGACGCTTATAAGTCGACACTCATGCAGGGTCGTTTTCCTGCCTGTGTCCTGATGTTGACCTTGCCCGGCAACCTGGTCGATGTCAATGTCCATCCCAGGAAGTTGGAAGTAAGGTTTTGGAATGACGGAGAAATTTATAAGCAGGTCTACGGCCAGGTGCAAAATGCCTTATTCACCGCCTTGCACCATGAAAATCCCGAACCGACTGTGGTCAAAGAGCCGGACCGAACTATGTCAAAAACTAGTTCGGACACTATGGCGTCTAAGCCCTCTACAAGCTATTTAGACTTTAATTTAGACGGTTATACTAAACTATCCCAAACGAAGCTGAATGAGCCTCTAAATCCCTATGAAAAGGCTTCTTACACGTCTCATAAAGAAGATGTACCTACTCAGAATACTACGACGAGTACTCCGAACGCTATTGCTCCGACTGCTGAGCAAATGAGTTTTCTTCCGCCGGAAGACGAGACCTTGGATATGCGTCTTCGTGTCTTAAAAGAAGGTCGCTATGCGGGTGAACTTTTCAGGACTTATCTGATTTTTGAATACCGTGATCACTTTATCTTGGTAGACCAGCATGCCGCTCATGAAAAGATTTTATTCGAAAGAGCTGTTGCGTCTTACAAGGAAAATCAGGTCATGACATCACAAAGCCTACTTCAGGCCCAGCCCATGCAGTTGGCTGCCCAAGACATATTTATCTTGGAAGACAATGAAGATTTTATTAAAGCCTACGGTTTCGACTATTCTTTTATCGGTCCTAAAGACATCCTGATTCGAAAAATACCCATCGGTCATGAAGTTTTAGACCCGGCTTTGGCCCTCAGGTTTCTCTTGGATGAGATTCATGAGAAGGGGGTAGAAGGGGTAAAAGGGGAGACCGACCTTATCTATCACATGTTAGCCACCAGTTCTTGCAAAGCTGCCGTTAAGGCCCATGACGCCTTGCACCCGTCGGAAGTAGATATACTACGTAAAGACCTTCTCACTTTGGATAATCCCTTTCACTGCCCGCACGGAAGACCTATTTTTTATATAGGGCAGACCAGGGATTTGGAAAAACTATTTAAGAGGATTGTTTGATGCCTATCACTGTAATTTGCGGCCCTACGGGCAGCGGAAAAACGGGCTTGGCCCTGGCTTTGGCCGAAAAAATCGGTGCATCTATTGTCAATGCCGATTCCATGCAGATTTATAAAGGTCTGGATATAGGAACGGCTAAACCGACACTAGAAGAAAGGCAAATAGCCCCACATTATCTAATAGATATTAAGAATCCTGCGGAAAAATACAGTGTCCGTGACTATATGAAGGATGCAAAAAAATGCATCGACGAATCCCAAAGCCGGGAGGAAAAATTAATATTCGTCGGCGGCACTCCGCAGTATGTGACAAGTTTAGTGGAAGGCATCCATTACATTCCGGACAGTACCGACCATGCCTACCGGGCTGAATTAGAGAAAATTCTGGCTGATATGGGGCCGGAAAGCCTCTGGAAAGCCCTGGAAGAAGTGGACTTTCCCAGGGCTCAAGTACTCCACCCCAACGACCACAAACGTATTATAAGGGCACTGGAGATCTACCATACGACCGGTATGCGTCAGAGCGATTGGGACGAAGCCGGCCAAAGAATATTTTTGCCTTATACTTTTGAGGTCTATGCGCCGAATTGGCCCAGAGATGTGCTTTATGACAGGATTAATAGACGCGTCGATTTAATGATGGAGCAAGGCCTTTTAGAAGAAGCAAAAAAAGTTTACGACATGGATCTACCGGCAGATGCAACCTGCCTTCAAGCTATCGCTTACAAGGAATTTTTCCCCTATTTTGAAGAGAAGGCCGCTTTGGAAGAATCCGTAGAGCTCCTCAAGAGAAATTCCAGGCGTTATGCCAAGCGTCAGCTAACCTGGTATAAAAAACTAAATTACATCCACTGGATTAAACCGGAGGATTTCGAGGATTTTGTGAAAGATTTTTAACTTGGCCGAAATTTCGCCTGTAACCAATTCCCTAAAGCTTATGCCTTGCCTATGCTCTATACATATCAAGTAAGAGGAAAGAAGAGGTTAATAACAGATGAGCAATTATTATGGTACAGGCAGAAGATTGAATAAGCAGTTTGTCAGGCAAAGAGAACGCAATATGGGCCTAAGAAAGGGCCTGCAAGATGAGTTTCTTAATCGCCTCATTGAAGAAGAGGTCCAGGTAGATTTATTCTTAAGAAACGAAAGTGTAAGGTCCGGCCAAATCCTGGCCTATGATAATTGGTCTGTTCTGGTCCTGGCCCAAGACAAGCAATATCTCTTCTTCAAGGCATCAATCATGGGAATTATCCCCGAAAGGCCTATTGAAATCGACCTGGGGCATAGAGAACCGCCCTATGATCTGGTCTCGGATAGTTCCGAACGTTACTACGGCCACTATCAATAAAAATAAAGGACAAGCTCTTAAACTCTGGTCCTGATTAGGCCCTTAACCTTACCTAATATGCGGCACTCTTCCGTATCGAAGGGGATAGGCGCGTAATAGGGGTTCTCGGGGAAGAGGTAGGGTCTGCCGTCCAGGTAGGAAAAACGTTTGACCGTTGCTTCTTCTCCGATAAGGGCAATAATGATGTCGTTGTTATCAGCTGTCTGAGCGACTTCTACAACCAAGAGATCACCGTCCAGGATGCCAACTTCTATCATGGAGTCACCTCGAACCTTCAGCAAAAAGTTGCCGTCCTTATCGGGCGGGAAGAGCTTCTCATCCAAGGCTATGGTGTACTGCACATTCTCTTGAGCTAGGATGGGCCTGCCGGCTGTCACCAGACCGATTAAAGGTAGGCCTATAATATCATCCGGATTTACATGATCCTCGTAAAAATCATCCTGATCGTCCACCTCATCATCCAGCATACCTACTATGGAAATAGCACGTCTCTTGCCGTCTGCATAAGAAATAAGACCTGCTTCCTGGAGGTCGGTCAGATAACCGTGGACAGTGGAAGTTGACTTAATATCCAGGGCCTTACAAATATCTCTAACAGAAGGGGAGTAGCCCTCGGAACGGATGAAATCTTCCAAAAAATCCAAGGTGCGCTTCATATTTTGCTCACGTTTACTAAGTTTCTTGTTCTCTACCATAGGAAGACTCCTTGAATGTTTTATGTTGTCAGTATAGCGGAATAAGGCGGCCAATGCAAACATATGTTCTTTATTATTTCCCTGCAAAACTTGCCTCGGTCTTAAGCTTTCTCTATAATTCACAGCTAAGAAGTACTATAGAAGAAGGGTAGAAGACCTTGGCAGATACACAGGATAAAACAGATGTTTTTAAGAACTTACTGGACCAGAAGCCCGCTCCTAAGGCCGAGGCTAAGTCTGACCGGCCGGTTAAGGCTACGAACTATTCAAATGAGCAAACCAGGCGTGTAAGACTCGGCAATACCGGTTCTAAAGCCGTGCCATCTTCTAAAACTTCCACAAGAGCTTCGAACCCTAAAATAACCGCCAATGCAGCTTCCGAGAAAGCTTCTAAGGGTGAAAACGTTATAAAAAATCCGGCACGTTTTACCGAGGTTATCAGTACATCTAAGCCCAATTTCCTGTCTAAGTTACAAAGAACCGGGCCTGCTAAGCGTTATCGATTAAAGGGTTATGCCAACAAGGCCTATGCCGACCAGGTAAGGCAACAAGAGAAGCGCAATAAGCAGCTGCTAAACACGGGCCTGTGGATTCTTCTGGTCATTATCTTATTAATTATTTTTTATAAGATTAATCCGATTGATAAAATTCAGAAAATCAAGCACCTTTTCGGCCTTTAGGCTTTGCCTATTCTGAATGAGCACCTTCCGAATTACCGGAATCTTCAGAATCTTCCTCTCCGTGTTGAAGTGACAAATCAGGCCTTTCGGAAGCCAAAGGGTTGGCTTCGACTGCCTTGTGGAGTTGTCTTTGGTCAACGTGCGTATAAATTTCGGTTGTCGCTACAGATTCATGGCCCAAAATCTGTTGGAGCATACGAATATCCACATTACCGTACTGATACATAAGTGTGGCAGCCGTATGTCTTAACTTATGGGTAGAATACTTAGTGGGGTCAATCCCCGCTTTTTTCAAATAATTATGTATCATCCGCTGAATAGAGGTTCGGGCCAGACGGTTCCCTTGACGGCTGATAAAAAGGGCCTTTTGCTCGGGAGCGTTCTTGGGCCGACCCGGCAAATAAGCTTCAATGGCACTGATGCAAGCCTGATTCAAATAAATGGTTCGCTCTTTATTGCCCTTGCCTACGACACGCATGGTTTTGGCCTCTAAATCAATATCATCTACATCGATACTGTTTAATTCGGCCAAACGCAGGCCGCAGTTTAAGAACAAGGTTAAAATACAATAGTTTCTGGAGGCAAATTCGTCTTCTTCGCTGTTTACCCGATTTAATAATCGCTTACTTTCTTCTAAACTCAGATATTGAGGCTGTTTTTTGGGAATCTTGGGACTTTCCAATTCGGAAGCCGGGTCATAGTCTATGATTTGCCTCTTATTAGCGGCCCATTTAAAGAAAGACCTTAAGCTCGAAACCTTCCTGGCTCTGGTCTGGGCCGAAGCCTGTCTTTCACGGGTAAGCCAGGATAAAAAGGCATAAAAATCCGTCAATGTGATGGATTTGAGATATTCGGCTTGGATGGTATGAATAGGAATCTGATCGAATTCTACATCTTTGGCAATTTCCTTGCGATGAAGACGCATAAAACGAAAAAACATGGTGAGGTCGTAACGGTATTCTTTGACCGTAAGGGGAGACCTCCCCAAAATAGCTTCCATATAACCTAAGTACTCTTCCAGAATAGGAAAGGTATGAATATCTATTGAATCCGGCACCTAAAGTCGTCCTCTCCTTGAAATATTAATATTATATTAGCATATTAATGGATAGTTTTAGGTGACCGGGCCTCTTACTTTGGTAAAATATAGATCATGAAAAAGACCAAGAAAAAACAAGAGCCCAAAGTGCTCAGAAAAATGGACAAAGAGGAGAGAAGAGATCTGGTCCGGTCCATGGTGAATCCGGAAGGCCAAGAAGCTCCCGAAGACCTCAAGCTGACAGAGGAAGATCAGAATCTCAAAGGCGAGTCCAAACTCATTAATTGGATCATCAACATTTCTACCGTGGTCGGTATCGTGGCCATGATGGTTTTTGTTGTATGGGCCCAAAGGCAAGGCATTTTTAAGAGCCAGGAAAGTCTGCAGAACTTCGTAGACGGTCTTTATCCCTGGGGACCGGTTGTCTTTACAATTATTCAAATTATTCAGGTCATTATTCCTATCATACCGGGCGGAATTAGTACGGCCGTCGGTGTCATTCTCTTTGGCCCTTTGTGGGGATTTGTCTATAACTATGTCGGTATAGCCATAGGTTCTATTGCAGTCTTTTTCTTATCACGTCGTTACGGCAAACCCCTGGTCAGCATGATGATAGGGCAGAAGCGCTACAATAAGTACATTGGCTGGACAGGTACCGGCCAAAGCTTCACTAAGATTTTTGCCATCCTTATTTTTCTTCCGGTCGCCCCCGATGACATCCTGTGTTATATAGCCGGTTTGACCCACATGACAGCCAAACAATTTGTTATTATAATCCTTACTTGTAAGCCGCCTTCTATTTTGGCTTACTCCATGGGCCTAACGTACCTCTTACAGCAGGTATTGGGCTTTCTAAAAAATGTGGCATAGGAGTGATGTTTTATGAGTAAGAAGTTACAAGTTGGCATAATCGGAGCAACCGGCTACGTCGGACAACGCTTCGTATCTTTGTTACAAGATCATCCTTACTTCGAAATTAGAAAATTGGCTGCCTCCGAAAGATCCGCCGGTAAGGCTTACGGAGAGGCGTTGCAAAACAAGCAACATGATTTTCTTAAATTAAATGAAAAAACTTCTAAGATAATTTTAGATCGATTAAACGCAGAAGATGTTCCGACTTTTGCCCGGGATTTGGATTTTTGTTTCTGCGCGGTTAATATGGAAAAAGATGCCATTGTTGCTTTAGAAGAAGCTTTGGCCAAAGAAGGCTTGGGCGTGGTATCCAATAACTCGGCGAACCGTCTGAAACCGGATGTCCCTATGGTTATTCCGGAAATAAACCCCGAGCACTTCGACATGATTGAACAGCAAAGAAAACGCCTGGGCACCGATACGGGCTTCATTGTCTGTAAACCCAACTGTTCCATCCAATCCTATGTACCGGCCTTACATGCACTGAAGAAGTGGGAACCTGAAGTGGTTTTCGTATCAACCTATCAGGCTATCTCGGGTGCAGGCAAGACCTTTGAAAGCTGGCCGGAAGCCAGAGATAATGTCATTCCTTATATAGGCGGCGAAGAAGATAAAAGTGAACAGGAACCGCACAAAATCTGGGGACAGATCACAGAAGACGGTATAGTGGCCTCTGAGAAACCTGCTATATCGGCACACTGCTTCAGAGTAGGCGTTCAGGAAGGACATACCGCATCTGTAACCGTTAAGTTTAAAAATAAACCATCTAAAGAAGAGATTCTTGAGGCATGGGCCAACTATGAAGGTTTGCCGCAGCAGTATAAGTTACCGCAGGCACCGGAACACTTTATTCATTATTTGGAAGATCAAAGCCATCCGCAGGCCAAATACGACGCCAACCTTGATAAAGGTATGGCCATTCAGATTTCACGCCTCAGAGAAGATTCTATTTTAGATTATAAATTTGCTTGTCTGTCTCATAATACCTTGAGAGGCGCTGCCGGTGGTGCAGTCTTAACCGCTGAACTTTTGTATAAACTGGGTTGGATTCAAGCCAGATAAGATTTCCATACTTATTTTAATAATCTGTTGAAAGAGGAGGCCTACTGTGGTCTCCTTTCCACAATTTATCCACATGAACAAAATAATAGTTTTGTTCATGTAAGTAGAGGTAAACAGTCCGGAAGAGGCTAAAACAATCCACAACTTATCCACATAGCTTATTAGGACTTGTTTCGTCCGGCAAGGACGCCTGTCCCTAGGCTGTGATTAGCTGTATTTTCCTCGCGGGCAGATAGGTTTTTCTCACGGACACCGGTCTATCTTGTATGGACAACGATCTTTGTCTTCCTGAAATTTATTCCGCCTATTATGGACACAACCAGTCTCAGAAGCTTCGCGCTTATTATTGCAGATTAATGTCAGTAATCTTTTTGTAACATTATATTGTGTTTGGGGATTGGATTTGTGGTTTGAGGTTTGGAAAATTTTATAGAAAATATCGGTATGTTTAGGACCTTTTATTTTGATTGTATTAGAAAATTTAACAAAAATGTTAAAGCGATACGCTATGTTAGAAGAAAAATATATATTGCTCTGAAGAAATAGTCAAAAACACATTCCCCAGAGCAAATCTTCTTACCACCAAGAGTAATTAATCTCGCAATCAGTGATTTTACGCTAGCTTGTAAATATATCGGGAACAACACCGACAGGATGCTTAAAGAGCCCATTCGAACCCCATTTTGAGACAACTATATCTGCAACAGCTATAGAAGTCACAGGACTCACCAAACCATGTGAGCTAATATATGCACTATGAGAATTGATAGCATCAAAGTTACCGTAGAAGACGACTCGTCCCCCAATTCTGTCCGATGCTTCATTGGTATGACTTGACATTGAACCAGTCCATTTTAAGTAGTAGCTTCCGTCCTCCACAAAGGGATATGGATTGTTTATCCAATAATTATTAGATGTTGATTGGTCATACCAAGCATATGAATGGCAATTATACTTTTCTGTTGCAGGTCCAATATAGGTTACCCCGTATTGAGCCGCTGTGTCTTTTGCATTTTGTATTCTAGCAGAGAGACTTTTTGTATCATTTCTTATGTACGCTTTTTACGGAACTACCTCTTGGAGTTTTTACATAAGTTTCAGTAGAATGTAACGCTTGTGACGCTCGCTCTTGTAACATTTGGAGATTTGTCGCAAGCTCTGTTTCTGAGGAAAACACTTTTACAAAGGAACCAAATAAAATATCTTCATTTCCCACACTATCGAACCTAAGCGCTCCCCGGTCTCTATCTCTTTCAAAGTTAGCAGGAAGCCAATCGACCCTCCTATCCGGAATCGCCTGACGTAAAGCAGTGTCAAAAGTGTTTCTCCGTAAAAGTTCTTGATAGGCTGAGGATTTGCCTGCCATATATTCTCTCAAGAAATTTTTGGTCTCTTCATCCATTTGATCCGGAGAAACTGAAAGCATTTCAATTTCAGACATAAAGGGATAATCAATCATGGCCTGAATGAGTGCAATATCTGACATCGCTTCAAGCGTTCCAGCAGGAATCTTATAAAAAGCATATTTTTCGGCCATGCTTTTTTCTTCCCACCCCGGAGATTCCGGACCATAAGGATAGACATATCGTTCCAAAGGTATTTCATAAATTTCTACCGGGGTTTCTGCCCATTTCTCGTCTTTCTCCTCTGTTTTACTGGAATCAAAATAAGCAAAACTTTGAAAGGAAACAAGAAAAACACAAGCAAGCACACCCAAACACATCATCACTTTCCATTTGTTTTTTCTTATTCTTCGTATCTTTCATATCCTCCTTTACAATTTCACTGATTGCACTGAAAAAAGTACTTCCTTCACTAGTATTTTATAAATTTTTACAATGTATTACAAACTAAAAATTCCCGATTCTTAACAAACCGGGAATCTAAAAATTTTACTATGCACTTAAATTGTTAAATTATCACTCAATGAAGTTTAAGGATTTAGTTCTTCGAACGGACAACCTTCTTAGATGTATTCCTGATAAAGTCTTCATCACGAATGATGACGTTACGCATGGCCTTGTAGTCGCTGACCTGGTGATTAACTTCTTTTACCAACGCTTCCATATGTGCCTGGACCTCTTCCCTACTAGGATCCTTCTTACTTAAGATGGTCTCCATTTCTTCTTTATTGGGGAAGATTTCAACTACGACCTGTGTATCACCACTATTATCGGGAGCACCACTTACTACGGCTTCCGCAACTTCCGTGTGTTTCTTCAGAAGGAACTCCAACTCTTCGGGGAACACATTCTTACCGTTCTTGGTAACGATAACGTTCTTCTTACGGCCGGTGATAATGATAAAACCGTCATCATCGATATAACCCAAGTCACCGGTATGGAACCAGCCGTCTTGTAAGACTTCTTGAGTTTTGGCCTCGTCACCGTAATAGCCCAACATGATATTAGGCCCCTTACCGATGAATTCACCTATACCGTTTTCGTCCGGGTTCAACACTTTGACTGCTGTACCAGGCAGCGGTTGGCCAGCTGATTCATTCTTATAATCGACATTTCTGTTAAGAGCTAAGATAGGACCACATTCCGTAAGGCCGTAGCCCTGAATGGCTAAGAAACCGAAGTCATTGAAATCCTTCAAAATCTTAGGATCAATAGCAGCACCGCCTGCAATAATGAGGCGCATGTGGCCGCCCATGGCTTCGTGAATGTCCTTGAAAAGCTTCTTGCGAACATCAATACCCAGCTTCATAAGGAAACGACTCAAACCCAGTGCAAAATTTACTTTTTTTCTGGCGCCTTGCTTATCGATATTTTTCCAAATTCTCTTATGAAAGGTCTCTAAAATCAGAGGAACTGCCAATAAAAGTGTCGTTTCACTCTCTTTAAGATTATCCATAATGTAGCGTAAGCCTTCGCAATAGGCAATCGTATCGCCACGATAGATTTGGCAAAGAAAGCCGCAGGTACATTCATAAGTATGATGTAAGGGCAAAATCGACAAACAGGTATCATTGCCGACTTCAGTCATCTCACACATACCGACCAGGTTAGCCGATATGGTGCCGTGACTATGCATAACGGCCTTAGGCTTATCAGTAGTACCGGACGTAAAGAGCAAAATCCGCATTTCATCTGGATCAATGGGATAGGTCAAAAAGATATTATCGCCTTGTTCGATATGTTGTTTGCCGTCGGCCATAACATTGGACCAGGCAGACTCTTCTACACCCAAGCTGTCAATCATCCGGGGGCCTTGGGTTTGAAGCGTTCTAATCTCTTCCGAATCCTCAAACTTATCCATCTGAATCATAAACTTAAGAGTCGGTATATCCTTCGTAGCTTCGATGGCGGATTCTCTTAACTTAGGAGAATAAATGACAGCCGTAACTTTGGCTGAAGTCAACATGTTTCTAATTTCCGGGACCGACAATTCTTTGTCCAAAGGCACTACTACGCCGGCACAGTTTACAATAGATAAATAAGATACATACCATTCATAACGTGTTTCGGCCAGGATTGCCACACGCTGCTTATTGTCGATGCCCATGTGGTAAAGTCCCGTACCGAAGTTATGGACGTCTTGTCCGAACTGTTCGTAGCTTACCGGGGCATAAGGCTCGCCTTTCACGGGCTTTAAGAGGAAAGCATTGCGGTCTTTAAACAAGGCCACACTCCCTTCCAACATCTCTCTTAGATTCTTAATAGGACGCACTACATGAAGCGGTTGCTTGTATATACTCATTTAATAAGGCTCCTTACATATTTTCAATAAAAGCTTTGTAGGCTTGATAGGTCGAATAAAGATCCAGCTTATGAATGACTTCACCGGGGGCATGCATGTTCAATACAGGAACGCCGGAATCGATAACTTGCATACCGCGATTGGCATAATAAAGCGCAATGGTTCCGCCGCCGCCCTGGTCGACTTTACCGAGCTCGCCAGTCTGCCAAGGCACCTTATGCTCATCCAGAAGATGGGCAACCTTGGAGAAGAATTCGGCACTGGCATCGTTGGCGCCACCCTTGCCGCCGTGGCCGGTATATTTGGTCAAAGCAACACCGTGGCCCATATAGCAGACATTCTTGGGATCTACCGTAGACGGGAAATTAGGATCGAAACCGACCGTTACGTCCGTCGAAAGCATAGAGGAGTTTTCCAAGGCTTGGTGGAAGCCTAATACATCATAGGCGCCTTCTTTTTTGACATAAATTTCCATCATGAAATTCTCATAAGACTGCGACTGGGCACCGGTATTGCCCTGGCTACCGACTTCTTCCTTATCGGTCAAAAGCATGAGGCCGGTCTTTTCGCCGGGCTGCATGGTAGCAATGGCTCTTACGGCCGGATAAGCACACACTCTGTCATCATGGCCGTAACCGGCTAAAAAGCTCCTATCAAAGCCAAGGTCTCTGGTCTTACCGGCCGGTACAGCGGAAATTTCAGCACTCAGAAGATCTCTTTCGCTGATGTCATAGCGCTCTTTTAAGATTTGCAAAATAGCCAGCTTGAAGCGGTTGGAAACATCCTTATGTGGCACGGGTCTGCTGCCTACTAAGATGTTCATTTCTTCGCCTTCAACCACCTTCGCTGCAGTCTTTTGCATCTGATCCTTACCCAAGTGAATCAGGAGATCGGTCAGAGCAAATACAGGATCATTTTCGTCTTCACCGACCGTAAAATTCAAGGTCGTGCCGTCCTTACGAACGACAGTTCCGTGCAGGGCCAAAGGAATCGTGGTCCATTGATATTTCTTAATACCGCCGTAGTAGTGCGTCTTAAGGAAAGTCATCTCCCCTTCCTCATATAAGGGATTGGGCTTAATATCTAATCTGGGCGAATCCAGGTGGGCTCCTAAAATATTAAAACCATCTTTAATAGAAGCTTCACCGACAACCGCGGCAACCAAACCCTTGCCTCTTATAGACTTATAAACACGGTCACCGGCAGTAAGGGTTTCCTTATCGGCTATATCTACAAAACCCACATTCTTCAGTAAATCAATACCGTTTAAGACCACTTCGCGTTCGGTCTTAGACTTGTCCAAAAAGATTCGATAATCCTCGGCGAAAGAGAAAGCGGAAATCGTCGTTTCTTTATCATAAACATCAAAAAGATGCTGGCTTTTATTCTGCAGCTTCTCTTCCAAAGCCTTACCGGGACTTAGCTCTTTATTTTCGTCCTCGGATACTTCCATGTCTTGGAACATTTGGCTTAATTCATTAACAGTAGGAGCAGTAATATTAGACTCCTTTTTTTCTGTTTCACCCACATTATTCTCTACTGAATTGTCTTGATAGAACATAGGGCACCTGCTTTCTTTAAACAATATTCTCAGTTATTTTAACATGTGTCAGGCAAGTATTAAAATCATTTGCTAAAATACTTGAGGAGGAAATATCGTGAAAACTATTATTGATACACATAATCATTGTTGTGAATTTTCTGCGGACTCTAGTCAACCTCTGAAAGAGCGATTGGAGGAAGCCCAGCGCTTGGGCCTAAGAGGCCTGGTGATGACCGACCATTTCGATAAGTGGGAGGATCCCGATATCGCTTCGTCCGAATTTCATGTCTTGGACATCTATCCCGAGGACGGCGAATGGGTGTTTAACATCTCTGACTATATCGAACGCATTAGAGTCGAACAAGAAAACTTAGCCAAGGCCCACTCCTCTCTGGAGCTTTATAAAGGAATCGAATTAGGCTACAGGCCTTACCTGGTACCGGCCTTCCGGGAAGTCTCGACTTTTTATAAAGACGACCTAGACCTTCTAATAGGATCGGTCCATAACCTTAGCCCCTTCGGCTATCCGAAACTAAGCAAGCTTTATGCCAAAGGCAAAAAGGAAGCCTACACACTTTATTTAGAAGCGCTTATGAAGATGGTGGAAGATATGCCCTTCATTAATGTCTTGGGCCATTTCGATTACATCAGTCGTTACAATACTTACGACGATAAGAAGTTACGGTACGTAGACTTCGCCGATCACTTAGACCGGCTCTTCAAACTTATCATCGAACGCGATATTGCCTTGGAGATTAATACCGCAACCCAATTGGTAAAGAATCCCTCAGGCCAGCCTATCGGTCTGACCGATGAAGCAATTTTACGTCGTTATAAGGATTTAGGCGGTTCCTTGATTTGTCTGGCTTCCGATGCCCACCATGAGGGTCGTGTCGGCCAAATGTTTGACCAAAATAAAGCCCAATTAGAAAATCTGGGCTTTGATAAGCTCTGTCATTTTGAGAAAGGCCAAATCGCCTATTAAGGCTATTGGTCCGATTTCAATATGGAATTAATATTTTCGAGCCAGGACTTGACCGTTTTCTCGTATCCGTTTTCCGTAGGCTCATAGTAACGAACCCCGCGCATCTTATCGGGCATAAATTCCATAGGAGCGATGCTGTGGGGATAATCATGGGCATAGCGGTAGCCTTGGCCATAGCCTAAATTATCGCCCATACCTTGTATGACCGCATTTCTCAAGGCCAAAGGCACCTCTCCCGTATCTTTGGACCGCACGTCGGCCAGGGCCTGATCAACGGCCAGATAAGACTTATTAGACTTGGGGCTTGTCGCAAGCATAACCGTCGCTTGACCCAAAATAATACGGCCTTCCGGCATGCCGACTCTTTCCACGGCTAACCAGGCGGAAACTGCAATACTCAAGGCCTGGGGATTGGCCATACCCACATCTTCCGAAGCCAAAATCACTAGACGTCTGGCAATAAAATTAGGGTCTTCTCCGGCTTCTAACATTTTAGCCAAGTAGAGCAAGGCCGCATCCACGGCCGATCCTCTGACGGATTTTATGAAGGCTGAAATAACATCGTAGTGGTCTTCCCCATTCTTATCGTAGCGAATAGGTTTTCGTTGAATACACTCGCTAATCACCTCTAAAGTAAGATGGAGAAAAGCTTCACCTGTTTCCGGATC
This sequence comes from Oscillospiraceae bacterium, assembly GCA_029983685.1. GTDB lineage: Bacteria > Bacillota > Clostridia > Saccharofermentanales > Fastidiosipilaceae > JASBZA01. Next base: position 146,014 of record JASBZA010000001.1, on the reverse strand, counting down.
TTTAGACCAGGGGGTTGAATTATGTGCCAGCTCTAAAGCATTCAAAGCAGACCTGGCATCTCCGTTGGCCATATCGGCCAGGAAATCTAATGCATCCTCTTCTATCCTTATCTTCTCATTACCGTAGCCTCTCTCCGGGTCTTCCAAAGCCCTTTTAATCAAGGTTTTGATATCTTCTTTTGTCAAAGGATAGAGCTGAAAAACCGAAGATCTGGATAAAAGCGCTTTGTTGACTTCAAAATAAGGGTTCTCCGTCGTCGCACCGATAAGTATTAGGCTTCCATCCTCCACAGAAGGCAAAAGCGCATCTTGTTGGGCTTTATTAAAACGGTGAATCTCATCAATAAACAAGACCGTACGCCCTGATGGGGTCAGGAGATAATTATGCGTATCTTCAATAATAGCCTTGATATCTTTAACGCCCGAAGTGACCGCATTAATTTTTCTAAACGTTGAGGTAGTCGTTTCGGCAATAATCCGGGCCAAAGAAGTCTTCCCGGTCCCCGGGGGCCCGAACAGAATAATCGACTGAAGCTGGTCGGTCTCAATCATACGCCGAAGCATCTTGCCTTCGGAAAGAATATGGGCCTGACCCACGTAATCTTCCAGATTTCTGGGAGACATCCGAAAGGCCAGGGGTTCTTGCTTCTTATAGGTCACTTTTCTATAGTCCTAACTTTTCTAATCCATTAATCCCGGATAAAGCGGGTGATCTTTTACAAGTTCTTCTACACCTTCAAGGATAAGATTTTTCTTCTGATCAAAGTCTGTTGCCGCGTCATAAATAAATTGGGCAATTTTAGCCATATCATCGGGCGTAAAGCCTCTGGAAGTCAGAGCAGGTGTTCCGATTCTAAGACCGGAAGTCACGGTAGGCTTAGCCGTATCGAAAGGAATCGTATTCATATTGGTCGTAATGTTGACCTCGTCCAGGTTATGCTGGAGATCCTTACCGCTGATGCCTTGAGGTCTGAGGTCGATTAAGATAAGGTGATTATCGGTCCCGTCGGATACCAACTTCATACCGTGATCCTGGAGGGCTCTTGCCAGGGCTTGAGCATTAGCCAAAACATGCTGCTGGTAGACCTTAAAGCCGGGCTCCAAGGCTTCTTTCAAAGCCACAGCCTTACCGGCAATCACATGCATCAAAGGTCCGCCCTGGATACCGGGGAACACGGCCGAGTTAATCTTATTGATGTATTCTTTCTTGCAAAGAATCATACCGCCTCTGGGACCTCTCAAGGTCTTATGGGTCGTTGTGGTCACAAAGTCCGCATAAGGGACAGGGCTAGGATGCAGTCCTGCAGCAACCAGACCGGCAATATGGGCCATATCGACCATGAGGTAGGCACCGACTTCATCGGCGATTTCTCTGAACTTGGCAAAATCAATAAAACGCGGGTAGGCGGAGGCTCCGGCAATAATCAGCTTGGGTTTAAACTCCAAAGCCTTCTGTCTCAAAGCATCATAATCGATTGTTTCGGTTTCTCTGGAGACACCGTAGAAGGCGGTTTCAAAGAAACGGCCCGAATAATTTTTGGCCATGCCGTGGGTCAGATGACCGCCGTGAGATAGGTCCATACCCAAGATGCGGTCGCCGGGTTCCAAGACAGCATAGTAAACGGCCATGTTCGCTTGCGCACCAGAATGCGGCTGGACGTTTACGGCTTCGGCACCGAAAAGTTTCTTGGCTCTCTCCCTGGCCAAATCTTCCGCAATATCTACATACTCACAACCGCCATAGTAACGACGTCCGGGGTAACCTTCAGCGTACTTATTGGTCATGACGGAACCTTGGGCAGCCATAACGGCTTCTGAAGTAAAGTTCTCCGAAGCAATCATCTCCAGCTTATTATTTTGCCTCTGATATTCCAGGCAAATGGCCTCATAAATTTCGGGATCATCCCGTCTTATTGCATCATAAATCACTTTCGTCTTCCTCCTTTATCGTCCGGACTTCAGCCTGACTTACTAATAAAATATCACGCCTTCTAATTCCTTCTTGAACCAAATCCGAAATATCCAGATCTTCTTCTGCATCGATAGCATCTTGTAAGTGAGGCCTGGTCTTAGGATGCTTGTCAACAAAAACCGTACAGCAATCTTCGTAAGGTAAAATCGAGGTCTCATAGGTACCGATTTTGCGTGCAATATCCACCGTGAAATCCTTGTCGATACCAATCAAAGGTCTGAAAACCGGCATGTCTACAACAATGTTGGTGGTCGTTATGGCTTCCAGCGTCTGGCTGGCCACCTGACCCAGAGACTCACCGGTTACCAAAGCTTTGGCCTCGGACTCATGGGCAATACCCTCGGCAATCTGCATCATGACTCGCCGCATCACAATGGTCAGCATGTCGGACGGACAGTGCTGGCGCAAGTTTACCTGAATGTCGGTAAAGTTTACGATATGAAGTTCAATAGGTCCTGTATAAGCCGTCAAGATACGGGCCAAATCAATGACCTTTTGCTTAGCTTCTTCGGATGTGAAAGGGAAAGAATGAAAATAAACCGCATTAAGCTTAACACCACGAGAAGCCATCATATAAGTTGCCACAGGAGAATCAATTCCGCCGGACAAAAGCACCGTCGCTTGACCGCCGGTTCCAATAGGAAGACCTTTGGCTCCGGGATAGATAGCACCATAAAGATAGAAAGAATCTCTTACCTCTACGTAAATATAGAAATCCGGCTCGTGGACATCCACTGACAAATTAGGATAATTTCTTAAAATATGCGCTCCCAGTTCCCGGCCGATTTCAGGTGAAGTAAGGGGGAAAGACTTATCGCCTCTTTTGGCCTCCACCTTAAAAGTCCAATGTTTTTTACGCGGATTATCTTCTTTTTTCTGCTCTAAGACGTGGTCTACTACTTTCAATGATTCGGCTTTTACATCTGCAAAATCAGCTTCGGATAATTTCAAAACCGGAGAAGCAGAGACAATGCCGAAGGTCTTACAGGCTATGTCCAAAGCCTTAGCCATATATTCTTCCGTGCCAGCCAAATCGTCCATAGGTTCAATCCAAAGTCTGGATTCACTGCTATAAGTGGTAAATTTAGGTCTTAATTGGTCTAGACGCACCTGGACATTTTCCAATATCTGCCTTACAAAGCGCCTCTTGTTTAGGCCCTTCAGAGCAACCTCGCCGATGCGCATTAAAATACGATGTTCAACTTTTGCCATATCTATCTACATACCCCATTTTCTGAGTAAAGTCACTTGATCTTCTAGTATCTTACAAAAAGTCTTAATTTCTTCAAGTGTATTGGTTCTGTCGAGGCTGATTCTTAAGGTCCCTTCCGCGTCTTTCCTATCCACACCCATGGCCAAAAGCACATGTGAGACACCGGCATTTCTGGCTTGGCAGGCGGAGGAGGTAGAAACCAGGGCCCCCGCTTTTTCCAGCATATTCATCAGAGTTTGTCCTCTCATGCCGGGAAAAGAAATCGATTGGATTTCAGGCATGGCCTCCGGGAAATTAACATGGCCTCCCAGCTTATAAACCGTATCGTGGAGGATTTCGGCATAATTTTCTACCATGGCTCTACTTTCTTCCATCGAACCGACATGGAGTTTAGACGCTATAGTCAAGACCTTTAATAAAGGATAATCCTCGGTCCCGGACCGCCAATTATTCTGTTGACCTCCTCCGTGAATCAAAGGGTCCGGATAACACTTATCCTTGCGGTACAAAAGTCCGATACTCTTAGGCCCGTGAATCTTATGACCGCTAAAAGAGGCCAAGTCCAGATTCATAGCTTCTAAATTGATGGGAAGTTTCCCCCAAGCTTGGACCAAGTCTCCGTGAATAAAAGCTTGCGGAGCATTTTGTCTAATAAGAGAAACCAGATCGGGCAAATTTAAAATCGTACCGGATTCGTTATTAACATAGAGTAAAGACACCAGAAGTGTCTTATCATTAATAACTCTCAGTAAACGCTCGGGCGGCAGATGGCCCTGGCGGTCCGGCTCTAAGTAATGGACTTTGGCCCCTTGACTTTCTAAAAATTTGGCCGTCTCCAAGGTCGCATGATGGTCTGAACGAAGCACCACCAGCTCATTTAAGCGTTTGCCATACTTAGAATATAGTCCCTTGAAAGCCATATTGGTCGATTCGGTCGCTCCGGACGTCTGAATTAAATTTTCTCCCGAACAGCCGAGGTCTTCACCTAATTGATTAAAGAGATCCTTTCGGGCTCGAGCCATCTTCAGCCCCGCCTGATACATAGACGCCGGGTTATAGTAATCTTCTTTCATTGCGTCTGCCAAAGTCTCAATAACCTCAGGATAGGGCTTAGTCGTTGCCGTATGGTCTAAATAAATCACTTAGGACCTCGATTCTTCTAAGAGCTTAAGCAGTGCCTGCTCTCTCACAATCAGGCAGAAAAGATTGATGGCCTCTCTTAATTCGTCCATATGAGGATAGGACGGAGCAATTCTTAGGGCACTATCTTCCGGATCTTTTCCGTAAGGATAGCAGGCTCCGGCATCGGTAATGCTTAGGCCCAGTTCCTTACATCTGGCATAAACTTTAGAAGCTGTCCCGGGATATACCCAAATGGTAACAAAATACCCGCCTTTGGGCCTAGTCCAGGTCGCAATACCGGTAGGGCCTAACTTCTCATCAAAAGCCTCTAATACCAATTCAAATTTAGGACCTAATACCTTGGCATGGGCTTTCATCAAAGACTCTACTCCGCCCAGGCTCCGGAAAAGTCTGGCGTGCTTTAGCATGTTGACTTTATCGGCCGAAATCATCTGTGACTTGAGGCTGGGCAAAAGCCAGGCTCGGTTATTTTCGGAAGTGGCCAAACAGGCTACTCCTGCTCCGGCATAGGTCATTTTCGACGTGGAAGCAAAAACAAAAACTCGGTCGGGCTGCCCCTCTTCTCGTGCCAAATCCAAAAGAGGATAGACCGGGTCTTGCTCAGCCGGATCTTCATGGAGATGGTGGACGGCATAGGCCATATCAGCCAAAACTTTAAAATCCTCTGCTGCTTCCATAGACAGGAGGCGGCGGAGGGTCTTCTCCGAATAAGACTCGCCGGTAGGATTGGAATACATGGGAACAGTCCAAATGCCTTTAATAGATGAATCCTTCTTACAAAGTTCTTCGACCAGGTCCATGTCAGGCCCCTCGTCATTCATAGGGACCGGAATCATCTTGATGCCAAATGAATCCAGCATGTTAAAGTGGCGATCATAGCCCGGAACCGGACACAAAAACTTAACCTCATTCAGGTCTCTCCAGGCCTTACTTTGGCCGGGCAAAGGAAATAACATAAGACGGCTCAAAAGATCATACTCGATAGTAAGGCTGGAAGACGAGAGGCACCAGACGCTCTCCGGCTCAATCTTCAACATGGATCCGAACACTCTGCGAAGTTCGATTAAACCGTAAAGCCCTCCGTAGTTTCGGACATCTATGCCCTCTTCGGACATAAAATTATCCATCGAAACATTTTCGAAAAGAGTCGTGACATGGTCCAATTGCTCAGGTGAGGGCTTGCCTCTGGCCATGTTAAGATCCAGATTTAAGTCCTTATAAGTCTGAAGCTTCTTCTCTATTTCCGCTAATAAACGCTCTTGTGCGCTTCGATCTAAATCTTTATAAAGCATCCGCTGTATCCTTCTTTCTATGTATACAATGGCCAGGGATCTATCTGTATGGACCGGACTTCGTTTCGTGTATTCCAATGCACTCGGGCCGCCAAGAGTCCCAGGTCTCTATCAGACTGCCCTTGCGATGCCAAATAGGTCCGAAAGGTCCTTAAAACACGCTTCTGTTTAGACCTGTTAAAGGTCCTTTCAGATTCACTAATGGTATCGACCTGCCTGGCCTTAACCTCGGTAGCATAAAGCCTACCGCGACAGTAACTAATGATGTCGACTTCTCCAATATTATGAACAGTATAATTATAGGCCAAAATAAGGTGACCTGCGCTCTCCAAATGCCGCCCTACCAGTCTTTCTGCCCGTTGGTATGCTTTCATCGAAGTTTCCTTTCTTCAGCCCATTTCCTAAGAAAAGATCTTCTGTGAATGGGGCTGGGACCAAGCGCATCCAAAGCTTCATAATGGGCCTTGGTGCCGTAGCCCTTATGCTTTGAAAAGCCGTAGCCCGGGTATTGCTCGTCCATCTCTATCATGTAATGGTCTCGGCTAACTTTGGCCAGGATTGAAGCGGCGGCAATCGTGTTGGACCTAGCGTCGCCTTTTACCAAGGACATCTGAATTTCCGGAGGAAAAGCCTTTAAAGTGATTGCGTCTAAGAGAATAAAATCCGGTTTTACTTCCAGTTCTTGTAAGGCCAAAGTCATAGCCTCTTTGGTCGCTTCTAAGATATTTATCTGATCAATCCGGGTAGGCGGTATGGCCTTTATCTTATAGGCCAAAGCCACTTCCCTGATTTGTTCAAACAGGGCTTCTCGCCTCTTCTCACTTAACTTTTTAGAATCATTTAAACCCAAGATAGGCTTTCTAGGGTCCAATATGCAGGCGGCTGCCACCACCGGTCCTGCCAAAGGTCCTCTGCCTGCCTCGTCGACACCGGCAAGGTTTAGGTAACCTTTACCGTGCAGGTCTTCTTCTAGCAGGTCCATGCGCTTATAGCGCTCTTCTAAACTCTCTCTAGAAGCCGTCATGGTCTCTAGGTCCTTCTACCGTCTCTAAGGTCATGGGCCCCAGAATACCGTTTCGTAAATCGGTTAGGAAACGAGACGCAAATCGTCTTTCGTCCACCTTGCCGCCGGACTGGATAGCTCCGGCTTTTCGGGCAGCTTCAAGATAAAGGTCATAGGTGTCTTCACCGTCTTCCCAGTCCAGCTTATAGCGTGCCTTTAAAGCATCGGGATAAAGCTCCATCAATTCCATAAAACTAAAATAGGCCACTTCTTCCAGAGGGAGAATCCGGTCTTGAATGGCACCGGTTGCAGCCAAATGTAATTTGGCTTCTCTTGTTTCTAACTTAGGCCACAAGACTCCCGGCATATCCAAAAGTTCCAGGGCCATATCTCGGGTCTTAATCCATTGGGGGCCTCTGGTTACCCCCGCCTGGTTCGATACCTTAGCGGCTTTTTTAGCACTCAGAGCATTAATGAGCGTGGATTTACCGGTATTGGGAATGCCCAAAATCATAATCCGGAGGGGGCGGTTTTGCCTGCCTTTCTCTTCAATTTTGGCCAGCTTATCGGCCGAGATTTCCAAAGCCAGATTCCGCAAGGTCTTCACATCGTTTGAATCCTGCGTATTGCAAGCTAAGGTGCGAAGTCCTTCTGCTTCATAATGCTTAAGCCACTCTGCCGTCCGATTCGGGTCAGCCAAATCTTTTTTGTTCAAAAGCAGGATGTGAGGCGTCTGACCGATAATATCCAAAAAAGAAGGATTTCGGCTGGACCTGGGAATTCTGGCATCTGCCATTTCCACAATGAAATCTACTAGAGGTAGGTATTCTTCTATATTCTTAAGAGCTTTGGCCATATGGCCTGGAAACCAATGTACATCCATGTCATTTCTCCTTTACTCATACTTTACATTATACAAGAGCAATAAGACTTATAGAAATGGGCAAGGGCAAAGAAAAGATAAACCGCCTTCCTAAGAAGACGGTTTCAGCGAAAATTAAATTCTAAATTTAATATTTATTAAAGCTAAGGTCTAAGTCCCAAACCACCCTCTAAGGTAAGCGTTTCACCTGTCATATACTTAAAGTCCGGATGCGCTAATTGTACACAGGCTCGACCGATCTCAGTCTCAGGATCGGCAAAGTGACCCATAGGAGGCGTATGAACATTGGCTTTAAAAGCTTCGGGATAAGCTTTCTGAAAATTTTCCAACTGAGCGGTCCAGGCTAAAGGACAAATAATATTCACTCGAATACCATCAGGTGCCCATTCGGTTGCCGCAACTCTGGATAAACCTCTAATACCTTCTTTGGCTGCAGCATAAGCACATTGACCGTAATTACCGAAAAGGCCGGCGCCGGAAGCAAAGTTAATGACTGCTCCTTGTGTCTCTTTGAGATAAGGATAGCAAGCCTGCATATAGTGGAAGGCTGCGTAAAGACCGGAATATAGTGCCAGATTAAACTGATCTACTGTATGTTCTGCTAGGCTGACACCTGATGCAGAAGCTTGAGCATTATTAATTAGGACATCAATATGGCCAAAAGCCTCGATAGTCTGTTTGACGACATTCTCTACCACTGCCTTATTATCGGACTCGGCATTCACGTCGGCCTGAACACACAACACTTTTACGCCGTAAAGCCTTTCTATTTCCTCCTTAGCGTCATCGAGCTTTTGCACATTACGACCCGTGATAACCAAATTGGCGCCTTCTTTGGCATAAGCGGTAGCAATACCGTAACCGATTGATCCGCACCGTCCGTCACTTAAAACAGAACGGCCTGCCCCGGTAATAATGGCAACTTTACCTTCTAAAAAACTCATTTTATTATCTCTCTTTCTTATCTAGAATCAGAATCTTGGGCTTTGTTTTGTTTCCTAATACTTAGGAGAACCAGAGCCCCAATTCCCAACAACATCGGTACTATAATAACAAGTATTGACTCTCCTGTCTGCCCCACCGCTTTACCGTCCTGATTTTGGCTTTGATGGCTTCCTGCCGTCTTCGATGGTTCTTCAACGGGGTTTCCAGAATCTGTCGGTTTAGTTGGTTCGCCACCTGGTTGATCTGCACCTGGATCTTCTGAATCTGGTTTCGTTTTATTGGCTATTATCTCAAGACCGATCTGAAGTTCAACATCTTCATTGTCTTGGTTATAGAAAGCGTAAACCTTATGCTGACCCAAACTCATATCCGGAGTAATGGTGAATTCCAGTATCGCAACACCAGCTGTATCTGCCATGCTGGATCCAAGCTTGGTTGGAACAGAATGCAGTTCAAAATCCACTTTTTGTCCTGGTCTCACGCCTGTCACACGAACCGTTACCTTTTCACCTATTTTGGCTTTAGGAATACTGATAGCTATATCAGCTTTCACAACAGACCATTTCTCTGTGAATACAGTATTTTCCACGAATTTTCTGTCCGCTTGATAAAAAGCTCCTGATGGATCCATCCATCCATTAAATTGCCAGAAAGAATCGCGTCTGGTCAAAGAAGGAACTTCTTGTTCGAGTGCCTTTCCGATACCCACAATGAAGATCCTACTGTTTTGTCCCTCAGCCTTAAATTCAATCTGAACTTTTAAGTTTTCCTGAGCTTTACGCAATTTGTCTGTTGCCTGGTTAATTGCTTTTTGAGTGGCCTTAGGATTTACTTCTACGTCATGAGCTTCCTTTAGGGCATCTTCAAGTTCTCTAGCACTTTGGCTCTCATATTTCTCTAAATCTAATTTCTCAGCCTTAGAAATTTCTTCTCTCAATTTATCCTTATTCCTTAAAGCTACAAGATTATTCTCTGCGGCTTCTAGTTTCAAGATAGCACGGTTGACTTGGGTCTGACTGGCTTTGTCATCACCTAACACTTCTTTGGCCTCTGAGAGCACCTGCTTTAGTTTTTCATAAGATTCTTTTTCGTAATTTTCAGCCTCTTCTCCTTTCAATCGTCCATAAAGTTCTTCTAGCATGGTTTTATCAGCTTTTGACGCCGTCCATAAGGCATGAAGATCCATATCGGATACAACCAAGCTTTCCTGGCTATAGAGTGCCTCCTTATCGGTAAACCAACCCGCAAACACAAAATCTTCACGCTTTGGGATTTTGTGGAGCTCTGGCCTTCAAAGCTTCCCTTTCATGATAGATCACAGTCTGATTTTCCATGTCCTCTATTTGGAAATCAAACACGACTCTATAGATTTTTTTCAAGTCTAAAATGGCCTCCTCTAATTGCTTAAACGCTTGATCAAGTTTAGTTTGATCGAGATTGGAATCCTCCAAAGTATTTTTTGCCTGTACCAGGGCCTCCTTCAAAGCATCACGGGATTCCTCGGTATAAGACTCAGCTGGGAAATTCTCATTATTCTCTATTAGAGTTCTTAAGCGGGCTTTAGCATCAGCCAGAGGGTCATCTTCATTAATTTGATTTCCCATCAGTTTCAGTTCTTGGATACGAACCCCCGGCCAAACATGATCACCATCGTCTTCAACAAAGATACGGACAAAACGTGCCTTAGCACTATTGAGTGGTAAGTTCACAATGTTCTCAGTATTATTGGAGAAAGCATTAACCTTTGTCCAAATATCAGGGTTCTTAGCTATCTCAACATCTGACAATTCGGTCGCACCTAATGTAGATCCTTCTTTCAAAATTTCGACGCGGGCTGCCTTAGTATTGATTTGAGGATAGCGTTCTTGACCCTCGCCCTGACGAATATTGGCATTGTACATGATCAGCTCACTTAGCTGATAAGTATCACCTAAATCATAGACAACCCAGGCCTCAGTCGTGGAACCTGGACACCACTTACTTGCCAGGTCGCCATCTGTTAGTTTAGATGTCGCTTCATTTGCAGGTGGTTCAGGATACTCACCAGGCTTATCAGAATACCAGTCCCCTGTTTCACTATCTTTTGCGTCAGTAGATAAAACATCTTTCCCACTAATAAGGTTATCCGGCTCGCCGGGCTCTGTACCTGTATAGTTGGCTTTGGCAATGAGAGCGTTGTAGGCTTTTTGTAAATTTGTATAAGCCTGGTCTAGTTCATCCTGTCTAGCATCGCCATTAGAAAGGAGCTCTTTGGCCTCCTGCAAAGCGGCCTTAACACTAGCCCATGAGCTTCCCGTATAGAGGTCTTCATCTGTATTTTGAACCTTGTTTACCAAGTCCTCTAGTTTAGACCTATCAATAGTCTGCACTGTCTTTGTCCGGAACCTAGCATAGAAAACCATATCCTCTAAAATAGGCATTGTCTTCTCATAAGCGTGACCATCTTCTGTAAACCAGCCCAGGAATTCTTTTCCATAAGCTAAGGGTTCTTGCGGTTGTTTATCTTTGGAAATCACATCACCCCTATTTAGTACCAGAACTATATCATGGTTGCTTTCTTCTTTGTTTTCCTGGAAGCGCACAGTAACTTTTTTCTCAGCTGCTTTAAGCTGATTCTTAGCCTGCAAAAGTTTCTCCAGGACTTGGTCTACCGTATCCTGTTTGGCGGCATCGTCTTCTATAACAGTTTTGGCCTCTGTTAGTGCCTCCTTGAGAATCTCAAAGGAATCTTCCGTAAAATCAGCTGCTTCATAGGTCATAAGTTCATCATAATTTTTCTGAAGTTGAGACTTATCTGCTTTGAGAGGGGTGCCGTATAAACGGAATTCTCGAATCACCGCAGGATCTCCCCACATCCATTGTGGGCCAGCAATACGTATACGGAATATCTGCCCTTGTTTATTTTCTATCCGCGCACTGGGTTCAAAATCTGAATTTCTCTCTACTTTCGCTACTTCAATCCAATTTTCTCGGTTCGCCAAGAATTCTTGATTCGTCAGATCCTCGTCTGTAATCGTTTCAAGGAGCTCCGGTTTGAGTTGTTCTAATGTTAAATTATCAAAGTTATACCACCAAGAACTCGATTTATTATTGGTATACTCCATCTGAACAAGCCTACCTTCTTCTCTCGTTTTAAAGGCGAGCCATGTGTCTTCTTCCTTATGTTGGGCTATCCAACCAGGCGATTCCTCTGTCTGTTCACCATCAAAAACAACGTCGGGTCCGTTTTCAGAATCATCATGGGAAGTTCCCAGCACGCTTGCCTGGAAAGCTAAGTTAACCGGATTAGGTTTTCCACCACCCACATTAACAACGAAATCCCCTAGCCGCGTTCCATTTGGATCAAAGTACGTGACCGTGTAAGTATTATCAACAGCTGCATCAACCGGTTGATCGCCTTTCACCAAATCTGCGCTAATATATTTCATCTGGTATTTCGAATAGTCTGTTCTAGCCGAAAGAAGATCATAACTCTCATCAAGAATCTTAACTTCCCGGAAGCTCAAATCTTCTTGTTCCATAAATACATTGCCCCGAACAGTCTGATCGCCTGCAAGCCATTCTCTGAAATCATAAGTACCGGCTTTTAGAAGTGGGAGATTAATGGTTCTGCTAAAGACTGTAATATGAGGATAAGCCAAAGGTTTTTGGCGATCAAATGTCAATATATCCGTAGATGGAGCTTTGCCATCATCTGTCAGTTCACGATTCTGATAGACCTTTTCGAGCACTTTCGCTAAGAAAATCTGCTCTTTTGTCCCTTCACTTAAATCCAGATAATTTCCAGCCAACTTAGCAGTTTTCAGTTTTGTCCAGCCTTCTAAACAATCTGCATTTTCAATTTTTTCAAGTTTTAAGTCTGTTAAATCTAAGACCTCCAACTGTTCCATCTTATCAATATGAAGTGTTCTTAACTCCGGAGGCATGTGATCTGGAGTGAGTGTCCTAACCAGGTTTTTACTTAGCGTCAGCTCTTTTAAATTCTTTAAAAGTTCCAATCCCTGAGGATTTTGGAAGGCAAGATCACTTACATCAATGGGGTCAACCCGTGTTGCTAATTGCTCTACGTAAATCCCAACGTTTTCCCTGAGCCATTTTAAAAGGACTGGATCAGGGACTTCCTTCGCTGATAATTCATGGACTTCAGCAAGTTCCCCATCTACAACACCCACTACAAAGGGCACAGATGTTTCTTCCGGATTGTCTTTATCCGAAGAATAGTCTTTTAATTTTATGGTCAAAATACCATTGTTCTCCGGCAGAGAAACCCCATTATAGGATTTGTTAGGATAGTCTTTCGAGACTCCTCTGGTAAATTGTCTAAAGGGTTCGGCCTGATCATTCCAGAAGAGTTGAACAATCTGCCAGTCTTCAGATAAGGGAGACCTTAAAAGAAGTTTTCCGCCACTTATATGTACATCTTCTAACGTCATAGGCTCGACATAGGAATCGTATGAACGTCCTCTGTAAAGAGTTGATGCAACTACCTGTCCTCCCACGATACTCGAAACCTTCAGATCATATTGGAAGCCTTCTTTAGTATCCGTCTCTAATGTATAGGATGTCTTCGAGCCATCAATTTCTACCTTAATAACCCCCTCATCAAAATGGCCTGGGGATAAATTCAAGGGTGTCATGCTAATTTCATACTTATCCGGATTTCCAGAAGCAGGCGCATCCCATGAAATCTCCAGTTTACCTTTTTCTAAGGGCTCCATATATAAGCCTGTGATATCGCCCTGGCTTCCACGAGGAGCCTCGGCCACTGCAAGATTGGTAACGGCTTTATCCTGAGGTAAGGAGACCTGAGTAAAATCACTCTCTGAGCCGTCTTTACCAACAGCACATACTTTAAGTGTAATAGCACCTTCTAGATTTTCCAGACCTTTAACATAAACCCGGTCATTAAATCCACCTCCCAGGAAAACTTCCCGACCGGAAGCATCTTCACCATAGATATGATAGTTATCTACGCTGGAAAAATCACCCAAATCCCAGGATAAGAAAAGCTCTCCTGTCGTATAGTGCTTCTCAACTTTAAGATTAGCTGGAGCTTCTGGTGTTTGCGCACCTGTACCAAGAGAAAGTTCACCCAAGTTAAGTTGATAGTTCTCAGATTTTCCTGTAACTTGAATTGAGATTTTATTAATAGTCTTACCCTGATATTCCGCTAAATCCAGGCTAGCTCTTGTCCAATCGCCCGACGAATCTGAACCTTCTATAGGCAAAACAACAGGATCTGTTTCATTTTTAAACTGCAAGACGACATTAGCCAAGGCAGAATCTTCAGAAACTTTCTTATAAGTAAGATTCAATTTGGAATCTGCCGTGACTTGCAAATCGGTCTTATAAAGATGAAGGGTATTTTTGCCATCTAAATCACCGTAAAGGACTAAGGAGTTTCCACCATCATAGGCTCCCTGTTGAGCATAAGGCAACGGAAAAATTTGATTGTTTATATCTTTTCGAACTTCTTTAGAACCATAATCAAAATCAACATTTAGGCGATTGCCCTCAGCATCAATCCACCACTGCCAGCTGGGGAGCAGAGACTGTAAAACCATATTCGTCCATTTCTCATCTCTTGAAACAGAACCATTTGAGAAATACTGCATACCCTTGCCCGTACTGAAATTACTATAGAAAGCCTCGCCATCAATAACAGAACGAGCCGGCGTAAAGTCCGCCACCCCTTCCCATGAAATGGTATTGTTAATACTAATATCCTCGCGTGCAAAATCCTTGGAACCCGTATTGGCCGGATCCTCACTTCCACCGGAAAAATAGACACGTTCTCTGTCCGCAATCATCCACTGAAACTCAGGAAGTTGATAGGCAGGTAGAGTTTCTATTTCAAAGTTTTGAATATCAAGGCCTCTCTGATACATATCACTAGGTGTGAAGAGGGCTAAGGATACCATTGGATTTTTACCGGCATCTTCATATACATTCTGTACATGCGTGGAAGAATGGCCATGATTAAAACCACCCTGGTTGGCCTCAACCCCAAAGAATACCTGCTTATAGGGGTCATAGCCCTTTTCCCCGGCATAATCTACAGCACTTTTAACTGTATCACGCCCCCATCCGTAGTTTACAAAAACACTGTCAGCACCTTTCAGCCACTTAGCTTTTCTATCACCAAAGCTACTATTCGTATCATAATGGTTTACATACATACCGCCGTCACGCAATTGCTGCATAAAACCATTCCATTGTTCTTCTGTAGGGCCGCCTTCTTCTGCATTGACAAACCAGCCATCAAAGCCATAATAATTAGCCATCTCGATCATGGTATCAGCAATGATATAATGTCCGGCGTCATCCTGGGCAAAAAATTCCATGATCGTCTGACCAGGCCTAAATGCAGGATCTACATACAAAATAGCGATAGATTTGACACCATTTCGATGGGCCGCATCTGTGTAGGCAGGATTCGGAATGTTTAACAAACCAAATTCAAAGCCTCTGGCTCGCCAATCACTAGTTCTGGGATTATAAAGCCCCTGAGGTGTCCCAACAGTAGCAGCACCATGCCATGGTGAGAAATAGTCTGTATATTGCCAGAAATTTAACGTATTCTCAGCAAAGGTATCATTCAGCGTACTGTTGTTAAAAAAACTGTTACCGTAATCAGCCTGCATCAATAAGATTTCAGACTTACCATTCAAATTCGGATTGACCTGAGAACTAGAATCATGGCTAATTCTAGCTTGCAAGGGAACCTTTGACCTGAGATAGGCAGCATCTGGGTCGGTTTGAGGTGACCAATTCAACATCGTTACAGCACGGTAACCATAGACTTTAGGTTGAGCTTCACCTACATCCAGAGGCCAGTTATCAGCCTTAAGGAAACCACTGAATGTTCCAAGCACAATTGCTAATGCAATCGTGAAGGAAACAAAATTTTTCTTCCTACTTCTACGTTTTTGAGACATGCCTTTGATTCCTCCTCACTCTAATGTGCTAAGCGTAACTTTGTTTCGTTACTTTCGCGTAGATATTACACTTATACTCACACAAAACGTCCATGTTTATGCATCTAAAATTATAGCATTTCTGGTTAACCAGACAAGTGATCATAAAAATAAAAAATTTTTTTTGGCAGAAATAACCAATGGCTTTAATTTTAATTGTTAAACTTGCCTACTTTGTTACGTTACAAATCTCTTCTTTTTACATTTTTGAAGAAAAGAATATATTTTTTAACTAGGCTAAATAGTAATACTGTGCTTGGGCTTCAAAGAGTTCATGATAAAGTTCGTGCTTTTTCATAAGCTCCTCATGAGTCCCATCCCCTGTAATACGCTTGTCTTCCAGAACCAAAATGCGGTCACAGAATCTCGATGCACTCATACGATGTGAGATAAAGATAGCCGTTCTATTCTCCACCAACTTCGAGAAATCATCATAGACTCTGGCTTCGGCCAAAGGATCCAAGGCAGCAGTAGGTTCGTCCAAGATAACCATTGAAGAGTCTTTATAAAGGGCTCTGGCAATGGCCAGTTTCTGCTTTTCTCCACCGCTGAGGTCGGTCGCCTCATTATTAATATGTTTATTTATCCAAGTATCCAGTCCGTGTTCCAAACCCTTAACTTTATGGTCCAAGCCGACTTTGGCCAAAACCTCATACGTTGCGGCCTCTTCATCCGGACTTAGTTCCTCCGAAAAGATATCGCCATTATTCTTGCATAATATATTGTCTCTGATTCTAAACGGGAAAAGCTGGAAATCCTGGAAAACATGGGATAGCTGCGCAATATAAGAGCCATAATCGTAATCCCAAATATTCACACCATTATAGAGAATCTCCCCGCTGTCCGGCTGAAAGAGCCTGGAAATCAGCTTGACGACCGTAGACTTACCGGCATTATTGCGTCCCACCAGGGCAATACTCTCTCCCTTATTGATTTTGAAGGAGACATGGTCCAAAACTTTAATATCCGTCTTAGGATAGGAGAAATCCACATCTCTAAATTCCAAGGATTCAAAGGGTCCTGCTTGAAGATCGCCTCGATCTTTGGCCTCATCCAAGGTTAAGAAGTCCAATAAGGGTTCCACTTGTTTGAGGAAAATAAAGAATCCCATAACATTATTGACCATAGCCGTAGAACTTTGTGATAACTTTTCGTTGGCCAAAATAAAAACCGTGAACTCACCCAAACTTATCTTAGCTCCCGCTAGCCCCAAGAGCCGCAAGCCGGAGTAGATATAGACTAAGACTTTGGCCAAAGCCGTAAAGATATTGGCCCTTGATTTATAACGGCCTTCTAATACATTTTGCTTTTCCATTTGAAGTGAAAGTTCGTATTCGTAGTTATCTATTTTTTCGTAGGCTAACTCATCCAGCTTAGTCAACCGCATATCCTTGGAGAAGGAATCATCATAAAATAAGCTAACATAATGATTAAAGCGTCGATTAATAGGAACCAGATTCTGCAAAAAATCCATGCTCAGGCGTCCCGCTTTAACCAAAATGAGGCCGGAAACTATGGAAAGGGCTAAAACACAGCAAAACAGCAGTGGCGAAAAACTAAAAATGAGGGCGGCAATACCCAGAATGGTGAAGACACTCTCTAAAATACCTTGTAGGTTTAAGAGAAGATTATGCAAAATCCCGTACTCCAACGGCAAGGTAGCCCGTTCTTTGAGGTCCAGTATTTCCGGATCCTCCAAAGAAGCATAATCCAGCCGCATGACTTTAAGAGAAATATGCTTTTGGGCCCGATTGGTAAAATCTATCTTACTGATGTTGGAGCGTTTTCGTATAAGTTCATTTAGAAGTTTAATAGCAGCATATATGGCCAATATTTTCAAAATCTCTATTCCGAACACATCCAAACCCAGCTGTTTTTCGGTCAGAAGATCCATTATCTTCTTAGGAATATAGACTAGAAAAAGACCTTCCAGCGCTACAAATAAGGATTGCATCATCATAAAGGCCAAATAACCGGGCTTGACCTTATGCGAAACCTTTAGAAAATCTTTTAGCAAGTTAAAATTAGACTGCTTATGCATGATCTTCACCTTCTTCCTTGTAGTAAGAGGCCTGGGTTTCGTAGATTTCCCAATAAAGCCCTTTCATAGCCAAAAGTTCAGTGTGGGTACCGACTTCCTGAATTACCCCGTCCTGGAGCAGGGCAATTTGATCGCAAAACCTGGTTGAAGCCAGGCGATGCGAAATAAACAATGCGGTCTTCCCCTTTGTCATATCGGCAAATTCTTGGTAAATTTTTTCTTCGGCCAAAGCATCCAAGGCACTAGTGGGCTCATCCAAGACCATCATCTGGCCGCCGTGGTAAAGTGCGCGAGCCAAGCCCAGTTTCTGATTCTCGCCGCCCGATAAGATTTTTCCGTCTGGTTCAATGACTTTAAGTAGAGGCGTATCTAGGCCTTTTTCAAAGGAAGCAATCTTGTCTTTTAGTCCGGCCTGGTCTAAAACCTGCCATACTTTGTCCGCATCATACTGCTCACTCAAGGCTATGTTTTCCCCTACGGTCATTGCCATGATGTTCACGTCTTGCAAAACAACAGCGAAAGTGTGGCGGAGGCTCTTCTTAGAGATATCTCTTATATCGACCCCTCCTATGGTTATGCTGCCTTTTTGCGGCATATAAAGTCCGGTTAAGAGATTGACCAAGGTCGTTTTACCTTGACCATTCAAGCCGACCAGGGCCAAAGTGGAACGATCCGGAATGGTCAGGTTCAAATTTTTCAAAACCCACGTATCGCTATGCGGATATTTAAAAGACACATTTTTGAATTCAACCGTGTGATCGCCCAAAGGATCCAGGTCCTCTCCCCCATCGGAGAAAATATCGGCTTTCATAACATCTATGAAGTCATCGAAATACTGGAATTCATCCTGCATAAATATGAAGTGGTCCAGCGTCAGGTAGAACTGCTGGCAAAATAAGAAAAGAACAGAAATAGAGCTAATGAGCCAGGATGCCGAAATATGTCCGGCCAAATAACTTTGGCCTAGAAACCAAAGGCAAGCAATATTCATAATAGCCAACAAAACAACATCCGGCAGTGTGTATAAGCTTTCGGACCGGTAACGACGATTCAAACTCTTCCGATAATCTCCCAAGAGTCGGTCAAAGAATGTTTCAAAAGGTCCATCCATATCAAAAACGCGGATGTCTTTACCGTAACGAAAATCCGAGGAAATCTGCTGGTAACTGTCGAGGCGCTTAGCAAGTTCAACGCGCTCCGCAACCGTCTCTTTTTTCTTTTGAGCTTCTTTTTTACCTAAATAATAGTGAAGGAAACCGCATACTATTAAGACCGGAACGATTAAGGGATGCACAAACAAAAGAACCAAGGCCAAAATAATAGTCGATACGATGTTACCGCCCATCTGAAAACCCCTGGTATAAATGCCTTCCAGACCGGTTTCCGATGATTGAAGCAAACGGCTGAAGTCACCTAATGAGGCAATAAACTTTGCGTTTTCGAATAAGCCCAGCTCCATTTGACCCATCTTTTTCGTCATGGCCTTGAAATACCTCATACGAAGTCTCATAAATCGAGTACGATTTTTATGAAATTTACGGATGGATATAATTTGGCAAAGGAGAAAACTCATAAACAAGGCCAGAGAAACTCCAACTATATAAAGCACACTTCGCCTTTGATCCAAGTTAGCGTTTAAAATTCTTTGAACAATGTACGTTAAAATGCCCAGCGAGAAGGCTGCTACGATAGGAATTAAACCGTCGGTAAGAGCGAAAATAACAAAGTCGCTTTTAAAACCTTTATAGGCTTTGAGGGGCTCTATAATAAGTTGCAACTTGTCCTTCGTACTGCTCTTCTCCGGATGCAGGATGGAAGCATAGTCTTTGCCATCGAGTTCATTCACAATATCTCTTCGTCGCATCTTATGCCTCCATAAACGCTTCGGCTAAGTCCATTAAACTTTGACCTAAATTTCGAACTGAAGCTCGATCTACTCCGTAATAGGTCTTGTTTTCCACGACATCAACTGTAAGCAGATTGGCATTGACCAAGGCTTGCAGGTGGTGGCTTAAAGTTGGACTCGACAAATCCAAAATAGAGGCCAACTCTTTAACATACTTAGGCCCTTTTAAAAGTTCCAAGACAATATTAAAACGTGTTTTCTCACCTAGAGCTTTGCACTGGTTATAGAGAATATTCCTAATATGCTCTAAATCACGAGAGACTAGCATTGTATCCAGAAACAAGAGTCCCATGGACTGATAAATTTCCCCTGGAGTAGTGATATCCTCAATGACCAAAGCCATAATATAAGTCGTATCTAAATTGACATAAATAGCGGAACTCTTTTTAATCTTTTCAAGGATTTCCGGCCCCAGTAATTGCGCCAGACCTTCGGTAAATAATTTCTCTAAATCAAAGTTTCTCAGCTTATCTAGCTGTACTTGATAGAGTGATTCTATCTTTAAGAACTCTTCTTCAACGATAGCTTGAAGCCTTTTTAAATCCTCCAGAAGCTGATCGGCCAAAGTCGGATCCGCTATGATTTTGATAAGCTCCCACTTACTTTCTTCCTGAATATCCAACGGATTTAATATATCTATTACATCTTCTAAAGTAGGGGGTTGGGAATGTCGCTTTTGAGAGAATATACCTTTAGTATTCTCAACATGCCATATATCTTCCTTCCACATTTTTCTCCAAGTCGTAGCCGTAGTCGACCGGATATCAAAAACTTTCAGAGATCTTTGTAACTCTTTTAACAGACTGGTGGAACCCATATAATCTTCCAAATAAATCGTACGACAAAGATTTCTTAACGGCTGTTTATCTTTGACTTCTTTTAAAAATCTGCTCATAACGGCCTTATGGTAGTTAAGAATTTCTTCATAACGCTGATCTAAATCCGCGTTCATATCATTATTAAGACTATAGCTATCAAGACCCTTTTCTTCATAAAGAAAGCTCAATTCCAGAAAATTCAAGCATTCTTTGAAAAAAAGCGGCTGATTACTAATAACAAAATTCATGCGATCCTCCTTAGATAAATCTTTAATATCATATTTGATTAAATTGAATTATATATCCGGTAAAACAAATGTCAACTATCTAATTAAATATTCATCTAATCAATAAGACAAAGAAAAAGCACCGAGAAATCTATCAGATTTCCCAGTGCTTCCTTCTTCTTAAAACTTAAGTAAGTCTTACGCTTCCGAAGTTTCCGTCTCGACGGCTTCCACTTTCTCGACATGAGCCTCGTTGGTCTTAACGTTAAGCTTCTCACGCAGACGTGCCTTCTTACCGACACGGTCACGTAGATAGTACAGCTTAGCCCGACGTACCACACCCTTACGTACCACCTCGATATTATCGATAGTAGGGGCATGGACAGGTAAGATTCTCTCCACACCTACACCGTAAGAAATACGACGTACGGTAATGGTTTCACTCAAACCTGTACCCTTCATGGCAATGACCGTTCCTTCGAAAACCTGGATTCGCTCACGAGAGCCTTCCGTAATCCTTAGGGCAACCTTAACGTAATCACCGACTTCGACCTTAGGTAAATCCTGTCTCAGTTGGGATTGCTCTACTGCTCTAACTAGATCCATAATGCTTCCTCCTCTCTTCGCCGGACGTTCATGCATATCAAAATATCAGAGGACCGCCCTTGATAACCTGTGAGATTATACTAGGTCATCTATCCCTTGTCAAACGACTCTTAACCTTATCCGTAAAGGCCAAAGTCCCCAAAGGACCGCCTAAATCTCGGGTTCTGGAGTCCTCTTCAGCCAGGGTGTCGTAGACTGCCTTCTTTAAATCTTTGGCCTCTTCTTTCATGCCCAGATGGTCCAAAAGCATAGAGGTTGCCAGCAAAAAGGCGGTAGGATTGGCCAAATCCTTACCTGCTATATCCGGAGCCGACCCGTGGACGGCTTCAAACATGGCATAGTCCTCATTTTTATTGACACTGGGGATAAGGCCCAGGCCCCCGACCAGGCCTGCGCCTAAGTCAGACAGGATATCACCGTATAAATTAGGCATAACCAAAATATCAAAAGCTTCCGGCCGCATCACCAGCTGCATAGAACAATTATCTACAATAATTTCCTCGGTTTTAATAGTCGGGTAGTCCTTTTGGACCTCTCTAAAGACCTTTAAGAAAAGTCCGTCTGTCAGCTTTAAGATATTGGCCTTATGGACGGCGGTGACTTTGGCCCGGTCATGGGCTAAAGCATACTCGAATGCTTGACGGATAATTCGCTCCGATGCGTGCTTAGTGATTCTCTTAACGGCAACCGCTTCATCGGGACTTATCTGTGTCTCTTCACCAATGTAAAGGTCCTCGGTATTTTCGCGAAAAATCACAAAGTCCGTTCCGGGGAACTTCGTAGGCAGATGGTTGATGGCTTGAATAGGCCTAATGTTGGCATAAAGGTCAAAAGCCATGCGGAGCGAAACATTAATCGATCTGAATCCCTGGCCAATGGGAGTGGTAATAGGCGCCTTCAAGGCCACGTGGTTTTTTCTAAAAGAATCCAAAGCAGCCTCGGGTAAGACCTCTCCGGTCTTCTCATAAGAAGTAAGACCTACATCATACGAGTCAAAAACAATAGGAAGCTTCATGGTATCCAAGACCAAAGTTTTCATGCTTCGAACCAGGTCGGGTCCGATTCCATCTCCCGGGAAAAGTGTTACCTCATACATTGCTTAGTCCTCCTTCATCTCTCGTCGGCATTGCGCATAGGACCGACATAGAAACCGGCCGGTCTGATAATGCGTCCTGCATTGTACTTCTCTTCAATAATATGGCTGAGCCAGCCCACCAATCTGGCCTGGACAAAGAAAGGCGTGAAGAGTTCTTTATCTATGCCCAAAATACTGTAAATAAAGCCGCTGTAAAAATCGACATTGGTAGCGATGGACTTGCCTTTCTCCGCCATAATAAGGCGCCGGGCTGTCTCTTCGAAACGCAAATAGAAGTCCAGTTCTTTTTCTTTGCCGTGCTTTCGGGCCAAAGCCATAGCCTCTTCTTTTAGAAGATGGCATCTGGGATCCGTTACAGTATAAACGGCATGGCCAAAGCCATAAATGATGCCTTCCTTGTCATAAAAGTCCTTATTTAAAATACGAGTGCAAATTTTTTCAATGGCATCATCCGAAGCATCCAAACCTATTTCTTCCATGACCGCTTCCATCATGGACCTGGCCATGATATTGG
The DNA here is from genome assembly GCA_029983685.1 of Oscillospiraceae bacterium. GTDB lineage: Bacteria > Bacillota > Clostridia > Saccharofermentanales > Fastidiosipilaceae > JASBZA01. The sequence goes on along the minus strand of JASBZA010000001.1, from coordinate 123,378 downwards.
CTCCGCCGTGTTTAGGTCCTTTTAAAGAAGCGACCGAGGCGGTAAAGGCCGAATAAAGATCGGTACCGGTTGAAGACACGACCAAGCCGGTAAAGGTCGAATTGTTGCCGATACCATGGTCGGCGTGGACCATAAGCAGAAGGTCTAAAACCCTTACCTCTTCTTTCCCATATTGGTCCGGTCCCAAAAGAAAATAGAGAATTTGTTCTGCAATGCCTAATTCAGGATCTGCCGGGTAGAAGGTTGAAGCCAAACGGCCTTGCTTGGTTGCCAGGTAAGAATAACTAATGAGCATGGGAAGTTTGGCCAGTACATTAAGGCCCTGGCGGAAGAGATTTTCGATGGATGTATTGTCCGGGACAGGATCTTCTTTATATAGGGCCAAAAGCCCTGCCTGGATCTGGTTCATCAGGTGGGGTGAGGTATTCCAGAAAAAGCCCTGGGCAAAAAGATTCTGCGGCAGGCTATAGTGCATACCTAAATAGCTATGAAAATCCTGAAGTTGATTATGATCGGGAAGCTCTCCCATCAAAAGAAGATAGCAGGCTCTCTCATAGACCAGTCCTTTATAAGCTTCTGAGTAAAACTTATGATAAAGGTCCTCAATACTGTAGCCTCGGTAAACCAATTCACCCGGAATTTCTACTTTTGCCCCGTTAGCATCACGTTTATAACCTACAACATCACAAATCCGGGTCAAACCGACCACAACGCCGGTCCCGTCTTCATTTCTTAGACCCTTCTTAACCTTATATTGGTCATAGAGTGCATTCGAAATGGTATGGGATTTTAAGTCAGACAGAAAGTCTTCCGTTAGTCTTGCCTGAATATCCATCGCTATTTCCTCAATTTTAGATAAAATGAGCCCTTATTATACCCTAGTGGAGCAAATAGGGTAAAATAAGAAAATATAACTTTGGTCCATACCCATAAGTGAAAACTTGAGGAGGAGATTTCTTATGACCAAGAGAGCAGAAAACTTAGCTTATAAAATTATTCGTCAACATATGGTTGCTGCCGATTATCGCAAGCTGTCCAAAGACAGCACCCATCCCTTTTTTGAAGGAGACCTCATCGCCGGTCAGGAAATAAACCTCGTTATTGATCAGACCTTGACCCAGGATGCCACGGGGACCATGGCTTACCTTCAACTGGAGAAATTAGGCATTGACCAAGTCCGTACCCTGGCCTTGTCTTACGTAGACCACAACACACTCCAATCCGGCTTTATGAATGCTGATGACCACAAATACTTACAAACCGTGGCTAATCGATACGGTGTTTTATTTTCCAAGGCCGGTAACGGTATATGTCACCAGGTCCACTTAGAGCGCTTCGATAAGCCCGGCCAAACCCTACTGGGCTCAGATTCGCACACGCCTACCGCAGGAGCTATGGCCATGATTGCTATGGGTGCAGGCGGACTGGATGTGGCTTTGGCCATGGCCGGTATTCCTTATAAACTCACTCTCCCTAAAGTATGTAAAGTCGAGCTTCGTGGCCAAATGCCGCACGGCACCAGTGCTAAAGATATCATCTTAAAGGTTCTGGAATTAGAGTCCGTTAAAGGCGGCGTAGGTAAAATCTACGAGTATACCGGGCCGGGAGTAAAAACCTTAAGTGTGCCCGAAAGGTCTACCATCTGTAACATGGGAGCCGAACTAGGCGCCACCACCTCGCTCTTCCCTTCCGACGAAAACACCAAAGTCTTCTTAGAAAAACAAGAACGAAGCCAAGACTTTCTCCCTATGGCTGCCGACCCCGGTTGTTCTTATGACCAGGAGATTATTATTAACTTAGATGAATTAGAACCTCTGGTAGCCTGCCCGCATTCACCTGACAACATAAAACAGGTCCGTGAAATGGAAGACCTAAAAGTCGACCAAATATGTATCGGTTCTTGTACCAACAGTTCTTTTACCGACTATATGCAGGTCAGAGACATCTTGGAAGGCCACAGCATCCACCCGGATGTGTCTTTAACTTTGTCTTTCGGTTCGAAACAAGTCCTTACCATGTTGGCCCAAAACGGTGCATTGGCGGACCTGGTCCAATCCGGTGCCAGAATCTTGGAAGCTACCTGCGGCCCTTGTATCGGTATGGGCCAGTCGCCTAAATCTCAGGGTATTTCGCTTCGAACCTTTAACCGGAATTTCAAGGGAAGGTCCGGCACCCCCGATGCTTCCGTCTATCTGGTCTCACCTGAAACCGCAGCCGCTTCCGCTATTAAAGGCTATCTCACCACTGCAGTCGATTTCGCCTACGAGAGAGCAGATTTGCCGGACCGGTATTTAATCGATGACTCTATGATAATCCAACCGGACTTAGATCCCGCAAAGCCCGTGGTGAAGGGCCCAAATATTAAGGATGTTCCTCTAGGGAGAGCCCTGGAACCTTTACATGAGCATGTCATGCTCAAAGTCGGAGACAACATCACGACCGACCACATCATCCCGGCCGGTTCCAGAGTCCTACCTTTTAGGAGTAATATCGAGAAGATTTCCGAATTTACATTTGAGGCAGTTGACGCGGATTTTGTTGCCAGATGTAAGGATCAAGGCGGAGGCTTCATTGTAGCCGGCGAGAACTACGGTCAAGGATCCTCCAGAGAACATGCTGCTCTGGCCCCTTTATATCTTGGCATACGGGCGGTTCTGGCCAAATCGTTTGCCAGAATCCACAGGAAGAATCTCATTAATAATGCCATTGTGCCTCTCTTATTCTTAGATGCCTCAGACTATGATGACATTTCACTTATGGACCGGCTTGAAATGGATGATATTGTGGACTTGGCTCCCGGTTCCGTTCACCAAGTTAAAGATTTAACTTCCGGTAAGACCTTCACCGTCAAACACGATTTAACAGAAGATGAGATTTTGACCATAAAAAAAGGTGGTCTCTTACGTCGTTACGGTCAGGTAAATGAAGCCTAAAAACTAAGGCCGGCATAAAGCCGGCCTTGATTTTTTCTATTCAATATTCTCTTTCCGCCACTTCAAGAAATCTTTTAAAGTCTCCGGACTTAAGTCTAGCCGGTCAAACATATCCGGTCTTTTAACAAGCGTCTCATTAAGGCTGTCCATATACCTATAATGATCAATCTTCTTATGGTCTCCGGAAAGCAAAACATCGGGTACAGCACGATGTTTCCAGACCTGTGGCTTAGTGTATTGCCTGGATTCTAGTAGGCCATGGTAATGCGACTCTTCTTCAAAGGCCGACTCATCCGGTAAGGTACCGGGGAGCATGCGAACCAGGCAATCTATGATAGCCATGGCACCCAGCTCACCGCCACTAATAACAAAATCTCCTAACGAAACTTCAGTTGCTTGAATTTCATCTAAGACTCTCTGGTCCACACCTTCGTAGTGGCCGCACAAGAGAATAATCTGGTCGTAATCTAGAAGTTCTTTGGCCAATGATTGATTGAAAACCCGGCCCTTAGGCGAAAGAAATAATGTCTTTTGTTTGGGATTAGCTACACATCCTCCTGCTTCAAGCCAGCTATCATAGACCGGCTGGGACAACATAAGCATACCCCTGCCTCCACCATAGAGGGTATCGTCTACCCTGCCATAGTCATCTATTGCATGGTCTCGAATCTGCCGGGTTGTCCAGGAAAAAACACCCTTATCCTTAGCCCTTCCCATGATGGAAGACTCCAGATAAATGTCAATCAATTCCGGAAACAAGGTCAAAACATCAAAATGCATTAATCGTAAAGCTCCCAGAGTCCATCCGGTAAAATCAGGTCTACCCGTCCTCGGTCTAAATCCACTTCTCGGACAAACTCTCTTCTGGCCGGCAGAAATAAGTCTTCCATACCCGGTCTTTCAATAACAAAGAGTAGATTGCCTCCTCCGTCCGAGATGTCCACCAAGGTGCCGATATGACCTCGTTCTTCGTTATAGCATTCCAGACCCAAGAAGTCCTGAATATAATGCTCGTCCCCTGTTTCCTCGTTTACCTCATCTTCTCTTAAGGCATCCAGTTCATCCCTGGTCAAGGCCAAAGACAAACCAGCATAGGTCTCGGCTAAAGTCCGATCGGATATCTCTTTAAACTTAATAATCTTCTGAGGATTCCCTCGAACCTGATCGACAGAAAAAGAAGCGAGCTCACGGCTCCCGCCTTTCGAAAGAAAATGGACCTTGTCTACTTTAGACAAAATCTCCTCGTCCTCAGACAGGATTTGCACCTTGAACTCGCCTTTAATGCCATGGGCCCTGCCCAATTTGGCAATTACAAAATAATCTTTGGGTGTCTTTGCCATGTCTGACACAAATTAGTCGACAATATCAACCATGGCGCGGCAACCGGAACGGCTGGCTTTGGCCTTCATGATAGAACGAATAGCCTGGGCTCTCTTACCGCCACGGCCGATAACACGACCCATATCCTCGTCGGCTACGCGCACTTCCAAGGTTACGGTATTCCCTTCTACTCTTGAAGAAATCTTGACTTCCTCGGGCTTCTCGACCAAGGCCTGTGCCAAGACTAATAACAAATCCTCCAGCTCCTTTACGACGGTCTCGTCGATTTGAGCATTAAAATTCTCGTCCATTATTCAATAGCTCCTGTTTTCTTTAATAAAGAACGTACAGTCTCGGTAGGTTGAGCGCCGTTCTTAATCCATCTTTGGGCGGCTTCTGCATCGATGTTGATTTCAGCCGGATCGACCAAGGGATTGTAGGTGCCGATTTCCTCAATGAAACGACCGTCTCTGGGCGCTCTGGCGTCTGCAACAACCACTCTGTAATAAGGTGCCTTCTTAGCACCGACTCTCTTTAATCTGATTTTAACTGCCATTATCATTCCTCCATCTTAATGACTTTAATTTATATGCAAGGACTAAAAAGGAAAGGGGAAGCCGGGAAAGCCTCTTCTTCTCTTTTTACCCTTCTTGCCTTTTTTATTACCTGAAAGGCCCATCTTATTCATGAGCTGCAGGCTTTGCTCGTACTGTTTGACCAGTTTATTTACGTCTTGAACCGTGGTACCGGAGCCTTGGGCTATACGCTTACGTCTGCTGGCGTTCAAGAGTTTTGTATTGCTTCTTTCGGTCGGTGTCATAGACTTAATGATGGCCTTGGTCCGGTCAATCTGTTTTTCGTCAATATCTACACCCGCCAGTTGCTGGCTGTTAACGCCTGGCAACATGCCCAGAAGGTCTTTAATAGGGCCCATTTTCTGAACTTCTTCCATTTGCTCCAGCATATCATCCAGTGTAAAGCGATTAGACTGAATTTTTTCTAAAGACTTCCTAGCCTTATCTTCATCCAAGTCCCGGCTGGCTTTCTCAATTAAGGTCAAGACATCACCCATGCCCAAAATTCTGGACGCCATACGGTCAGGATAGAAAGGCTCTAGGGCATCAACTTTTTCACCGGTGGCGATAAACTTGATAGGCTTTTGGGTCATCTTATAAATTGAGAGAGCCGCACCGCCTCGGGCATCACCGTCTAACTTGGTCATAATGAAGCCGTCCAAGCCGATTTCATCTTCGAAGCTTTTGGCCACATTAACGGCTTCTTGACCGATCATAGCATCCACAATTAAGAGCTTCTCGTCGGGCTTTACCACTTGGGCCAAAGCTTTTAACTCGTCCATCAGTTCATCATCAATAGTCATCCGGCCGGCTGTATCCACAATCAGGACATCCCGCATAAGATAACGTGCCTTGTCTAATCCTTCTTTGGCAATTTTAGTCGCATCCTTCTCCTCAGGATTAATATAGCAAGGGATATCAATAGTATGCGCCAGAACTTCCAGCTGTTTTTGAGCGGCCGGTCTATGCGTGTCAACCGAAACCAGGAAAGGCTTCTTACCGCTGTTTTTCAGATGTCGGGCTAACTTGGCCGAGGTCGTCGTCTTACCGGAACCTTGCAAACCGTAGAGCATGATGACCGTAAAACCGGACGGATTGAAATGAATCTTGTTATCATCGGTACCCAGTATATCTACCAGAGACTCATGAACAATTTTTACAATCTGCTGGCCCGGCGTCAGGGATTCCATAACATCGGCGCCTTTGGCCTTCTCGGAAATCTCCTTGGTCAGATCTTTTACCACTTGATAGTGAACATCTGCTTCCAAAAGGGCAATGCGAATTTCCTTCATCATATCCTTAAGGTCTTTTTCCGTTACACGGCTCTTGCCCCGCATCCGCTGGGTAATGTCTTGCAACTTAGACGATAAACTATCAAATACAGCCATCCGTTTTCCTCTCGTTATATCAGTTCCTAGGTCTATACCTAGAATAATTCGTGTAATTTATTAAGGGCCAGGCCCACTTTTTCCATGTCGTCTTCGGCCAAAGCTTCATCCGCCAGGTCTAAAAGCTCTCGTACCTGCCTTCCGGTCTTCTCCAGACCCAGTTTCTCTTCCAGGTCGTCCAAATGGTCATAGCCGGTCTGTATACGGTCGTGGACGGCTTGGCGGGATATCCTGTAATAATCCGCGATTTCTCTTAAGGACCAGTCTTCGTTCAAGTATAAGGCCAAAGCCTTGCGGTTTTTCTCCGTAAGCAAAGATCCGTACACGTCCAAAAGCGTACTATAACGCGTCACATCCTCCAACAAGCTCTTATCCTTCTCCATACTCTTGGGTATTATATAGGATAAAAGCGAGGTGTCAAGCACTTTTGCTTGACACCTTGGGAAATGTACTGAAAAACTTATTAGCCTTCTTAATAAGGTGCCTTCTCCACATTATATTTTCCGTCTCCCCAATCTTCTAAGAAAGACTTGCTGTAGTCTGCAAAACGGTCCTCCATAATGGCCTCACGGACTTCGCGCATCAAACGGATGAGGAAGTATAAGTTGTGATAGCTTGTAAGTCTTAAGCCGAACATCTCGTCCGCCTTAAGCAGATGTCTAATATAGGCCCTGGTAAAGTGGGTACAGGTATAGCAGGAGCAAGTCGGATCGATGGGCTCAAATTGTGTGGAATACTTGTTGTCTCGGACAATCATCCGGCCGTAACGTGTCCAAACCGTGCCGTTTCGACCAATCCTGGTCGGCATGACACAGTCGAACATATCGACACCTTGTTCGATAGCTTCCAGCATATAGTCCGGCGTACCCACCCCCATCAGATAACGCGGCTTATTTTCGGGCAAATAAGGAATGGTTTCTTTCAGCATAGCGTAGTACTTTTCGGGAGGTTCGCCTACACTGAGACCACCCACGCCGTAACCCGGTAAATCAAAAGAAGTGATTTCTCTAATACTTTTTTGTCTTAAATCCGGATACATACCACCCTGAACAATACCGAATAAAGCCTGCTTGTCCGTTTGGTCAAAAGCCTTAATACAACGTTCCAGCCAGCGGGTCGTCCGGTCGGAGGATTTGGCCGCATAGGCTCTTTCGGCCGGGTAAGGAATACACTCGTCGAAGGCCATGATGATATCCGCCCCCAAATCCATCTGGATTTTCATAGATTTTTCAGGTGTTAAGAAATGCCTGGAGCCATCGATATGAGACTTAAAGTGGACACCCTCTTCTACTATATCTTTGGGCGAAGACAAAGAAAAAACCTGAAAGCCGCCGGAGTCGGTCAAGATACCCTTTGGCCATTGCATAAAGTCATGAAGACCACCGGCCTGTCTGACAATCTCCGATCCCGGTCGCATCCAGAGATGATAAGTATTGGACAAAACCACACCGGCCCCCATTTCTTCCAACTCTCTGGGCGATATACCCTTAACCGTGGCCTGTGTTCCTACCGGCATGAACATAGGGGTGGGGAAAGAACCATGTGGTGTATGCAAGATACCTGCTCTGGCTCCGGTGTCTTTGTCGATATGTAAAACTTCGTGCCAAACACATGCTTGTTGGGTCATAGATTAGGTCTCCTCAAATACTTTAATAAGCTAATTGTACTATAAGTCTAATAGATAAGGCCTTGATGTAGGCCAATGTAGCTTTCCGGATTACCCTTGATATACATGGCATCGCCGAAACTAAAGAAACGGTAGCGCTCACGGACGGCTTCTTGGTATGCCTCTAAAATGCGTTCTCTGCCGGCCAAAGCGGATACCAGCATGATGAGGGTCGATTCGGGCAGGTGGAAATTCGTGATAAGGTCATCCACAACCTTAAACTTATACCCCGGATAGATAAAGATATCGGTTTCACCTTGGAAAGGCTGTATCAGCCTGTCTTTTAGAGGAGCGCTTTCCAAAACTCTACAGGATGTGGTGCCGCAAGAAACAATCTTGTTTCCTCTGATTCTGGCTTCATTTAAAGTATCACACGCTGTCTGGTTGAGGATAAAAAACTCGCTATGCATATCATGCTGCAATATATCCTCTTCTTTTACCGGTCGGAAGGTTCCCAAACCCACATGCAAGGTAACATATACAATACGAACACCCTGTTTCTCCAATTCGTCCAGGAGCTCTTGGGTGAAATGCAAGCCGGCCGTAGGTGCCGCAGCCGAACCTTCGTAGACCGAATAGACCGTCTGGTAACGTTCAGGGTCTTCTAATTTTTCATGAATATAAGGCGGTAAGGGGACCTGACCTGCTTGGGATAAGACTTCTTCCCAAACACCATCGAATTGGAATCGGACCAGGCGGTTTCCTCCTTCCAGGACTTCCAAAACATCCGCTTCTAAAACCCCGGGAATAAAAACAACGTGGGCGCCGGGCCTTAGCCTCCTACCGGGCCTAACAAGTGTCTCCCAGTCCGTCACATTGTGGCGCTTCAAAAGAAGAAATTCTACCGGATGCTCCAGACCTTCCTTGGTCCCGATAAGTCTTGCCGGTATCACTCGACTGTCATTTAATACCAGGCAGTCGCCCTCTTTCAGTAATGATTTAATAAAAGGAAAATGCTCGTGGCGATTCACAGTAGTGTCGCCGGGAAGGTACATCAATCTAGACCCGTCTCTTTTTTCTAAAGGGACCTGGGCGATTAATTCTTCCGGTAAATCATAGTAAAAATCTTTCTTGTCCATTCGAGAAATTATAAACGTTCAACTTAAAATCTTCCACCCAAACAAGGCCAAAGGATGATAGAATAAAAGACAAATTTTATTCGAACCATGCATTAGCTACCAAGGAGGTGTCCTATGCCAAGAGGATTATTTCAAGGAACCGGTACAGCCCTGGTTACGCCATTTAAAGAAGACGGCCAAGTCAATTACGAGAAATTAGAAGACCTGATTAACTGGCAAATCGAGTCTGGCGTCGATGCCCTGGTCATCACCGCCACAACCGGTGAGGCTTCTTCTTTGCCCGACGAAGAGCACATTCAGGTCGTTAAGTCTGCCTTGGAGGCCAACGCCGGACGTGTGCCCATTATTGCCGGTTGTGGATCCAACGATACCCGACACGGTATTGCCCTGGTTAGATCTTTGTCCGATCTAGGCGTTGACGCACTCCTGAACGTTACCCCCTACTACAATAAAACCAATCAAATCGGTCTGATTGAGCATTTTAAAGTCATGGCCCGGGCAACCGACCTTCCCATGATTCTTTATAATGTCCCATCCCGAACCAACCTGAATATTGAACCCGAAACCTATCAGGCCCTGTCTGATGTTCCCAACATTGTGGGCATTAAAGAATGTAATTTTAATCAGGTCTCCAAGACCCGTTATCTTACCGGAGACCACTACGCGCACTATTCCGGTGAAGACCTCTTGGTTGTCCCTATGCTTTCCATGGGCGCTTCAGGTGTCATCTCGGTTTTGGCCAACTTAGTCCCCGATATGGTGCATGCCATGACCAAGGCCTGGTTTGACAGCCGAATCGAAGAGGCCCGATCTTTACAGATTAAACTGGAGCCACTTGTCGAAGCGCTCTTTTGCGAAGTTTCGCCTATCCCGGTTAAATACGCCATGAACTTAATGGGCCTGGATGTGGGACCTTGCCGCCTACCTTTAGGACCTTTATCCGACCAAGGCAAGAAAAAGGTAGAAGATACTTTAGAAAAAATGGGTCTATGGTCACCTTCTTTGTAATGAAGGTTCAAAGGAGTTTCTTATGAATAAAACACGCATTTTCCTATCCGGTGCCAGCGGTAGAATGGGTTTGGCCATCACGGATTATTGTCAAAAAGCAGGTATCGAAATCGTAGCCGGTTTAGGCATAGATAAAACTTCTAAAAATGGAAGCTATCCTCTCTATTCATCCTTTGATTTAGTACCGGCAGATTTAGATTTTGACGTCTTAATTGACTTTTCTTCTTTCGCTTTGGCCAAAGATCTAAGAAACTTTATTAGAGACCGGCAATGCCCCGCTGTTATAGGGACAACAGCCTATTCGGAGGAGGACGAAAAGGCTCTTCTTGAGCTTTCCTCAGACGTTCCTATCTTCAGGTCTTCTAATATGTCCATCGGTGTCTATGTTTTGAATAAACTGGTAAAGGAAGCTTCACGTCTTCTGGATGGCCATTACGATGTAGAAATTATCGAGAAGCACCACCGCTGGAAAAAAGACCAACCGTCGGGTACAGCCCTGACCTTGCAAGAGTCTTTAGGTCCCGACAGGTCTTCATGTCCCATCCATTCGGTTCGAATCGGTGCTATTGCCGGTGACCACGAAGTCCTCTTCGCATCCGATGAAGAAATTATAAGTCTCAGCCACCATGCCGAAAACAGGTCGGTCTTTGCCAGAGGTGCCGTGGAAGCAGCCTTATTCTTGAAAAACAGGAAACCCGGCTTCTATACAATGGACAACTTACTTTCCTAATGGATTAACTCAAACGCTATCATTTATACCATGTTGGCACAGGATTACTCATATTATCATACCAGGATAGAATGTCCTTGGCTTGGTTCAGCATTGTCTCCACTTCGTTCTGACCGAACGGGATTGCCCAGTACACAGACGAAAGTGTATTGCTAGAAATATAAAGCGCAAGTAATCTCCAGAACGCCATTGGTACATTCCCATTAAAGTATCCGTTTACCAAGCCGGAAGCAAAAAATGGGGATTTCTGAGCGGACCAAACAATACGGTTAAATTCTTCCCAAGGATCGCCGTAATCATTGCGATCAAAGTCAATAATATAAAGTAAGCCGTTTCGGTCAATCATCATATTCCCGATATGATAGTCACCATGTTGATAGACCTGTGGCCTATTCTTCAGTAAATGGCGGTTTTTGTTTATATAGTCGATAAATGCCTGGCCATTCTCAAACTTGATGGGGCATTCAGCATACTTTTGGATTTTATAATCCATCTTTCTGTTGAAGCGGATCTCCCACTTTTCTTGTGTAATAGGAGCAAGGATCGTATGGATTTTCTGAAGAATACGTCCTGCCTCTAAACCATATACATACTGCTCAGAATTAGAATAACTTGAAATGACTTCTTCCGCATCATCGCCATTAATCCAGCTTTGGATAGAATATACACCATCCTCGCAAACACCAAACTCAATTGGTTTGGTCATAGGAATACCGAGCTTCTCCACCTGCTTCATCATATTAAACTCAGACTGCTTTGTATCATACTGTGTAATATCAGATACACGAAAGAGATATTGTGTTCCTTTTTCGTCCGTAACACAATATTTTTTATCACTTGACCAACCCTTATTTATGGGTTCTTTTGTTATGAATTGCATTTATGTAGCCTCTTTCTTTGGTTGTGCTTTATCAATAGTCTAGTGACTTATATTACCTGACTGCCTCCCTTGACCTCTGGTATGGTAATTAATGCAACTATAAGCATGCGTATTCCTTAGCGAACGGTTTCACTATGCAGCAATTCACTAATTCGCAAAAAGGCCCAACAAAGAATCCTTTTTCACTATGTTTTTGCTAAACCGGAACACCTACCGGTCCATCTTCTTCCGGTGCCTCTTCTCCATCATCTCCGTCCGGATTAGGAGCTCTGCTCTGGCCGAATGTTCTTTCGGTCTCCGATTTTTCCTCTCCCAAGAATTCAGCTGTTTCCGCTCCCAGACCGCCTTCGTTGTCGTCATCATCGTCGTCGGATGGCATGAGATAGCGTTGAATCTGTCGGTTAGCCTGATAGTTTGAAATAAATAAAGTAAGTGAGAACAGCAAAAACAGATAAAAAATCAAAAGGATAAAGTTCGTTAAGCCGTGCGGGATGAGCCAGATGGCCAAGTAAGGAATTACAAACAAGATGAGTACATTCAAAAGCAAGGTGAAAAAGTTACTCGGAAGCTTCAAGAAAGTCATCAAGAAAGCATTCCTATACACATCTTTCAGCTTCAAATCAAAGGTAATCATCAATTGGTAGCAATACATCTGCATTATGAGGAAAAGGATAAAGATGACGACCATGAAGGTCTGCATGATGGTCTTAAAAACAGATGGTGCCATGACCCTGGCATAATAGTAATAGGCCACACCAATCACGATCCCCAAAAGCGCGGTAATGATGGAATGGATAATGCTTTGCTTGAGATTAGATTTGGCCGTATCTTTAAAGTCCATCCAGGTAAAAGCGGGCTCTCTTCTGGAAATATTACGCATGAGATAAGTTAAACCGGCATGAACAGGGCCCACGGTGAAGAGCTGGACACCGACAAAGCCGGCTGTAAAGACCAACATGGTTGAAACAAAAAGATGCGAAGCAAAGGCCTCTACGGTCAGATTTTTGACTAAAGCCTCACCCAATCCCACTGAGGTCAAGAGCTTGCTGATATGCTCAGGCGTCAGTGAAGGCATAATATTAGGCACAAGCCAGTTCACCACAAAAAATGAAACAAGCAATGCCGGAATACTGAAAAGAACAAGCAGCAAATTAATCTGGACCAATCTCCAGAACTTGGTACCCAGGATAGAAAAAAATTCGCCTATAGGACCCTTCTTAGGGGCATTCTTATCAATCCCCGGTCCTTCTTTATCATAATTAAAACTAAATAAACCCATAAATAATAGTAACCTTCCTTACGGCGCTTCGGATATTATAGCATGCTTCTTTAGATAGGCTTGAAGGCTTTCTAAGGACCTGTCCCTATAAGCCATGCCTCTTTCTTGCTTTTTCTTGATTCTCAGTTCCAAGGGAGGCAAAAGACCGAAATTCGCATTCATAGGCTCAAACTTCTTAGAGCTCTCACGGCTAAGATAGGTCTGAAGCTGACCTAACAAAGTCTCTTCCGGTAAAACGAAATTTGCCTCTTCTCCTCTGTTTTGTAAATAAGCATTAATAGCGGCGATTTTCCCGGACGATAAAGCACAAAGATAACCTTCTAGGCCTGTGATTTGGCCTGCAAAGTAAAATCTCGGATCCGATTTCAATCGGAAGGTCGCTTCCAGCTCATGGTCACTGGCTATATAAGTATTGCGGTGCATAACCCCGTAACGCAAAAATTCAGCCTTCTCTAAACCCGGAATCATACGGAAAATTCGCTTCTGTTCGGGGAACTTCAAACGCGTCTGAAAGCCTACCAGGTTGTACATGGATGCATAAGAATCTTCTTGGCGTAACTGGACAACAGCATAGGGTCTCTCACCGGTATGTGGATTGGTCAGTCCGACCGGCTTCATAGGACCAAAACGTAAGGTATCCTCGCCTCTCCGGGCCATAGCCTCTATGGGCATACAACCTTCAAAGACTAACTTTCGATCAAAATCTTCTAAATCAGCCAAATCGGCCTTGATAAGTTCCTCATAAAAAGCCTGATAAGTCTCCTTATCCATGGGACAGTTGATATAGTCGGCTGTTCCTTTATCATAACGAGATTTCTTATAGGCTACGTCCATGTTTATGCTCTCGAACGACACGATGGGCGCTACGGCATCATAGAAATAGAGACTTTCTTCAGCCAACTTTTCTTGGATGGACGCAAAAAGCTGATTACCGGTCAAAGGTCCTGTGGCCACTATGGTTATAAGGTCGTCATCCGGTAAGCTCTCCAGATAGGCCTCTTCATATTCAATCAAGGGATTATCCATTATCAGACGGGTAATCTCTTCACTGAAGGCTTCTCTATCTACGGCCAAAGCATTACCTGCCGGCACCCGATGCTTCATAGCAATAGACAAGAGCTGACTATTCAAAAGCTCTAACTCCTTTTTCTGCAGACCGGTCGCCGTAAAATCTTGCAGACTTTTTAAAGAGTTGGAGCAAACCAATTCTCCCAATTTTTCGGACCTATGGGCCGGTGTCATTCGCCCGGGCTTCATATCTATGAGAATTACCGGCTGCCCCAGGGAAGCCAAGGTTAAAGCCGCCTCAGAACCAGCCAGTCCGGCGCCTATAACTCTAATTTTTTTCATCAGCCTCTTCCTTTGGTTGATTTTCTTTAGCCTTAGCGGCTTTGCTTGCTTTCGTATCCTCGGACGCTTTAGCGATCTTGGACTTCTTAGTCGTTTTCTTCTTTTGGTTCGTTGGACAGTCCGGGTTACTGCAAGCCTTATAAGTTTGACCACGCGAGACCTTCTGGACCATATAAGCACCGCAGGTTGGGCAGTTCTCACCGTCTAAGGGCAAGTTCCAGGAAATAAAATCGCAATTCGGATCGTCACCTAATTTATCGCAAGTATAAAAATAGCGGTTCCGCTTGGATTTGCGTCGAACGACTTTTGAGCCACACTTAGGACAATGTGAGGGTGTCGGCTCTCCGTAAGACTCGGTGTAATCGCATTCCGGGAAGCGATCACAAGCCACAAACTTGCCGTAACGGCCATGTTTTAAGAAAAGATTGCCTTCCTTACACTTGGGACACTTGCGGTGGAGGTCTTCTTCGGGAAGTTCGACTTTTTTAATAGCATCATCGGCCTTTTCAATGGCCTCGTGAAAGTCGGGATAAAAGCCTTGTAGAAGTTCTACCCAATCTTTCTTGCCGGCTTCCACCTTATCGAGTTCATCTTCCATACCGGCCGTAAATTGCATATCTACTATATTTTCAAAATTCTCTTCCAGCATCTCCGTAACCAGAACGCCTAAGTCCGTCGGTTTTAAAGAACGTCCTTCCTTTTCGGCATAGTGGCGGTCTAAAATAGTAGAGATAGTAGGCGCATAGGTTGAAGGTCTTCCTATACCCTCTACTTCCATGGCTTTAATAAGTGAGGCTTCGGTATAACGTGCCGGTGGCTGGGTGAATTTTTGTTGAGGGTCTAACTTTAAAAAATCCAGCTTCTCACCTTCTTCTAATTCCGGCAGACGTTCTTTGCTTTGGCCCGACTGGGCATCGTCGTAGGCTTTAAGATAACCCGGGAAAATAATGGTCTCTCCGTTAACACGGAAAATGTGTGTTCCGTTAGCCACATCCAAACTAACCGTATTAAGATCACAAGCCTTCATCTGTGAGGCTAAGAAGCGCTTCCAGATGAGGTCGTAAAGCTTAAATTGCTCATCCGTTAGAGAGCTTCGGATACTATTCGGGTCCAAATCAAAATGGGCCGGACGGATAGCTTCATGGGCATCTTGAGCTTCGTTTTTGTTCTTAAACGTCCTGGGCTTTGCTAAGGCATAGTCCGAACCATAGATCTGATTGATTTTCTTTTTGGCTTCAACCAAAGCTTCTTCTGAAATTCGGACAGCATCCGTTCGGATATAGGTAACCAAGGCAACTAAGCCATGTCCTTCAACCGCCACACCTTCATAGAGCTGTTGGGCCACCCGCATGGTACGCCTAGCCGTAAAACCCAGACGACTGGAAGCTTCTTGCTGTAAGGTAGAGGTGGTAAAGGGTGGCTTGGGGTGTTTTTTGCGCTGGCCTTTTTTGACTTTATCAACTACATAGGCATTGGGGTTTAAATCCTTCACCAGGGCATCGGCTTCTTCTTTGTTCTGAATATCCGTACGCTTAACCTTATCGCCGTTCTTTTCTCCCTGGTAGCGTACCTTGAAATTTTCGCTGGTTGCCTGTTTCTTAAGCTCCACAAAAATATGCCAGTACTCTTCCGGTTTAAAAGCCTCAATGGCACGTTCTTTTTCTACCAGCATCCGGGTTGCAACCGATTGGACACGGCCCGCCGACAAGCCCTTGCGAATCTTTTTCCATAAGAGCGGACTTAGTTCATAGCCTACCAGACGGTCCAGAATACGCCTGGCCTGCTGGGCATCAACCAAATCCATATCAATGGACCTAGGGCTCTCTACCGCATGTTTAACCGCCTTAGGCGTAATTTCGTTAAAAGCAATTCGGCAATCCGATGCCGAATCGATTTTTAGAATCGTTGCCAAATGCCAAGCAATGGCTTCACCTTCGCGGTCCGGGTCCGTTGCGAGCAGAACATTCTCGGAATTTTCTGCTAAATTTTTCAATTCTTTTATAACCTTATGCTTACCGCGCATATTAATATAGCGAGGTTTAAAATCGTTTCCGACATCCACACCCAAGGTAGACTGGGGTAAATCTCTGATGTGACCTACCGAAGCCGCAATTTTATAATCTTTTCCTAAATATTGGCCGATGGTTTTGGCCTTGGCGGGAGACTCCACGATGACTAAATTCTTATACATCTCTACATCCTTTTAATTGTTAAAGCTAAAACTTCTTCCACGGAGGGCTATTATATACACAGTTTTTAAGCTTTTGTCAAAAACACCTTACCTTTATAGCGTCCGACTAACCCCTTAGCTTCATAGGGTAATAGTCTGATACGCATATCGATCACACTTGTTTTTAGTTCATTGGCCAAAGCTTCCTCCGATAAATCGCCCTCCTTTAAAGCTGCGATTACAGGATCACTACTGTTGTCTGATGCATTCGATTGTTCTATGCTTCTTAATAAATCCTCAGGACCTAACCCTAATATATCCAAAATATCCTGATAATTTGTAACCGGGAAGGCACCATCTTGAATTAAACGATTACAGCCTCTGGAATTTTCCTGATAAATGGACCCAGGTACGGCCATAACCTCTCTTCCCTGTTGTGCCGCAAACTCAGCCGTAATTAAAGACCCGCTTGAGGCCTTAGCTTCTACAATTAAAGTAGCTTGGCTTAGGCCTGAAATGATTCGGTTTCTGGCTGGAAAGAAGGACGGTCTGGCCTTTACGCCCGGCCCTAATTCAGAAATAACCAACCCTTCTTTTTCAATTCTCTTTTTTATCGGCAGATGTTCTTTGGGATAACAGGAATCTAATCCATGGGCCAGGCAGGCTATGGTAAAGCCCTGATTATCTAAAGCCATCTGATGAGCCATAGTATCACAACCTCTGGCTAAACCGCTTACTAAACAGACCGGATAAGAGGTCAGAGCTTTCAATTCACCTAAGATAAAACGCCTGCCGTAGGAGGTCATATTTCTGGAACCCACTACGCTTAAATAATAGCTATAAGAATCCAGTAAGCTAATATCACCTTGATAAAACAATATAAGCGGTGCATCTACCGCTTCTTTAAGAAGGTCGGGATAGGCCTCATCTTCCAGAATTAGAACATTAATCTTTTCTTTGGCCATAGCTTGCCTAATAGCTTCTGCCTCCTTATAAAAAACCGGCAAGACATCTGAAAGATTTTTAAGTTTCCCCTGAAGCGTCGTACTTTCTCTTAGACTCGGAGCAAAGTGCAACTCATAAGCCGAGTTCATTTCCAGTACAAAGTCTCTTAAGTCCTCTTTTGTAACAACTTTATCCATAAGGCCTTGTTCAAAGAGATAGAGCATATAGGATCTTGGCAGAGCATTCTTAAAACGCAGCAAGTAAAGCACAAGTTTAAGTAAATCGTCATTCATAAGCTAAGTCTCCTATAGGTCAAGGCTTCTAAGGCATGGGCTTCTTTAATGTTTTGAGAACCATCCAAGTCCGCAATAGTTCTGGCCACACGCAAAACTTTTTGAAAAGCTCTAACCGATAAATCCAGAGGACCGGACAACTGTTTAACGCGATCCAAGGCCTTATCTTCAATAAAAAGATGATTTTTAAATTCACCTATGGGAATACTTCCATTAAGTCTTAATAGCTTATCGGGCTCTTGGCCTTGCCTGGCCCATTGCCTCTCTCTGGCCTCCTCTATTGCTTCACGACCTGATTCAAAAGAAAAATCTCTTTCCTTCAGACTCTGATCCAAGATAGCATTTGGGATACTGTGCATCTCTACAAAGAGATCAAACCGATCGAAGAATGGATTTTGAAATTTGCGTCTGTACCGAGACAAGTCGCCGTCGGTACAGGTACATTTATTCCCCTCTTCACAATATTGACCACAGGCACAAGGGTTAGCACAGGCGATTAAAATAAAGTTTGTATCAAAACGCTTGGTTAATCCATTCTTCGTCTGACTGATGGAACGTTCTTCAACACAAGTTCTCAGAAGGTTAAGCGTAGACGGGCTAAATTCCGAAATCTCATCCAAGAACAAAATGCCGCCCGAGGCCAAAGTCACCTCACCGAAAGGATACCTATAACTTCCTCCTAGGAGAGCAGCCTGACTGATAGAAAAGTGTGGTTCCCTAAAAGGTACCAAGCCTTGGCCGGGATATAAGAGGCCTGACATAGCGTACTCTTGGATTTTATTAAAAAGTTTATCTTCTGCTAAAGATGGTAAGAGATATTGTCCGGCCCTTGCCAAAGTCGTCTTTCCTGAACCCTTTGCTCCAAGCATCAAAAGATGGTGATTCCCGGCCAGTGCAATATTTAGGGCTCGCCAGGCTATTTCTTGCAATTTTAAATTGATATTAAAATCCGGAGGCACTATTTTCGTTGCGCTAAAGTTGGGCTTAAAGACGAAAGGCATAGAAGGTTTATTTTCATTTTCTCTCGGTTTAGGATGTTTGCATTTTTTTAAAAAGGAAACACACTCTCCGAGATTATGAAAATAGTAGCCGCCCTCATAATAGTTCTCCAATCTTTCCTTACATAAATAAGGTAGTAAAACGATATCTATAGGAGAATCCGAAAATTTAGTAAAAGCCGAGACCAGAGCCAAGTCCTCCGGTCCGTCTCTAATATCTCCGGTCAGTGATAATTCACCCATAGCGGCCAAGATCAAGCCGTCGGGCACAATTCCCATCGCCTGCAAAAGTGCCAAAGCTATGGGCAAGTCAAAACCGGACCCTTTCTTGCTGACCCAGGCCGGACTTAAATTAACCGTAATCCTCTTATTAGGTAAGTTAATCCCCAGATTCCGAAAGGCCTGGCGTATCCTCTCCTTTGATTCTTTCACCGCTGAATCTCCCAGGCCCACCACCTGATAATAAGGAAGTCCTCGACTTAATGATACTTCTACACCTATTTTAAGTACCTTGTCCTCATGGATACAGGCACTGTAAACCTTGTGAATTTCTGACATGGCAGAACTCCTTTCCTTGAGCCTCTTAAGCATAGAAAAGAGTATTCACTTTGCGTGTCGACAAAACTCCACAAATAAGTACAAAGCAGATTCAAAAGTTGATAATCTTTCGAGTAGTTGAGAAAAGCTTTAGGATTCTAAAATCCGAATTCAAGCCCAGGCAAGTTTATCTTTCAAGAGACGACCGGATTAAAGTGCATTTTCTAATTTGTTTTCTCTCGCTTTATATCTTTCGTATTCCGGAAAAGGTTATTAAACTAAGCCAAAAATAAAATTACTTACTTTACAGTACATATAAAAAGCTCCAAAAGGACCGTCTAATAACGATTTCCGGAGCTTCTATTCTTTTTCAACTATTTAACTCGAGTAAGAAATTTTGTATTTTTCCTTCAAATTATTCAGCATGTTATAATTTATTATTCCTTCCAACTGCATTCTCCCAACTACTATACCAGGTGCAATACCCTGGTCTTTTGCAAACTGGAGTACACTTTTCTCTGAATAATCACTGTCTCTTTTGAAAGTTTCGTAATCCTCAGGCGTGATAAGCGTATCAGCAGACCATCTATCTGCTACTCTCTCATCATCCTCAGATATCCCGCTTGCCTGCCCAACATGACCAAGCACAATATGTGCCAATTCATGGAATAGACTGAACCAGAACTTATCTGCATCCTTTCCTCGTGCAGTAAGTCCTACGACAAGCTTATTTCCATCCATAAAGGACGCCCCCTGAAGAAAAGATCCCTTCAAATGAGGAAGAAACACCAGCGCTATGCCACAATTTGCCAGGCACTTTTTTATCTGCGGACAAAAATCCTTTGGCTTAAGCACTGTCATTTTACGTATCTCAGGTATTGTCGCTATTAGACCTTTGATATTGATTGGAGCTGTTTGAATATCACGCGCCTTAAGCTTTGCTTCCTGAGCCCACGCCATCAACGCGAGATCACTCTTCTCTGTAATCGCAAGTCTTCTGCATGCAATCCTTGTAATCTGATTGCTCCCGAGAAGGGAAAGCTCAACAAGCTCAAAATATTTCCTGAGATAAATAACCTTTTCCTTTGCATTTCTGGTTTCCGGAACCCATCCGAATTTTGCCATTTCGCTGTATGGAAATTCTTTTGCTATTTCAGTATCAGCATCCATAGCATTTTCAACCTCTGCCTTAACAATCTTCTCTCTGTAGATCGCCTCAAGATTGTTCCAGAACTTAGCCGGAACGCCAAGCACCATTTCCAACCTGACAGCAGTCTCAGGTGTAAGCTGCACATCACCATTGATGAGCTTGCTGATATGTTTCTCTGACATATCCATCCTGGATGCAAACTCCTTCTGGCTCATACTTCTGTCATTCAATTGTTCTTTAATTGTCGCCCCAGGTGGCGTTGCAATATAACTGCGACTTCTCATCATATTGCTACCTCCTTGCATTGTCCTCTTCTTTTAATGATAATCAACAATCTCCAAAATATTCGCAATTTGGATTTCGTTCCCCTTCTTTTCGAATACTAATCTGTACGGATGAACCAAATCTACTGCGTATTGTCCTTTCCTATTCTGCTTTAGAGGATGACACCGTCCGATACGGAACTGTATCATGATTTCAACCGTATCTGCGGCTGCTATTTCATCAATACGCTGATGTATTTTTTCGGTCATCTCACGACCGTAGGTTTTCTCTGCAATCTTTGCATCCGTACAAACTTTTTTGATTCTATTGTTTTTGTACGTGATTTCCAAACGATCACCTCTTTTCAGGATTTACCTTTGAGGTAAATTTATAATAACACGAATGCATCTTTTTTCCAATGTGTAAATTTACCTCAAAGGTAAATTTCAGTTTCTTTAAAGTAATTTTTCCCTAATTGTACATAATAGGAGATTTTTTAACCTCTTAAAATTTACCAGGAAACGCAAGCCAGGACAGCATCTATTATTCGATGACCGCGAGATGCTTAAACATGGGTGGCCTACGCGAACCCACCTCTGTGTTAGAACGATTTATAACTACCTCGAGAAGAATCTCTTTTATAACGTAGCCCTAGCTGATTTACCTCGACGTGGTAAGCAATCCAAACAGTGCTATCGACCAACGGAGAAGAGGATTCACCCACCTGAATGCAAGATGAATAGCTTAGAGCGGAGTTTGGAAACCGAATCCTTCCGGGAGAAATTCAAGAGCTACAGGAATTCTTGAATGGCTGTCCAAGAAAATTTCTGGGAGGAGAAGGTGCAAAGGAGGCCGTGATAGCAGAGATGAGTTAAACGTAGCTAAGAGGTGTACAGAGTCATTTCAGTTAACTTGTAATTCCGCGAGTGATTTAAGGAACTTGGGAATATTTGAAAAGATTAAGACTCATGGTAAAATAACACGTTGCAGACCAGCGTTATTTCATTAGAACAAGGAGATTTATATGAAGCTAGGAATCGTAGGTCTTCCCAATGTCGGTAAGAGTACCCTTTTTAATGCCATTACCTCAGCCGGAGCCGAGAGTGCCAATTATCCTTTCTGTACCATAGAACCCAACGTCGGTGTTGTGCATGTACCGGACCAGCGTCTGGACCGCCTATCGGAAATCAGCCATTCTAAGCGCATTGTCCCTGCCGTCATCGAATTTGTTGACATAGCCGGTTTAGTCCAGGGCGCCAGCAAGGGCGAAGGTCTGGGCAACCAGTTTTTGGCCAACGTCAGAGAAACCGATGCTATTATCGAAGTCGTACGCTGCTTTAGCGATCCGGAAATTACTCATGTAGCCGGCACCACCGATGCGGCACGTGATATGGAAATTATTGATACTGAATTAATTTTGGCCGACTTAGAGTGGATGGAAAGACGCCTTGACAAGGCACGCAAGATGTCCAAGTCAGGCGACAAGGAAAAGTTGCGCGAAGTGGCATTTTTAGAGGCTCTTTATGAACACTTAAGTGAAGGCAAGTCCGCACGAATTTTCGAAATCGATGAAGACGATCTCCCTTTCACCAAAGAACTCAGTCTCCTCTCCTCCAAACCCATCCTTTATGTCGCCAATGTTGATGAAGACGAAATCGGCCACGTAGAAGATAATCCAAACGTCCGGGCCGTAGCGGCCAAGGCCCAATCTGAGGGCGCTCAGATGGTCGTTATTAGTGCCAAAATTGAAGAGGACATTGCATCCTTGGATGTAGAAGATCGGGCCATGTTCCTGGATGAATTGGGCCTGGAAGAATCCGGCCTAGATAAAATTATCAAAGCTTCCTATAACCTCTTGGGCCTTATTTCTTACCTTACGACCGGTGAGCAAGAAACTAGGGCCTGGACCATTAACAAGGGAACCAAGGCCCCGCAAGCGGCCGGTAAAATTCACTCGGATTTCGAGAGAGGTTTCATCCGGGCTGAAATTGTAGCTTACGATGATTTGAACCGCGAAGGTTCCATGGCCAAATGCAAGGAACTAGGCTTGGTCCGCTCTGAGGGCAAAGATTATGTGGTCCAGGATGGCGACGTCGTTCTCTTCCGCTTTAATGTCTAGGTCTAGGATAAATTAAAAAATTTAATCATTAAGTGTCTTCTACTTTAGAATACGCTATACCTCTGGATAAGAGCTCTTGTTCCATCAGTGACAGGAGCTTTTTTTCAAGCGTTTCTCTATCGCCGTTATTTAAGATGACATGGTCGGCCAAACGTTCGTATTCTTCTCGGGTCATCTGAATATTAATGCGTCTTTTAGCCTCTTCCCTGGTCATACCGCGTTTTTCAAGGCGTTCCAAACGAATATCCGTATCCGCCCAAACCAGCCAAATCTGGTCACAAGTGTCAAGAAAACCTTCTTTCACCGGAACCGGGACATCCAAGACTAAGACTTTGGTCTTTTTCTTCTTATAAGCTTCCACTCTAGAAGCAATTTCTCCCATCACATGGCGGTGGACTATAAAACTCAATTGGTCCAGACGCTTCTTATCCCGGAAGACCAGGTCACTCATCTTCTCTCGATCCAAGGCCTTGTCCTTACCTATATATTCCGGCCCGAAGTTTTCGATAATTTCACCAATGGCAGAACCACCGGCCCGAGTTACCTCATGCGAGATTCGGTCCGCATCTAAGACGGGTATGCCGTAGGAAGCCATCAAGTCGGCCACCGTGGACTTACCTGCCCCGATGCCGCCTGTTATACCGATAATAAACATAAGTGCTTATACCTTCTTTCCTGAGTAAGACGGAGCCTACTTACTCTCGTACCAATTCGAGGCAACTTTAATATCAACAGGCAAGGCTACACCCAGGTCGACTGCCCCTTCCATGGCGTCCTTCAAAAGCTCCACCGCCTGTTCGGCCTGGTCTTCTCGTACCTCCATCAAGAGTTCGTCGTGAACTTGAATCAGAAGGCCGGCATCCAGATTTTCCTCACGAATGGCTTTCTCGGCCCGCACCATGGCCAGTTTCATAATATCCGCTGCAGTACCTTGGATAGGCGCGTTCATGGCAGCGCGCTCACCGAACTTGCGAACATTAAAGTTCTTCATCTGAAGCTCTGGGATATAACGCCTCCTGCCGAAATAAGTCTCCACATAGCCATTATCGTAGGCAAAGGTAATAAGAGAATCCATATAAGGTTTAACCTTATTATAATGGTCATAGTAAGACTCGATATAAGCCTTGGCCTCTTTTCTCGTAATCTTGAGGTCTTGGGCCAGCCCGAAGTCAGAAATACCGTAAATAATACTGAAGTTCACCGTCTTAGCTGCAGACCGCTGTGCCGGCGTCACCTGATCTTCACCGACACCGAAGATAGACGTAGCCGTTCTCTTATGAATATCCGACTCGTCATGGAAAGCATCTAATAAATTCTCGTCCTTCGATAAGGCAGCTAAAATCCTAAGCTCTACCTGAGAATAGTCGGCATCTATAAAAACATATCCGGGCGATGGTATAAAGGCTTTACGGACCTGCCTCCCCAAGTCGTCACGCATGGGAATATTCTGCAAGTTTGGATCAGAACTAGACAGCCTGCCCGTCGTAGTCAGTGTCTGATGAAAAGTCGTATGGATACGGCCATCAGATGCTATTTCTTTGTCCAAACCCTGGATAAAGGTTGAATCCAGTTTGGATACGGTTCTATAGTCTAATACCATAGAGACGATGGGGTAAAAGGGTGCCATGCGCTCCAATTCCGAAGCCGCCGTCGAATAATTTCCCGAGGCGGTTTTCTTGCCGGGCGTAATACCCATATCTTCATAAAGTACTTGACCTAGCTGCTTGGGTGAATTGATATTAAAGGACCGACCGGCTTCACGAAAAATTTCGTCTTCCAGTTTTTCGGCAGCACTTCTAAAACTTTCGCCTAAGGCATAAAGGCAGCCACGGTCCACCAGGATGCCACGTTTTTCCATTCCGGCCAAAACACTGACCAGAGGATAGTCCATTTTCTCGGCCATCTCCTCCATCTTTTTCTCGGCCAAATCAGGCGATAAGGTCTTATAAAGTTCAGCCAAAGCCAAAGCCTCGGCCACGAGATCGATCTGTTTTTCGCTAAGGTCTTTTTCTTCTTCCTTAAGGCCTTGTGAGAAATGCATAGCCTCGCCTAAGATCAGGTTATAGGTTTCGGCTAAAGTCTTGTTATGAACTTCATAGCCTAGCAAATAGGCGGTTACCATCAGGTCTTCCCAACGCTCCAAGGGGTAGAAGTCGGCCGCTTTGGCCAAAGCCTTAGCCTCGTAAGTAACCAGTGTAAGCCCCCTAGAATAAATAGATTCAAGAAGCTTATGTAATTTCTCGTAAGTAAAATCTGCCACAAGAGCCAAATAGTTTAATCGCCCGCCTTCACCGTCATCTCCTAAATAGGCCGGAATAACCGTAACCCGGTCTTCCTCCAACAGATAGGTCAAAAACAACGGAGTTTCAGGGGAGAAATTATTTAACCGATCCAAGCACTGGTCTACGGTTAAGATTTGCAAGCTGTAAGGCGGAAGGTCAACGTTGTTCGATACCGAACCTTCTTTGACCAAATCAAAGCGTTCAATCAAAGAATTAAAGCCCAAGGTGTTAAATTCACGGAAAAGCTTCTCCGCATGGACCGGCCTTATTTCCATCTCTCCCAAATCAAGATCTATAGGCATGGCACAGTCAATAGTGGCCAATTCTTGAGACAGATAGGCATCTTCTTTGCCGTCCCTTACCTTATTTCCCAGGGCGCCTTTTATCTCATCGGCATGGGCATAAATGGTGTCCAAATCATCGTATTGATCCAAGAGCTTCATTGCCGATACTTTGCCTATACCTTTGACACCCGGAATATTATCCGAACTGTCTCCTACCAGAGCCTTATAGTCTACAATCTGGTCGGGCCTAAGTCCGAACTCTTTTTCCAAACTTTCGGGCGTGTATAAGAATATTTGGCCGCCTGTTCTAGGATAAATTTGCCAAACACGTTCAGTTAGGAGCTGAAAGTCGTCTCGGTCACCGCTCAAAATATAGACTTGGGCATGGGGGGAGATTTTCGTTGCCACCGTCCCAATAATGTCATCCGCTTCATAGCCGGCTTGTTCCAGCATGGTGACATTAAGAGCCTCCAGGCAGGATTTTAAAATCGGCATCTGGACGGCCAAATCCTCCGGCATGCCGGTTCGATTGGCCTTGTAGTCTGCATAGCGTTCATGGCGAAAGGTCGGTTCCTTACGATCGAAGGCCACAGCTATATGGCTGGGTTCAAATTCGGCCTTATAACGCAAAAACATATTAATAAATGTATAGACAGCCCCTGTAGGTGTCCCGTCCGGTGCGGTCAGTTGCCCCGACCGGCCTTGGCCATAAAAAGCCCGGTTAATAATGGAATTACCGTCTACTAGTAATAACTTAGACATGAGCGTCCTTTCTTCTTTTAATGCTCTTCTGAGCGGATAGATTTGTAAAAAATTATAGCATAGGTCCTAATCAAAAAAGATGGTCCAAGGGTAGGTCTCGGGCAAGGCCGTAAAGAATAGTGCTTCTTTGGTCACCGGATGGTAGAGCTTAAGCCCCCAGGCCCAGAGGCCCAAGAAATACGGAGGAAGCTTTAACTCAGCCTCTCGTTTCTTGCAGTAGTCGGACTTAGTCCGATACTTTGTATCTCCGACTAGAGGTAAATTCCTAGAAGAAAACTGTGCCCTAATCTGATGGCTTCTTCCCGTTCCTAAATCCACCCAAAAAAGCTTGAGCCCTGTCGCCCGATCCTGGCCGATACAGCAGGTCTTCAGTAAGGCCTTTTTGGCTCCTTTCTGACTATCAGTCGGATTTATGGATGTCAAAACCCGGCTCTTATTTTTATCCTGATTTTTTAAGAGAAAATCTTCCAGATAAATCCAATCGATAGCATCGTCTATAGTGTCTAAATCCAAGTTTCGTAGGTCCAAATTATTTGGAACAGACTTTGAATCGGCCACACTCCCCTCTCCTACACTAAGGGCCAGATAGTACTTATCCCACCGCCTTTGGCGTATTTGCTCAGACAAACGCGATGCGGCTTTAGAAGTTTTAGCCAGGCAGATGACACCGCCCGTATTACGGTCCAGGCGGTGAACTAAACCCATATAAACATTGCCGGGCTTGTGGTCTCTTTCTTTGATATAAGCTTTAGCCATAGTCAAGATGTCGGGCGCACCGGACTTATCCTCCTGGCTTAAGACACCGGGAGCCTTTCGGACTACGAGAAGGTGATTATCCTCATAAAGTATGTCCCTAGGATTTAACAAAATGTCTTTATCTATGTCAGTCATCCGAAGACTCGTTTTCCGCCTTGGCCCGCTCCAAAAGTTCTTGCAACTGGATGAGTTCTTTATAACCTAGAGGTCTCCACTCTCCGGGCTGTAAATTTCCTAAACTGATATTCATAATGCGAATCCGTCTAAGAAAAGTCACTTCATAGCCCAAAGCCTCACACATACGACGAATCTGCCGGTTAAGACCTTGCCTTATGGTGAGGCGGAAAGTTCTTTTATCGACAGGTTTGAATTGGGCAGGTAAGGTCTTACGGCCAAAGATACACACGCCTTCGGTCATGGCCTTAATGAAGGCATCGTCATAGGCCTTATTAACGACAACATAGTATTCTTTTTTGTTGGCATTTTCGGTCTTGGTAATCTCGTGCGCTAAGTCGCCGTCATTGGTAAGAAGTAAGAGACCTTCCGTGTCCTTATCCAAACGTCCCACAGGGTAAATGCGCTCCGGATAATTGATATAAGACACTACATCCTGGCCCTGGCGGTCGGTCGTCGACGAAATAATTCCTCTGGGTTTATTAAAGGCCAGGTAGACCGGTTTAGGCGTCCTGCCGCTAATAAGCTTTCCTTCAACTTCCACCCGGTCTTTGGGATTAACCTGGTCGCCCAGGCCGGCCATTTGGCCGTTTATTAAAACCTTACCTTCTTCAATCAAGCGGTCAGCCTGCCGTCTGGAACAATAGCCCGATTGAGCAATAAATTTATTAATTCTCATCTTCCATTCCTTCTTTATAGATTTTGACCGTTAAGTAGAAGCTGGAACCTTGGCCGGGACTTGATTCGGCCCAGACCTCTTCTCCCATCTGCTGGCTTAATTCTTTGGCGATAGAAAGGCCCAAGCCGGTCCCATCCGTCCTGCCTCGGGATTTATCCACCTTATAAAAACGGTCGAATATTCTGTCAATATCTTCCTCATCAATACCGGATCCCTGGTCCTCCACCTCGAAAACCATTCGGTCCGGATCTTTTTTATAGGGTTTAAGATAGACTCTTATGTTCTTGCCCGGCTGGGTAAACTTCATGGCGTTATCAAGATAGATGACCAGAATTTGTTCAATTCTATCGCCATTATTATAAAGCTCGGGTAAGTTTGTCTCGGCCAAAGACGGAATCGAGAAAAGGATGTCCTTCTCGGCCATAGCACTTTCGTACTTATACGAAATATTTTCCAAGAGCTCTTGGCTGCTAATTCTTTCCGGTTCCACCGAAACAGAGCCCGACTGGAGTCTACTCAGTGCCATCATATCATCAATCAGCCTGGACAAGCGCAAAGTCTCCTGGAGGATAATACCGTAGTAGCGCATCCGGTCTTCTTCCTTCTTCACAATGCCGTCACTTAAAGGCTCCACTAGGCCTCTGACAGCCGTAAGAGGCGTCCTTAATTCATGCGATACATTAGACACATAGTCCCTTCTGGTCTGCTCTAAGCGGTCTTGCTCGGTCGTATCACGGAAAAGCGCAATACAAGCATTAGGTACATTATTTTCGTCCAAGAGCGGATCGATTTGTATCTGAATATGGCGACCGCGGTGCTTGATAGCTAAGGTCTTACTCTCCCCATCCGCCAGGACTTGAATCAAGTCGCTCTCCATCTTGCTTAGAGCCAAAACCTTGCGGCTCAAGACCTCCGGATCTTCGCTCTCGTCCAGGTGAAAGAGCAAAATCAGGGCCGGGTTAATGTGCATAAGCTTGAGGTCTTTGGTCAGGGCCAAAATGCCCTCATTCAAACCGTTGAGGATTTGTTTCAAGCGATTCCGTTCGTTCGTCAGGTTCTTCAAGGTCTTATCCAAATCATCCGCCAAATCGTTAACGGCAGTAGCTAGGTCACCGATTTCATCCCTAGATGTAATCTGCGCACGCTTGGAGAAATCACCTTTGGCCATGGCCAAAGCCACATTCTTGGTATCGACCAGAGGTTTAATGAGGCGGCGACTCAAGTAAAGCAAAGGCAAAAGGACAATGAGAAAGGCCAAGGAAGACGCAAGAACCAAAGCAAAACGCAGACTCGTATAAGACTCCGAAATATCTGCCATAGATCCCAGGATATAGACAGCCCCGATAACTTGGTCATTAGATGAATAGACATCCTCGGCCAAAATCGGATAGCCCACAAAAAGATAGAGTTCTTTTTTAGGTCCGAGCCTGGCTTCAAAATGAACCGAACGCTTATCCATAAGAACGTAGTTGCGGCTCTCGATTTGAGCTTTGGCCTGGGCTAAAAAATCCGCCTCATAGTTCATGGAGCGAGGCGTATAGGCTCTCTCGAAACTGTCCCCTTTATACATATAAACCAGGATTGATGCTCCGATCAGATCCGGGCTTTCCTTCATGTAGTGGTCATAAACTCGAACCGACAGGTCGCCTAAATAACGGTCGGCCGTCTGCTCGGCAATAAGTGCGGCACGATTTGTATATTCCTGGCTTTTTAAATGGGAAAAAACTATGTTGGAGGCAAAGCTGTAAATGGCAATAGTGAGGCCGGCAGACAATAAGAGGGCTCCGAAAAGCAAGCTCACTAAACGTCTTAAAAAGACACTATTGTTGGCTTCCGGCCCTCGTGCCATTAATCCTTAACCTCAAAACGGTAACCGATACCGTAAACGGTGACCAGTTCCCATTTCTCATCTTCATTGCCGATTTTTTGTCGGATACGCTTGATGTGGGTATCAATAGTTCTGGTATCGCCGAAATAATCGTAACCCCAAACCTGAGAGAGAATTTGCTCACGTTCCATAACTTGGCCGGCGTTTTGGGCTAAAAGATAAAGGATTTCAACCTCTTTAGGCGTAAAGGCTACCTTCTCTCCGTGAACCAGAACTTGGTAGTTGTCTAAATTAATGTCCAGACCATCAAAGACGATATGTTGCTCGTCAGATTGGACATTGGTCTGGAGTCTTCGTAAAACGGCCTTAATTCTGGCCATGACTTCTCTGGGACTAAAGGGTTTGACAATATAATCGTCGGCCCCCAGCTCCAGGCCCAGAACTTTATCGATCTCTTCCCCTTTGGCCGTCAACATAATAATGGGTACATTGGATGTACGACGAATCTCCCGGCAGACATCCATGCCGGAAAGCTTGGGCATCATGAGGTCTAAAATAATGAGATCGGGCTTGTAGGTCCTAAAAAGATCCAAGGCTTCCTGACCGTCGTATGCGGATTCATAGGCATAGCTTTCTTCATTTAAATAAAGGCCCAAAGACTCGTGGACCACCATATCATCATCACAAATTAGAATTTTGGCATTTTTCTTGGAAAGTTCCATTTCATGTCCTTTCTGATCTAGTCTCTTCCCCCTCGAGGTAGCTTGGCTCGCATCGCTTTGTTCATTTTAGGAAGGGTCTTTAACTGCCCCCAGCCGATACTGAAAATATGTTTGAAATTTATAGAGTTTTTCCCACCTTGGCGCGGTCGGAAAGTAATGGGAATATAACGATGACTAAGGCCTGTATAGTTCGTATAAGCAGCTATTAAGGCATTAGGCAGATTATAGTCTTCCGGAAGTAAAGGTAAGTACAAGGCCAACGCGTCTCTAGACATCAACCTAAAAGGTGTGTTGGGGTCCTTGGTCTTTTGGCCTAAAAAAACCAGTAGCACCAGGCGTAAAACCCAAGATACCAGTTTACGATTAAAGCCGTCCTCTCTGGATTTACGCCAACCAATCTGGACCCGGTACGCTTCTCTGGCTTCCCACATAAGGTAAAATTCCTCGGGCAAAGTCTGGCCGTCTGAATCCGTCTGGAAAACATAACCGGCTCCTCGGTCCAGAGCTTCCTTGTAGGCCAAACGCACCGTGGGACCATGCCCGCTGTTAGCCTTCTTTATAAGGATAAGATTAGGCCTGGTTTCTTGCATCTTTTCAATAATGGAGACACTTTTATCCTTGCTGCCGTCGTCAATCAAAAGAAGTTTCGAATCTTTGCCCAGGTCCGTCAAAGGGTACCAGGACTCAATGGTCTTCTTAATATTGGCCTCTTCATTGTAGACCGGCATGACGATGTAAAGACAATCTTCCAAAGCGCTATGGTTCTCCTTTCTTACGGTATTAGTTCATTACAGCTTGATTCATTATACTGTATGATAGCCTATCCAGTAACATTGGCACTGGCACTTTTCCCCCAAAGACGATACAATAGCGCTACTTTTGACAAGGGGATGCACTGGTTTCGACAGGGCTTTTGAACCTTATCTAGCGGGTAGTGGATGTCCGTTGGCCACTTTAATCATCGGGCGAACTTGTAATTGCAAACGACGATTACGTTTTAGCCGCTGCTTAGTCAGTTCGGCTGCACGCCTTGAGTTATCTGCGGCTTAAGCAGCGTGTTAGTAGCAGACCTTACATGTCGGCAGGTTAAACATGGTAACTGTTTTGCCTAAGCTTTGCGGCAATTCTAGTATCTATGAAGCTACTGGACCTCCCACCTGTCAGGCGGTTACGGAGGAAGAGGAAGACTCTATAGCTTGACTGCACCCGGAGAGAGATTTGGGAATAGGGTTTTGGACGAGGGTTCGATTCCCTCCATCTCCACCAATTTTTGAGGCATCGTATTATGAAAATATGATGTCTTTTCTTTTTATTGGCATCTAACTTGAAATAAAACTTGAAAATTTTTACTCTTATTTCAAGTTTACATTGTATTTTGAACTGTTTAGAATTAAGATTTTTATTTAAGGGGCTAGGGAGAAAAAGATGGTAACGAGTTATTTTCAAAATGTATTTCAATCAACTAACGCTTTCTTACCGGAAACAGATATCCCTCAGCAATCAGACCTTGCTAAACAGTTACGTCTGTTCGCCATACCAACTGCCTCAAATATTCGTCTCATTGATACAAGCCATGATAAATCAGATATAAGACTAAACTACATCATTGATAACAAGTGGGTATTAAGGTTTTGTAATCCGGAATCCATCACAGAAGAAAGACTAGAAGAATTACACCGATTAATCAAGCGTTATCGTGCTATAGATATTTTGTGTCCTCAATTCCTTACAGATCCGATGGGTGTATTTCTTCATAAGTGGAGGAATCTTGTTTGTTATCTGTCCGAATATATCGATATGCCTCTTGCATCAGAGGTAGATTTAGCCAATGAAGAAAAGCTACTAAGTCAGATTCATAGGAGTGTAGCCTATTTTGCACAGACCTATAAAAATGTCGACTTGTCTGACACCATGGGTATGTACAGTCTCTTTCAGCTAAGTCCCTTTGATATTCCCGGCGGTATTGATGAAAAGGAAGAGAACTTTAATCAACTAATGAACTTACTGATAGAAGAAAATGAAAATCTTTTGGCCCAAAGCCTTACGAATCGGTATAGCAAAATCCGAAAAGAACTAGAAGCCATCTATTTAAAACTGCCACGTTGTGTCTTCCAGGGAGATGAGAACTTTTCTAATATTCTGATTGATGAAAAACAACACTTTAGGGGATTTATTGATTTCAATTTAGCCGGAACGGAAGTTATCGTGAATCAGTTGGCTAACCTCGTAAGCTTTGATTACGTTGAAAACGAAAAGGACAAAATAGGGTCGAAGTTTCGTTTAGACTATGCTGTAGATAGATTCAATAAACAAACGTCTGAAATACTTCACGTCTACCATGCTACAGAAGAGGAAATCCGGGCCATGCGTCTTTATGCTTGGATTGTTATGATCGCGCAATGGCCTATCCTATGCTATTTTCGCTATTGTCTAAAAAGTCCACTAAGAGATGAATTTATTGGACTGCTTTGGCTGATTGCAGAATTCCCGGAACATCGAATTCTTGATAATATGTGATACGAGAATTTCTCCTAGATATGGTAATTTTTAAATAAGATTGGAGGACATAATTATGGATATAACAATTCTATTTGACGAAGCTAATAACAGGTCTTTGGCCAAAGACGGCGAGAAAGAAATCGGTCAAGCTACGTTTTCGCGTTCGGACAGCACCTGGATTATTGATCACACCTTTGTCGATGACCGCTATAGAGGTCAGGGCATTGCCAAAAAGCTCGTGGATAAGATTGCCGAAGAAGCAAGGATACATTCTATCAAGCTTGCCGCAACCTGTCCCTATGCCAAAAGATTGTTTGAAAGCAAAGACGAATACCGAGATCTAGTCTTATAATAAAACTCAATTTTTTTGAGAAAGTATATTGAAATGAACAAGACACTTGAATCTTTTGTAAGCAAAATACCGGGACTCGTGATTTGCCTTCTGATTGCTCTCCCCTCCTGGTTTATCGGCAAGCGTTTCCCTATCATAGGCGGAGCGGTGATTGCCATTTTGGCCGGCATGCTGGTTGCCATGTTTTGGGATAATAAGGGAAAAGCGGCCAGCGGCATCAAGTTCACATCTAAATACATCTTGCAAGCTGCTGTTGTGCTTCTGGGCTTTGGTATGAACCTAGCGGTCATTCTTGAAACCGGCAAGCAATCCCTGCCTATTATTTTGGCTACAATATCCGTGTCTTTGCTTTTGGCCTGGTTGCTTCATAAGGCCATGAAGATTCCCGGAAATATCTCGACACTGATCGGGGTAGGCTCTTCTATCTGCGGTGGGTCTGCCATCGCTGCGACGGCTCCTGTAATTGATGCCGATGATGACGAAGTTGCACAAGCTATCTCCGTTATCTTTTTCTTCAATGTCTTGGCTGCTCTGATTTTTCCCGTCTTCGGTAAGCTCATCGGATTTGATACCACAAGCGGTGAGGCCTTTGGGATTTTTGCGGGAACGGCGGTAAATGATACCTCTTCCGTCACCGCTACCGCCTCAACCTGGGATAGTATGTGGAATCTGGGAACGCAGACCTTGGATAAGGCTGTAACAGTGAAGTTAACTAGAACTTTGGCCATCATTCCCATAACACTGGTCCTTGCTTTCATAAGAGCCCGTAAGGCCAAGAAAGAATCCGGAAAGAGTTCCGGCTTCAGCCTTAAAAAATCTTTCCCCTTCTTTATTCTCTATTTTGTATTGGCCTCTGTTATTACAACCCTTGCGCTTAGCCAAGGTGTTTCGGCCGACGTCTTCTCTCCTCTTAAGACTTTAAGTAAGTTTTTTATCGTCATGGCCATGGCCGCTATCGGTCTGAATACCAATGTCGTTAAGTTGGTAAAGTCGGGCGGTAAGCCCATTCTGCTCGGTGCCTGTTGCTGGGTAGGGATTACCATCACAAGCTTATTCATGCAAAGACTTCTCGGTATCTGGTAAGCAAAAAAACTTCAATTTCAGCCTCATATGTTGCCATAACCACATACATTCACAAAAAATAGTATTACTCTAAGATCTAGGAGGTAATGCAATATGAAATTTGTAGTAAATGAAGGTTGTATAGGTTGCGGTATGTGTGAAGCAACTTGTCCCGAAGTTTTTAGCATGACCGATGAAGGTGTGGCCAAAGCCATCGAAACCGATGTACCGGCCGAACTGGAAGCTTCCGCTGAAGAAGCCCTGGAGGGTTGCCCTGTCGGAGTTATCGAAAAACTATAACGAAGAAAGCGAATGTAGCTTACTAAATTAAGAAGCCTTGCCTTGTACATATTAAATGTGCAAGGCATTTTTACTTTTGACCTATGTGCTATACTAAAAAAGCAATCCGAATTTTGGCCTAAACACATTTCTTAGAGGTTCATATGGTTATTTATTTTTCCGGCACAAGTAACAGTAAATTTATCGCACAAAGCTTGGCAGAAAAACTCCAAGACAAGATTTTCTCAATGAATGAGGCTATAAAAAACAGTCAATCTGACCCTGTTTTCACCGGTGACCACATTGTTTTAGTTACACCTACCTATGCCTGGAGGATCCCAAAACTTGTGTCCGAATGGATGAAAAAGACGGTCTTCCCATCGGCCGCTAAAATCTGGTTTGTCATGAACTGCGGAGATGAAATCGGTAATGCCGCCCATTATAATCGGAAGTTGAGTCTGGAAAAGGGATTAACCTACATGGGAACCGTTCAGATTATTATGCCGGAAAATTATATTGCCATGTTCGATACACCCGCTTTGGACGAAGCGAGAGCCATTGTTGACCAAGCGAAACCGCTTATTGAGAATGTAGCCCGCCTGATTTCGGCCGGTGAAGTCTTCCCTGAACCCAAGAACAATCTTTACTATCGGATTTTAAGCGGCATCATCAATCCTGCTTTTTATCCTGTTTGTGTTAAAGCTAAAAAATTTATTGCCGACGATAAGTGTATCGGTTGCGGTAAATGTATCAGGCTTTGTCCCTTAAATAACATTAGTTTAGAAGATAAAAAGCCGGTATGGGCTAAGCAATGCACCCATTGCATGGCATGCATTGCCTATTGTCCCACCCAAGCCATTGAATACGGTAAAAAGAGTATCGGTCAGGTGCGCTATAGCTTCGAAAAATTATAAATATTCAGACTCAGTGTCTTTCATGGCCTGAAGCGTCTGAGACAGGAGTTCATCGAGTTCCCAGCCCAGCATATCAGCGCCCTCCCGGATAACATCCCTGGAGCAGCCGGCTGCAAATTTCTTATCTTTAAACTTCTTCTTCAAAGATTTCAATTCCATATCGGACACACTTTTGGAAGGCCGCATCAAAACGGCAGCTCCGATAATGCCGGTCAACTCATCACAAGCAAAAAGGATTTTCTCCATCTGTTTTTCCGGTTTCTGTAAGGCACTGGTGAGCCCATATCCGTGACTGGTGGTGGAGTTAATAATAGACTGATCTAAGCCCTCTTCTTCCATCAGCTCGACTTGTTTAACACAGTGCTCTTCTGGATACAGCTCAAAATCCAGGTCATGCAAAAGGCCGACTACTCTCCAAAAATCGATATACTCCGGATCATATTGCTTTGCAAACCATCCCATCACAGCGCCTACGGTTTTTCCGTGTTGAATGTGGAAATCTTCCTTATTGTACTTCTTTAGAATTTCTAAAGCTTCATCGTATGTCGGTATTTTTCCCATTGTCCTGTCCTCCATCCTTATTAAGTATAAACAAATATTATAACCCAGCGTCTGTAACTATAGTAGAATAAGACTATATTAAGTCAACGAGCAGTCGCCCGTCATACCGGTAAAAATCTTACCGACGAAATAACCAATAGGAGGATTTTATGGTTAGTAGAGAATTTATTCAGGGCTTACCCAAAGCCGAGTTGCACCTGCATCTGGAAGGAACTTTGGAACCGGATTTGAAGTTGGAATTGGCTCAGAAAAATAATGTCGACATCGGCCAAAGCACTATTGAGGAAGTTAAAGCCAGCTATCAATTTAATGATCTGAGCTCTTTTCTCGCCGTGTATTATCCGGCTATGAATGTCTTACAGGACAGTGAAGACTTTTACAAGCTCGCCATGGCTTATTTGGCCAAAGCCAAAGAAAACAGTGTCCGTCACGTTGAGATGTTCTTCGATCCCCAGGCCCACACCTCTCGCGGAGTCGATTTTGCCGAAATGTTTAACGGTTACTATCGTGCCGTGACCGAATCCGAAGAGCGCTTCGGTATCAGCTCTCAACTCATCATGTGCTTCTTACGCGATATGAGCGAAGAATCGGCTTTAGAGCATTATGAAATGGCCCGTCCTTTCTTCGACAAGATTGTCGGTATCGGCTTAGACTCCGACGAAAGAGACAACCCGCCTACCAAGTTCCAAAAGGTCTTTGAGATGGCAAAAAAGGACGGCTTCAAGCTGACCATGCACTGCGACATCGACCAGAAAGACTCCATTAAACATATCCACGATGTGCTCCATGTTATCGGTGTTGACCGTATCGATCACGGTACCAATATTGTTGAGGATCAAAGCCTGGTCGAATACGTCAAGGAAAAAGGCATCGGCTTTACCTGCTGCCCGGTTTCCAACAGCTTTGTTACTGACGATATGAAGGGTAAGGAAATGAAAGAACTCCTGGACCAGGGCGTAAAGATTACGGTTAACTCCGACGATCCGGCCTACTTCCAGAGCTATATTGCCAACGATTACTATGAGCTGGCTAAGAAGATGGATTTAAGCCAAGAAGATATCGTAAAGATTGCTAAGAATTCTTTCGAGATTTCTTGGATTAGCGAAGAGAAACGTGCCGCTTACTTAGCTGAAATCGACGCTTATGTAGAGGCTCATAAGTAAGTTTACATAAGAATCAACATTATCTTAGGTGACAATTCTTAAAAGAATTGTCACCTGCCATTAGGATCTTCATCTATGCCTTAATGGATTAGATAAAAAATCAAATTATTAGAAGGCTTTAAAAAATCTGAACACCAAAACCAATCAACATTATTGGTTATAAAGTTATTTTCACCTTTAGAAAAGGAGAATAACACCCCATCCGAAATATAAATAATTGTGTCCTCATCAGTCCTTGCATACTGAGTTACATCATTGGCTATTTTAGTATGTGAACCATCAATATTTAGTTCCTTAAGGTTGATGTTGGTATTAAATAGCTTTTTACTATCTCTAGATAGTGATGATTCGAAAATTTTTCCATCATCATAAACTAACAGATTACAATTAAAAGGCACATCTTTTGCCAGAAGTGTCGGTTTAAGATCTTTTAGCGCATATAAATCATAGTATTTATTATCATCATAAGAATATACTCCCGAATAATAATAAAATGTATCTTGGTCCAACCCAATAACTGTTGCGTCTTCTACCATTAATTCAAAATCCAGAATATAATTTTTATCTATTTGAGCATTATACAATTCACTATCACTAACACTCATAAGAATAGAAGAGTTTATAGCATAAAAGTCAATATTATTATCCGTACCACCAATTGAATTAATTTTTTTAGCAGCTTCTGCGGAAATTTTTATGGGTAAAGATTTTTCAAAAGAATATAGATAATTTTCTTCTTTCATATCAGCGTCAATCATTTGGTTGATGTCATCAATTTCTGATATTTCATCCAAATTAATACTTTCCAGTAACATGTCCACAGTATCGTAAATAATCAACCCAGGATACAAACTCGTATTTATTACTCCTTCACTTATCAAAGTACTTTTACCATTAGAATACTTAAGCAGATTATAAACAGAAATAGCATTTTCTGGATCTTCTAATGCATTTTTAAGTCTATATAGATTTTCTCGATTACTAAGTACCTTATTATAATTATCTAGTGCTGCATCATATGCTTTTTGATCAAATTTGCTAGTTGTCTTTTCTTCTTTTGAATAGCATAATTTTAGCCATCGCCAATCACCTTCAAGAGAACTCAATTTATTAATTTCTTTTAATGCTTCTTTGACTTCTTCTGTAACCGGGATAAAACCATCTGCATTTTCTAACTCGGCAAACCTATCGATAAAATTATCAATTTGTTCATGTATAGCCTCGCTATTAGAACCCCAATTTGCTTTTGAAACCTCATACATTGAATAATAAATAAAGCGGGATTTTTCGAACCATGCATTTTTCTTTCCAATAGATGTGTATAAATCGGGATAATCACTCTCTTTCAAATCTGTACCAGTGAGCATAGTATATGTAGCTTCTTTTACATAAAAGTCTGCACGATTTGGTTCTTCGGGTATTTGATTAATATTATTATTGTTATTAACAATAAAATCAGTTAAAAGCTTTGACTCAGTTTCAACTTTATAATATATCGCATCACTTTCTTTTCCTAATACCTCTACATTACTTGCAATAATTTCATAATCTTGATTAAATCCCACTTTACAAAGCTTGCTCTCCTTTTTATCATAATAAATTATGTTATCGAAATTCTCATTGTCAACTATTGTATGGTCACAAGAAATAAGATTTATTATTTTTTGTGTATCTTTGATATCAATGCCATATAAATTATCAATATTTGATTGTTGCGATAAATAAGTAACTTTTGAATTTCCATCAGTTTGAAAATTTACAACATTATCAGCTAATTTTTCTGTAGTTTTCCCATTAAAATAATATAATTCATTATTCTTGTTTTTGTAAACCAAAGTTCCTTGTTTCAAGAATTTATAACTTGGATTAACATTTTGATCTATAACCTCTAAGAAAGATTCTTTATTTTGTTTAATTTTTTTAATTTCAGCCCTACAAAGTAAACCTGAATATGTATCTTCATCATATTTGCTTAAATAATAAATATATTTTCCATCGGGGCTAAATGAAACAAGTTCCGGATTGACATTGTTAGTTCTACTTGAATCAATTGTTATCGTTTTAGCATCTTTTAAGTCAGTCAGTAATTCAAAATTTCCATCAGAGAGAATTACATATGCGTTAACATCGCTTCCGAAAACTAATAATTTTAATGCAACTATTAAACATGATAAAGCTAATACACTTAATATTAGTATAGTAATGTATTTCTTAGTTTTTTTTGATTTTAAAGTGTGTACATCTTTTTTAGTTTTGTTGTTATTTTCTGAGTAAGCAGTTTTATAAGTTTTCTCATTTGAATTAGACGACAGCATATTTTCTTGGTTATTTAAACTAGCCCCGCATTCACCACTAAACTTACTACCAGAAGTGACTTGGGCTCCACATTTTGGACAAAACATTTTTTCTCCTTTATTTCTGAATAGCACATCATAGCGTAATCAGTATTTAAAATTCATTTTAATCTATAAAGCCATAAAAGTTAACAATTTATTTAATTTTATAAGAAAATCAAATATTTTACAAACATAACTGTGCGAATAATTACAAAAATTAAATTATATATTATCATTTGTTCTAATAAGATGCCATCTCTTAGCTTTAAGCTATTATTTAAAAAACCCTTCTTATCCAAGATAAGCCTATAACCGTCATTCAGCACCCGAGCGGTTCCAGCATCTAAAAGTTTTGCTATCCACGACTGTTCCACTATGCCGAACTCCACCTCTTTACCGTCTTCGTACCAAACGCGAATGGAGGTGCAAGCACTGTAGTACTCTGTTTGCTGCTTAACGACATGACCGAAAGCATTTATGAAGCCGGGGTCTTCTAATAAGGCTGCTTTTTCAGATGTGATAAGCACCACATCGATATCGGAGTCTTCCCTATTCGTACCCCTAGCATAAGAGCCCACCAGAAGAACACATTCAACAGACTCCTTCTTTTTGGCATAGCTTTTTAAAGTACCAAAAATGCTTCCAACACATTTCCTCACCTCGTCCGTATTTTTTCAATTTTAACATGCTCATAAAAATATTTTTTCTTTATGAAATCTTCAAGATTGGCCTTTAAGCTAGCCGGGTAAGCATAAGAAAGGACCTATAAAACCATGAAAAAACATTTAAAAGCTCTGACACTCATTTTATTCATTTTCATTATCTTCACTGCACTCCCCGCCTGTTCTTTACAACAGCGAATGGATACTTACGCCGCCGATAAAGAAGAGTGCTATCTAAACGATGACGATGTCAGGCAATTCTCTTATCAAAAGAAATCTTACACCATCTTAGAGCAAAACTGCTCCAACGATGATCTTGGGGATTGGGTCGGCTATATCCGAAAATTTGCGGCAGTAGACTCTAACGGGAGAATTCTTTTACAAGAAACACTCGGGACCGACACCTTAAGGACTTTGGCCGATATGGGAAAGAAGGCTCCTCAAGCCGTGTCTATTATTCCTTTTCTTAATGTCTATGAGGCAAAAGAAGAAAGCGACACCTTAATTGTCGATGTCAACGGTGGCTATCACAAGGCCGTTCCGACTGACAAACACCGCAAAAATGAGAAAGTTTTAGATTTTCTCAATGCCGACAAGCCCTCCTCGGATGATTTCAGAATTAATCCTCAAAATGCCACTGAACTTCTGTGTGATGACAAGGTGTATGAAATCAGCATAGAGAAAGTTAATCCCTCTGACCTGGGGGACTTTCTCGGAATCTTAGCGCAAAGTATTACCTTCGATTCTCAAAGCAAACTGCCTTTGTCCAAAGGCGACTTAAATAAAATGGACTGGAAGGGTGAAAGTGCCGATAAAAAACGTGAACATTGGACCTATATCGATATCTGCGAAATTTTAGATAGGAAGGTCGAGGACGCAGTTGCCGTCAATATTAATAACGACTACTATGTTGCCCAAAGGAGAAATTAATTTGGCCTCAATTCTTATCGTTGACGATGAAAAAGCCATCCGGGAGCTGATTAAAAACGGACTTAGAAAAGACGGCCACATCGTTACGGCCTATGCTTCAGCTGCCGCAGTCCCAATGGACAGCCTAAATCATTTTGACCTGATTCTTTTGGATATCATGATGCCGGATATGGACGGTTTGGAATTTTGTAAAAAAATCCGCAGTCTGGTCGACTGTCCCATTCTTTTTCTTTCGGCCAAAGCGATGGAGAACGACATTACCTTGGGCTTGGGACTGGGCGCTGACGACTATCTGCTAAAGCCCTTTCGCATTGCCGAGCTTAGAGCCAGAGTCAACGCTCACTTAAGAAGAGAGCGCAGAGAGAGACATAGCGCCTTGGTCTTTGACCGTATAAGAATAGACTTATCTGAGAAAAGTCTTCAAGTCGATAACATTACGATTCCCCTGACCAAAAGCGAATACCTGATTTGCCAATATCTGGCCCAAAACAAGGGACAAGTTTTCTCTAAGGAGCAAATCTATGAAGCCGTCTTTGGTTGGGACGGTGAAAGCGATAGCTCGACCATCTCTACCCATATCAAAAACATCCGGGCCAAACTGGAACCTTACCAAATTCAGCCCATTTCAACAGTTTGGGGGATTGGCTACAAATGGATGTAAAGCAAACAACTCTCCGAATGTCTTTTTGGAAATTTTTGTCCATACTTCTCCTAGGTCTTATCTTATCCGTTGCTATCCCCTTAGGACTTCTTTCTATCGGGACCGGAACCGGCTTTATTTCCTACGCCGATTACTCCGAACGCATGACCCGGCACATTGCTCCGGTTTTGGCTGCCAGCCCTAATTTACATGATGTTGAGCTTCCTATGGGGTGTGAGTATGTGCTCTTGGACAAAAACTATAATCTCATCGAGACCAGTTTAGAAGGCAACGATTTGGACCGGGCCATGGACTATGCCTTGTATGGCAAAATAAACACAGACCTAAAAAAGCAGTATCTCTTGGTTACGCGAGACAAGGAATATGTGGTTCTTCAATACTACATAGGTTCACAGTTCACCCGTCCCCTGCTCTATAAACATTTGCCTTCTCCTGAAATTTTGCTTTACGTTTTGATAGGGTTTAACGTCTTAGGGCTTTGCCTAGTCTTAATCGGACACTTTGCCAAAAGCATGAAAAAACAACTCAACCCACTTTTAGAGGCAACGCAAGAAATTTCCCGACAAAATTTAGACTTTGAAGTAGGACAATCCGATATTGCCGAATTTCAGGAAATCCTGACTTCTTTTTCTGATATGAAAAACAATTTACAGGCTTCTTATGAAAAAGAGTGGGCTATGGAACAAGCCAAGAGAGACCAAATTACGTCCTTGGCTCATGACCTCAAAACCCCTTTAACCATCATTCAAGGGAATGTCGACCTTCTGGCCGAAACATCATTGGATGAAGAGCAAGGTCTTTATACGTCTTATATCGAGACGGCTTCCGAACAAATTCATAGTTATGTCGATACCCTGATGGACATAGCTAGAACCTCTGATAGCTATCCGCTTCGTCTTGAGATATTTTCTGCCGATAAGTTCATGGAAGAGCTTCGGACTCGAGCTGAGTCTCTATGTCTGGCCAAAGGGATCGGGCTAAACACGGATATTAAGCCTAATCTGGACCTTATTAAAGCTGATAAGGCTTTACTGGAACGAGCCCTTCTTAATGTCATCCATAATGCTCTGGACTTCTCCCCGCCTGACCAAACAATTCGGATTATGGCTCGAACAAACGCTAAGCACCTGGAAGTTATCGTAAAAGACCGGGGACCCGGCTTCTCATCGGAAGCTCTTAAACATGCTAAAGAGCAATTCTTCACGGGTGATAAGAGTCGGACATCCGACAGCCATTACGGCATGGGTCTTTTTATAACACAGACTCTCATTCAAAAGCATGGCGGGCAGGTATCCCTAAAAAATGCCGATGACGGTCCGGGAGCCGAAGTCCTTATTCGAATCCCCTTAGAAGTTTAAGCCGGGCCATCTTGAGCTAAGCGAGGCGCTCCAGGATACCGCCCGGAAGGGTCACAATGTCATTTCTTTGGCCGGGAAGCTTAGGCATATGCATGAGTCCCGCAAAACCGACTTTGGTCTCACCGAAACGGCTTTTTATCTCATAAAGCGTCTGATCAATCTGCTCTTTCTTAATATAAGACTTGTAGTCTTCGAAAAAATCCGCCTGGTGCCAGCCTTGGTCCGAACTAAGCTGAATAGCCCTTATGGTCAAGGCCCGAACCTCTCTGTCCCAGGGATAACGCTCTCTAAATAAAGCCGTAGCCGCTTCGGTCAAAAGGATTGAACTCTGGGTCGACCGTCTTAAAGGCATCTGATACTGTCTGGAGAAAAGCTGATTGTCCTTAACCGTAATCTGTACACCGCCGGCTCTGAAGCCGTGTCGCCTGAGCCTGGCCGACACCTCAAAGGCCAGTTCCTGAAAAACCTGCCAAACCTCGTGATTGTTTATCAGGTCTTCTCTGCAGGTCGTCCCTCTGCCAATGGTCTTAATGGGCGGTCTGAAATCTTTATCCTGCACCGGACTTTCATCCAAACCGTTAACACAAAGCCACAAATAATAACCGTTAATGCCCAACATGTTGTGAAGATGATCTGGGTTGGTCTTAGCTAACTGACCCAAGCTGTAAATAC
This sequence comes from Oscillospiraceae bacterium, assembly GCA_029983685.1. Classification (GTDB taxonomy): domain Bacteria; phylum Bacillota; class Clostridia; order Saccharofermentanales; family Fastidiosipilaceae; genus JASBZA01. Next base: position 79,758 of record JASBZA010000001.1, on the reverse strand, counting down.
CCACCTTATGTAATTTCATCTCTGTAGCCCGACCGATACCGAGGAGGTCTTTTACGGGCAATTCCCAGACAATATCTCGATAAGCCCGTCGTGGGATAGAGGTCACCGCATCCGGCTTCTTCAAGTCACTTCCAAGCTTGGCAAAAACCTTGTTAAAACTTACGCCCACACTAATAGTAATCCCCATCTCAGCTTTCATCCTCTCGCGTAATGTGTGGGCTATAGTCTCTCCGGTTCCAAATAAGTGTGTGGATCCCGTTACATCCAGCCAGCACTCATCCAGGCCGAAAGACTCCACCTGGTCGGTATAGTCATAATAAATTTTTCGCGCTTTATTGGAATAATCCAAATAGGCTTCATAGTGCGGCGGAACAATCAACAGCTCCGGACACTTCTCTTGAGCTTCCCAGATGGCCTCACCGGTCTTCACACCCATAGCTTTGGCCTCCTGCGACTTAGCCAGAACAATGCCCTGTCGGTCTTCCCTGGACCCGCATACGGCCAAAGGAAGACCTTCCCATTCCGGATGCATCTTCACTTCAATAGAAGCATAACAATTGTTCATATCAGCATGAAGAATGATCCGGTCCATAGGCTAGTCCTTTCACTTATAAAATAAGCCTTAACAAGACTTCTAAAGTCTTATTAAGGCTTATTAAAGACTTTAAAAGTCTTGTTGTCAAGTGGAAGAAGGATTCTTACTTAAGCATCCGGATCCAAAAAAGCTTTTAAATCTTCTCTGGTAACACCCTTGCCGCCTTCTGCATCCAACTTTTTCCCATCTAACCTAAAGGCAGGGAGGTACCAGACTTCGTTTTCTTCATAGGCCAAACGGTTATTGCGCTCCTGAGCCTGGCGATAGACACCTTCTTCTAGGACCGGAAGGAGTTTTTCTTTAGGAAGAACAGGATCTAAGTATTCGGCCAAAGTCTCGGGATCTTCCACGTCAATACGGTCGGTATGGACAGCATCGAACATCCGTCTATGATAAGCCATAATGTCGATATTCTCGCTCAAGGCTAAAAAGTATCCCTGGATGGCCAAATCTGTGTGAGGCGGGTGATTTTCCGGCCTGGGATGGGCTTCACAGGGTCTCCAGACCATGTGAAGGTCATTCTTATCGCCTAATTCTTCCAGAATGTCCAGAAGGTCTTCAAAGCCTCTCTTACAGTGAGGACACTCATAGTCAAAATACATGTCTACTCTGCGCATAGTGCTTACTCCAATCTATTCTTTCTTATATAGGGCTGACTTAACCCTAACTTAAGCTCATGATACCTTAAATACTATAAAATATTGGAAAGATATTACCAGATTCCATCTAGCCACTCTTTCGTTTACAACTTAGGCTTTTCTTCTCTTTGGCCAGTGGTGATAAATAAGACAACTCATTAAAACAGAAATAGGCATAGTCAGAAGGATTGCTAGGCTCCCCACTACAGCCTGAAGCATTTCTACAATAAGTACCTCACGATTAAGAAGATGGGTTAAAGAATTAGAAGAAGCAATAAGAAGTATAATACCTGCTAAAGAGCTGCCAATATAGGCTAAAACTAAGGTGTTGGCCATGGTTCCTACAACATCACAACCAATATTCATACCCGAATAGGCCATATCTCGCATACTTAAATTGGGTGCGTTCTTATGCAATTCATGAAGAGAAGCTGAAATATCCATTGCCACATCCATAATTGCACCCATCGCACCAATGATAATAGTCGAAAAAATAATGGCCGTAAGGTCAAGTGGATTTTCTTTATTCAGCAAAAGTAAGTAGGTTGCATCTTCATCTATCATGCCTGTCAAGGCTAGGGATTTCTTCATATAAAAAGAAATAGCAGCCGCTAATAGAGTGCCCAAAACACAAGATAGCAGCGTAACTAAGGTCTTCTGAGAAAAGCCATGGATTAGAAGAAGGGTCATAGAGATAACATAAATACAAGTAATAACAGCCCAAACATAAATATTACGACCGGACATAACTGCCGGAACAAAAACAAAAAAGACAAAGCCGAAAGTGAAAGCCAAAGAAACAAGTGTACTAAAACCTTTTATGCGCCCAATAACCAGAAGCAACAAAGCAAAAACAGCAAGTAAAACAAATATTTTATCCAGACGATAGTAGTCCGTAAAATGCCAGTCCATATCACCAGTAGATCCCATTTCTTTAGGAGAGGACAAATAGACTTTATCGCCTTTTTCTACGATTTTTATGAAATTTGATCCAATAAACATAGGATCTAAATACTGCTTAGATTCGATAATTTGACCCTCCATACCGCTTTCTAGCAGCTTTGCACGAAAGTTAATAATTTTAGTCTCACCGGCCATTTCACTCGCTACAGCTTCCTTTTTATCTGTTTCCAATACCTCTACTACCATGGCTTTAGCCATAGGATGTTGTGGGCTAAGGATATCTAAGTGATGTGTAACCAGGTGATGTCCTAAAAACAGACAAAAAAACGAAATAAAAAGCACCAAAAGCCAAAGAAGCACATCTTGCAAAATAAATTTAGGGGAATTGCCGGGATTCTTTCCCAGTTTCTCTTGTGGCCGGTAGTTATCAGGCTTTAAGTTGTTCTTTTTCATAAAAGATTCCTTTACATCCTATTTGTTATGAAATTAAGAATCCTATTATAACCTACTACATCTTCCAAGATATCCATTTAGTCAGCAAAACACCATATATCAAAGAGGATGCTCATTACAAAACGCTATTTGATTTTTCAAAAATTTTCAGATTAAAAGCATAAAAATATGGACAAGCTCCCGACACTATGTTATCGTATCCATCTAGGCCGGTGTGTCGGAATGGCAGACGAGCGCGACTCAAAATCGTGTACCGCGAGGTGTGAGGGTTCGAGTCCCTCCACCGGCACCAGAAGAAAAACCTCGGGACTAAGTCTCGAGGTTTTTTAGTCTAAAAAACCATATCAGGTGGCTTCTTTTGCTTTAAGAAAATCTATTATTAAGCTTACTCGCTATAAGGAACAAATGGGGGTTTCTCATTAACAACAAAAGCCCCAAGACTAAGTCCTAGGGCTTTTAGTTTTAACCTGTTTTTCTACGCTTAGCTGTTTGCTTTTGCTCTCACCACACTATACGCCTTATATTCCGATTGTGACCATGGGCTGCTGTCTTCTACCGGGACAAGCTTGATATTAAGTTGATTCTTCTTCATTGTAAATTCAGGCGAAATATCAAAACTGTCTTCCAACCAGCGGTGCGTTTGATTCCCCAGAACTTGCAGCCAATTTCCGACGTGGACGTCATCAATATAAACTTCTACTTCCTGATAAGACTTATTCTGATCGGCCACTCTACTAAGCCTTACACCGAAGTTATCCGGATTAATTTTCATAGTAAAGCTTATAGGCTCGGTCGTTTCTACGTGTGAACGATTCACCCCAATCTTATCGTTTCTGCCTTCAAAGGTAGAAAGCATCTTCTTCTCTTCTCCGTTCACTTGCAGTTGATGCGACTTGGCACTTTCCGAATTTGTAACGTCTAAAAGATCAGACTCTTCTAAACTGCTCACATTTTTATGTCCGTAATAAAAGGCTGTAGCCTGATAATGCGCCGGATGGTCTTGTTGCGGACCGGGCTCAAAGCCGGCACTTAAGGACTTATGAAAGTCAATGGCATCGCCTATGAGCAGGCGATAATTGGAGTCACTTTGGACCCTTGTACCATACATACCGGCCGCTTCCGTTGCCGGTGCTCCGTTCATAGGATTGGAGAAAGTTCCCTGGTTAAAATACCAGCCGCCCTCATAAAAATCCTCGGTACCCGTACCGTGCCAAATAGGACTACGCAAGCCATCCAGATAAAAGCGTTCATCACCTTCTAAGTAACCCCTGGTGTTTCCGTAGTCTTGCAGGGAGTCCATTGTATGGTTGATACCGACAAATTTTCCATAGGCTTCCGTGTCCAGAGCAATCCAGTCACGCCCCAACTTGGTATCACTTTGCCTATATTCCGCATGGAAATAACCCATGCCCGGGAATTCATTTTCCAGCAGCGTTTTGATGCTCTCATCTTCCTCAATCTCAAGCAAGAACGTCCCGCCTTCCAGCGTCTGTTCCGACGTGTTGATTAAGGAGACACTAATCTTATCTTTAAAGGGCATGGGCCACCAGGAAGTGAAGGTCCCATCCTGATCCATCTGATAGAACAAAGCTCGAACATCATATAAGCCCAAAGCCGAACCGAAAAATGAACCAAAAGGCGAATCCACTAGGACTTGGCCATCGGCTTTGACCTGAATCGTCAGCCCCTCCAACAAGGCATCGGTCCTTAAAATGGCTTCTTCATTTTCCGTCTCATGAGGCAAAATATAAGTTCGGTCTCCCTCCCAGTTTTGGCCGGTCACACTATAACCGTGGGCCTTTTCACTCTCTTTGGATGCAACAAAAGGACCCACATCAAGCGTATCCGTTAAGACCTTTTCGCCGTTCACAATAGAATAGATAAAGAAGTGGAATTCACTAAAGTCCATGCCGGCCGATACAAATTCATTCCGGATTTGGATTTCTTCCTTACCTCTTGTATAAGAAGCGGCAATAGCAACCTCTTCTTCTACCCAGCCGCCGGCCACTATATCTTGCCCGGTCCACTGTGCGGCCATTTGGTCATCAATATAAATATTGGCCGTCTGGTTAGTCGAAATCGAGTCATAACGACGTACCAGAATGACGCCCTCATTGGCAGCATCAATCTTAGCCTTAAAGGAACTGATGCCCACATGGGCTCTACCGTCATCGATAACCACTTCGGCCGGCGGAGCACCGACCAGATTGTTGATGGTAAATTGCATGGACCTTAGCTGGCCTGTACCCTCGTATTCAGCCAATAAGGTCTCTTCTCCCGGGGCCAAAGACAAATCCCCCTCAAGAGTCTTAACTGGCACGTTTTGCGCAATTTTAGGATCTTTCTCGCCCCAGGTTTTGGATGCTTCCAAAACATCTTGCGGTATATCTTTAGGGTCAAAAGTGTCAATACCCTCGGCTGAAGCGAAAGTGCGGTAACTGACGTGGTAAAAATTGGGATTCTGGGTTGTCGAAATCTTCATCGACTCCTTATAAGGCATGGGCACTTTTATCGTAACGCCGCCGGAACTTTCTTTGGCATTGGCAACAAAGGGAAACACAAAAGGCTCGCCTTCCTTACCGTCTACAACATCTTGTAAGGGCGCATCTAAAACAACCGCTCCGTCTAGCTCAATACGGATATGACCGGTTCTGCTGACATTGCCGCCGTCGCGGGTAAACCAGATGGATTGGACCTCGCCGGCACCTTTGGCCTCGACAATAACAAAGCCCGTGTCATCTTTTCTCAGATAGGAATAGGTCCCATCAAAGCCGTCTTTCTCATTGCCACCGGTCCGGTCAAAGCTGGAAAACTGCTTGGTCTCTACCCCTGCGTTAAGCAAGGCGATTTGGTCTAATTTTCTGTAAATGTCCCATCCGTGAATGGGCGGGGCTAAGGGGGTCTTTTCGGATTGCATATCTATTTCAGTCTCCTTTTCATTCGTTAGGCCATCCTCTCTCTCTGCCGACTTACATGCCGTCAGACACAAGCCCAGGGCCAAAGTCCACAAAATAATTTTCTTACCGCCTTTAAACATCTCACGCACACAATTCTATTCACCGGTAATACCGCTTTGCTCAATACCTTCAACAATGAAGCGCTGCACTATAAAATAAGCCACAAGTAGAGGAATGATGGCCAAAACCGCACCGGCCATTTCGACACCGTAATTCAAACGGTCCGTGCTGGCGGATTGGGTCATGTCATAGGGGAAGAAACGTTCGTAAAGCGCATTAAATTGCTGGAGTTTGATTTGAACAGTTGTTACCTTGCCCATAAAGAATTGGCCGTTAATTTTCGTATCATTCCAATTCCATACAAAAGAAAGAATGTAGCTTACCACGATGGCGCCTTTGGCCATAGGCAAATTAATGCCGGCAAAAGTACGCATATAGCCCGCACCGTCAATATAAGCCGCCTCGTCCAAAGCCTTGGGCTGCAAACGGAAGAAGGCATAGAAGACGAAAATATAAATAGCGTTCCTGGTACCGTGGCCGAAGGCGGATAGGAGGATACTGGGCCAAATTGTACCTAATAAGTTAGCCCGGCTCATGATGGTGTACTGGGGCAGGAAAAACAGTTCCTGCGGAAAGATAAAGGTAATTACAATGATGAAAAAGGCCAACTTAGTCCACCAATAGTCAAACTTAGCAATGCCGTAGGCGATGATGGCCGCACTGATGGTTTGGACCAAGGCGATAATACCGATATTAAAAATAGACATTAAATAGGTGTCCGTTCCGCCCAGAGCCACCCAGGCTCTGCGGTAATTCTCCCAGTAGATGTTTTTAGGAAGCCATATGACCAGGGGGTCAATCTGGTCGTACAGACTCTTTAAGCTGGTGGAGAACATTAACATCAAAGGATAAATGAACACATAGGCTATGATAATCAAAAGGGCGTACAGGAAAAACTTGGGTAGGCCTTTGGATAGCTGTCCTTTGAATCTGTCTTTTTTGCTTTCTGCTATTTTCATCTGTCCTAACTCCTAACTTTGGCTTTGCGCATACTTCTCACGCGCGGCGCTTTGGCGTTTGCGAATGCGCTGAATCTTGCGTGCTTCTTTGCGCTTTTCTTTACGGGCTTTGGCCGCCTGGTGGTCTCTGGCCAAAATAAACATCAGGATTCCCAACAAAACTAACTCAATCAGTAGATAAAGCCAGGCCACTGCCGCCGCATAACCGTAGCCTTTATTGTCACTGGTCATGGAACTGGTAATTAAACCGCTGATAGGACTGAACGTCGAAGACAGATCCACCAGGGTATAAACGGCATTTAAAATAATAAAGGGCTTTAACATGGGGATGGTAATCTTCCAGAAGAGTTGCCAGGACGATGCGCCTTCAATTTTGGCCGCCTCATAAAGGCTACCGTCAATCCGCTGTATACCAGTGAGAAAGATCAGAAGCTGCACACCACAAAACCACAGGGACAAAATAATATTATCGATAATGAAAAAAAGCCACTCGTTTATCCTTCGCGGCAGGGTGCTGGAAATAAAATCGAAGATGAAAAAATCATGAAGACCATCCAGCTTGAAGGCTTCTATTGCAAATAACTTTTCCAAGAGCGGACCGCTGATTAAAATAACCGGCAGGAAATAGATAGAACGGAAAAAACTTTTGCCGCGGTCAACATGGTCTAGTAAGGTTCCCAAAATCAAGGCAAATACCAGGATAATCGGCAACATGAAGACGATGATTCTGAGGTATTCGAAAAACAGCAGACGAAAATCCGGATCGACGAAGAGGACATCGCGGAAATTTTTCCAGCCCACATTCACATAAATGGTGTTATTGGGTTTAAAAATGACATTACTGAAAGCATAGCGAATCATTTCGATAAAAGGAAATAAGGCAAATGCGATAAAACCGATAATCCAAGGCGACAAGAATAATAGGCTCATCAACTTAGACATGGTATTTTGTTTGATTAGACGTTTATTTCTCATTGATTACTCCATCTCTTACAAAAACAGACCCCTACAGGACGTCTTACGACAAAAGCTTCGCCGTCTTCGATTCGATTGTGGTTCCTTCGTAGACGAAATCCTCGTCCGTATAATTCGTAATAATCTTCATCTTGTTCTCATACTCGGTGACTGTGATATCTTCTTGAGGAATTTCTCTTGCGATAATCTTCTCTCCTCTGACCGGGTCCAAAAGGCTTTTCATCGTTTCATAAGCCTCTTTAATATCGGGTTTTAAGGCTTCATACTCGGAAAAATACACATTCTGCGTATTGGAATCCATCAGTTCAGAGGACGGTTTCTCGGTAATCAAGAAACTGGGGTAGAGGTTATAGTCAATGAGTTTCAACAAAGAATCATCTTCCTGCGTACCGAAGTTCTGATACGTCGAAAACAAGGGTGTGGTGCCGCTTAAAACAATCTGTAAAAAGGGAACCGTATCCGTCTCATACACATACTGTGAGTTCATCGTCGTCACATTATAGATGGCATCAGCCGCATTCCAGAGATACTGATGAGCCTGGTCTAAGTAAACCGTATGATTTTCAGACAATGCCTCCATGCCCTTTTGGATCTCGGATCTTACATAGGCCCTGTCCGTCAGGATGCCGTCTTGGTAATCTGAAAAGAGCGTGTAACCGATCGAACTTAAATCCAGTCCTACATTGTCGCCTAGATACTTGTCCTCTTGCAGATTCTCCATCATGCGTTTTTGAGCATCTACATCCAGGAAATACTCCTTGTCATAAATCGGGTTTTGCGTGTAACGCCAGCCCACACCGCGGTCGACATTGTAGAGCATATCGCCCTTTTGAATTTGCGGCTCATTTCCTACGGCCAAATCCGTATTTAGCAAGACCCGGACACCCTTATCGGCAGCCTGATTTTTCAAGTCTTCAAAAGCCTTTTTGCCCCCGACCAAACCGGATATGCCCAGTTTTCCCAAGGGGTGACCGCTTAGGCCCTTACGCTGTGCTCCGTGTAAGGAATAAACCAAACCGTTACCGGCCAAAGCATTGAGGTCTTCTAATTGCTCGCTTAAAAATTCAATATCGGTCATTTTCTTGTTTCGATTAAAAAACAAGGCACGTTCTTCTTCTGCCATTAAAGCATGAATCATCAAGGGGAAGTCTTTGTCATCTGCCAGCATGGAAGATGCGTTGCCCAGTTGGCCTTGATCTTCTAGTACTTCCCTGTACCGTTTGGCCATACCAACATAGTCCGCCTCCTTATCTTTCAAAAGATGGAAGCTTACATGGGGGTTCACCGGATTGGGCGTTTTATAAATATAAGGAAAGGTCTTGCCCGCCTTTCCCGTAGGCTGGAAGTAGGTCTCAATATAGTGGAAGATACTGGTAGTCCAAAAGAAATTCACTTTCACCCCTGCAGGCGAGGCAAAGATATCCGCAAATTCCGCACCGTTTTCGATGTAGGCCAAACTAGCCTGTTGCTGATGGCCGTGAGACATACCGTATACCGGCATATGTATATTTTCTGTCCCGACCTGGGGAATCGCCAAAAGTGTAATGATACCGATTCGGCTCATACCCTCATCCCTGCCGTAGACTCTCTTCTGGAAGGGCGAACGGAAGGGCTTTTCTTTACCATATCGCATCAAGGCACCGGGCCCGTCCGGGATGAAAATATAGCCTGAGGTCTCCTCGTCATCTACCGCACCCCAGAAAGGCATAATGTAAATAGAAGACAGTTCAAAGACTCTGTCCTCACCGTCATCATAGGAAAAGGACTCATCATCTACTTTTACATGGACTTGGTCTTCTTCCAAATACACCTGTGCTTCCAAGTGCATCTTTAAAGTCGGGAAATAAAGGCGCATCTGAATACCGTTATCGATAGCCGCCACCGATTCTAATTCCGGATAGTCCCGATTGGTTGTCGAAGCACGATTTAAATCCTTATAATCCACCACAATTGGTGATTGCATGAAGGTCTGCCACACACTGCTTAGGTATTCGATTTTCTCCTGCGGAACCGAAGAGGACCAGGTGTATTGACTCTGCTTATCTTGGGCTTTGATGGCCAAAGTTTCCTCATTAAAGTAGAGCCGGTGGGTCTTACTTTCACCGATCATTCGGTCGCCCGTCTCAAGCGATCTATTGGCCAAATCGCCCTTTTCGAAAGGCATGATTTTATTAATCAACTGGGCTTTGGCCGTGTCCTCTTGTTGGGTTTGATTCTCACCTTCTTGTCCATCCTCTGCCCTAATTTTGGCTTGGCCGGACAACAAAGTAAAAACCAATATAAAAGCTATCAAACGAATAAGATTCTTTTTTCTTTTTTTAATCATGTAAGGTGACCTCCAGGTGAATCTCCTGAATCTGCTGAATCATTTGCTGAACAACCAGCCATATTAAGGAGATAACAATGACCACGACGGCCATGGCGAATAGAGCTAAGAGCAAGGTGGAGATGGTCTTCCCTAAACTGTACTGATGAATTTGCATATATGAGGATACCAGCAGGATGACGCTCCAGATGACAGCAAGCCAAACCAGGAAATGGTAAATAAAGCCTTCGTTAAGGGTCATGAAGTTCCCTAATATAGTTGCAATGGGGAAAATAAACAACATAGGAGCAAAGGCATAGGCCGTTGTTTCATAGATGTCGGCCAAAGTCCCCTTACCGTCGCGAATAGCGACAATAAAGAAGTTACAGCCGATAAACAAAGCCAGGAAGACAATGAAGCCCAGTGAAAAGGTCGATAAGGAGAAGTTCCTAATACGTTCGGAAAAGATGAATCCCGATCCAATACGTAAAGCAACAATGAGGACCAAGGCGAGGACATAAATAAAGCTGGCCGAGGCAAAAGATCCGGTTCTTCCCACCGAAATTTCGTAGGCATTATCGGTCGGATGGAAAACCGCATAGCTGATTTGCTTAAGGTCATATAAGAATGCATTCTTATCCATAATGGTCTCCCAACGACCGGGTACATACTCTCCTTTATTAATGGCCCGATTTCTTTTTCTTTTGCGTGACTTACGCATGATAAAGAAAGCAATGATTAGGGCGAAAATCAATATGAGAATAAACAAATTGGCTTGGATCCAGTCATTACGAATTTCCCAGAAGGCTCCGCTGTAGTCGGCAATTTGCTCGGAGATATGGAAATGCTCGGCAGCGGCTTCGTAGTCTCGGTACTGGACATAATTCTTACCCATATAGGTATGGGCTAAGCGCGAGGAATTGTTGACACGCAAGACCTCGGTAAGCAAAGTGATACTCTCTTCATAATTTCCCTGACGATAGTCACTGATGGCTTTATGGAGCATGGACTGGCTTTGTGTCGGGGCGAATATTTGAATGTTATTCTTCTCTTTATCCAGCACATAGATATAGCCTCTGTGATCCGTCGCAATACCGGTCGGCAGGGTAAATAAACCTGCCCGTTCCGTATTCGAAGGGCCGGCAAAAATATTGATTAAGTAGCCATCCGGTGTAATTTCGGTAATATAACCGTCACTGTCCAAAACCAGAATTCTCCCGTCATCACTAACGTCAATGTCCATGGCATTTTGCACACGGGGCATTTGCGAATTCTGTAAGATATTGTCTCCGCCGATATTATGTTTAACCGGACGTGCGGCATTGCCTCGATTGACACTATAAATGAGGTCATCGGGACCTTTTATAATCGTGGCAAAACTCGGCGGTGTACGACTTAAAAACAACGCTTTTTGTTCTTCGGTCAGGATTTTATCCGCCATGGCATAGAAAGGATTCACAGAGACTTCACTGGCACCGAAATAGCCCAGGAAACCGCCGTAGCGATCCATATGAACCAAACCCGCGACACTACCTTCATTAATCAGATAGACACCGCCGTCTTTGGACGGGGCAACTTTTAGAGGCTTATAATTCGCATGAATACCGAAATTGGGTGTATCCGGCTTAGTAAAGACCTGCTCTAATTCTAAGTTCTTATTGAAACGATAGGCTTCGTTATTACCGCTGTCGGCTACATAAATCCGGCCTTCTTTATCAGCTGCTACGCCTGTAGGTGTGCGTAAGAAACCCTCCCCTAAGACGTCGGTCTTACCGTTATCCAGACGGATACGCAGGATGCGTTTGTTACCGGTATCGGCTATGTACATGGCATTATCCATGATGAATAAATCTTCTGCCGCAGACAAATTCAAGTCTAAATAGGAACCGACAGGTAAATAGGCGTCTTGGACAATTTGAAGCTTACCGTCGTTATTATAAGCCACCGTGTAACCGGTAGAATTCGTCGCATTATCACTGGCATAAAGGTAGATACTAAGAGACGATTGCAAGACCAGTACAAAGGCAAAAAAGATTAAGAATTTCTTTATATTTTTATATTTGGCTTTTGGTATCCGCATTTCACCCTCCTACTTAATTCCGGAGTGCGCCATCGTATTCATTACCCTAGATTGCAAAATGATAAAGATAATCATATTGGGTAAGAGTTGAATCAGGGTTGCCGCAGCACTTAAACCGGCACCGGCCACCAGGTTCTGTTGGCTGGTCAATACAGACAGATAAAAGGGCAGGGTTTTCAGTGCATCATTCGTAATGTAAATAGTTGACGCTTCGATAGCATTCCAACTGGATTGGAAGGCCAAAAGACCTACAGTAGCCAAGGCCGGCTTGACAATCGGAGCGATAATTTTGTGAACAATCCAAAAGTCTCCCGCACCGTCAATTCGGGCCGACTCAATTAGTGAATTCGGAACAGTGTCGATAAACTGCTTTACTAAAAAGAGTCCGACCGGCATGGCCAGCATCGGAAATATATGAACCCAGAAGGTATTGGTCAGGCCGACACCGCTTATAATAAGGTAGCGCGGTATACCGACCGCTGTCGGAACAAACATCAAAGAAACCGTATTAATCGTGGCAATAACATTGCGGCCTCGGAAATCCTTTTTGGATAAGGCATAGCCGGTCGTAAGGGACAAGGCGATACTTAAGATCACTACCAGGGCAGTCGACACAATGGAGTTAATCAAATAGCGCGAGAAAGGTATGCCCATAGACTGTGAAACACGCCACAGGTCTCTAAAGTTCTGCAGGCTGGGGTTTCTGACAAAGAACTTAGGCGGATAGGCAAAGAGCTCATTCAACGGCTTAAAGGCGGTAACCACCACATAAATGATAGGCAAAACCATAATAATAGATACCGGAATTAAGATTAAATAACTGCGAATTTGACTCCGATCAAAGCGTTGCGGGTTAATTTTTCTTCCCATGTAACTTGACATAATACTCTCCTAATCGTCGGTACCGAAAATGTAATCAGCAAATTGCGAGGATAAAAACATGAAGATTAAAAGGACAACGGACAAGGCCGAAGCATAGCCCATGTTGTACTGGATAAAGCCGTGGTCCGCAATATGGGTAATCATGGTCTGACCGGCATTTTGCGGCGTCGGGTTGACACCTGCCAAATCTACACCGATTTGACCTGCCGAGAAGGCACTCACAATACTCATAACGGCACCGAACAGCATCTGAGGCTTCATGGCGGGCACGGTAATATAGACAATCTCCTGCCACCTAGAAGAAACGCCGTCGACATAGGCCGCTTCATAAAGCTGGGGGTCGACATTTAAAATTCCCGAAAGCATAGCCAAGAAACCGACACCCATGGCACTCCACAAAGAGACCAAAATCATAATAGTCATCAAAAACCTGGGATCGGTCAACCATTGGATGGGCTGGCTGATCATGCCGGCACGCATTAACAAATTGTTGATATAACCATATTGGTCACCGGAAAAAATGACTCGCCAAATAACAGCCATGGCAACGCCTCCGGTCATGGAAGGCGAGTAAAAAACCAGCGCAAATATGGTTCGGGGAATGCGCTGTATATGAGCCAGCTCCCAGGCCAATAAGAACTGCAAAACATAGCCACCGGGGCCAACCACAAAGGCGAAAAGCAAGGTATTGGGAATAATATACTTTAAGAAACTTTCGTCTTGGGTCACCATGTAGACATAGTTCTGAATGCCGTTAAAAGTCGGAGGCTCTACGGAGTTAAAGTAGGTAAAACTCAGCAGAATAGCCAGTAAAACCGGGACTGCAATAAATGTCGTAAATAAAATTAAATAGGGTCCCAAAAGGCCGAACAAAGAACGATTGTCTGTACGCTTGCCCCCGGGCCTGAATTTCTTTTTCATCTTTAATGATTTCATATTTTCAACTACCTTCATATGAAGCTAAACCGATTACGCCAAGTCTCGGCTCGGCCTGGCAAAATTCCCGTATGTTTCTATCTCTCTGACATTAGGCATGATAAATTCTTTTAACGTTTTCCCTTCATTATCGATGTAGGCAAACTCCTGCAACTTGGTAGCCATAATTCGATTACTGGATAAGGCCGCCCTGTCCAAAGCTTCTCGGACGGTGATGCCGTCAAAGACAACGCTGTTCCATGCATTCGATAACTCACGCTCTACCTGGAAATAAGCCGGGTGACGAGGGAATTCTTTGGCATTGAGAATTTGCTCATAGATGATGTCTCGATCTTCCTGTTCGAAATAGGGTGCGTTTTTAATGGTTTCCAGATTAGCTGAACTCCAAATATACTCCTTGCCAAAGCGCATCTGTAACTCATTGCCGTATTGCAGCTGGGTCTGATCATCCATCCACCATTTCATAAATTCCCACATCTCCTGCTTCTTCTCGCTTTGTTGGGTAATCATGACGGCAGACGTTACGACCGGCTGCGTGTTAATGAACTCACCGTTTTCGTCTTTTATACCGATATTGGGTGCTATTGCCCACTGACCTCTGATTTCGGGTGCGGCATATTTCAGCAGTGTATAAGTGTTCAATTCCGAGACACCGATAGGGGTGACGCCGGATTTAAAATTGTTATAAAAGTTCACGATTCGGTAAGGCAGGTTATAACGAACGTAGAGATTCGTTAATAAATCGAAGGCTTCCAAAGTATTGGGGTGATTGAAGGAAACCGTCATACCGTCGTCACTGTAAATCTCACCTTTGTTTTGCTGGATAATTGGTACGGTTGCGGCAAAGGGCTTATAGGCATCATTGGCCGCAATCATGGTTTGGATATTCATACCATGCCTATCTAAAGCCGGCACAATCCCCACCAGGTCTTCCCAGGTCTGAGGAATATCCAGATTTAAGGACTGCATAATATCCGTCCGATAGAACAGGACATGGAAGGTCGTGGTTTCCGGGAAAGCGTAAATGCCTTCATCATAGGCAAAGGGCAAAAACATCTCGGCCGTAAAATCACTCACCGATTCGTCAAAATCATCGAAATTACGCAAATCATAGGCCGCTCCACGCAAGGCAAAATCATAAGGCTTACCACTGCTTAAGCCCAAAACACCATCCGGGGCATTGCCGCCGATGATGGCCAATAAGAGGCGGTTCTCATCCGGCATTGCCGATAGATTAATCTTAATGTCCTTGTTGGGATATTCCTGGTTGATCATCTCGCGCAACACATCAATATGGGTTACCGGGCGATTGACCCAAATATTTAAGGCATCCTCGTCCAAGGCCAAATCCGCATCCGTGTTGCGATTAAAAGACTGGACAAACTTCTCCAGACCTAAATAACTTCTTTGGAAGAAATTAAGTTTTCCGGGCAAAGCACTCAAATCTTCTCCTGCTATATAAACCTGATCGATACTTAAGGGTTGTAAGAGCATCTGGTCGATCAAAGCCGAAATTTGCTGGGCCATGGATCCGTCGTTTTGTGAAAAGTTATCCAAATTATTGACAAACTTATCTAAACCTTTGGTCTCCTCTAAATACAGCTCCAACTGATCGGCAATAATGCGTAAATTATTCCAGGTCGTACTGTTCTCCTGACCGGATAAATGACTCAAATCTTGATAAACCAGATTAAGAGAATCAATCAGTTCTTGCAGTTGCTCACGGATATCCGGAATATATTGTTCGATATTCCATTGACGATTTTCATCAATGCGATTACCCGTAATGGTTCGTATATCCAAGGTCAACTGATTCATTTGGCGAATAACCTGTGACAGAACTTCATAGGCACCGAAATAATTAGAGGCCGTACTGATAAGCTGAATCTCATGCTTACCTTGGCTTAAGTAAAACAGGAATTCCTCACCGTCCGCATTCAAAAATTCCATCTGAACGGCACTGCCCGTAAAAGGAAAGGCGTAAGACTCCAACGCATCAAAGGGTATCCAACCGTCTATCAAAATATTCTTATAGACCGGCATGTCACGCTTCTGGTCCTGTTGGACACGGAAACCGATTCGGTAGTAACCGTCTTCCGGCACCTCGAAGGCATAAGACACGGCATCACCCGGATTTTGCCACATGGTCGGAGCTAAAACATTTAGCAAAGAAGATTTAGGATCATAGGGATGATAGTTATAGTCTTTGGAGCGCTCTCCCCTGATGTGGACACGGTTCTTTTCCGTAAATCCCTCGCCTTCCAAAATAAGTGGATCGACATCCGCAAGCTTAGGAGCCTCCTTAGAATTCTCTAAATTATTTTCTTGATAGCTTTTATAAGTATCGATTGTTTCTTTCGGTTGGAGACGAATCTCAATCAACTCGTAAGAAATCTCGTTATTTTCTAAAGATAGGGTATTCTCGCCTTTTTCAAAAGCAAATAACAAAGGCGTACTTAAATAAAACATATCATGATTTAAGGTATGTTCTATTTCTTTGTCTAGTAATTCCGATGACGGATAGACTTGATTGTTGTACTGATCGATTTTCAAAGACTGGTCTTGAGTTCTCCAAGACGCAGGCAAAGCAATATCATAGGCTTCGTAGAATTGTTTTGCATCGTTGATGTCGACATTGACTTTGAGATCGACAATATTCTTACTGGTGATTCGGTATAGAAGATTGATATGCCAAGTCGCTTTTTCCGGTGCTTTAATCTTAAAGACAGCTTTTGTCCCGGCAGGAATTTGAATACCGCCGCTCTCTCCCTTACTGAGGTCGATTTTTTCACCGTCTCGATTCTCCAAGGACACGAGGGCATCGGTTGCTTTTACGGCAAGGGTCTCTTCTTCATTGGCCAAAGACAGATACTCGTCCTTAACGTCCAGATAGCTGGTCTCGTCTACAACATCTTCCAGATTGCTCTCCTGAGTTTTCCAGGGATCAAAACCGTCTGCCACATCCACATCATCACCCTCATCCGTCGCAGCTCGTACCAAAGGGGTCTGCAAAAAGAATAAGAAGGATAATAAAGCAAGAAAATATGCTATTTTTCTTTTATTTTTCACTTGTGCAACCAAAATTTTCTTCAATCCTTTAATAAATGCAGGATATGGCGCCGAAATATATTCATGCGCCATATCCCATAACGAATTAAAAATTATTGAGCATCTACTGCTGCTTTGATGTCATTTTCCCAGTCTTCCAGAATCTGGTTTGCACCGTCTTCTAATTCTTGGGCAATGTCACCGGGCGCCATGTCACCTTCGATGACCTGGGACCAAATGTTTTCAATGATGTAATTTGCTGCATCGGCATAACCGGGGTAAGCACGGAAATTATCGAGATAAGCATTCTCTAAATGATCCAATGCGTAGTGGTGTCCCGGAGTAGCGTCAGGGCTGCCGATCGGGTGGAATTCTTTCCAAGCTTCTCTGGCAACGTCTGTATTAGCAGGCGAAATCGCATTCACGTGAGGGCCTTGTACGCCGAAGAGCATATCCGGATCTTCCGGTAAGGTCTCAATGTACTCGTCACTAAAGTCATACTTTTCGATGTAGGCTTCACGGTCGTAATTATTGATACCGTCAATACGGTCTAAGAAACCTTGGGTCTCATAAGATAAGTATCTTAAGAACTCATAAGCTGCCTCGGGGTCTTTGGCCGAAGAAGAAACACCGGCAAAGTCCGTGGCTACACCGTAACGCGGTTCATCATAAGGATGATCGTTGTTCATCGGATAGGGGTAATGATCATATTCGAAACCGGGGTATCTCTGGTCTCTGATGGTCCAAGCAAAGCCCGAGCCTTCCCAAGCATGGGTAGCAGTTTTTCCGACTGCCCAGCCGTCATCATCTACACCTATAGCATCGAGCAGATACTGATGACGTGCCTGTTCTTGCTTCTCTCTTTCCGGATCACCTTCTTCTAATTCCCAGGGCTTACCGCGCTTGTCTGCATGCTCCCAAATGGAAACTTCGGCAGCGAGCAAGTCATCGAAATGATTGACGATGTCTTCAAAAGACTTGCCTAATTCAAAACGATGGGTTTCCTGGTTAAACCAATAACGTCCGACAGGATCATTCGCGTAGGTAGCAGGATAGAAGTTTATAGACCATCTAACATCTACGTTACCTCTGGACTCACCAGCCACGGTTGCGTCCTTCAGAATCTTTTCATGGTCTTCATAAGTCCAGGTGTATTCGGGAATCTCAATGTTGTTATGTCTTAATAAGTCTAAGTTGACCATCAAGGCATTCAAATACAGGGTCGTAGGCAGGGCGTACAATTTATCATAGGTGGTAATACCGTCAATGATATTCATGTAGCTGGACTCTTCAGCAATAGGATCCGCCTTAAAATAAGGTGTTACATCAGCCAGCCAACCGTTACGGATAGCAGAACCCAGATTAAAGACGGAAATAACATCCGGCAATTCACCCGAAGCGGCCATCTTGGTCAATTGGTCGTCACCTTCGATAGGATTGGGATAACGGACAACTTCAATGTTCTTATGTCTTTCATTGAATTTCTCGGCCAAAATATTGAAGTTGAGCTCATTTTCCCAACCGAAGTAGGTAATGGTTACCGGCTCTTCCGGTACATAATGAGGAGCTTCCAAGCCTTCCTCTATGGAAGAACTGTCATCGGGAGCCTCACTGCCCTCTTCTGTACTTTCTTTGCTTTCTTCATTGGAATCGCTCGTATCGGTCGATTCACTCTTTGTTGACGACGTTGTTCCGCCGTTTTCTGTACCTTGACTTCCACCGCCACCGCATGCAGCTAAAGTTAAGCTCATTACTAATGATAACGATAAAACTTTTACTAAATGTAATTTCTTCACTTCTTCACCTCTCAAATTTTTTTAAAATTACGGTCTTATTTATTAGAATCTATGAACCTTTTTCTGCCCTCCTTTCAAGCTTCATAAAATTGTTCATATTCATATTCTCTTTATAGTCACTGCTGTTGACTCGCCAACAGGCTTCCATGAGTTTGACTCCGGACAAATGGCTGGATAAGTGCTGCTCTCTTTTGCTAGGCCCCATCCAGCGATCCGCGATGATACCGTGGTCATTCACGGCACGTTTTTCGGCGAAAGTGGCATTTTGGCAAATCCATTGTCTGACTTCTTCTGCAGGCTCCGGCAAGGTAAAGTAGCACTGGGTCACATAACGCATTAAAATGCCCTTGAATAAGCCACCATCGCCTTCGCCTTCTTCTATAATGACAGCTCTGGAATTGGTATACTGATTAAATGCGTTGGCCAAAGTTTGGCCGGCATAATCTAAATACGTTTCATCTCCGGTTAAGCGATACATTTCACAGGCTGCACCGATATAAGTCCCGTGATTATAGGTATAAGCATAGCGAAGTATCTGGTCTTCCTTGAGACTTCTAATACCGTCAATGATGAAGCCTGTATCCGCTTCTCTTAGATTTTTTTGAACATAATCAAAAATTTTATGAGCCCAATCGGAGTACTTGCTGTCATGAGTTCTCTCAAAGAGGCGAACCGCAATAATAACGGCCGGTGCATTAGAGGGGGTATTCTTAAAATTTAAACTCTCACGATTCCAGGCAATACCGCCGCCGGCTATGCCGGACCAGGCGTTCGTAATTTCATCAAAAAGGATTTGACTTTGCTCCAGATAGAAATCTTCTCCGGTTAAGTCGTAATAATGCATTAAGGCCAAAGCCATCCAATTCATGTCGTCAAAAAAGTTATTGATGAAGCTATTGCCGTTTCTGGTATAGACACCGTCTGCTACTAAGGCTGCACGCTCCAGGTACTTAACGTCACCTGTACGTTCGTATCCGTCACAAAGGACATCAATGGCGTGGGCAAACCACCAGTAGTCAAGTCCTCTGTCTTCTTCTTTGGCCGGCCATTCTCTACGTAAGTATTGTCGGTCTTCATCCCAGAAATTAGACCAGAGTGCTTCTTGGGCATTTTCAGCCCATTCATCTGCCAGGGTTGCCATCTCATCTTCATCAAAATCTTCAAAATCGTAACGGATCTTGATTTCACTAGTGCTTGCCTCTGTCATAGTTGTTCCTTTATCGTCTATTTCGCTATTTCTAGTCGATTCTTTCGTTACGTCCGCACTGCAAGAAATGAGCACAAGAGACAATACGATACAACTTATAGCAAGTATTCTCTTTTTACGCATTGTCCGATACATGGTCTTACCTCTTCGCGGAAGGTATCATAAGTTCCAATCTTTTATATAACATTTATATCAATAGAACTTTATATTGAAATGATACAATCATTTACAGCTATTGGCAAGTAAGTTGCAATAATATCCATACATTTTGTGCGACTAGTATAGTTTTGTGATTGTTTTCTATGTAAAGTGTCCGGTTCTTTATCTGACCAATCTTGGACATGTCATTTGCTATATTTGTTATACATATTAAAAGAAGGCCTGTTAACCGCTAAGACATCCTCAGCAGGCCAGGCCTTCTTCTTAAGCTAAATTATCTAAATTCTTCTACCACTTCATCTACTGTTGCTCTAATAAAGTCCCACACCTCATCCGGCAAGTGTTGGTTTTGGGGATATTGCACCGGTTCGGTCGGTTTCCAATCATTACCGCTCAGCTTCTCACCGGTCAATACCGCATACCAGGTCGCTGCTGCCGCATAACGGCCATAGTACTCGTTCAGGTGATAACCGTCTCGGGTCATAGAAGGCGGATTGGCCGGATCATTGGTCCAGTCAGGGAAGGTCATCTCTTTATCGTATGGACTATATGAGATCTGGTGGGCGCCCTTCGTAGCGAAATAATCACTTTCTCTGAGTCTATGCACCACTTCACCGACCGGAATAATTCTTAAATCTAAATCAGCCGCTATGCTCTTGCTGGCGTTTTGAATACCCTCGTACATAGTCTGTCGATCCTTGCCATAGCGAGGGAAATCCCAGTGATCGCTGTCATCATCGTAGGCCCAGGTTTGATGGAAGACAATTTCCGCATCCGGCTGGACTTCTTTTACCATCGCTATTAAGTCACCTATATAAGGTTGATAAGTATCCAGCAGACCGGACAGTCCGCTCACTTGTTGTACGGTAATGACATCGTAATGCGTTATGGCCAAAGCGTCTTGGATGGATGCCTTGGTTTTATAGGCATAACCGTTTCTTTCTAAGAGGTAGTCATGCTTCTCGTTTTTGAAATTTTCGACATGTTTGTCCAAAGGAGCCCCTCCGATAAAGAGGTTGTAGCTTTCAATCTCTTGACCGTAGGCCTTTGACAGTTCATTAAGCCATCTTTGTGCATCCGTTGAAAAACTGTTTCCTATCGATAAAACTTTCATTATTTCTTTTTCCTCTCCGCTTCCGGGCTCAATCGGATCTAAGCTGTCACCGCTTGTAGCAGCTTCCGGAAGCTTAACATAAACATCATAACGCGCCGCAGACCACTTGGGACCCTTTTCGGTCGGCACGATTTCTATATTTAATGTCTCCTGACCGTTCGTTAGTTCTCTCGGTATATCATAACTATCCTCCAGCCACTTGAAGCGAACATTCTCTAAGGGCTGTAACCAGTTACCGACAAGCTCTCCGTTTACGTAGACCTCCGCCGACTGATAGCCTACACTTTGGTCGGACATTCTGACGATTCTTACACCGTGATTTTGAGGGTTAATCTTGACCGTAAAGGAAACTTTGTCGGCAGACTTTCTCAAGGTATCTCGAACCGTCTCAGCCGAATAATTGCCTTCAAATTGGCTGCTTAATTCAACGACATCACCTGAGCCTTCATAGTTGTGCGCTTTTTCGGAATCCGTATCACCTACATCTACCCTGTCATTTAAGATCAAGGTTCTGTTATTAAAGTGCGCATAGAAGAAGGATGTAGCCGAATACACAACATTGTGCTCGGAGAAACCGCCGGGCTCAAAGCCTGCTTCTAAAGAACGGTTATACGAAACCGCATCACCGATCAGAAGCCTATAAACGGCATCCGATTCAACATAAGGTGCATACTTATTAGAAGACCTATAACTGACCTGACCGTTCATAGGATTGGTGAAAACACCGTTATTAAAGTACCAGCCGCCTTCGTAGAAGTCTTCCGTACCCGTTCCGTGCCAGCCGGGCGAACGCATACCGTCTGTGTAGAATCTTTCGTCACCTTCCAGATAGCCTCGGGAGTTTCCGGAAGCGACATTGCCGTGCAGGGCATGCACGATACCGACAAACTTACCATGACCGCCGACATGGAAGGCCTGCCAATCTTGGCCCAGTCTAGCTTGACTGTTCTTAGATACAGCCTCGAAATAAGCCAACTCCGGATAGGCTCTGGTTAGTCTGTCCGCAACCGTCTCATCCGTTGCCTGAACTACTTTGTAATGACTTGGGCCGATTGAGAACTCGGAATCATTAACGAGTTTGACTTTGGCAGACTTGGCATAAGGCATGGGCCACCAGCTGGAGTAGTCCCCTTCCGGATCCATCTTAAACATCAACGCACGGACTTCCGCCTCGCCTAAAGCAGACCCGAAGAATTCACCCATGGGCGCATTCACACGCACCCGACCGTCGATGGTAACTTTCACCCGCACCTTCTCTAATAACAAGTCAGTGATTTGAATGTTATCTAATTCACCTAGTGTCGAATCCGGCAGCAAGTTACTACGTTCCCCGATCCACAAGGGTTTGTCTAACGTATAATTATGGGCTTTTTCGCTTTCATTATTGGCTACGTCAATTTCATCGGTTCTTACAATTTCACCGTCTACGATGGAATCTACGAAGTAACGAAACTCCGAGAAGTCCATACCGGCGGATACAAATTGGTTTTCAATTCTTACGGAATCTCTGCCCCTGGTAAATTCACCGGGAATATAAACGACCTCTTCTATCCAGAAGCCCGGCGTAGCGATGTAACCCGACCATTTAGCCGCAAGCTCACCGTCAACTCGAATCAGACCTTTTTGATTGGTGGAAATCGAGTCATAACGGCGAATAAGCCTGATACCGGTATTGTTCGGATCGATTTTGGCATCAAATGCACTGGTCCCCTTATGGGCTCTGCCGTCATCCTGGACTCGAGGCATAGGCTTGGTCGCCTCAGTCGGCATGTCATAGGTTCTAGTTCCGGCCCAGGAAGCCTTGGTAACCTTATAACCATGCTCTTTTTCACTCGCCAAAGATTCCGGACCGTTACCGACATCCACCGCGTCTGTTCTCTTAGCTTCACCATCTACTATAGAGTCGACAAAGTAATGAAACTCGGAGAAGTCAATTCCGGCAGAAACAAACGCATTGGAAATACTTATAGTAGACTTGCCCGCCGTGGCTTCGGCAGGTAAGAATACGGCTTCTTCCAGCCAGACTCCTGGGGTAGCCCCTTTACCGATCCAATCGGCTACATGTTTACCGTCGACAGATATCTTGGCCTTCTGGTTGGTCGAGAAGGAGTCATAGCGTCTCGTCAGGACAACACCTTCGTTAGCCGGGTCAATGCTTACCTTAAAGGATGACGTCCCCTTATGGGCTCTACCGTCATCGGTTACCGTAACGGTAGGAGGTGCCGGCTCAAATTGCGGAATATTGACCGTAATCTCGTTGATGTAGCCGGACCCTGTTCCTTCGTAAAGCGTGATGCTTTCGCCTTCCGGCAAGCTGAAATCGTCCTCAACAACTTGGGCGCCTTCAACCTCAGGCTTGGGATCTTCATAGCCCCAGGTTTTGGCCGCCTCCATGACATCTGTAGGGACATAGGACGGATCAAAAGTTTCCACATCCTCGTTACTTGCAAATTTTCTGTAAGTCACATGGTAGAACAAGGGGTTATTAGTCGTCGTAATCCGCATGGATTCCTTGTAAGGTATGGGTACCTTAATAATGACACCGCCTGAACTTTCCTCGGCATTGGCTACGAAAGGATAGACAAAGGGTGCGCCCATCTCTCCGTTAACAAGGGACTGTAAGGATTGGTTCAAGACGACCTTGCCGTCTAACTCGACAATCAAGTTGCCGGTCGCACTGACATCACCCTCGTCTCGAGTAAACCACATGGATTGGATCTCACCTGCTCCAGAAGCTTCGGCAATAACATAGCCCTGGTCGGTTTTACGTAAATAAGAATACTTACCGTCAAATCCGTCAGACCAGTTGCCGCCTTCTCGGTCAAAAGACGAGAATTGCAAGGTCTGGCTGCCATTATCGATTTCGGGCAATAAATCTAATCTTCTGTAAATATCCCATCCATGCACCGGAACTTCCTTCGGAGGCTCTACCGGACCTTCCACAGGCGGCATGGGTTCAGGCGTGGGCTCCGGAGTTGGTTCTGGCTCTTCCGGATCAGGGTCGGTCGGGTCTGTCGGATCGGGATTTTCCGTATCCTCTCCATCCTCTATTTCTACAGGGTCGGGATAGGTATAGTCGTCGACATAAGGTAAATACCGATGCTCTTTATGTTCTAATGTACTGACTTGATGCGTAAACTCAAAGAGCATAGTTCCGGACAAATGACTCGACAGGTGTAAGTTTTTAGCTTTGGCCGGCCCGTTCCACTTATCTGAAATCAGATTCGCTTCGTTTATAGCATGCGAGGCCACAGATTTGGCATTTCCTTCAAACCACTCTCTGATATCGGGCCTATCGTCATTCTGCGCAAAGTAATAATCCTTCACATAGCGCATCATAATACCTTTGAAAAGACCGCCGTCATCTTGCCCTTCTTCCTTGACTACGCCGTTGTCACCGGAATATTGGGACACAGAGTTTTGGAAGGTCTTCTCCGCATATTCTAAGTACTTGGGCTCACCGGTCATACGGAACATCTCGGTGGCCGCTCCGATATAGGTACCATTGTTATAGGTAAAGGCACCCCAGGATAGCTGCATGTCATTATTGTCGTTGATACCGTCCGCAACAAAGCCGCTGAGATTATCTCTTAAGGTATCGTTTAGCCAATCGAAAATCTTTTGGGCCATGTCAGCATAAGCTTTTTCGCCAGTTCTTTCATGAAGTTTCACAGCCAAAATAACCGCCGGCGCATTGGCAGGCGTGTTCTTGAATTGGGTCTTTTTCTTACTCCAAGAAATACCGCCACCGGCTACGTCTGTCCAGCCGCCCTCGATTTCGGCAAATAAATCTTTGGCCAAATTCAGATAGGTTTCATCTTTGGTATGATCATAGAGTCTTACCAGGGCCAAAGCCATCCATTCCATATCATCGTAATAATCATTGACCAGTGTTTTGCCGAGACGTTTTTGCACACCGGAAACGGCAGCTTTAGCCCGGTCGAGATAAATTGTATTTCCGCTTCTTTCGTAACCGTCAATCAAGGTATCGATGGCATGGGCGAACCACCAGTAGTCATTACCCAGGTCCGTCAGAGTATTAGGGTACTCTCTTCTGAAGTACTTTCTAGTGTCGTCCCAATACTCATCATAGAGAGCCTTTTGGCTCATCTCGGCAAGGTCTTCATAAGACATATCGTCATGAGAGATACCTTCCGAATCATTCGAGCCCTCTTCTTCTTCGCCGCGGAAAACCTCATCGGGAATTTTGAAGGTATTGTTTCCGGACCACTTCTCCCCATCAATCTCGTAATTATGGGCTTTTTCACTGGCAATAGAGTCCGGGTTTTTTCCGCCTATGTTAACTTCATCCGTAAGGATTCTTTGGCCGTCAACGATGGAATACACAAAATAGCGGAATTCATTAAAGTCATTACCGGCAGAAACAAATTGGTTCTTGATTCTGATGCTGTCCTTGCCCTTGGTCTCTTTGGCCGGCAGGTCGATTTCTTCATGAATCCAGTATTCGGGGTTAACCGGTGCACCAAACCAGTCGGCAACATAGACGTCATCAACAAAGACTTTAGCCTTCTGATTCGGCGAGTGAGCAGAAGCATAACGTCTCATTAAGACGACACCCTCATTCTCCGGATCGATAGTCACGTCAAAAGAAGAGTTTCCCTTGTGGGCACGTCCGTCATCCTCAAATCTATCACCGGGCTTGGGTTCTTCTGTGGGTTCAGTGGGTTCTGAAGGCTCGGTCGGCTCCGTGGGATCCGTGGGATCAGTGGGTTCTGTCGGTGCTTCCGAATCGATAACACTATAATCAGGTTTTGGTAACAGTCTAGTTCTTATACCTGCCCAGCGCTCCGGATCGGTGGAAGTATAGTTATGGGCATCCTCACTGGCTATGGATACGGGCGTTTTGCCGCCGATATCAAGCTCGTCCGTACGGATCAGTTCACCGTCTACAATAGAATCCACAAAGTAGCGAAATTCAGAAAAGTCATTGCCGGCAGAAACGAAGGCATTGGCGATTTCGATCGACTCTTTACCGGCCGTAGCGGCAGCCGGCAGAAGGACCCTTTCCTCCACCCAGTATTTTTTTACCGCAGGCTTTCCTTCCCAATCGGCCACATGTTGACCGTCTACTAAAATACGGGCTTTTTGATGAGCAGAATACTCGGACTCATAGCGTCTGGTTAAGATAACCCCCTTATTTTCAGCTTTAATTTTAGCTGTAAAAGATGAAGTACCTTTGTGAGCACGGCCGTCATCGGTGACCATTACATCATAGAAAGCCTCATCCTCCGGCAAATAACGTTCTCTGCTGCCTGACCACTTGTCTTCCGTTATCTTGTAATCATGGGCTTCTTCACTGGCTATGGATTCAGCCGTTTCACCGCCAACATCTACTTCATCGGTAAGAATCAATTCACCCTTTACCACGGAAAAGATGAAGTACCTGAATTCCGAGAAGTCATTACCTGCCGATATGAATTTATTGGCGATTTCAATACTATCTTTTTCTTTGGTGACCTCTGCCGGTAAAGTTACTTTTTCCTGTACCCATTTACCTTCTATAGCCGGCACGCCTTCCCAATCTGCTACATGCTCACCGTCTACAGAAATCTCAGCCTTCTGATTGGGCGAATTTTCCGATTCATAACGACGCACCAAAATAACCGCTTCATTCTCTTTAGCAATGGATGCCTTGAAAGAAGAGATTCCCTTATGTGCTCTGCCGTCATCTGTAAATTTAATCGGCCAGATTTCAATCGGGTCTTCAGGGTCGGAGGGTTCGGTCGGTTCGGTTTCTTCCGGAGTCGTTTGGTCGGGTTCGGTCGGTTCAGGCTCAGTCTCGCTGGGTGTAGTTTCACTTGCTTCTGTCGTCGTCTCAGTTGTTTGACTTTGGCTTGGCAAGGTCTCCTCAGGCTCGGTTTCCGTAGGCTGAGGCTTAGTTGTTGTAGGTTCGGGTATGGTCGGTGTCGTTGCTTCCGGCTCGGTCGGTAAGCTTGCATCGGTATCGTCGGTATCGTTGCTATCCTCAACCTTGATTTCATAGGCCAAAGTCGCAAGGAGCTTAAACTCTTTTCCGAAGATTGTTATTTTGGTCTCTGATTTAAACGAAAAAGTTAAAGCCTTCACGCTGGCTAAGGGAGATAGGACCATAAAGAGTGCAAGCAACAAAGATAAATACTTCGTATTGGAATGCTTGTGATTCTTCTTATAGTAGATTAATAAAGAGATGGCAAGAATCAAAAGAAGGCCGATAAAGATAAGACTTCCGGCATCAGAATCCTCACCGGTTTTACTGATCGAATCATCTTTTGGTGTAGCGGTCGCCTCGGTTTTCTCCGCGTCATTATCCTGAGATGCATAGTCCTCGGGCAAAAGCTCAACCGGAAACTTTGCACCTGCTCCCGGTTCTAATCTTTCAATAGTGATTAAATCATGATGAACATGAACATCCTTATCATCTAGGAGTTGAGAATCAATCCGGATATTCTCCAAGGGATAAGGCGAACGATTAAATACACGGTAGGTCGCCTCATACGCATCACTACCGGTCTCATCAATTTCTAAAGTGATGGATAAATCATCTTCATCTATAACCGTATAGACCTCATTCTTGGCAGAAATCAGATTCAGATTAAAAACCATACAAAACAGTATAGTCAATAAAAATAGACCCTTGCGCCATTTGGCCTCTTTATTACGAGACATCAGTTTTTCCTTTCTTTTTTAGGGGATGGCGTGTAAGCCTCCAGATCGTAGTAGCGAATCATTAAGACAGACAATAAGGAGTTGGCCCAGGCAAACCAAGGTCTGGTAAACTCCGAAGGATTATCTACATTAAAGCCTTCATGCATTTGGCGGGTATCGGCATCTGTAGCAAAAATCATATCCAGAATTTTCTTTTGTTCTTCCTTAGAATCCGAAGTCAGGGCCTGCATGGTTAAGGCGATGTGCCAGACGTAATTTTCCGGTGTATGAGGACTTCCGATCCCTTGGGCGTGCTCACCTTGGAAAAAATAAGGATTTTCAGGGCTTAAGATAAAGTTCCTGGTGTTCTGATAAATCGGATCATCTACCGAAGCAAAGCCCAGATAGGGAATGCTCAACAAGCTCGGCACATTAGCATCATCCATGAAGAGCTGATTGCCCAAACCGTCGACTTCATAAGCATAAATCGTGCCGTACGCTTCATGTTCATAGAGGGCATATTGGTCAATACCTTTGCGGATTTCTTTTTCCAGGGACAAAGCCTTATCGGCCAAAGCTTTATCCTTAAAAATCTTTTCGGCAAGGGTCTGAATTTGCGAAAGCACAACCACGGCAAACATATTAGAAGGAACCAGGTAACCGTAAGTACAGGCATCGTCGCTGGGCCTAAAGCCGGACCAAGTCATGCCTGTGTAAGCGACCTCGGATCCTCTTCCTTCATTAGGCAAAGTGTCTGTTTCAATGTCGGTATTTCTTTCAAAGTAATAATCCGAATCGGTATGTTTTTGTTCTGTCTTCCAAAGATCTACAATCACATGTAAGACTTGATGAAATTTATCGGTAAAAATTCGGTCATTGGCCGTTTTCTCATAATACTTGTAGGCTAAATCAACAGAATAGCATAAAGAGTCTATCTCATACTTTCTTTCCCAAATGCCCGGGCCCATTTCAGTCCGATCGTCTTGATGTCCGGCTCCGTTATCTTCGGCATTAAAAGCATTGGCATAAGGATCTTTTAAAATAAAATCAATTTGCTTAGAAATTAAGCCTTCAATCAAATGTTGAATTTCCGCTGAAGCGTTGGCGAATTTTAAATAATGGTGGACTTGGGCCGACGAGTCACGTAACCACATGGCCGGAATGTCACCCGTAATAAGAAAAATCTGGTCATCATCCATAAATTTGACCGTTGTCTCCCAGGTACTCAAAAAGCAGGGTAAGAAAAACTCCCTGGCTTTTTCATCCGGTATCTTGTTTTGCAGAAACTTTCCTAATTCTTGAATATTCATAAGGCACCTCACACTTTGTCTAATGATATATTTGTACTATACATTCTAAAAAGAAGGCAAGTCAACAAAGCTGGGTTATTTTTCTTAATTAATCCAAAAAATTGAGGAAAATATACATACATGTGCACAAAAGCAGAGTTTTGTGCATAGTCATTGGCATATCATTATATGGTCTTTTATTTCTCGGGCATACGAAGAATGAGGTCGGCCGGTATCGAGATATCTCTTACTTCCGTGTCTCCCTTAATCAAGTTTAAGACTTGTAAGGCACTCTCTTCACCTATTTTTTCCTGATTCTGATGCATATGGGTAAAAGGATACCTGTCGATATTGCTGCTGGGGCTGTCAAAACAGACAATTTCCAAATCCTCAGGTACTTTCAGCCCCATATTATATGCCGCCAGCCATAGCGCAGACGCAATATTGTACTCGACCGCGAACACAGCGGTCATTTCACGGTTTTTACGCAAGTAAGCCTCTAACACACGTAAGTCGGCTTTTAAGTTATCGGCCGGGGTCTTACCGGGAAGAGTACTGTAGACTTGCGACAAAACTAAATTTTCATCGATCAAAATACCGCTGTCGCGATGGGCTCTTTCGAAACCTTCTTTTCTTTGAAGGACTGAAGACGTATCTAAGCTGCTGGGGGCCACAAAGCCGATTTTTCGGTGGCCGCTTCGAATTAAATACTCCGTCAATTTTTTGGCCGAAGAAAAATTATCGGTACCCACATAACTTAAAGGAATGCCTTTCAGCTCTCTGTCGATCAGGACAGTAGGAAATTGCTGCAGCGACAATCTTAGAATTTCTTTGTTGTAGTTTGTACCGTGCACCGGCATGATGATTAATCCGTCTACGCCTAAGTCCAGCATATTCTTAATCGCTTTGGACTCCTCGGTTTGCATACCGTAGCTTCTTCTAAGAATAAGTGAATAGCCGGCCTTGCTGAGTGTCCTTTCAATCCCCGAAATGATGATGGTTCCGAAGGCTTCGGCAAAATCTTCCATAACCAGACCGATCAGTTTGGACGGTCTTTGGGCCATCTCCAACTGATGGAATGTTTCTTCTGCGTTTAGACTCGGCAAATCTTCGGAAATAGCATTAACAAAGGATCCTCTGCCCGGATAACGCTTGATAATATCTTGCGAGGCTAACTTGTCCAAGGCCTTTTTGCTGGTAATACGGCTGACATTGTACGTACTAGAAAGTTCTTTTTCGGTAGGGACTCTCTCCCCTTCTTTCCACTTACCTTCCTGGATGCCTTTGAGAAGATCGTCATAAATTTGCTCGTACAATGCTTTTTTATTTTCTGTTTCCAAGTTCTTCCGTTCCTTTGCTAATTGATATGGATATGATATATCATTCTCTGATGAATGAAAAGCCTTATTTTTCTCCCTCTTTGATTATTTAGTAGATATGCTATCTTTAGCTTAATAAATGCTTAGAAAGGGTGACCACTATGTTGAAGGAAGACAAAAGAATTCTTTCTAGAGACGGAAAAACACAATTGCACCTCATCACTTGGCAGCCGGAAAAAGAGCCCAAAGCCATCGTCCAATTGGTGCACGGTATGGCGGAACACATGGACAGATACCATGACTTTGCAGTCTATCTGACCCAAAGAGGCTATGCGGCTATAGGCCATGACCACCTGGGCCACGGTCAATCACTCACGAGTCCCGATAAGCTGGGCTTTTTCGCCGAAAAAGACGGAAACAAAATCTTAATCCAAGATATGTTTCAAGTAACGGAACATGCCAAGACACTTTGGCCCGGCAAAAAGCTCTTTATCCTGGGCCACAGCATGGGATCCTTTCTTGTAAGAAGATACTTGACCCTTCATTCCCGCGACGTCGAGGCGGCAGTCATTATGGGAACCGGTAACCAGCCAGCTCTGGCTTCATCCATAGGTCTCAAGATAGCCAAGCGTGCCATAAGAAAAAACGGCCCTATGTCTTACAGTAAAACCTTAAACAACATGGCTCTGGGCAGTAACAATAAACCCTTCAAGCCCAACCGCACTCCCTTCGACTGGCTCTCCAGAAACGAAGAGAACGTTGACCGCTATATGGCGGACCGCCTGTGCGGCTTCGACTTTACGGTCTCGGCCTGGGCTGATTTTTTCCAAGTCCTGCAAGAATTGGCCCATCAAGAAGATGTAGATGGTCTAGTAAAAAGCCTGCCTCTCCTCATCACCTCCGGCGAATTAGACCCGGTCGGTGGCGAAAAGAGTTGTAAGGCGGTTTTGGCCAAGTATCAGAAACTGGGCATAGAGGATGTCCGCTTGAAGCTCTATCCTGAAGACCGACACGAAATTCTAAACGAATTAGATAGAGATAAAGTCTTCAAGAACTTGGGAGACTGGTTCGACAGTAAATTATAAATAGGTTCACATGCCTCTTCGCCTATAACGAAGAGGCATTTTTTCTAAAAACACAGCTTCCAAGCATGCGGGACGACTTCCATAGAAAGCTCTTCCAAGTCTCCTCCGAATTCGCCGTCCAGGGTCCAGGGCACCGGCCTGTCAAAGGTCAAAGAACAGCTCCGAACCTTCTTATAAATAAAGAGGTCGGATGAAAAATCCATATTCATCAAGGCATTTAAGATAGTTGTCACCTCTGCCGGGCCCGAAGGCTTTTTCACCAGCAAGACCTCATACATGCCGTCGGCCAAGTCGAAGCTATCCGGGTCCATTTTGACTATGCCGCCCATCTGGCTAGAATTTAAGATTGCTCCGAAAATAAAATCCCCTTCATGGGTCTCCTCATCCAGCTTCACTTGAGCAGGATAAATCTCGACACTGCCCAAGTTTTTTAAAGCGGTGGCAAAATAAGCCAGCTTGCCCACACGATTTTTCAGCTCAGTCGGCGTACTGTAAGAACTTGCCGTAAAAATACCGAAACTTGCCACATAGACAAAATAGCGGTCTGGTAAGATTTTGCCTAAATCCAAAGCATGGGGCTCTGCCAGGCGAACCAACTTGGCGATCTGTGCAATATCGTCCGGATAATGCAGATTCTCCGCGAAATCATTCGTTGTCCCCAGCGGAAGATAGGCCAATTTAGCCTCTATCTTATGCTCCATGACCAGGTTAGCCAACTGGTGTAAAGACCCGTCTCCGCCTGTCACAATAATACGGTCATAACGGTCTCCTTCCGAGGCCAAAATCCGTTCCAGGTGGTCTTCATCTTGCGTAAAATAGACCGTTACGGGGTTGCCGTCCTCTGCCAAGGCCGGCAAGTACTCACCCAGCAAATCAACAGCCTTTCCCATGCCGGCCAAAGGATTAACGGCTAAAAGAATACTTTCTTTACGGTTTTTTTGCATAGTCCAGGACCCACTTTCTGTAGTCTTCTCCGCGTTCTTCAAAATTCTTGTAACGGTTATAGGACGCTGCGGCAGGCGACAATAAAACGGCCGTCTTTTCCGGCGTCCTAGAATAGGCCAGCGCTACGGCTTGGTCCATGCTTTCAACCTGCTCAAGTGTTTTAAGCGAAGCAAAAGTCTTACTCGAAGCACGAGCCTCTTTTAAGACACCTATAATCTTATGGCCGGTATCAGGGAGGCCGATTAAAATTTCTAGGTCCGGATCCTTTTCCAATGCTTCTATAAGACCGTCATAAGAAATCCCTCTATCCATACCGCCCAAAATCAAAGTCTTAACCGGATGGGTCTGCCTTAAGCTTTCTAAAGCCAAAAGTGTAGCCTGGGGAATGGTCGCTATGGAGTCATTGTAGAAGTAGCGTCCGCCATGAAGACCCAGAGCTTCCAAGCGGTGCGGCAGGCCGCGGAAATGCTCTAAACCCTCGTCAATCGTCTCGAAGTCCACGCCCAAAGCTTTGGCCAAGGCCGTAGCCAGAAGGGCATCTAATTTCTGATGCTGGGCTCCCAACTGAGGATTATCGACAAGTCTTCTTACTTCTGCTTTTAAAGGCTCATCCACTTGAGCCAGGTATTGATTGCCTTCTTGTAATACATAAGACGGAACCGAAGGCTCATCATTTCTAAAAGAGGGCTTCTCTTTCATTCGGACATCGATTAGCTTATTTTCATAAAATGCCTGAACCCTCTTCATAAGCTCTTCTTCATTGGAATCCACAACCAGGAAGCCCTCCTTATCTTGGAAACGGCAGATGTTTAATTTAGCCTCCAGATATTGGTCGTAGGATTGGTAATGGTCTAGGTGTTCGGGGTAGAAATTCGTGAGGATGGCCGCGTGAGGAGAGGCAGTTACAAACTCCAGCTGGTGTGAACTCATTTCGCATGCCAAGTAAGCATGCTCATCATATTGATCCCAGTATTTCAGGACCGGTACACCGATATTACCAAGCAAATAAGCCCGGGCACCCCGGTTTCCTTCTACCTGTTCTTTGGCGACCTGAGCCTTGAAGATTTCATAGACCAGACTGGTTGTAGTCGACTTGCCTTTGGTACCGGAAATACCGGCAATCGTACCCGGGGCAAAGCGTAGAAAAAGATCCATCTGGCTGGAAATTTGCACTCCGGGATATTCGGCCAGGCTTATCTTGCCGGCTTCTTTTACAATCGTGAAATCTTTAAATGAAATCCCGGGACTTTTTAAAACCAAGTCAAAATCCGCCATGGATTCCAGATAATTTTCGCCTGTATAAGTTCTGATTTTTCCTAATGCCTTGTAGGGCTCCAAGAGTTCTTCACTAATAGGATTCAAATCGGCAATACCAAGCTCGGCCGGCTCAATTTGGTCGTAATATTCCTTTATAAATTTAAGCGAGTCTTGACCTTCCCGGCCAAAGCCTAAAATTAGAATACGTTTAGCTTTTAGAAAATCATAGAGGAGCGTCTTATCTTTTTTCATAGGGCTTTTTCCTCTCTTCATCTAAAATGTCTTTAACGTAAGCTTTAAAGCTATCAGGAAGATTTGCATCCTCGTGCCAATAGGCCAAAGGATTGGGTGAAGCAAGAGAAACCGGTCCGGTCTCTTCATCCCATCTAAGCTCTTTTAATAGGCCTTCTTGGGCATAGTGGGCGGCCTCTCTAAGTAAGAGGGGTAAGTCATCTTCCTTACTCTCAGCGTCTTTCAAGAGCAAATAGACGGCAAATTGCACCTCTTCCACTGTCCCCACACATTCAAAGGGTTTTACCTCCTGGACACCGATAAGTTTCTGCCAATCATCCAGGAGATCTTCTTTGGCAAAAAGATCTTCTCCGAACATCTCAACCATGTCTTCCCGACTCAAAAAAGGTGCCAAAATAGTATAAACAAAGAGGCACTTCGAGCAGGCACAGCACCAAATATTCTTCTTAGACCCGCGATTACAGGACCGGAAAGCCTTATGGTAAGCAGGATAGGAAGCAAAAGACCTGGCGATGGCAATTTCGGCAAAGGGCCTAAGCAGGCTGAAATAATAAATATCGGGTTCAAGGAAACGCTCCGTATAGGACCTAAAAGCGAATTCAAATTCTGATGTCTTGGAATATTGATGGTTAATATCCGTACCGGGGATGGTAGAAGCATTGGCACTGGCTTCGTTCGATAGGGCAATATGGGTCGCCCCCAGAACATAGGCTCCGTAATAGGCAACAAAGGTCAGCAAGGCGGAGAAGGGTGTATGGCCGTTAAGATAGCCTTCCTGATTCAAGCGAAGCATCTCAGAGTCCAGCGTCCTTTTTACAATGAAGCGGTCTTCTTTGCCAAAGCCACCGATATCCATAGTATCCAGGCTCGCCTTGGTGGGATTAATACCAAAGGCCACATTGTGGCCCTTGCCCTTAAGATGCTCTACGGTCACCACCGAATCCTTGCCGCCTCCTATAGGAATGAGTGTTTTATCCGCTGCGTGAAAAGACGCTTCTTCTGCCTCAACGTTGCTGGCTACTTCAGTAGCCGGAGCGATTTCTATGGTCATAAAATCCTCTTTTTTGGCAGGGATATTGTTGATATAAAAGAATTCACCCAGACCTCCGTAGTAGAGGTCCAGCCAAAAAGAAATCTGCTCTTCTTTTAAATTGCCGCAGCGAATCTTTACCCGAGGCGGGCAGGCAATTTTCCAGTAGGATATCAGCTCCACCATGCCGATAGAAAAAAGAATTTGCCTTGCCATAGGTCCGGTTGGATCATTCATAAGCGTAGCCGGACGGATGGGGAATTCTAAAGTAGGATGAAAAGACGTAAGCCCCGGCACCTCAAAATCATAGGTCACCAAGACTGTCTCTTCTTTCCTTTCCACATGATAATCTTTATAGATAAATAGGGGGTATTGCTCCCTGAATGTCTGATAGTTTTGCTGCATAAAGTTCTCCTTAAGCTAATAATAACTAGCTTATTAGATTATAACTTAACTTAATCCAAACTTTTCTCAAAAATCGTCTTTTTTTGGGTTGACGAGTCAAAACTTAATGAGTATAATTCATCACAGTCTTTCGAAATGGAAGTTACTAACGGGCCTTTAGCTCAGTTGGTCAGAGCACTCGGCTCATAACCGATCGGTCCCGGGTTCAAGTCCCTGAAGGCCCACCATTTTCAGAAGACTGAGACAATTACATGGGGGAGTTCCCGAGCGGCCAAAGGGGGCAGACTGTAAATCTGCTATCTACGATTTCGATGGTTCGAATCCGTCCTCCCCCACCAATAACTAAAGAGGTTTCTTACAAGAAACCTTTTTTTAACCGATATGCGGATATGGCGGAATTGGCAGACGCGCTAGTTTCAGGTATTAGTGAGAATTTCTCATGCAGGTTCAACTCCTGTTATCCGCACCACATTGATGACGGCGATTGATAATACATCAGTCGCCGTTTTTTCTGTCTTCTATTCTTCAATCATAACCACCGGCTCAGCCGGTGGTTTGCTCTGCCCCTGTAAGGGGCTGTTACCGGCGAGGGCTTTGCGCCCTCTTGAGTGGCTACCTCGCGCACCCTCTGCCCCAGCTACTACTAAAGCAGTTTTCTTATTGCTCTATGGCTCGCGCGTTCCCGTAAACGGGTCTATATACTCTTTTAGACTTATCTGGTCTTGATAATAGTCTTCTTCTAATTGATTTGCTATGTAGGCTTTTATTTTCTTTTCGTTGCGACCTACTGTACTTACATAATACCCTCTACACCAGAAATGCCGATTACCATACTTGTATTTTAAATTGGCGTGGCGATCGAAGATGATTAGACTACTTTTCCCTTTTAAGTATCCCATTATCTGTGACACACTATACTTCGGTGGAATCGTTAGAAGCATGTGGATATGATCTATGCATGCTTCTGCTTCGATTATTTCTATACCTTTTCACTTACATAATTCTATGAGAATTTGACTTATATCTTTACGCAACTTCCCATAAATTGCCTTGCGCCTGTACTTCGGTGCAAAGACCACATGATACTTACATTCCCATTTTGTATGTGCTAAGCTTTGTTCACCTTTCATTAGGTCATAACCTCCTTTTACTTGGGTGCGCCTGGTAGCTCACCTAGTGTAGCATGGAGGTTATGCTTCTTTTAGCTAAAGCTTTTCTATCCTCCACCTGCATAGCAGGTGGTTTATTGTTTCGCTCTCTTCGTTCGCTCAACTTGCTAAAGCAGACAACAAAAACAGAGAGCCTCGTAAGGCTCCCTGTAAAATTGAAACTTATTTTCTTTTCTTCCCTTGTGTTTATTGGAATTCCATGACGTTGACCCAACGGTCCAAGAAGGCCTTCTCCTCTTCCTTCTTCTTTGTCGACTGGGCACAGGCCACGATGGGCATCCAGGTATTGACATACTGTCTGGCTGTGTCGGTCTTCTCGCAGAAGAGCTTCAGGTAGGTCTCTGCTATTTGCTCTTCGCCCTGGAGCATGAAGAGCATGTAGGTCAAGGCCGCATCGGCCGAGGCGTTACCGCTGGTCGCATGAGACCAATCAATGATGTAGGCTTCATCCTCGTCGGTAATGATGATATTGGCCGGAATCAAGTCACCATGGCAGATTTTCTTATGCTTGGGCATGGTAGAAAGTCTGGAGTGAAGCTCATAACGCACGGTCGCATTGTACTCGGACTCACTAATCTGGCGGTTCATTTTAGCCCGGAGATTGTTCAGAAGCGGAGCCTGATGGTCAAAGATATTAAGCTGAATCGAAAGGAAACGCTCCAGAAGCTCGGCCTTTTCTTCATCGTTCTTAGCCTCTTTCATCAAAGACGACAGGGTTTTCCCCTCGATAAAGTCTTGATAGATGGCCCAGTAACCTTCGTATTTGGCCACCTGGTGAATCTTAGGCACCGGCAGGCCGGCTTCCATGGCCCTGGTCTGGTTCAAAGCCTCATTCAAGATGTCGGACAAAGGGAAACTTTCATCAAAGACCTTAATAAAGACGTCTCCTTCCCGGATGAAAACTTTGTTATCCCGGGTGTCCAATACGTTCTTGTCCTTCAATTTGTCGTGAAACTGAGTCATCTTAAACCTCCTTATGGTCGCCATAGTAGGCATTTAAATACATCTGCTTGATTTCGGAAATCAAGGGGTAGCGCGGGTTGGTACCGGTACACTGGTCGTCAAATGCAAGCTCAGACATGGTATCAATAGTCTCTAGGAACTTCTCCTCATCCTCTACATAGTCTCGAATACTGGACTTAATACCGACATAAGCCTGTAGCTCTCTAATTTTAGCAATTAATCCCTCTACCTTCTCGGCATCATCTTTACCTTTGATACCCAGGTGGCTGGCAATTTCAGCATATCTAGCCATCGTATGAGGATATTCATACTGAGGGAAGGTTCCCATCTTCTTAGGTGCCTCGGCGGCGTTAAAGCGGATGACTTCTTCCATCATAAGGGCGTTGGCCAAACCATGGGCAATGTGGTGGTTAGCCCCTAACTTATGGGCCATAGAGTGCATGACGCCCAAGAAAGCGTTGGCAAAGGCGATACCGGCCATGGTAGCGGCATTGGCCATCTTCTCTCTGGCTTCCAGGTCGACCTCGCCGGCTTTAGCCGAATCATAGGCTCTGGGCAGATATTCGAAGATTAAATCAATGGCCTTCAATGCCATAGAATCGGTGTAGTCGGTTGCCATCATAGAAGCATAGGCTTCTAAGGAGTGGGACAGTGCGTCAATACCGGAGAAAGCGGTCAGGGACGGCGGTGAAGTGTCCATCATATTGGCGTCGACAATAGCCATGTTGGGCAGGAGCTCATAGTCGGTAATAGGGTACTTAATACCGGTGTCAGTATCGGTAATGATCGCAAAGGGTGTAACCTCGGAACCGGTACCGGACGACGTCGGGATACAGACGAAGTAGGCCTTTTCACCCATCTTGGGGAATTGATAGACTCTCTTACGAATATCCATGAAATCCATAGCCATGTCAAAGAAATCCACTTCGGGATGTTCGTACAATACCCACATGATCTTGGCAGCATCCATGGCGGACCCGCCTCCTATTGCGATAATAAGGTCCGGTTCAAAAGCTTTCATCTGCTTAGCACCTTCGCGAGCTGTATTAAGGCTTGGGTCAGATTCGACTTCAAAGAAGACCTTATAGTCAATGCCTTCCTGAGCCAAAGTATTTTCGACTTCCTTAGTGAAGCCATTCTTATAAAGGAAAGTATCGGTAACAATAAAGGCGCGCTTCCTCGGGTTAACAGAACCGAATTCGGCTAGGGCTGTAGGAACAGACCCCCTCTTCATATAGATTTTCTCAGGGACTCTGAACCACAACATATTTTCTCTCCTTACCGCTACGGTTTTGATATTCAGCAAATGCTTGACGCCTACGTTCTCCGATACGGAGTTGCCGCCCCAAGAGCCGCAACCCAAAGTAAGCGAGGCCTGGAGACGGAAGTTATAGATGTCTCCGATACCGCCCTGAGAAGCCGGCGTGTTGACCAGAATACGACCGGTCCGCATGCGATTCTGGAAGGCTCTGAGCTTGTCTTGGTCTTGAGCTTCGTTCAAGAAGATAGAAGACGTATGGCCCATACCGCCGTCGTTAATGAGCTGGTCGGCCTTGTCCAAAGCTTCCTCGAAACTGTCTGCCATATACATGGCCAAAACAGGAGAAAGTTTTTCATGGGCGAAGGCTTCCGCCATGGTATAGTCCTCAACCTCGGCAACCAGAACTTTAGTATAAGCGGGCACTTCGATACCGGACAGTTCGGCAATTTTAGTAGCCGGCTGACCTACAATTCGGGCGTTCAAAGCACCGTTGATAAGAATGGTTTTACGAACCTTGTCTTTTTCTTCTTCACTTAAGAAATAAGCGTGACGCTTCTTGAATTCTGCTTTCACTTCATCATAGATGGAAGCCGCAACGATAGTAGACTGCTCGGAAGCGCAAATCATACCGTTGTCAAAGGTCTTAGAGTGGATGATAGAGTTTACGGCCAATTGGATATCGGCAGTTTCGCAAATAATGGAAGGGGTATTACCGGCACCGACACCGATGGCGGGCTTACCGGAACTATAAGCGGACTTCACCATACCGGGACCGCCCGTGGCCAAAATGATATCGACCTCTTGCATGAGGAGATTGGTCATTTCCAAAGACGGCTGGTCAATCCAACCGATAATGTTCTCCGGAGCACCGGCCTTGACGGCAGCTTCCAGGATGACTTTGGCCGCCAAAATGGTGGATTCCTTGGCCCTGGGGTGGGGTGAAATGATTACAGCATTTCTGGTTTTCAGGGCCAAAAGGCACTTGAAAATAGCCGTTGAAGTGGGGTTAGTCGTCGGGATAATGGCCGCAACCAGGCCGATAGGCTCGGCAATCTTTCTGGAACCGAAGCTCTTATTCTCTTCTATAACACCGCAGGTCTTGGTGTCTTTATAAGAGTTATAAATATACTCTGAGGCGAAGTGGTTCTTGATCACCTTGTCCTCTACGACACCCATGCCGGTCTCTTCAACAGCCGCCTGGGCCAAAGGAAGCCTCATCTGGTTGGCTGCCAAAGCCGCACGGTAGAAAATCTCATCCACCTGACTTTGGTCAAAGCTTCTGTAAACTTTCTGCGCCTCTCTTACATCTTTTATTCTTTGCTCTAAGGTTTCAACGCCGTCTACCACGGGATAGACCTTTTCTTTGGAAGTCATCATATTTTCCTGTACTCCTTTCAAGTATCGGTATAATTTTATCAGTGCATTTTTATCTTGAAAAGCCTTTCAATCGCATTTAGATGAATTTTTAGCAATTGTTGAGTATATCTAAAGAATGCTCTGAATTTTTGTGTAATTTGCCCATAATCTTATTGGATATTTCTGGCAGCAACGGGAATCTCTAAAAGCGGCCTCACCGTTCCTTCTTGATGTACGGAATCGACTTGATTGAGATAACGCAAAACCCGGCTCAAGTCTTCAGGCAGCGCTAAACTTAAGTCTAAATCTTCACCGCTTACGGGGTGCTTAAAGCAGAGCCTTTGGGCATGGAGGAATTGACGTTTGAGTAAACGATTGAGCGCTAGAGCACGAAAATTCTCCTGTGTTGGACCGGGTGGGAAAGTTTCTTCCCAACCGTAGAGCGTGTCCCCTACCAAAGGATGACCTATGTATTGGGCGTGTACACGAATTTGGTGGGTACGTCCGGTCTCTAAGAGAAAAGCCAAAAGGCTTGCATGTGCCCTGGGCCAAGTCGCTAAAACTTCATAGTGGCTGACGGCCTCCTGACCTGAAGGATCAATCTTTCTTTCAATAATAGACCCTTCTTTTCGAGCTATGGGAGCACTGATTTGGCCGGCGTTCTCGACTATGCCGTGTACCAGGGCCAAATATATTTTTCGAATAGGTGTTCGGGCCATAAGATGGTGAATATGGGCATTTTTTCCCAAGATTACCAGACCCGATGTATCCATGTCTAAACGATTAATTAGGTGAAGGGTCTTATCAGTAAAGACAGTTGAAAGGCCCGGATCTCCGGGAAATCTGGGATGAGACGGCAGGCCGGGTGGTTTACCCACGACACTTAGCCAATCGTCATCGTAAACAACAGGAAGACCTAAGGGGTTCGGTAAAGGACCGGTTAATTCATCTTCTTTTACAAAAGAAACTTCAATCAAGTCGCCCGGCTCAACCGGCGTCATATGGAGGACGAAGTGGCCGTTAACAGACAGGCCACGATAGCGCTTCATCTGCCTGGAAAGACTTGAGGATATGTCCATCCGGTGGCGCATGACCCACTCGGCTGTTCTTCCTTTGTCTTCTGCTTGAACTCTGAAAGAAAGATACATAGTTTAAAAGCTTCTTTAGTCTCGGGATTTAAGCATGTCCTGAGCCAAGCTCAGCGACTTGGCATCATCGGACCTTCCACTCAGGAGTCTGGCAATTTCGCCAGGTCTTTCCTCTTCTTTTAAGAGGTTAATATGAGTTCTTGTTCTTTGGTCATCGGATTCTTTAAAAATATAAAAGTGCCGGTCCGCCCTGGCCGCAATCTGCGCCTGGTGGCTGACACAGATAATCTGGTGGGTCCTACCTAGCTCTTCCAGCTTTCTTCCCACAATCTCCGTTGTCCTACCACTGATGCCGGTGTCAATTTCATCGAATACCAGGAGCGGTGTGTCGTCCGCTTCGGCCAAAGTAACCTTTATAGCTAACATAATTCGAGAAGCTTCACCGCCGGATGCCGTATCGGCCAAAGGTTTTAACGCTTCACCTTTATTAGCCGACAGCATGAACTCGACCTGGTCCAGACCGTAGTCTTTGGCCTCTTCCAAGTCTAAGCGCTTAAAACGCACTTTAAATTCTGCCCCTTCCATGCCCAGCTCGTTTAATTCGGCCATGACATTTTCTTCCAGCTCCGCGGCTACTTCTAGACGTTTTTCGTAAAGAGCTTGGGACTTTTCTTCGAGAAGGCCCAGAACTTTAGCCTTATTCTCTTCTAAGGTAGAAGCCAAAAGTCCCGCTTCCTTCGTTCGTTCCAAATTCGCACGGGCCTTATCCAAGTATTTTCGGACCTCTTCGATGGAGCCTCCGTATTTAAGTTTTAGCCGATGAATCTTATCCAGTCGATCTTCCACTTGCGCCAGAGCCTGCGGGTCACGGTCTATACGGTCTTGGATTTTCTCCAAGCTGCGCCGTACTTCATCTAAAAGTTCTTCGGTTTCTATAAGCCTGTTCAAGTCTTCTTCCAAGCCGTCGAAATAAAGGGTCAGGTGCTGAATTTGAGACCTGGACAAACCCAGTAAGTCTCTTAGACCCGGACTTTCTTCGCTTCCATCCATATAGGCCAAAACCTGTTCCAGGCCTTCGGTGATGTTTTCCGTATTACGCAATAGGTCTCTCTTCTGCCTCAACGTCTCATCTTCCCCAGGCTCCGGGTTAATATCCAAGATTTCATTAATCTGATATTCCAATCGCTCCATATAGAGCCTGCGCTCTTCGGGATCGATGAGGATCTCTCTTTCTTTGCGCTTCAGTTCTTGCCAGGCCCGATAGACCCGGTTGTAGTCTTTCTTGGCAGGACCTATCAGGTCTCTACCGTAGCGGTCCAAGATTCCTAAATGCTTATCTCTTAAGAAAATCTGTTGTCGGTCGTTTTGGCCGTGGATATCGCAAAGTCTATCACCTATCTGTTGAATAAAACTAAGAGGAACCATGCGACCGTTTAGCCGGCAGATATTTCGCCCGTTTCGCCTGATTTCTCTGGAAATAATGAGCATATCGTCCTCTTCTAAATAAGACAGGACTTCGGGATTATCCGCAAAATAAGGCCTCACCTCCGTAAAAACACCCTCGACCAAGGCCGTTTCTTCGCCGGTTCGGACCAGGTCTTTACTGACGGTCTTCCCGCTGATGGCTTCGATGGCGCCTAAAAGTAAGGACTTACCAACTCCGGTTTCCCCGGTAATGACCTGAAAACCCGTACCCAGGTCTAAGCCGGTATGAGCAATGAGTGCCAAATCTCTGATTTCCAAATGTTCTAACACGGCGGGCTCTGCTCCTAATTATTCGTTATCCTCTTCCACATAGGTGGCAAACTGCATGATTTCCTCTTCGACCCGGAGCACATCGGATCCGGACTTAATCGCCACAAAAATAGTGTCGTCGCCTGCAATACAACCGGCTACGGCAGGAATACAGAGGGCATCAACCGCCGAGGCACAAGCGGGAGCCATGCCGGCCAAGGTATGGATAACCAGGATGTTACCGGCCAAAGAAGACGACCGGACCGCTTCCGAAAACACTTTAAGAAGCCTTCTGGTTCCCGATTCGGATTGGGGCCTCAGAGCGACAAACTTCTGCCTGCCATCTCTTAAATTTACCTTAAGGATATTTAATTCTTTTATATCCCGGGATATCGTCGCTTGGGCAACTTCTATACCTTCTTCGGACAAAGCCTTCACCAGGTCTTCTTGCGTCGTTATATTACGACTATAAATAAGTTCTAATATCTTTTCTTGTCTTGTTGCCTTATCCATCAATCATGCCTCTTGCGCTTATTTTCTCCGGTATGCGCCGGAAGAAATTAATGTTTTGGACGGAAAGGGTCCTAATATTTCGCTTCGCTCTTCTGACTTCTATGCGTACATCACTGTCGACTTCGACATTAGCTCTGCCGTCAACCGAAAATTGCGGCTTGTGGGGATAATGGCGGGCAATCTCGATTCCTACGACGCTCTCCGGCTCAATCACATAAGACCGGTTATGGAGGGTGTGGGGACTTATAGGGGTAATAAGCATCATCTCTAAGTTGGGGTCTACAATAGGACCTCCGCATGACAAGGCATAACCCGTGGACCCCGTAGGACCTGCCACAATAATACCGTCGCTGGGTATGGTCTCAATTTTGACTCCGTCAATGAAAATCCGACAAGGGATTATCTGGCTGATAGAGCCTCTGAATAAAACCGCATCGTTAAGACCGTAATCGGCATAAATTTCTTTGCCCCCACGGTCATA
Organism: Oscillospiraceae bacterium; assembly: GCA_029983685.1. Taxonomy (GTDB): domain Bacteria; phylum Bacillota; class Clostridia; order Saccharofermentanales; family Fastidiosipilaceae; genus JASBZA01. The sequence goes on along the minus strand of JASBZA010000001.1, from coordinate 35,899 downwards.
CGCTCGGACATCCAGCATCATCTTTTCTTTAACAACAGCCCGACCCTCAATAATAGTATCCAAGGATTCTTCCAGGTCTTCTTCTTCAATCTCGGTCATGAAACCCATCTTACCCAGGTTCACTCCGATTACCGGTATGTCCAAAGAATAGGCCTTATGACAGGTATAAAGAAAGGTCCCGTCTCCGCCCAGGGAAAGCACCGAGTCAAGACCTTCCCAAGGCCCGTAAGATTTTCCCAGAGGTGCTATGGAGCCGTAACGGTCCTCCACATGTGGATAAATTACTTCCACCCCCCTAGTCTCAAGATAAGCCGTAGCCTTCTCTAAGAGTCTGTAGTCTTGGTCCTTATACTTATCTGCAACGAATCCTATTTTCATAAGTCCTTATCTTCCCAGAAGCTTCTTGCCTTCTTCTACAATATGGTCTACCGATATGCCCAATTGGTCTAAAACCAGATTGCGCGGTCCCTGGAGGACCGGGTGGTTGGGGATATTAATACATTGTAGGGGAGTTTGGAGTTTTTTCCCATAGGCTATGGCCGATATGTCTTCTCCTACTGAGCCGGGATAAATAGCTTCTTCTACGATGAGGCAAGGGCAGCTTAAGGCTTTTTCTACAAGTGCCGGGTCTATGTCATGGATTTCTCTTAAGTCCACAACCGCTGCTTCAATCCCTTCCTCGGCCAAAGCTTTCATCGACTGATAGGCCAAGCCCGTGGTGTAGCCCCAGGAAATGATAGTCAGGTCCTTGCCGCCGGAAAGCCATTGCGCACTGGTCACAGGTAGCTTATCTTGACCGGTATTTTCCAGATAAGTCTTTATGGCTAAATCGTCTTCTAAACTAAGAGCCATCTTCCCTTTAGGATAACGGATGAAAATGGGGCCTTTGGCCTGGCCCAAAGCATAAGAAAACATCCGGTAAAAGTCCCGGTTGCTCCTAGGTGTAAAAATCGTTCCGTAGGGCAAACTTCTCAAAAAGGCCAAATCATAGAGGCCCTGGTGGGTCTCCCCGTCTTCGCCTACCACACCGGCCCTATCTATACAAAAGATAACCGGCTCTTGATTCAAAACCACATCATGCATGACCTGGTCCAAAGCCCTCTGCAGGAAAGTCGCATAGATGGCGACAACCGGCCTAAGCCCTCCCTGGGCCATGCCGGAGGCCAATGTCACGGCATGCTGTTCGGCAATACCCACATCATAGAAACGCTCGGGAAAAATCGTGGAAAACTCTTCCATCATGGTGCCTTGGGCCATAGCGGCACAAATCCCGACAATGCGGTCTTCTTTCATCGCAAAGTGCTGCAGAATATAAGAAAATCCCTCGCCGTAGGATCTGGACTTATTAATCCTATCCTGCACCGAACAGGTCTTATCCTGAACGACCACAACCGGATCTTTTTCCAAGACCCCCTTCTCCACTTCAAAAGGTGCCACCCCGTGATAAGAAGAAGGTTTATGCATAGCATAGGAATAGCCTTTACCTTTTACCGTACAAACATGAATAACGGTAGGCCCCTTCCTGAATTTGGCCGCATCCAGAGCCGTCTCGATGGCCTGGATGTCGTGACCGTCAATAGGTCCGTAATATTTAAAGCCCAGTGATTCATATAAGGCATAGATAGGCGGGCTGATGCGTCTTCTGAAATTCTTTTTTACGCGGGAGAAGAAGTGCGCCAGGCCTTTTCCGATCAGGGGAATTTTCAATAAAAATTCTTCGGCCTTGGACTTAAAATCCAGATAGGATTGAGACATACGCAGTTGTTGGAGGTGTTTTTGTAAGCCGCCGACATTTTCGGATATGCTCATCTGGTTATCATTAATAATAACAATTAAGTTTTCATCACCCTGGCCGGCATCGTTTAAGGCTTCAAAAGACATACCTCCGGTGAGAGCCCCGTCCCCTATTACAGCCAAGACATAATTTTCATTTCCCTGACTTCTTTCCGCTCTAAGGATGCCTAGGGCAGCCGATATTGACGTCGAACTATGGCCGGTATTAAAAGCATCGTAGGGGCTCTCTTCGGTTTTAGGAAAACCGGATAGGCCTTGCCAAAGACGTAAGGTCTTAAAAGCCTCTTTTCGGTCCGCCAGGATCTTATACGTGTAAGATTGGTGGCCCACATCCCATACCACCTTGTCCTCCGGGAAATCAAAGGTCCGGAACAAGGCCAAAGTAAGCTCCACCACACCTAAATTAGAAGCCAAGTGGCCGCCATTTTTGGCCACGACCTCAATAATATATTCACGTAATTCTTGGGCCAAACAGCTCAAGTCTTCCGGACTGAGTTTTTTGATATCTTCCGGACCTTGAATCCGGTCCAATATTTTCGTCAATTTTATGTACTCCTAGTAAGTTCTCTGCCTGAGGAGGTCCACATAGGCTTCTAAAAAGGCCGTCTCCAATCCTTCCTCACGCAATTGTTCAAGACTTAAGTCTAACTTCTGCCAGACTTGGGTCAATTTTTCTTTAGCCCCGTTCAGGCCTAAGAGGGTAACGAAGGTCCCTTTATTATGGTCTTGGTCCTTGCCTGTGGACTTACCCAGCTGACTTTCTTCGGCTACCACATCTAAGATATCATCTTGAATCTGGAAAGCCTGACCAAGATACAGACCGAAGTCCTCAAGACTCCCCATAATCTTATCGGATGCACCCAGTAGCTCTGCCACGCCTACAATGCCCGCCTGAATCAACCGTGCCGTCTTCAAGGTCTGAAGCTCAATAATTTCATCCAGCGTACTTTCGTTTTTTTCCGACTCTATATCCAAGGCCTGGCCTCCGACCATACCGGATGCTCCGGCACAGCGGCTAAGCACAGCCCAGGCTCTTAATTTTTGGCCTGCGGGATAGTTATCCTCATTATAGTGTCTTCCCATCAGTTCAAACGCACGGGTTAAGAGCGCATCCCCGGCCAAAATAGCCATAGCCTCACCGAAGACCATATGGTTCGTGGCCTTGCCCCGACGTAAAACATCGTTATCCATAGCCGGCAAGTCATCGTGAATCAAGGAATAAGTATGAATCATTTCGACGGCAGCAGACAAATCCAAAACCTCGGGTTTCGAAGATGCTTTATCTTCCAGCATATCGGCCACTGCTAAGGTTAAAACCGGCCGGACTCTTTTGCCGCCTGCCATAAGACTATAGGTCATAGCTTCCAAAAGTGTCTGAGGCATGCTGCCCGGCACTTGCAAAGCCTTAGGTAAATACGTTTCTATCCTAGCCTTATAGTCTTTTTCCTCAATCATCCTGTTCCAAGTCCTCTTCTTTCATCCGGCCATCCGAAGTCTCCAATAAGACTTTAACCTCTTGTTCAGCCTGGCCCAAAATGCCCCGGCACAAGGCCACTAATTTCGTACCTTCCTGAAAAAGCTCCATAGACTTCTCCAGGGGCAAGTCGGGCTTTTCTAATTCCTTGACCAAATCTTCCAGCCTTTTTAAGGCGGTTTCAAAATCCGGTGTTTTATTCATATCATCTGCCATAGTGTGCACCTCTTTTTAATCCTGTGTCGTGTGAATCGTATCTTCCAGCTTGAGATTTCGGACCTGGCAAGTCACTTTGCCGTCCTGCATAAGGACATCAATCTCTTGCCCCAAGGCCAAAGCCCCCGCCTTGCTCAAGGTCTTACCCGAATCGGGTTCTTGGACCATAGAGTAACCTCGGCCTAAAACCTTCAAAGGACTTAAGGAATCCAAAAGGCCGGCATTCCGACTAAAGCGGTTCTTAGACCTTTCCAGCCTGGTTAAGAGGCTTCTTTTAAGCCTTTCTTCTAACAAGTCCAAGGTCTGACTTCTTTGCTCAAGACGGACGTAAGGCGATTTCAGATAAGGACTTGAGGCCAGGCGGTCCAGACGATAGGTGGCGGCCGATAATTTATTCTCAAGACCTCTAGCCAGCCGTTTTTGAACACTGTCCAGACCGTTACGCAGAGCCACTTGATCCGGCAGGGCCAGTTCAGCGGCCGCCGAAGGCGTGGGTGCTCTTAAATCCGCCACAAAATCCAGGATAGTAAAATCCGTCTCATGGCCAACGGCTGAAATAAGAGGGATTCTGGAATTGAAGGCTTCACGCGCTAACTTTTCATCGTTAAACGACCATAAATCCTCAATTGACCCGCCTCCTCGGCCGACAATTAAGACATCTATATCGGACCTGGTATTAAAATAACGAATACCTCTTATAAGCGTTTCCGCCGATCCTTGCCCTTGTACCTGGGCCGGATAGAGAATAATTTTGGCTCCGGGGAAACGTCTTTTACTCACATGAATAATATCTCTGATAACGGCACCTGAAACGGAGGTTACCACTCCGATGGTTTTAGGAAAGGTCGGGAGTTTATTCTTATGTTCGGGGTCAAATAAGCCTTCCTGTGCCAAAGCCTTCTTAATCTGCTCATAGGCCAAATACAAAGAACCCTTCCCCAGGGGTTCCATGGACCTTACATTAAGCTGATAAGAACCGTTTCGTTCATAGAGGCTGACTTGGGCTGTTACCAAGACTTCCTGACCTTCCTGCGGTTTAAATTTCAGACGGTCGGCGTAGGATTTGAACATAACCCCACTGACCTGGGCATAGGGGTCCTTAAGATTAAAATACCAATGTCCGGAGCTGTAACGCTTGACATTGGATAATTCACCGCGGACCATAATATTTTGCAGAGCCTGATTGCGGCTGAAAAGTCCCGCTACATAACGATTAAGCTGAGAAACCGTTACAGCTCTGACTTCTTTGGCCTGTTCGGTCATTGCGAAGCTCCGCTTTCTTCTGTGTCTTCCTTTGCAACTTCACGTTCAACTTTGGCCAGAACCGCATTAATGTAAGCATAGGAATCTTCGTCGGCATAGTCCTTACATAAGCGAATAATCTCACTAATGGCTACAGAATTCGGCACATCTTCGGCATAACAAATTTCGTAGGTACCTATGCGAAGTAAGACTCTTTCGATAATGGGGAGTCGTTCGGGTGTCCATTTATTGAGGTAAGGACCGTAGAGCCGGTCCAGTTCATTTGCCTTGGCCATAACACCCAGGGCCAAAGCTTTTATATAAGCACGATCGTCCTCATCCAAAACCTCCACCGCACTGCTCTGCCCTTCTTCTTCGGGCTCGACCAGGCGAGGAGATCCGGGCAAAGGAGCTCTTTCTTCTAAAAATAAATCAATTTGCTCTAAAGCATGGCCCTTCTGGCTCTCTAACTGGTAGAGCAGCTGCATGGCCTTCTCTCTGGCACTTCTTCTACTCATATATAACTTCCTTCTCTAACGAAAACGTCCCGGAGGTAAAAATCTGTTGAGTAATTCCTTAAAATGACTGGAGTTACGGAAGAGTCTGGCTCCCACTATATATCCGGCCAAGGTGAAGATAATGATAAAGAGCGTACGCCAGAAACCGAATATGACCAACAAAAGCGCTAAAACAAAGGCTACCAAGCCTCCCACGAGCCCGGCGTCTTTGCCGTGCACTATTTCTAAAATCGGTCCAAATAAATGTTTCATATTAGCGGTCTATCTTAGTGCCGATTAATTCGACTCGGCTGACCTTGACCCGGACCTCCTCTACTCCGATACCGGTGTATTTTTCTACGTCTTTTTTAACCCTTTCCTGAATCTTGGCCATCTGCAAGGGAATCTCCACATCAGAGTACAAAATCACATTCAGATAAATTAAAATCTGGTCATTATGGCCCGCATAGACTTTGGCCTTGGCGGACTTAATACCCGCCTGGCTGGCTTTGGCCGAATTGAGCGCAATATTGGCTATAGCCGTAGGGCCGATGTCAATCTGACCAATCTCGGTAGCCTTGATTCGGCTCTTATTAATACGCTCGCCGAAAACAGCATAAAGCAAGGCCGCTATATCTGCCAAAATAAGCATAAGGAGCAAGGCTATAAGTAAGACTTGCAAGGCGCTTATCTTCTCTTTGGCAAAGAAAGCTTGCAGGCTTGTCATTAAAATGGGTCGTTTTAACAATATTAAGAATAGAAATAGGCTTCCCACGAAGCTTAGGATTGCTAAGCCTCCGATGATGAAGCGCTGCCTAGTTCTCATGGGTTTCCTCCTCCGAGACAATGTCCTTTACATAAACATTGACTGCTTCAACGTCCAGTCCGGTGTAACGCTCCACATCCGCCTTGACGTTCACTTGTATCTGCCAGGCCACTTCGGGCACCATGACGCCGAAAAGCAAGTAAGGATAGCAAGTAATCTCCACGGCGTCTTCACGATCGGGGAGAAATCGGACTTCTACGCCCTCCCCTTCGTGTTCTACACCGAAAGATTCTTTGAACGCAGCGACCGGGGAATGTTCCAACTGATAAACCCCGGGAGTCTGCAGGCAGGCCTCTGCAGCATACTGGGCAATAAAGCCCAAAGACATGGACCTATCGCCCTTGCGCTTATTAGAAGAATCCGCCTGAGCCATGACTAAATCCTAGGCACGCTCCATGTATTCGCCGGTCCTGGTATCAATACGAACGACTTCACCTTCGTTGATGAAAAGAGGCACTCTGATAACAGCACCCGTTTCCAAAGTAGCGTTCTTAGTCGCGTTGGTAGCGGTATCGCCTCTTACACCGGGCTCGGTCTCGGTAATTTCCAACTCGACAAAGAGAGGCGGTTCTACCTCATAAACCTGGCCCTTATAAGAAACGACCTTGCAGACCATGCCTTCTTTGATAAAAGCCAGTTTCTCACCGATCATGTCCTTCGTAAAGGGGAGCTGCTCAAAGGTATCGGTGTCCATGAAATAATAAAGCTCGCCGTCACGATAAAGATAAGACATATCTCTTCTGTCCAGCTGAACTCTCTCGAACTTGTCGTTCGGGTTAAAGCTCTTCTCAACCACGGAACCGGTACGAATATTTCTGTACTTCGTTCTTACAAAAGCGGCGCCTTTGCCGGGCTTAACATGTTGAAATTCTACAACTTGATAGACATCGCCGTCCATCTCAAAGTACACACCATTACGGAAATCACCTGCTGAAATCATAGTTTCCTCCACTTGTTCATTAGATTATTAGATTATTTATTCTTAACAATTTTAGCGGTAAGAGTTCTTTTAGGCAAGAAATCATCTAAAAATCCATCTGCAAAATCCAGCTGAATATAGGAATCGAAAAAATTCATTTTTTCGCTAATCACTCATCTCGAAAAATCTTTCTTGAATCTGGTAAAAGCCAAAAACGCTAGTATGCCTGTAAATAATAAATATCCTAAAAAGAGTATCACTAACCTATTGATAGCGATAACGGAAGGTAAGGCAAAATAAAGAAATAATGGAGCAAATATCAAGCTGGGAAAAAGGTATAGAATGATATATAAGTACATCCAGGCAAAAATGAATGCGTCACCGGCACCAAATTGTAAATGTATTCTAAATTCCACGTATTGGTCTCTTAAGTTTTTGAAGATATTCATTAGTAACATTAGAAAAATAATCGTTACTCCTATTACAGTAACAGTAGCATCAATGCGTTGTTTCATAGGATTATATTGCATAGATCCACTTATGTTTTTAGCTTGATTTACGAAAAAACCCATATTACCGGAATGCGTACTGTAGTAAGCATTAAAGTCATATATTAGTGTCTCGGAAGGATTAAAGAAGGTAAAACTATGTAATAGTACTCTATCAAAAGAAATTTTTTGTAGAATATCAATTGAATTGGAAACCAAGAAGAGGGTTTTGGAATCATATCCATGGAATTCTTTTTGATACTCTTTGGAATCAATGGATAGTGAATATTGATCCGGATCAATCGGATAGCTGTATTGAACCGTTGCTTTGACCGGAAAAGTTAAGTTCATATATTCAAAGTCACTTCCCACAAGGTGGGCTAAGTCCTCACTGACATAGGCATAATTTTGCATATTGGAGAAATCCTCTGTTATATTAGCAAAATCAACATATTTGCCGGATAGAATAACAACGTTATTAAAGGGTTCAAATTTCCCCACTTCCTCATAACCTGGTTTACTTTTATAGTCATCAATCCATCTATTTTCAAATTGTTTAATTAAACCGACCTGCTTCGTATGAAGTAAATTTGTAATAAATTTCTTTTGATATGCATCCAGCTCGGCCGGCAACTGAAATTTCGCTAAATCTACTTCATATTTCAAATCCTGTGGAATATTATTTATTTCAATAAAACTTGCATTATTATCATGTAAATAAATGATAGATTTATAGAATATATCCATTTTCGAAAAGAGTAGTAGGAAGTTTACCAAAAGTAACAGTACAGTAGAAAAAATCAGGGAGAGAAAGACAGACCAGAACAAATTCTTTTTATAGGAACGCAAAGTGTTTTTGATTAAATTTCTTAGTTTCATCTTATGCCCCTCCTCTCATATTTTCTAACCACTTAGTATTTCTTCTGACCATAATAAGAGGAATAACAAGGCTAAGTATGAAGATTATAATTAGATATATCTTTAAGTAGACCTCCTGCCATGTGACACGTGAGTACATGGGGTAAGCATAGGTGATGATTAGGGTTACACCGGAACTCAAGAGAAAAATAAGGGCTTGTTGCATATACATCTGTATATGGTTAGCCTCCTTTGATAGTCCAAAATAAGTGTTTACTTTCAATCGGTACCGCAGCTTATGAAAATAATAAACCGTTATATAGAGGTAAGACAGAAGAAGGCTTAAAGTTAGAACAATATAGCTGATATTTTCGAAAGAAGAAAAATTATCTTTTATAAAACTAAGTGTATCTTGTGTTCCAAAACTATTCCAGCTAAAAAAATAGGTGTCTAATAAATCACTCTCCTGACTAGCTTGAATAGCTTGTATTTCCTTGGCAAGTTTGCTCGCAAATTTGTTTGGAATCTGAGCTGTTCCATAATTACCAAATTCATGGAATTGTTTTAATTCTTCAAGAATATAAGTCTGAGTGAGTTCCGTAAATAAATAAGCATATTTATTGCTTGTATTAAATTTACCTGCCAGCTCAAAGACATCAGGATAGACATGGAGTTCATAGTCATCTGTATACAAATCTTCTACAACAGAGTTTTCACGAATATAAATAGCCGGTTCATTATGAGTGAAGTCCTCATTTTTAGCACTTATAAACTTATCAAGGTGTTGAGAGTCTCCTATATAATACGTCATATAACGATTGGTTACATGGACTAGAAAAATATTCTCCTGATAGGCAGCCGTATATTTGTATAATAAATCATAGAAATACTTTCTATCACGAAAATATTTTGCATTGGCGACAGACTTGATTGGCTTTAGGTCTTCACCCAACTCAGGACCCAACTGCTGAAAATGATAACTGGTGTAAGGAGCGTTTACAAAAATAGACAGTATAAAAGTTAGGGCTATGTTAAAGGACACAATAAGAAAAATTGAAATCAATATATATAACAAATTGTTCAGTTTTTTCATACTTGCTCCCGGTAAAGTCTAACTAGCTCAATCACATGTCTGTTCTCTTGATTATATAATATTTAATAAGAAAAATGCGGAGTAAGACACAATATAATTTGATATTCCATACTTTACACAACCCTTGTACTTGAAGTTTGTACAACTCACCCTTTGATTTTATGACAATAAAGTTCTATACTTTAAATATAAAATATGGTGAAAGTATAGAAATATAGGGCTAACAATGAAAAAGCTAACCTGCTATTTAGGGTTAGCTTTTTCTTTCAAGGAGATAGTGGATATGTTAAAAGTTCAAAAGATAAACAAGACATACTATTCTACTAATGAAAAAATTGAGGCTTTGAAAAATGCCAGTTTTAACATTTCACAAGGAGAAATGCTTGCAATCGTTGGCCCGTCCGGATCTGGTAAAACAACCTTAGTCAATATCATTGCAGGCTTTCTCCTCCCTGATTCAGGTTCAGTTTTTATCAATGATGTAAACCTTTCTGAATTATCGTCCAGAGAAAGAGCCGGGATGCGTGGTAATTTTATCGGATATATTGCTCAAGACTATTTGTTAATAGACTCCGATACGGCTTATCAGAATATTCAAATTCCCCTCCAATATTCAGGTAAGTACAAGAAAAAAGAACATAAAAATCAGATTGGCCAAATTGCCAAGGTGTTAGGTATCGAAAAACTTTTACACAAAAAAACCAATAAACTTTCCGGTGGCGAAAGACAACGCGTCGCAATCGCAAGAGCCATAGTGAATAATCAAGAACTCATTTTAGCAGATGAGCCAACTGGGGCTTTGGATATTGATAACCGTAATAATGTGGTAGAAATATTAAGAGATTTACAAGAAAACCATAATAAGACAGTCGTCATTATAACGCATGATTTAGAAGTCGCTAATATGTGCGACAGAATTATAGAATTGCATGGCGGTGAAATTATCAGAGATGAAGAAATAGTGCGAACTTGAAGCATATTTCTGTTATGCTGTCTATTGTGAAGAATGGGTAAGGAAAATATTGAATGCGATAGGATAAAATTTCAAGCTTACTTCTTTAATCCCCCACCCCAATACTGCAATAGTTCCTTCTAAACTGACTATTAACAAAATAAATCATTCTAACTTAAATCCAAATTCACCTTAAGAACGTGTCGTAATGCTCTCTCATACCGCTAAGACGCTTTACAATCCTCTCGCCCAAACGCTTCAGATAAATATACCAAGGTTCTTTGGACGTAAGACGATCAACTAAGACGCCCCCTACGCCGGCTCTAGTCGCACACCAGACATCGGTAAAAAGCTGGTCGCCTATGAGAAGGGTCTGTTCTTTGTGAAAACCCGTCCGCTCTAAAGCCCTGTACACCCCTTTAGGCGACGGCTTTCCGGCATCACCTAAAACTTCCAAGTCCGGATCCAAGCTGTGACCAAAATTTTTGGCTCTTTCTTCCAAGGCATTGGATAAAACAATAACTCTGTAGCCCAAAGACCTCATATAGTCCAAATTCTCTTTGGCATAGGCCTGAGATTCGTGCGATCCGTGGATGGCCAACGTGTTATCGATATCTAAAAGAATCAGTCTAAAGCCCAATTTATAATATAAGTCCAAGGGGATAGCCTTCACATCGGGATAGTAAGCGTCAGGCAACCATTGCTGAAATAAGCGGTGCTTAGGCCCCTTCTTTGAAACCGAATTTTCCATCCATTCCTTCTCCCTTAACCTGTGTATGTTTTGGATTGCGGCTTATTATAGCCTATTATTCTATTGCGTGATAAACTTAATCCTAACTCAAGTTTTAAGGAGCATCACAGATGGAAGAAATTGTTTGTAAATTCGGCGGTTCTTCTTTGGCCTCGGCTGAACAGATTCGCAAGGTCTGGCATATTATAGAGTCCGATCCCAATCGCCGCTATGTTGTCGTATCCGCTCCCGGCAAGGCCAACCCCGGTGAAACTAAGATTACCGATCTTCTTATCAATTTAGCTTCTGCCGTGACCAACCATTTTGAAGGTCAGCATTATATTGATTTAGTCGCCCAAAAATTCGGCCAAATTGCCCGTGATTTGGGTTTGGAAAAAGATTACGAAGTCCTGGTACGTCAGGACTTAAATGACCGTATTGAGAAATATAAAAATAATTCTCAGGCCCTGATGAATGCTCTGAAGGCAGCCGGTGAAGATAACAATGCCAAACTGGTAGCCGATTTTTTCAAAAAACAAGGCCTGCCCGCTATTTATGTTTCACCTGCCGAAGCCGGATTTTACCTGGAAAATCACAAGGGCGTGGTGCGCTGCCTGCCTGATTCTTACGATAACTTAAGAGAATATCTCCTGGAACGCCATGAGCTGGTGGTCTTCCCCGGTTTCTTCGGCTATGACAAAGAAGGTAATATCCTTACCTTCACCAGAGGTGGATCCGATGTCACGGGCTCTCTCTTAGCCGCTTCGGTCCAGGCCGACCGCTACGAAAACTTCACCGACGTCGACTGTGTCTACGCTGTTAAACCCGACCTGGTCCCCAATCCTCATCCTATTAAAGAGATGACCTACGACGAGATGCGTGAGCTGGCTTATACAGGCTTCAATATTCTACACGAGGACGCCTTGGAGCCGGTCCGTCGCCACAACATCCCGCTCCACATTTTAAATACAAATAATCCCGGAGGCATGGGCACCATCATCGTCAACAGAAGAACCGATTTCGACGGTATCCTGACCGGCATCTCCGGTAAGAAAGGTTTCTGTGTCCTCCATGTCGAGAAATACCTGATGAACCAGGAAGTCGGCTTTGCCATGGATGTTTTAAAAATCATCGCCGATTACAATGTACCTTTCGAACACATGCCTTCCGGTATCGACTCTTTGTCCATCATTTTCCGTGAAGAAGTCTTAACACCGGACAAAGAGCGGCTTATCGTGAACCGTATCTTAAAAGAATTAGAAGTGGACGCCTGCTATGTCACCCATGAACTGGCCATCATCATGGCGGTCGGTGTCGCTATGAAAAATGCAGTCGGTGTTTTGAGCAGAGCGGTCAGTGCCCTCAGTGCCGCCGGCATCAACATCGAGCTGGTCGTCCAAGGCCCTTCAGAAATCTCTATTCTCTTCGGTATCAAGTCGACGCTATGTAACTACGCTATTAGAGAACTCTATAAGGCCTTTTTCAATCGCTAAGTTTACAGCTTAGAGAATATCGTGGTCTATTTTGGTATAAAGTAAATCAATGGCTCGGTCAAAGTCTTTGGTCCGGGCCAAAATCCACATAAGTTTAGCCGTCAGGGCTTCAATCGTCATAGTCAAAGCTTCGGGCATACCGTAGGTTTGGCTTAGATCATGGCCCACCTGATAAAGGCTCATATCGCTTCCCTCATGCTGTACTTGGGTACTCATCACCAGGAGTTTGCCTTGACCCAAGAGTTTTCGCGCTAGCAAATTTAAGTTGCTTTCTTCCAGATTAGGCAGCCCGCCCGAGCCGAACCCTTCGATAATAATGGCGTCGGAATCCTTGGCCACATCTTCTAATATGGACGGTTTAAGGCCTGGCACCAGCTTTAAGACCGCAACGTTGGGATTTAAAGCATGGTAAAAAATCGGGGCATCCTTATATTCTTCTTCGATAAAGTAGAGGATTTTATCGCCTCTGACGACCGCTACCGGCGGATAATCAATGCTTTTGAAAGCGGCATAAGACTTGGTATGGGTCTTCTTTGCTCTGGTGCCCAGAAGAACCTGTCCGTCAAAAACGACCTTTACACCATGAGCGGACAGGTCTTGGGCATAAAGTATAGTGTCATAAAGATTTTTCCTTGCATCAGTATCTCTTCTTGCAATTGACTGCTGTGATCCGGTCAGAACGACAGGTTTAGAAGAGTTCTGGATAAGATAGCTTAAACCTGCCGCTGTATAGGCCAAAGTATCGGTCCCGTGCGTAATCACAAAAGCGTCATACTCATCATAGTGGACTCGAATAGTTTCTTTGAGACGGAGCCAATGGTCCGGACCAATATTTGTAGAATCCAAATTAAATAAAGGAAGGACCTTTATTTCTGCTAAATTTCTAATTTCGGGAACAAAGTCTAATATCTGACGCCCGCTTAACTGGGGCGCCAGGCCGTCGGGAGTGGGATTAGACGCTATGGTTCCTCCCGTTGTAATCAGCAAGACACGCTTCGAATCTGCCATAAAAACTACTCTCTCCAGTTCTCGAAGGCCCAAGCACTTAATTCAGACAAGGACGGGTGGACTGTCATAGCCTCCGTAACATTTTCATAACGATTGGGTGCATGTTTTTCGGGGTCCATAGCCAATAAATAGGTGAAGGGTGTGATTAACGAAGAGGCTTCATCGGCCATAATATGGACGCCTAAAATTCTATGTGTATCTTTTTCGACCAAGACCTTGCAAAAACCGTCGATTTTCTCGTGCTCTGGCAAGAATCCTCGGGCATAGCCCTGGGCCGTGTCGGAAAAACGAAGGTAACCTACCTTGTAGTCTAAATTTTGGGCAAGACATTCAGGCTCGGTCAGGCCTACTTGGCCGATTTGCAAAACCGTGAAAGTCGCTCTGGGTATAGCGGAATAGTCAACTTTTCTCCGGTCTTCCGGTCTTTTCACGGACGGGTCCATCAGGTTATGAGCCAGAATCTGTCCTTCGTAGTTTGAGACATGGCGCAACTGATACATGCCGTTAACATCACCCATGGCATAGATACCGGGAACTGCCGTTTCCAGATAGGCGTTGGTCGGTATATAACCTCTGACGGTCTCCAGGCCAATGTTTTCTAAGGCCAAGGTATCGACATTGGACCTTACACCGGTGCAGACAAAGATTTCATCGGCAGTCAGGGTCTCTTCTTCACCGCTCTCACGATCTTTTAAACGCAAATATTTTTGCCCATCAGCCAGACTCGCTTCAATGGTGGTTTTATTGGTTAAAACATTAACACCATAGTCCACTAAGACATTTTTTAAGCGGTCGCTGACTTCGGGGTCTTGCTTGGGAACCAGGCGGCCGGACCTTTGAATCAGGCTGACCTTGACACCGAAGCTTTGGAAGACATAAGCAAATTCCGTACCGATATCACCGCCACCCAAGATAAGCATGGTCTTAGGCAGGGTTTTAGGCCAAGTTTCCCGTTTGAAAAGCGTTTCGGATGTCAGAGGCTTTACCTCTTCCAAGCCTAGCCCCATAGGAATATTGGTTCTGGCACCATTGGCAATAACCACTTGACGGGCTTTGATTTGGCCCTGCTTTTGGCCGCCTTTGCTGAGATTCAAAACGAAGATTGTTTCACCTTCAATCTCTTCGCGACCGGCAAAAGAAGCAAAGGCTTTATAAAGATCAATATTAGGATAAGGGGCGTAATAGTCTACCATGCCCTCGCCTTCTTGAAGCTTAGAAAAGACCCGTTCTTCTAACTTGGGCCAATCGACCTCCATGGGATTGCCCTTCAAGGCAAGGTCCTGTCCCTGTCTAGTCATCTTAATGACATCGGCTACATGCACCATTATCTTAGTGGGGATGCAGCCGTGGTTGAGGCAAGTTCCGCCCCAATCGCTTCCTTCAATCAGGGCTACTTGGTGTCCCGTTTCAATAGCCTTATCCGGAAGGTAGGTCCCTCCGCCACTGCCGATTACGGCCAAATCATATATTTTCTTGGATAGCATCTTTATCGTTCTCCCTTAAATAGCGACCGTTCTGGTCTAAAGTTTTGATCCGGTAATATTCCGGGTCCTCCAACTTTAGCTTATCTGCGGGACCGAAGTAGACACTCTTGCTCTTTCTTTTTAGTTTTTGTACCTTTTGACCACGATTGGACCGGTTGTTGACCTGTTCTATGAGAGAAGCGTTAAACAAGACCAACTGGTCCTGGTCATTTAATAAGAAGACATCGGATTCTTCCTGCCTCTCTTCTAAGGGCGGCAAGTACACACCTCCTACAGGCGCTTCATTGGTAAAGAAAGCGTTCTTTAGCTTCCGTCTCCTGGTCTTGGTGACATAGGAATTAAGGTCTATTCTGGACACTCTGCCGGAATCAAAACCGACCAAAATTTCACCTTGGTAACGGTCTTCTTCCTTATCGTCTTCGCCTATGGTCTGTAAGACAATAAAGACCGGCTCTTCATCCTTATCGAAGTCCAAGACATTGGGCAGGTAATTGCCCCAGTCCGAAGGTTTGTTGTCTTCCAGGTCATAGAGCGGGATACGATAACATTGGGCCAAAGAGGTAAAGACAAATAAGAGATTTTTATTCGTGCCTTCAATCTCCTGGATAATGTAGTCGCTCTCTTTGGTCTTCAGGTCTCCCGCACTTCTAAGAGAGGTTAAGGCCAACTTTTTAAGATAGCCGTGTTTTGTTAAGAAGACCTTAAGGTTAAAGTCATCGATAAAATCTGTATGGTCGACCTCCTTGATATCCTTTTCGTCTATCAGCTCGGTCTTACGGTCCTGACCGTAACGCTCAATAATGCGTTCCAAGTCGTCAATAATAAGCTGATCCAAAAGATCCGGATTTTCCAAAATCTTTTGCGTTTCGGCAATTTCGTCTTCCAAGACTTTAACATCTTTTAGTCTCTTTAAAATATGCTCACGGTTCAAATTACGTAGCTTAATCTCTGCCACAAATTCGGCCTGGTCGGTATCGATGTCAAAAGCTTCACAAAGATGAGGAATAACCAAGCGCTCTTCGTCAGTTTCTCGGATAATCTTAATGGCGCGGTCGATGTCCAAAAGAATCTTTTCCAGAGCCTTCAATAAGTGGAGCCGGTCGGTCTTTTGGCCCAGTTCGAAAATCTTCCCCCGTCGTACGGTGGTCCTTCTAAAAACCAGCCACTCGGCGATGATGGACTTCACCCCCATCACCCTGGGTGTCCCGTTAATCAAAATATTGAAGTTACAGGAAAACGACGACTCCATGGGCGTTAACTGGAAAAGCCTTTGAATCAGTAGCTCATAGTCGGTACTGCGCTTGCAGTCCAAGGTAATCTTCAAGCCCTGTAAGTCAGTCTCGTCTCTTACGTCGTTAATATCCTTAAGCTTGCCGGATTTGACCTGGTCTACGATAGAATCGATGATGGCCTCAACGGTTGTCGAATAAGGAATCTCGTAGATTTCGACCAAACTGTTTTTCTTATCGATACGGTATTTAGCCCTAAGTTTAAAACTCCCCCTGCCCGTCTCATAGATGGCCCGCATGTCATCCAAGTTATAGATAAGCTGGCCACCTCCCGGAAAATCTGGTGCCGGCATAACGGTCATGGGGTCCGATGCGGGGTTTTTAATATAGTTAATAGTGGCCGAGCAGACCTCTTCT
This sequence comes from Oscillospiraceae bacterium, assembly GCA_029983685.1. Lineage (GTDB taxonomy): Bacteria > Bacillota > Clostridia > Saccharofermentanales > Fastidiosipilaceae > JASBZA01. Next base: position 19,179 of record JASBZA010000001.1, on the reverse strand, counting down.
AAGTTAAAGGGGCTGATATTGGATGCCATAGAAACGGCAATACCCTGGTTGGCGTTTACTAAAACAGCCGGAAAAGAGGTCGGTAAGAGCGTCGGCTCATCCAAGGTTCCGTCGTAGTTGGGAACAAAGTCCACCACTTCCTGGTCAATGGAGCGGAAAAGCTCTTCTGAAAAGGCATCCAGTTTGGCCTCGGTATAACGGGGCGCCGCATACTGCATGTCGCGAGAATATTGCTTACCCATGTTCCCTTTAGAGTCGATATAAGGGTGAAGCAAGGCGCCGTTTCCTCGGGTAAGACGGACCATGGTTTCATAGATGGTCTGGTCACCGTGGGGATTAAGTTTCATGGTCTGGCCGACGATATTGGCCGACTTGGTCCTGGGGCCTTTCAGTAGACCCATCTTATACATGGTATAAAGGAGCTTACGGTGGGCCGGTTTAAAACCGTCAATCTCGGGTATGGCACGGGATACAATAACCGACATGGCATAAGGCATGTAGTTGGTCTCTAAGGTGTCGGTAATCCGTTCGTTATGAATAATGGCCGGTGCTACTTCCAAATCTTCTAAGCGCATCTGATTTTGATTTTTATTTTTCTTTTTTCCTGCCAAAGTCCTTTCCTCCTAGTCTAAGTCCAGCATGTCCATATAAAGATGGCCGTTTTCTTCGATAAAGGTCTTGCGGCCGGCCAGGTCATTACCCAGCCAGAGCTCGAAGCTTTGCTTCATCTTGGCCTCGTCTTCCGCATGGACTTGAATTAAGCGTCTGGTCTGAGGGTTCATTGTGGTTTGCCACATCATCTCGGGTTCATTCTCACCTAAACCCTTGGAACGTTGGGCATGGAGGTTTTGGGCGCCGTGTTCTTTAATAATGGCGTTTTTCTCCTTCTCGTCGAAAGCGAAGAAGGTCTTCTCTTCACCTTTCTTCCGGTAGGTCATCTCGTAGAGCGGAGACTCGGCGATATAGATATAACCTTCTCTAAGAAGCGTCGGGGTCAGGCGATAGAACATGGCCAAAAGCAAGGTTCTGATCTGAAAGCCGTCCACATCGGCGTCGGTACAGATGATAATTTTGGACCAGCGCAGGTTGTTAATATCAAACTCACCGATCTGTTTGTTTTGCTTATTCTTGACCTCTACACCGGTTCCTATGACCTTCAGAAGGTCCATAATAATATCGGACTTAAAAATCTGATTTAAATCCGCCTTAAGGCAGTTCAAGATTTTACCCCTGATGGGAATAACTGCCTGGAACTCAGCATCGCGGCCCATTTTGACCGAGCCCAAAGCCGAATTACCCTCAACGATGTATATCTCTCTTTTATCGATGTCTTTAGACCGGCAGTCCACAAAATTCTTGACTCGGTTATTAATGTCAATCGTCCCCATAAGGTTACGCTTAATGGTGACACGTTGACGTTCGGCGCTCTCCCTACTTCTCTTATTAATGAGCATCTGCTCTAAGACCTTGTCCGATTGGTCCTTATTTTCTATGGACCAGACTTCCAGGCGTTCTTTGATCATATCGGTAATGAAACGCTGGATAAAACGGTTATTAATAGCCTTCTTGGTCTGGTTTTCGTAGGAAGTTTGCGTCGAGAAAGAGTTAATAACACAAATCAACGAGTCGCTGACATCCTGCCAGGTGATACCGGGTTCATTGGCCTTATACTTATCGTTTTCTTTTAATAAGCGATCCAAAGCCTGGGTGAAGCCGGCTCTGACGGCCTTTTCCGGAGAACCGCCGTACTCTAACCAAGACGAGTTATGGTAGTACTCTTGGAGCTGAATCTCATTATTAAAGCAAAACGAAAGTTCGACTTTAAGCTTATATTCAGGGCGGTCTTTTCGATCTTGTCCTCTTCCCTCGGATTCCCAGCTAATCGGTTCGGTAAAACCCTTGTCGGCATTGACTTCTTTAACAAAGCCCAAAATACCTTCGGGATAGAGAAAATCTTCTTTCGTCCCGGTTATTTCATCTTCAAAATGGAAGGATACACCGGCATTCACGATAGCCTGGCGTTTCAAGGTGTTCGTGAAAAACTCCAGACTGAAGTCAATCTCAGTAAAGACTTCGCGGTCCAGTTTAAAACGCTGTCTGGAGCCGGAAGGCCTGGACTTAGGCGCCTTATCTTTTGAAAGGCCTCCTATGTTGTTGCCTTTTTCGAAATGGAGCTTATAGATATACCCATCGCGGCACACTTCGACATCGAAATATTCGGAGGCATACTGGGTCGCACAAGCACCCAGGCCGTTTAAGCCCAATGAATACTCGTAGTTCTCTCCTTGTAAGGTATTGTATTTTCCTCCAGCGTAGAGTTCACAGTAGACCAGCTCCCAGTTGAAGCGCTTTTCTTTTTGGTTATAGTCCAAAGGAATACCTCGGCCTTCGTCCATCACTTCAATACTGTTGTCCTTGTAGCGCTTGACCCAAATTTGATGACCGAAACCTTCTCTGGCTTCATCCAGGGAGTTCGATAAAATCTCAAAAAAGGCGTGTTGGGCCCCGACGATGTCGTCGGAGCCGAAGATGACGCCCGGTCTTAAGCGGACTCGGTCCGCTCCTTTTAATTGTGAAATACTGTCGTTATCGTATTTGCTTTGCTTCGGCATGTAGTCTCCTATGTTTTAAGATAATCCGATAATAGTACCGTCTTCCAGAATATCCATGTGGACGGCCTGAGGGTCTTTAGGAAGACCCGGCATAGTCATAATCTCTCCGGTCAGGAAAACCACAAAACCTGCTCCCGCACTGATTTTGACATCGCGGACGGTCAGCGCGAAATCCTTAGGTGCCCCTAATTTCTTGGGGTCATCCGAGAAAGAATATTGTGTCTTGGCCACACAGATGGGTAAATTCCCCGCGCCCATGCGCTCAAACTTCTTGAGCTTAGAAATAACACCTTTCTGATAAACCACATCACCTGCCCGGTAGATTTCCTTCGCCACGGTGTTCATCTTTTGGCGAAGCGTCATGTCGGGTCTATAAAGCGCCATGTAGTGGCTGGGCTTATTACATAAATCTACCACAGCCCGGGCCAAATCCAGACCGCCCTCGCCACCTTTAGCAAAGACTTCGGAAAGAACGATCTCAATACCGGACTCGCTGACCTTGTCTCTTAGTAATTCAATCTCCGCTTCCGTATCGGTGGGGAAACGGTTGATGGCAACAACCAGGCCCACACCGTATTTTTGCAAGTTTTCGATATGTTGCAGCAAGTTGGCCAAACCCTTATCCAAAGCTTCCAGATCTTCGTGGTCTAAATCGTCTTTGGCCACACCGCCGTTCATCTTAAGGGCTCTGATGGTCGCAACTAAAACAATAGCATCCGGTTTAAGGCCCGCTTGAGGACAAACAATATCCAAGAATTTCTCGGCACCCAAGTCGGCACCGAAGCCTGCTTCCGTAACGCAGTAGTCAGCTAACTTTAAGCCCATCTTCGTTGCCAGAACGGAGTTACAGCCGTGGGCGATGTTGGCGAAGGGACCACCGTGAATCAAGGCCGGCGTGTTCTCGGTCGTCTGAACCAGGTTGGGTTTAATAGCGTCTTTTAGAAGAAGTGCCATGGCTCCGACGGCACCTAAATCTTTGGCCACAACTTCCTTATTATCATAAGTATAGGCTACGACCATACGGCCCAAGCGGTCTTTAAGGTCTTCCATGTCATTGGCCAGGCACAAGATAGCCATAATTTCCGACGCAACCGTAATATCGAAGGAGGATTCGCGCACCACACCGTCACCTCTCTTCCCCATACCGATAACGATGTTTCGAAGGGCACGGTCGTTCATGTCCAGAACACGATTCCATACGATACGCTTAGGGTCCATATTCAAGGGGTTACCCTGGTGGAGACTGTTATCGACCATAGCGGCCAAAAGGTTGTGAGCCGAGGTAATAGCGTGAAAGTCTCCGGTAAAATGCAGGTTTATATCTTCCATGGGAAGGACCTGGGCATAGCCTCCACCGGCAGCTCCTCCCTTAATCCCGAAACAAGGACCCAGAGATGGTTCACGCAATGTGGTAATTGCCTTATAGCCCAACTTATTAAGTGCCATGGACAAACCGACATTGGTTGTAGTCTTACCCTCTCCGGCCGGAGTAGGATTAATAGCGGTTACAAGAATGAGTTTACCGTCTTCTTGGTTTTCTCTCTTATCTAAGGCTTCCAGGTTTATTTTTGCCTTATCATGACCGTAAGGCAAAATCTCCTCACTTCGAAGCCCCAGCTTATCGGCTATGGCCTGAATAGGCAAAAGATTGGTTTCTTGTGCAATCTGGACATCTGTTTTCATAGATTCTCCTTCGCATGAAAATAAAAAATGAACGGACTAATCCCCTAATATTATAGAGATTTCAAGGCAAAAAGAAAGGACCCCCGGTAGCCACAACCGGGGTCCTAAGCAAGAGGAGAAAAATAATGAAAAAAGAGGAGTAGCAAACCTTATTGCTACAACTATATTAAACAAAAGAATTCTGTCTACAGCATTAAGCAAATGTGAAAACAATCTGAAACTGTGTGGTTTTCTTGACAAAGTGTCTAACGAAACCTATCCTCGATAAAGTATTTAGAGAAACAAGGGGTGCCCCCGAGGCTGAGATTATACCCTCACGATCGGATCAAGTTAGTACTTGCGTCGAAATCGTTTCTGGTTAGCGAAGTCATCAGCGTCTCCTTGTTTTTAGAAGGAGATTTTTTATGCAGAACAATAAGAGATTGCAAGTTCTAATCGAGATAGCCCTTTTCGCGGCCTTAGCCATGATTCTGGACTTTATCCCCACACCTAAGGGATTCAAGATCACCGTCAAGATGCTTCCTATTATTATCCTGGCCCTTCGCCGTGGCCTCTGGCCCGGTATCATGGGAGGACTTTTGTGGAGTATCTTGCAGATAGTATTGGGTGAGGCCGATATCATCAGTCCGGTTCAGGTCTTCCTCGATTATTTGTTTTCGTTCAGCCTTATCGGCATGGCAGGGCTTTTCCAACCGGCTATGCAAAGAGCCTTGGCTCCCAAAAACCACAAAATGGGTAAGCCCATAGGCCTGGCCGTTTCAGCGACTCTGGTCGGATCTTTCTTAAGATATTGTATCCACTTTATTTCAGGCTTTGTTTATTATGGTCAGTACGCACCCGAAGGCCAAAGTCCTTATCTTTACTCATTCCTTTTTAACGGCACGGACTTCCTCTTTGAAACCGCTACTTGCATTGTCGTCATGATTATCTTGGCAGGTTTTTACAATACGCTTATTAGGGTAAAAGAAAATTAATGTTCGCTAAAGTAGAGGCGGGATTGGTTTTCTTCTATCTTTAGCCTCATGGCTTCACCGCGAAGCTTACTTATGGTATCCAGACTAGACTGAAGACTACAGGCTGCTTCTCGGGCCAAAGCCCGGGCGCTTAGCCGGTAGTCTTCTTCTTTTTTTATAAGATTTACTTCATCCGGCAGGTCGGTCTCCAAGAGAATCTTATTCTCCTCAATCTGCTGACTATAAGACCTGCCCTTCTTGGTCTTAAGCATAAAAGCATTAAAAGATACATAGGAGCCCATTTTTCTGAGCCTGGTAAGTTCATCCCCCGTACCGGAAAACCAATGAAATATTAAAATAATCTTTTCTTTGGAAAGACCAAAATCTTCATAGATATCCATAATTCGACCGGCAGACCTTACTGCATGGACTGAAAGAATATAGGGAGATTGGGCAGGATTCTTATGAACTTCTGCTAAAATTGCTTTTAAGATAGCGCTAAAAACGTCTTCTTGTAGGTCTTTACTCGCTTTGTTTAGACCTTTGGGGCTAAAATCCAAACCGATTTCGCCTATATAGCGAGTTTTCCTAAGCTCGGAACGAAAGATATCTAACTCTTTCAAGACCTCTTCTCTATTTCCAATCCACCAGGGATGATAGCCCAAGGCCAGAAAGGGCGTTTGTAGGCTCAAGTCTTCGTAAAGTCCTTCAAACGTCGAAGGCATCAGGCTCATATGAACCGGTATAAAGCCTTCTTTCTTTGCTTCTTCCAAGAAAGCCTGCCTTAAATCCTTTCCCGGCAAAAAATCCGTATGGTAGTGGGTATCTAGCAGAAAACTCATCGTATCCGGCTCTTATTCTTATAAGTTTCCAGGCCCGACAAGCGGCACAAGACCTTGCCGGCCAGCATTTGGCCCATGATAGGAGGCATGTAGCTCATGGTGCCCAGATGACTTGCCTTATCACGTCCGCCGGACACTTGCTTCATAGGGATTTCGGATGAATAAAGGACTTCCAGTTTCCGTATGCCTCGATTGCGGCACTCCTTACGCATCACTCGAGACAAGGGGCAATTTGAGGTTTCTTCAATATAAGAAAAACTTAGTTTTGTGGGGTCTAATTTGTTAGCCGCCCCCATGGAAGACAGGAGAGGAATTTCTTCTCTAATAGCCCATTCGGCCAAAGCCAGTTTCTGGCTAACCGTATCAATGCAGTCGATAATATAGTCCGACCTGGGAAAGGAAGATAAAACGGTCGGAATATTGTCCGGAGTTAAAAAAACTTTCCGGCTGTAAACCCGGCAAGACGGATTGATTTCTTTCACCATGGCTTCCATGACATCGGCTTTGGCCTTACCCAAAGTAGACGTAAAAGCCAGAGCCTGGCGGTTAATATTCGTAATCTCAACCGTGTCCCGATCCAAGAGGATTAAAGTGCCCACGCCGCCTCTGGCCAAAGCCTCGGCACAAGAAGAGCCCACGCCGCCCAAGCCTAAGACCATTACAGTGGACTCTTCCAGTCTCCTAAGGCCCTCATCTTTCAAAATTAGAGACAGGCGCGAAAAGCGTTCATCGCATTTTTCCTTGTGTTTTAAGTCATCCATTTTTCTAATCTAGCACAAAAGACTTTAAAAGATAAGAATTTCTTCCGACCGGTGTGCCCTCGGAGGCAAAAATCGTTATAATAGGCCATAACGTCACGGTACGGAAAGGAAGATCTTTAAACTTATTTATGGCACGTCAGAAACAGCGAACCGAAATGCTGCAAAAGATGGGAAACCAAATCTTTCTCAATCCACCTTTATTTTTACTCCTGGGCTTCGCCGCCATCATCTTATTGGGGTCTATCTTTTTATCCTTACCCTTTGTCACCCAAACCGGCCAATCCATAGGCTATCTGAATGCTCTCTTTACAGCTGCCTCCGCCTCATGCGTAACCGGCTTAACCGTTTTAAACACGGCCAAAACCTTCAATTTCGCCGGCAAGCTGATTATTCTTATCTTGATACAAATCGGCGGCCTGGGCATCATGACCTTCGCAACGCTTATCCCTATGATTATAGGCCAAAAGATTGGCCTGGTGACTCGGCAAATTCTGAAAGAACAATTAAATGTGGAGTCTTTAACCGGTATCGTTAGACTGCTTCGTTATGTTCTTACTTTTACTTTTATTATAGAAGGTAGCGGTGTTCTGCTTTTAAGCATTCGTTTCATCCCTCTCTTTGGCCTGAAAAAAGGTTTCTGGTATGCTGTTTTCCACTCCGTATCAGCCTTTTGTAATGCAGGCTTTGATATTATGGGTGACTCTATCTATCCCCTAAGAGATGACCTGCTTATTAATATCACTCTTATGGCTCTAGTAATAATCGGCGGCTTGGGCTTTTTTGTCACCCAGGAAATCATAAGAAAAAGGAAATTTAAGCTTCTTTCCACCCATGCCAAGATTGTCTTATTGATGTCCGGTATCTTGATTTTGGTCGGTGCCCTGGGCTTCCTGGTTCTGGAATATAATAATCCTTTGACCCTGGCCCAAGAGGAAACCCACACAAAAATTACGCAATCTTTCTTTCAATCAGTTGTGGCACGCACCGCCGGTTTTTACTCGGTCCCTATTCCCGCCCTGCGTGACTCGACGGCATTTTTGCTGATACTTCTGATGTTTATCGGAGGCTCTCCCGGATCTACCGCAGGCGGCCTAAAAACGACCACATTCGGTGTGCTGATTATCACAACAATCAGTACGTTAAAAGGTCAGGACGAGCCCGGCGTATTCAATAAACATATCCCCATCAGAACTATCCGTAAAGCTCTATCCCTGGTAATTGTCAGTATTGGCTTAATCGCTCTGGTTACTTTCGTGCTTACCATGACGGAGAAAGATTCTTTTATTAATCTTTTCTTTGAAACCGTCTCTGCCTACGGCACAGTCGGCACCAGTCGCGGTATAACGCCATCCCTAACGCCAATCGGAAAACTGCTCATCATCATTATGATGTACTCTGGTAGGCTCGGTCCTTTGACCTTAGGTATGGCGATTAGCAACAGGGTCAGCCCCAGTCATATACGTTATCCTGAAGCAAACATCACAATAGGGTAAAATAAGAAGCAAGTAATAAAATTTTGCTTGAGACCCCAGGTCTCATCTAATAGAAAGTGTGAAGCAATGAATTTATCTGTTGTCGTATTCGGCGCAGGTCGTTTCGGATCAGCCATCGCTATGGAGCTATTCCAGCACAATGTCGAAGTTATGGTCATTGATAAAGAATATGACCTGATTCAAAACATCGCCAACCATGTTACAACCGCTATCCAGTGTGACTTGTCCGATGACTCAGCAGTTGAGGAGCTGGGCCTTTCCAACTTCGATGTGGCTGTGGTCGCTATAGGTACCAATTTAGAGTCCTCTATTATCGGCCTAATGCAGGCAAAAAAATACAATATTCCCAGGATTATTGCCAAGGCCAATTCCGACATGCAAAAAACCGTCTTGGAGCAATTAGGCGCCAACCAAATTATCTTCCCCGAACGTGATATGGGGGTACGTTTGGCCCGAAGTCTATCCGGTAACAATATTATGGAGTACATCCACTTCAGCGATAAATACTCCTTGGTTGAAGTCAAGGCCAGCCCATCCTGGTTTGGCAAGACCTTGATTGACCTGGACTTTCGTAATACCTATCACCTCAATGCCGTGGCCATCCGACGCAAATCCGAAGTGATTATCTCCAATCTGGGCCAGGAAGTGATCCGAGACGGGGATATGATTATCCTCATCGGCGAGACCAAGGACATTGAGGAATTCCAATAGATTAATTTTTAGACCAAGAGTAATGTAGTCTGACGACCACTTAGGAAAAAAGCTTCTTTATTGAAACAAATGTCATCTTCTAAGTAAGCAAATACTTCTTGGCCATCCCATTCCGGAACAGAGGTCAGACAATTTAGTTCTAAGGCATAGCAGGTGTTATTCCTTACTATAAAGTCTCCTCGTCCGGGTATGGCTTCCTGTTTCCCGTATTGTCCGAAAACGGGCCCGGCCCCATGTCCGTATGTTCCTAAAGGATGTGTATAAAGCATGGGTTTTAAACCCAGTTTTTTGGCTTTTTCTAACGCTTCTAAGAAAATCCGGTTACCTGTTTTTCCTTCTTCCATGGCCTCCATCACAATCTCCTGGAATGTATTGCCTGCTTTTAAAACCTTTACGATACCCTCCGGAGGATTTTCTTCATTCTCTTTTAAGACATAGGCTAAACGCTGTACATCCGAATGAAGGTTAATAAATTTAGGCTTGAAACCTATATCACAGTGTAACAAATCCCCATATTCTATAGTTTCATGGAACATGCGGCTAACAGATGATCCTTGGCGCTGCAGATCTATATCAGGACCAAACCAAAAATCAGTCTCCAATTGGCCCATCATATCTCGAATTAACCATTCCAAATCTGTCGTTGTCGTTTGACCAACACTTATCGCCTCTTTACTGAAAGCATAATCAATCATGTCGTGCGTCACTTCAACGATGGTCTCCATGAGCTTTCTTTCAAAGTCCGTTACAAGCTGCATATAAGACACTACAACATTTTCCGAGCTACACAGTCTGGATTGCAATACTTGCGGAAGCGTACGCGTGAGCTCTGTTTCCATAGTTGCTGTTAGGCCATCGGCTATGGCTAAGACGGAACTCTTATTAATCGCAATAGAAGAAGGGTTTTCTTTTTTCAGAATATCTCCCAATATATCCCATTCGCTCTTACCTTTTTGATTTAAAGATTCATAAAAAGCCAAGCTAAGTTCTGAAAAGCCGCCTATAGCATAGCGTCTTAAATTTTCTCCCTCTTTTTGAATAAAAAGAATAATATTCAGACGATGAGCATTAGGCATGTCCCATGAAACCAGCGAACGGAAAACCGGATCTTCACAATATTCTCTGGAAACGTTTACCCAGCAGTCTACATGCGCTTCTTCCATAGCCAAAGGCACCAATTTTGTTAATCTTTCTTCCAAAACCTTTTGCGCTGTTTGAGCTTGGTCCTTTAAGAGATAAAGCCCTGCGGACTTCATCTTCTCTTTCATGGCTTTAACTAGCTTATTATTCATATGTCTCCTTCCCTCTTTTAGGTTAAAGCGCCCTGTACCTCAGGCTTAAGATACAGGGCTTTATTAAGAAGTTAAAAATCATAAGTCTATACTTATTCAAAATACATTTTAGTGTAGTCGGAATCGCCGTCTGCTTTAATATTAAAGCCTTTGAGCTGACTACTATATACCGTTACTTCTGTATCATGCTGCAAGAAAACATAGGGGGATTCTTCCCAGCTGATTTCTTGAACCTTTTTATAAAGCTCCATACGTTCGTTATCATCCGTGGAAGCTTGTGCTTTGGTCAAAAGCTCTTCTACTTCGGGGTTATCATAGAAAGCCATATTACCACCGGCTCCCTTGAGCGCAGGATTTACCAAGGCCAGACCGTAATCAGGCGTTCCGAAGTCACTCCATCCTAAGATAAAGAGTTCCAAATTACCCTGGATAACAGCATCAATGAAAGCGCCTCTTTCCAACGTCTGCATTTTAACTTCAATGCCGGCCTCGCCTAATTGGGCTTGGACCATTTCTGCTACATCTCTGCGAACTTGATCTTCATCCGTAGTTAAGGTTAATGACAGTCCGTCTTTAAAACCTGCTTCTTCCAAGAGCTTCTTAGATTTTTCCAAATCTCTGGTGAAAGGAGGTAAGCTATCGTCATAGCCCCAGTGGCCAGGACTCATAGGAGCGCTAGCTACTAAACCAATACCTTGATAGGCCACGTTCAGAATGGCTTCTTTATCAATAGCATAGTTGATAGCTTGGCGTAATTTAACATTTTGAAGTTTATCGTTTTTGAGACAGAATCCAACAAATTGGGTAGAGAAAGAAGGTGTTAAATCAACAACGACCTTGTTGTTTTTCTCCAAACGTTTCACTTCCGTAGGAGCAATCTTGGTTGCAATATCAACACCGCCACTTTCAACTTCAATTGCACGGGTTGAGCTTTCCGGGATAATACGGAAAACCAGCTGCTTAACTTTAGCCTTGTCACCCCAGTACTCATCATTTCTTGCCAGATTGATAAAGTCATCTTTCTTCCATTCTTCAAACTTAAATGGGCCGGTTCCGACAGGGTTGGATCCGTAGTTTTCTTTATTTTCTGTATAAGTTTTCTCATTGACAATAGATGTTACCGCCTGCGTTAAGTGCTGTAAGATTGAACCGAAAGGTTTTTTAAGTTTAAGCTCAAAAGTGTAATCGTCTACGGCTTTGCAATTGTCAAAGTCGACCATTCCGGTTACAGACTCCGCATGGGGATTATCTTTTTGCATATCAAAAGAAAACTTAACATCCTTAGCAGTCAGCTCTTCACTATTGTGAAATTTAACGCCCTGACGAATCTTAAAAATATAAGTGGTATCGTCTGTAATTTCCCAGCTCTCAGCTAAGCAAGGCACAATATTCATCTCATCGTCATATTTAACCAAGGTCTCATGAATATTCTTATTGACCTTAGATGCCGGTGAGTCGGTCGTATTGTAAGGATCCAACGTGATTGGATTTGCGGTAAGACCCACCGTCAGCGTATCCTTTGCGCCTTTCGTACCATTGCCGCCTTTGCCTCCGCCACCGCAAGCAGTAAGCATGATGGCAGCAGCCGATAGCACTGCCATGAACACTGTCATCTTTTTCTTTTTCATATTTTTTCTCCTCTCATCATTTGTCTTCTATAGAAATTATCTATCCTCTTAGGAAGATAAAATCTGCCTTTATTGGTTGATAATAACTACATCAGCATCCGGAACCGTCAACTCCACAGCTCGGCCTATTTTTTGCAAATGGCAGGCTACAAAACGTCCCTCCTCTACTTCTAAAAGTTTAGGCTCTTCTTCGGAACAAAGCGAAATAGCATGAGGGCAACGCGCCACAAACCTACAACAAGGCTTAGGATCTATGGGTGATGTGATTTCACCTTTAAGAAGAATACGCTTTCTCTGGATGCCTACCTTAGGAATAGGTATGGCAGACAGTAATGCTTGTGCATAGGGATGGTATTGTTTCTCAAATAGTTTATCGGTTGAGCATTGTTCAACTATTTTCCCTAGGTACATGACGCAAATATTATCTGAGATATGTTTTACAACCGATAAGTCATGGGTAATAAAAATATAAGTTAGGTCTTTTTCTTCCTGAAGATCCTGCATAAGGTTTAAAATCTGTGCCTGTACAGACACATCCAAAGCCGAGACCGGTTCATCGCAGACAATAAAACGAGGCTCCAAGGCCAAAGCTCTGGCTATACCGATACGCTGTCTGCGTCCTCCGTCTAACTCATGAGGGTAAGAGTCAGCTAAACGTTTAGCCAAACCCACCGTATCCATCAGTTTAAAGACTTCTTGTTCCTGTCTACGTCGGTCTCCACCATATAACTTATGTATTTCCATTGCTTCCTGAATGATGCTTTTGACGGTCATTCGGGGATTCAACGAAGAAAATGGATCTTGAAAAACCATCTGCATTTCTTTACGCAGTTGCTTGAGTTCTTTTTTGGACGGAGAGGAAATATCCTTTCCATCAAAAATGATTTGACCGGAAGTGGGTGCCAACAAATGAACAATGGTTCTGCCCAATGTACTTTTGCCGCAACCACTCTCCCCTACAACTCCCAGCGTCTCACCGCTTTCTATGGCGAAGTTAACATCATCAACGGCATGCAGGGTTCCCGAAGGGGTTTGAAAGTATTTTTTCAAATGACGAACTTCCAGCAAACTTGCCATTACAAGGCACCTCCCTCTTCATAGTGAATACAACGAACAAAATGTCCGGGATCGGTCTCTACCAAGGCCGGATTATGAACCTTGCATTGCTCCACAGCCCGGTTACATCTACTACAGAAACTACATCCTTCAGGTAAGTCTGTTGGGTCAGGCATCAAACCGGGAATGAGCGTCAACCGTTTTTCCTCACTATAAATATTAGGAATAGAGGCAAATAAACCTATAGAATAAGGATGTTTTGTATGGTTATAAATATCATCCAAGGTACCATATTCTACTAATTCTCCGGCATACATAATGGCAACTTTTTCGCAGACCTCCGCTACAACACCTAAGTCATGCGTAATTAGAATCATGGACGTATTTTGTTCGCGCTTCAAATTAGAAATTAAATCCAGCACCTGGGCTTGAATGGTCACATCCAGGGCGGTCGTTGGCTCATCGGCTATAAGCAAGTCCGGTTTACAGGCCAAGGCAATGGCTATAACCACACGTTGGCGCATGCCTCCGGAGAACTGATGCGGATATTCGTTAAATCTCTCACCGGGTATACCAACCATCTCAAGAACGTCTACGGCTCGCTTTTCGGCCTCAACTTTGGAAAGCTTCTCATGAATCTGTATACTTTCCGCAATCTGCTTACCGACACTCATAACCGGATTTAAACTGGTCATAGGATCTTGGAAAACCATAGAAATTTTATTACCACGTAGTTTTCGCATCTCTTGCCTATTCAGCATTAATATATTCTCGCCTTCCAGGAATATTTCACCGGATGCAATAATACCGGGAGGATCCGGAATGAGGTTCATAATTCCCAAAGCTGTAGTAGTCTTCCCTGCGCCGGTTTCACCTACTAAACCCAGACTTTCACCTTTATCAAGGTTTAGAGATAGATTGTTCACCGCTTTGACCAGACCACTGTCCGTCTTATAGTGGATGGATAAATCTTTAATTTCTAAAAAATGTTTATTGGCCATAAAAATTCTCTCAATCTTTAAGTCTGGGGTCTAATGCATCTCTTAATCCGTCACCTAATATATTTAAGACAAATATGGTCAGCATGATTGCTAATCCCGGGAAGACAACCATATGAGGATAATTAAGAATATGCTGGCGCGCATTTGACAACATAGAACCCCACTCGGGTGTCGGAGGCTGAATACCTAAGCCTAAGAAACTTAATGATGCTACGGACAATATCGCCCCTGCCATGCCTAATGTAGACTGGACAATAATAGGAGCCAGGCAGTTAGGAATAATGTGCTTTAGGATAATGCGTTTATCAGAAGCGCCAATACATCTAGCAGCTTCAATAAACTCCTGTTCTTTAAGTGACAAGACCGATGACCGTAATATTCGTGCATAAAAAGGAACTTCTGCTACACCGATAGCAATAATGACGTTTCTAAGGCCCGGCTCAAAGGCAGCCGCCAGAGTAATAGCCAACAGCAAGCCGGGGATGGCCATAAGAATATCCATGGTTCGCATTAAGATATTATCAATTTTTCCGGCATAATAGCCTGCCACTGCCCCTAAGATCCCGCCTACAATAATGGCAAAAAAGATAGAGAAGAAACCTACAAACAAAGAAATCCTGCCACCATAAATAATTCGGGATAAAATATCTCGTCCGAAGTTATCCGTTCCCAACCAATGCTGTGCGGAAGGACTTTGATAAGCCTCTGCCGGATTCTGTAAATCATAAGGATAGGGCGACACATATTTAGCAAAAATAGCGACTAAAATCATAAGAATAAGGAGGATTAAGCTTACGATAGCACTCTTATTTTTCTTCAGCCTACCCCAAGCATTAGCCCAATAGCCACTATGCGATGAGCTTGTCCCAATTGATGCGCGTTTACGTCTAGACATTTTTGCTCACCTTCTTTTTCTTTTTATTCAAAGCCTTGTATTGTGACATTATTCTGGGATCAATATAAGCATAGAGAATATCCACCAGTAGGTTTACAAAGCTAAAAGACAAGGCCAAAAACAAGACGCCGCCTTGGACTACCATACGATCTCTTTTACCTATGGCACCGATGATTAGACGTCCTAAACCGGGTAAGGCAAAGACAGACTCAATTAAGATTGACCCTCCTAAGAGAACTCCGAACTGCATACCGACAACAGTGACAACCGGAATAAGAGCATTCCTTAGGGCATGAACAACAATTACTTTTCTTTCACTTTGGCCCTTAGCTCGGGCTGTACGAATATAGTCCTGACGAATGACTTCCAACAAAGAAGAACGAGTCATACGCATAATAGACGCAGCAGAATGCAAACCCAGGACCAAAGGAGGAAGAATCCAATATTTCCAACCGTAAGAACCTGATGCCGGAAGCCAGCCCAATATAGAAGAAAACAAGATGGTTGCCATAAGGCCCGCCCAAAAACTCGGCATAGAAACACCTAATAGGGCAAAAGCTGTCGCAAATTTATCTATCCAAGAATACTGGTGTGTGGCCGATAGAATCCCCATACTTAGCCCAACAATAAGCGATACCAAAACACTTAGTGAAGCCAGTTTCAAGGTTGTTGGAAAACGCTCCAAAATTTCATTTAGAACCGGCTCTCCGGTTTGAAAGCTCTCCCCGAAATCCCCGTGTAAGACAATATTTTTAATATAGTCACCAAGTTGGACAAAGTAAGGTCTGTTCAGACCCTTCTCCTCTCTTAGCTGTTGAACAGCCTCTTCCGAAGCTCCGGCCCCCAGCATAATTCTTGCCGGATCACCGGGTGTATAGAACATGATGGTAAAAACCAGGATAATGACACCTAAAAGAACAGGGATCATCATCAGTAGTCTTTTGCCGATAAATTTCAACATAAGCTATTCCCCTTTTCTAACCTTGTTTATAATTCAACAAAGCACGTCGAATTCTTTGGATAGCATCCTCAAATTCTTCATCCGAATGCAAAACACCGTGAACCAACCTTATATAACCTTGACCCGACAGTCCGTAAGTTGACCCTGCATTCACCAGTACTTTGGCTTCATCTCGCAGATAATCGACCATGGTTGCGTCATCAGAAAGTTCTGAGACATCTATCCACGATAAGATGCCGGACTCACTTTTTAACATCTTTATACCCGGTATATCTTGTAGTTGTTCATAGCAGTATGTTCGCCTCTTGTTTTGAACAGTCTTATATTCTTCTACAAATGAGGGGTTTTCTAATGCCGCAATCGCACCTATTTGTGCCGCCGTATTAGTTGCACCTATAACCGACACCGCTGTCGCAAAAAACTTATCCATAATCTTATCGTTCGTTACTAAATAACCCACGCGATAGCCGGATAAACCCATGCCTTTAGAAAATGAGAAAACACTGACAGTCCGTTCCCACATACCCGGCAAAGCAGCAAAAGTGACCATTTCAATGTTGTCATAAACCAGGTCTTCAAAAGCTTGATCCACAACCACTATCAAATCATGCTTTTCGACAAAAGAAGCCAACTCTTCCAAATTTTCGCGTCGGAAAACTGTTGTAGTAGGATTATTGGGGTTCGTCAAAACCAGCATTTTAGTCTTGTCTGTGACATAGCCTTCTAAAACATCAAAATCAAATTGCCAATTATTAGTCGCACTTAGAGGAACAGCTATTGCTTTACCATTCAATATATCCACGTTTTGCTTATTGTTAGGATAACTGGGATCAGGAATTAAGACCTCATCACCTGCCTCAATGAAAGGCAGCATGGCAAAAAAGAGTCCTGAGTCAGATCCAGGTGTAATCAAGATATTACGTTCAGGTATGACCTCCAAATGATTATGTGCTTTTAGTTTTTCTGCGATTTTTTCTTTTAACTGACCGTTCCCGATAGGCGCAGTGTAGTGGGCACTTTTGCCGTCCATAATCGCATCGGCCGTGGCTTTGGCCACATGATAAGGTGTCGAAGGATCTGGGAAAAAGGGATCAGCCCAACTCATTAAGGTATAGCCTTGTGCCATCAACTGAACAACTTGATCGCCTACATCCGCTTTTTGGACAGCTGCGAACAAGCCGCCTTGGGCGTTTTGAAAAGCATTTCTCATTTTATTCGTTATGTCATTCATGTAAGGCATCCTTTAAATTCTTTATTTGTGGGCGATAGCTTCAATTTCCACCGATGCGCCTTTAGGTAACTCAGATACTTCTACAGCACAACGGGCCGGCGGATTTTCATTGAAAAATTTTGCGTATACCTCATTAATTTCTGAAAACTTCGACATATCTTTTAAAAAGACTGTTACTTTAAGTGCCTTGTCCAAAGAACTTCCGGCTTCTTCCAAAATAGCTTGAACATTCTTCAAAGACTGTTCAGTCTGTGCAGCATAGCTCTCGGGCATGGTACCTGTCTTGACGTCAATAGGTAATTGACCGGATACAAAAACTAAATCATCAAAGGCAATGCCTTGTGAATAAGGTCCTATGGCTGCGGGAGCCGATTGTGTTGCAATAACTTCTTTCTTATTCATTTTTTATCCTCCATTCAATGGTTATTGATTTCTTTTAAATAGCGATAGATAGTGGGTTCGGATACTTCCAGTTTGTCCGCTACAAAACTTACAGCCGACTTAAGATTAAAAGTTCCTTTATCTCTCAAGTCTCTGACCACATCTTTTTTTTCTTCAACTTTCATCCGACTAACAGGAATGGCATACTCACTTAAAGTCGTTTCAATAATATCGTTTAAGGTTTCTTCTTTTGAACTCAGGAATTTTTCAACCCCTATATCGCCGGTCAAATCCGGAGCAAGCGTTGACTCTTTATTTTCTCTGGCATTGTTTGTGAGATCTGTAAAACGAGTAAGCTGTTCTAAATGTTTTTGCATTTCAAGTTCTAGGGTTACATCATAGTTTGTGCATAATAAACCCACGATATTATGATTCTCATCTCTTATGTAAAAAGTGGATGATTTAAAAACTCGACTACCATCTGAATTTGTCGCCTTATAATTCACAATAAAAGATTCTTTGGTATAGGCTTTGTTAAAAACAACCTTCAAGGCAAAATTGGTCATACTATCACCAATTTTTCTACCTGTAATATGAAGGTTTTCACCGGCTACGACCGAGTGTTCCATATCTGTCAAATCATGTAAAACGACTTCACAGTTTTCTCCGCAGATGCCGGCAATATATTTAACCAAGGGGAGGTAGCTTCTTACAGCAGGGTGCATCTTAATATCCATTTGAGCATCCGTTGTTTGATCTGACCGAACTTGACTCATCATATTCACCAGCTTTTCTGTAAATTGAATCATGATAATTTATTCTTTTGATGAATTTTATTTATCATTTGTTCAAAAATACTTGAATTTAAGAAAGCTGTCAACTTTTGTATGACAAAAAACGGATATTATTTTTCAAATATTCGCTCTTCATGAATATTCAGTAAAAATTCCAATTCAGTGAATTACTAATAAATTTGACTAAAACAAAAATCGTGAATAGAAAACCAATGTGATAAAATTACACGCATATGTAATTTGTGCGAAACGCTTAAAAAGGAGCCTACTCCATGTCCTACAAGAAAATCGTCGCTTGGCTTTTGACCATATCCTTACTCTTCGGTATAACGGCTTGTCAGAAAGAAAATCCTAAAACCGACATAAAAAAAGACAGTGTCGTCATCTCCATCGGATCGGAACCTGAAACCCTGGACCCGACCCAAGGTTGGGGACACGGAAACTCTCCTATCGTTCAGAGCACACTGGTTAAATATAACGCCGATAATGACACCATTCGCATTCCCTTAAAAGCAATCTGACACCCGCTGATAATCTTCCGGAACATCTGGAAATCCATTCCCGAACGAACAGCTTCGCTAGGGTTTACAACTCCCCGTTGATGGAACTATTTCCGATAGGGACCCAGGTAGACGTCTACTACAACCCTAAGAAATCCAAAGAATCCTTTGTAATCCGCTACGTTCCGCCTCCAACGTTCTTGCGAATTTTACTTTACAGTATGACCTTTTTTACGCTGGTCTTAAGTCTTGTCCTTCTGTTTATTTAGAGGCTATAAAAAAGACGACCGAGCCTAAGTACCCGATCGTCCTCCTATGGAGCTTGCAGACGGACTTGAACCCCCGACCTGCTGATTACAAATCAGCTGCTCTACCAACTGAGCTA